>NZ_JBIUZU010000001.1:0-632389 GCF_044745225.1 Pandoraea sp. NPDC087047
TGGGACGACCGAGCGGTTTCACGATCTGGCGACAGTCGATTTGGGTCCGGAGGGTGGCCGCACGTTGGTCAACGTATTCCGGGGTCAGCCCAGAGTGTTGCCGTACGAGGTGACGATGCTGGAGCGTCACCCGTTGGGCAGTCAGGCGTTCATTCCGTTGAAGAGCACGCCGTATCTGGTGGTTGTGGCGCCGGCGGGCGAGTTGGACGTTGGGAAGATGCGGGCCTTCGTCTCCGATGGCTGGCAGGGCGTGAACTACGCGAGAGGCGTGTGGCATCATCCGTTGTTGGCGTTGGATGAGGTGAGCGACTTCGTGGTCGTCGACCGGGGTGGCGAGGGTCACAACTGTGACGAGCAGGATTTGCCGGGCGTGTATGAATTGACGCAGGCGGGGTTGGACGCAGTGCGGCTGGCACAGAAGGCAGCGTAGGCAGAGAAATACCGAGAGAAAAAGCGGAGACGCCGGGCAGACGCTCGGCGTTTTGCATTGGGGGGGGAGAAAACGAAGTAAGCGTGTGGAAGATGGGGGGTGAGGCGGGGGGAGGGACAGGAGGCGTGTGGGCGACGGCACGGCCGTCCCGCAGCAGTTGCGGAGCACGTGCGGGGCGGCTGTGGCGTCGCGATGGCGCTGGATGAGAGCGGTGTCGACGGGACGTGGGGGTGGGATAGGGGGTGGGAAGCGGGCGGTGTCGGTTGAGGGACTGGGGGAGAGGAGGGAGACGGACCGGGGCCCCTTTCTGCGGCGAGTTGGGTTTATGTCTGAGCGGCGGAAAGGGGCTCCGGTCCGTCAGGGGGGAGGTTTCAAGGGGGGGGGGGAGCCAGAGGCATCAGAAAAGAAAACAAACCAGAGGGGTAAAACCAGAGGGGTAAACACACTCGACTGAGGGGAAAACCAACTCCTATACTTCCGGAATCCCCTGCGTGGTGCGGTAACGGAGGAGGGTGGCACCGAAAGCGTGCGTGAGGGGAGTCAAAAGGGTGAAAAACAGCTCGGGCATGGATATTGCTCGATCTCGACACGGCAATCTGCGGAGAAGCGTATGGTCGAGAGCTATAACGAAATGGCGAGCATCACGGGTGCGACGCGCGCGCACTATCGGCGGTTTGACGATTGGCTCAAATGTCAGCCGGACGATGTCTTGCACCACAAGCGAGCCGAGGCCGATCTGGCGTTCCGGCGCGTGGGGATCACATTTGCTGTTTATGGAAACGAGGCGGGCACCGAGCGTCTCATCCCCTTCGACCTGATTCCAAGAATCATCCCGGCGCATGAGTGGCAGACCTTGCAGACTGGGTTGCGTCAGCGTGTAGAGGCGTTGAACCGGTTCATACACGACGTCTACCATGAGCAGAACATCTTGCGCGCGGGTGTCATTCCGGCTGAGCAGGTGTTGAAGAATGCGCAATATCGTCCTGAGATGCAGGGCGTCGACGTTCCGGGCGACATCTACTCCCATATTGCGGGGGTGGACGTTGTGAGAGCGGGAACCGGCGACGACGGCGTGTTCTACGTGCTTGAGGACAATCTGAGAGTGCCGTCCGGGGTGTCATACATGTTGGAGAACCGCAAAATGATGATGCGGTTATTTCCAGAGTTGTTCGCGAGAAACCGAATCGCGCCTGTAGAGCATTACCCGGATCTGTTGCTGGACCACCTGCGCGCAGTGGCGCCCATTGGCGTTGACGATCCCACCGTCGTTGTCATGACCCCGGGCATATACAACTCCGCCTACTTCGAGCATGCCTTTCTGGCTCAACAGATGGGCATTGAACTCGTCGAAGGCCAAGACCTCTTCGTAGAAGACAACCTCGTCTACATGCGGACCACCAACGGTCCCAAGCGAGTCGACGTCATCTATCGTCGAATCGACGACGACTTCCTTGACCCGCTTGCATTCCGTGCCGACTCCACCCTCGGGGTGCCCGGCTTGCTGAGCGTGTACCGGGCGGGACGCGTCACTTTGGCCAATGCCATCGGCACCGGCGTGGCCGATGACAAATCCATCTACCCCTTCGTGCCCGACATGATCGAGTTCTACCTTGGGGAGAAGCCCATCCTCAACAACGTGCCGACCTACCAGTGCCGCCGGCCGGACGAACTGGCGTACACCCTCGACAACCTCGGCGAGCTTGTCGTCAAAGAAGTTCACGGGGCGGGCGGCTACGGCATGCTCGTTGGGCCTGCGTCCACCAAGGCCGAGATCGAAGCCTTCCGGCAGCGGCTCATTGCCAAGCCAGACGGCTACATCGCCCAGCCCACCTTAGCCTTGTCCGCGTGTCCCACCTTCGTTGAAGCGGGTATTGCGCCACGCCACATCGACCTGAGACCCTTCGTCCTGTCGTCCGGCAAAGGTGTGACCATGGTGCCGGGAGGCCTCACCCGCGTGGCGCTCACCGAGGGATCGCTCGTCGTCAACTCCTCGCAGGGCGGGGGGACCAAAGACACCTGGGTTCTGGAGAAATAAGCGGCGCTAGTCAGAGATAACAGACAACCTATCGGGAAGAGATCATGCTCAGCCGTACCGCCGACCACTTATTCTGGATGGCTCGCTACATGGAGCGGGCCGAGAATACTGCGCGCCTGCTCGACGTCAACCTGCAAAACCTGCTGCTCCCGCAAGACCCCATCGACGACGAAGACGACACCGATATTGCGCATGCGCTCGCGGGTGGCATCGACAACGAAGCCGGATGGCGCGCCACCTTGCGCATCTCCGAGCTCGAACCCGCCTTCAATCGAAAACATGCGCGCGCCACACGGGCCAACGTGCTCGACTTCGTTGTGCGCGACCGGGACAACCCGTCCAGCATCGCCTGCTGCCTGGCGGCCGCGCGAGAAAACGCCCGCGCCGTGCGGGGCACATTGACCACCGAACTGTGGGAGACCGTCAACAGCACCTGGCTCGAATTCCCTCGCATGCTCGACCTGCTCGAGCGCGACCCCGCTCATCTGTTCGAGTGGGTCAAAGTGCGCTCCCACCTCTCGCGCGGCGTGAGCTTCGGCACCTTGTTTCAGGACGATGCCTTCTACTTCACCCGTCTCGGCCTCTTCCTTGAGCGCGCCGACAACACCGCGCGTATCCTCGACGTGCGCTTTCACGAAGCCGCGCACAAAGCCGGGCCGGACCCCTCGCATCCGACAGACTTCTACTACTGGTCCGCCGTGCTGCGCAGCGTGTCCGGGTTCGAGATTTACCGGAAAGTTTACCGGGACGTCATCACCCCCGAGCGCGTCGTCGAACTGCTCATGCTCAACGCCCATATGCCGCGCTCATTGCTCGCGTCGCTCACGGGTGTGTGCGAAAACCTCGCCACACTCTCCAATGCCCAGTCCGGCGACGTTGAACGATACGCCGGGAAACTCCAGTCCGAACTCAAATACACCGACATCCAGCAAATCCAGCAACAAGGCTTGCACCCCGTCCTGACCGAGTTTCTCGAGCGAGTGTCCGTGCTCGGCAACAAGATCAGCCAGACATTCCTGATCCCGCTCGCCGCCTGACGCCATGCGCCTCACCATCCGCCACGACACCACCTACCGCTACGACACGCCGGTGCGCTACACCATTCAGCAGCTCCGGCTCACGCCCGCGGCGTCCCAAGTGCAGCGCGTCGTACATTGGCGGCTCAGTGCGCCGGGCAAACTCACGCCCGCGCGCGACGCCTACGGAAACGACATGCACACCCTCGTGCTGCACCAGCCGCACAACGAAATCCATCTGCTCGCCGAGGGCGAAATCGAAACCGTGCCGCTCGTCGACGGCAAGCTCGGGGAGACGAGCCACGCCGTCCCAGTGTTATCCTTCGCCAGCCCCACACCGCTGACCGGACGCAGCGACGGCATCGACGCACTGGCCGCCGCCGCTGGCGTGACCACGCCGGGCGAACTGCTCGCGCTCGCCGCGTCCATCTGCGAAAACGTCGACTACGAGTCTGGCATTACCGCCGTCACCAGCACCGCCGCACAGGCGTTGGCGCTGGGGCGGGGCGTCTGCCAGGACCATGCTCACCTCATGCTCGCCGTGTGCCGGGCGCGGGGCGTGCCTGCAAGGTACGTTAGCGGATACATCGATCCGGGCGACGTGCCGCACGCGGCCAGCCACGCGTGGGTCGACGTCTGGGTGGCGGGAGCAGGGTGGGTCAGCGTCGACGTCACCCATGCGTGCTTCGCCAGTGGCAACTACTGCCGGCTGGCCGTGGGGCGCGATTACGAGTCCGCGGCGCCCGTCAGAGGCATGCGCAGCGGCGGGGCGACCGAAGCGCTGCACGTGTCCGTGACCGTCGAGACCGTGTCGCCCGATCAACAACAATAGATTTCAACATGACGAGGCTGAGTGCCTCGTTTGGCAAGACAGGAACGACATGACGTATTGCGTGGCCATGAAGCTCGATGCCGGGCTCGTCTTTCTCTCCGATACCCGTACCAATGCGGGTGTCGACCACGTCAGCACCTTTCGCAAGATGCTCGTCTTCGAGCGTCCGGGCGAGCGCGTGCTCGTGCTGCTCTCCGCGGGTAACCTCGCGCTTACGCAGGCCGTGCGCCAGCAACTCGTCGAAGCGCGCGATACCGACACCCTGTGGACCGCCAAGACCATGAGCGACGTTGCGCGCGTTGTGGGCCAGGCCATTCGCGATGTCTACGCGCGCGACGCCAAGGCGCTCGAAGCCTTCGGCGTCGACTTCAACTGCAGCTTCCTGCTCGGCGGACAAATCGCCGGCACGCCGAGTCGCCTGTTCCAACTCTACTCGGCGGGTAACTTCATCGAAGCGTCGTCCGTCAATCCGTACTTCCAGATCGGCGAGTCCAAATACGGCAAGCCCATCATCGACAGGCTCGTCACGCCCGCCACATCGCTCGACGATGGGGCCAAATGCGCGCTCATCTCCATGGACTCCACGCTGCGCTCCAACGTCTCCGTGGGGCTGCCGCTCGATCTGCTCGTCTACGAAGAAGACAGCCTGCGCGTAACGCGTTTCGCGTCGCTCGACGACGAAAACGTCTACTACAAGATGATTCACGACACGTGGGGCTCGCGACTGCGTCAGGTGTTCGACGAACTGCCCGAGCCGCAATGGGCCGCCGGCGACGTTGGCGTGTCCGCCTTGCCGCCGCCGCGTGCCACGCCGCCCGACGGCGCGCCCGGTGCCGATGACGAGGCCAACGTCCAGTCGCTCGCGCAAACCTTCTCGCTGAAGATGCCGAGCTGAGCTTTCGCAGCGTCACAATGAAAAAACGGCGTGACTACGAAGTCACGCCGTTTTGCGTTGCGCCTGCGCGTTAGCCAGACGTTGCCGGTGCCAGCAACGCTTCGCTGCGGTGACTCCGCCAGTACAGCCATGCGCTGATCGCCAGCGTCAGCACTTCGGTAATCAGCAGCGTGTACCAGATGGCCGCGCCGCCGAGCCAGACGTTGAGCAACCACAGAATGCCCAGCAACACTACCCAGCTTCGCAGCATCGCGATGGCTGCCGACGGGCCCGGCGCTTCCACGGCGGTCAGAAAACCCGCCACGATCAGATTTCCGGCGGCCGGCAGAAACGCCAGCGCGTACCAGAGCACGGCGTGCTCGAGAATCGACCACGCCTGAATGCCCGCAGGCAGGAACAGGAACGTGAGTGGACGAGCCAGCGTTGCCATCGCAACAGCCACCAGCACCGAGAAGCCCGTCACTGCAATCGCGCCCAGCCGGAACGACTCGCGCAGCGCCTTCAGGTCACGCGCGCCACGATAGAAGCTGATCATCGGCTGCATACTTTGCACCAGCGCGACCATCGTGACCGAGGCGCCGAGTGTCATGTACTCCAGAATGGCGTAGGCCGCCAGCCCGGTTTCACCGAAGTTCGACAGAATTACGCGGTTGAACGCGAATACCGTCACCGCCGGCGCGATCGCTCCGAGAAACTCCGACGCGCCGTTGTACATCGCACGCCAGACGTGGACCTCGCCCTTGCCGAACGCGCGCCATGCGGGCACCACGTGTCTGGCCAGCACGAAGTGATACGCGAGCATCACGCTGCTGGAGACCATCATCGACAAGCCCGTGGCGAGAGCGGCGCCGTACATGCCCATTCCCTTCACGGCGATGAACCAATAGTCCAGTCCCACGTTGGCGAGCGCACCCATGAACATCGCGTACAGGCCGAAGCGCGCGGCCGGTGCACCTTCCACGCGCAGGAAAAGCTCCAGCGCATAAAGACCGTTGGAGAAGAGCACGAACCAGCCCCAGCCCGACAGATAGTCCACCACGTCTTGCGTGATCGGACCCTCTGCACCGAGCGCGGCGGCGATTTCGTGGCGCAAGCCCAGCACGCCGGCACTCATCACAATGCTGAAGGCGAGCATGATCCAAAGCACCTGCGAGAACGCACGACGCGCTTCGGCCTCCCGTCCCTCGCCAAGCAGACGGGCAATGAGCGTGGCGCCGCCCACCCCCGCCATCACGCTGAACGCGTAAGGCACGTACAACAGCGGCACAACGAGGTTGAGCGCGGCCAAGGCCTGTTCGCCGGCGTATCGGCCGATGAAGATCCCGTCGATCAGCGTGTAGACGGTGTACACCCAACCGGAAAGAATGGTCGGGATTGCGAGTGAAGTGAATTGTTTGAGCAGCGACGTCCTGACGCCCTGCGTGGATTGGCAGAAAGTGGAATGAGACATGGTCCCCCCGATGACATATCGCCGCGTCGTGTCGGGACGCAGCTCACCGTGGCTTGCACATCGAAAACTTACGAATGGGAGATTGATCGGGCGCGCGCAAGCGATGGCGCACCCGTCCCGCCCGACACATCACGCGCAGCATCAGTGCGCGAGAGACGTTGTCAGGCAGACAGATCGGACGGAGGGAACATCGCCTGATGCAGATGCACCCAGACGACGCCTTGCCGCGAAGCGGAGAAGACGAGGAAGTTCATGGTGTTGTTTGCGTGACGGGCCTGCCGTGGAAAGGCATCGCGCCGGTAGTTGAACGTCATGGGAAGGTTGGGCGGATGCCGTCCTGACAAAACGTCACGCCCGGACTGCCGGGCGCGTAGTACAGACCTGCGTACCTATGCCGAAGTTCCCCAATGGCGGTTTCGGTGTCCTTGCCCGAGGGCAAACCGAACATTCGGCGGTGTTCGCGAGTGAACTGCTGCACGCTTTCGTAGCCCACGGCGAACGCCGCGCGACGGGCCGAAACGTCGTCTGATGTCATCAGCCGTCGCGCAAAAAAGGGGCGCAGAAGCGCCCCAACATGGGTCCAGCAAGAAAGACAGGCGTCGCCGTTATTGTTGTGCGCCGCCGTTGAACCAGGCGGCGATCTTCTGGCGTTCCTCGTCGGTCATCTGCGTCACGTTACCCAGCGGCATTGACTTGAGCGCCACGGATTGCTGATAGATCCGTTGTGCGTTCTGAGAGATCTCCGCGGGCGTGTCGAGCATCACGCCTGCCGGTGCACTGCCCATCATGGTCGGCTTGGCCGAGTGGCAGGTCGCGCAGCGTTGCGTGAGGATCGGCGCAATCTCCGAGAGCTTCACGGCCGGGGCGGCGGTTTCACCGTGAGCGCCGGCGGCCGGCGCCGGGGCGGGGCGCGGTGCGGCGAACACGGCAACGCCTGCGAGCAGTGCGGCGCCGGCGATCGGCAGGGCGTACAGATTCTTGCCTGCGTGACGCAGCACGAAGAACTGACGAATCATTGCCCCTGCGGCCATGATGATCGTGAGGATCACCCAGTTATACGGGTTGCTGTACGTGAACGCATAGTGGTTGCTGATCATGATGAACACGACCGGCAGCGTGAAATACGTGTTGTGCACCGAGCGCTGCTTACCGAGCTTGCCCCAGATCGGGTTCGGCACTTCGCCCTTCGCGAGGGCGTCCACGCTCTTGCGCTGACCCGGAATGATCCAGAAAAACACGTTGGCGGACATCGACGTGGCCATCATCGCGCCCACGATCAGATACGCGGCACGACCGGCAAAGATGTGCGTCGTGGCGTACGTGGCGGCCACCACGAACAGGGCGACGGCGATACCCAGCACGCGCTCGTTCTTGCCCAGCAAGCGGCACATGAAGTCATAGACGAACCAGCCGCCGATCAGGAATGCCACCGCGAGGCCCACGGCCTGGCCCGGTTGCAGATCCATCACGTTCTTGTCGATCAGATACGTCTGCGGTTGCAGCAGATACAGCACGCAGAACAGCGCGAAGCCCGAGAGCCACGTGGTGTACGACTTCCACTTCGACCAGTGCAGCGCTTCCGGCATCTGCGGCGGCGAGTTCAGGTACTTCTGCGCGTGGTAGAAACCACCGCCATGCACCGACCACATCTCGCCGTACACGCCTTTCTGTTTGTCTTCGGCAGCCTTGGGCGGCTTCAGACCGTTGTCCAGCATCACGAAATAGAACGACTCGCCAATCCACGCAATGGCCGCCACCACATGCAGCCAGCGCAGCAACAGATTGACCCAGTCGGTAATAAACGCTTCCATCTTATGTTCTCCTCAACTGCCTGACATTCACGCTCGCGATTTAGCTGCCGCGATACGTGGAAAAGCTCCACGGCGACACCAGAAGGGGCACGTGGTAATGCTGGGCGGGCTCGGCAATGCCGAAGCGCAGCACAACGCGATCGACGAAGCGCGGCGTTGGCACCTCCACGCCCTGGGCGGCAAAGTAGTCGCCCGCGTGGAACACCAGTTCGTATTCGCCCGCGACGAACTCGTCGCCTTCGAGCAGAGGCTTGTCGCAACGGCCGTCGGCATTCGTTTGCACGTCGCGCAGCGAGCGGCGTTCGCCGTCCACGCGCCACAGCTCGACACGGATGCCCGTGCCAGGCTTGCCGTGCGATGTATCAAGTACGTGGGTAGTCAGTCGTCCCATGATGTCTCCTGTGATGGATGGGTGCATTGTAGGGAGATGGCGGCCGGGCAACGGGCGCAATAACAAAGATAAAAACGTGCACATACCGTGTCACGCCAGACAAAAAAATGACGCACATCAACGGGGCACGTCGAGGTGCTGAGCGTGAGCAGCATGCACCGTGTTCGGGGTTTTGGGGACCACTATGCGTTTGCGTTATCCGGGCTATAACGTGGTACGTATGAAGCGTTATCGCAGCGCGAGTCGACTCGTCCGGAAAGTCCAATGGTTACGTGCATTCTTGGGGAAAACCCGGCATGCATCATAAGCATTCATGCATACGTTCCCTGAAAAAAACACTATAGGCCCTGATGGTCTTGCCGCAAAAGGCGTCGACCTGCACCATTGAGTCACCCTAAAAATAGACAACAGCCCCGCGAGGGACGGAGACGCAATGAGTGTGACAACCAATGCCGTAGATCCGGTCGACGAGCGACTGCCGATCGGAAAACTGTTCATGCTGGGCCTGCAACATGTTCTGGTGATGTACGCGGGGGCAGTCGCCGTGCCGCTCATCATCGGCGGCGCCCTCGGTTTGCCCAAGGATCAGATTGCCTTCCTGATTTCCGCGGATCTGATGTGCTGCGGTATCGCCACGCTGATTCAGAGCGTTGGCGTGGGCCGCTTCGGGATTCGCATGCCGGTCATCATGGCCGTGACCTTCGCGGCCGTTGGACCGATGCTCGCGATTGGCACCAATCCGTCGCTGGGGCTGCCCGGGATCTTCGGGGCGACCATCGCCTCGGGCATCATCGGCACGCTGATCGCGCCGCTTGTCGGCAAACTTTTACGATTCTTCCCGCCCATCGTCACCGGCATCGTGATTACCTCCATTGGCCTGACGATTATCGGCGTGGGCATCAATTGGGCGGCCGGTGGTGTGGGCAACCCCGATTACGGCGATCCGGTCTACCTGGGCGTATCGTTTGCGGTGCTCATCTTCATTTTGCTGATCACGCGTTTCGTGAAGGGCTTCTTCTCGAATATCGCCGTGTTGCTCGGCATTCTCTTCGGCTTCGTTATCGCATTGATGCTGCACAAAGTGAACTTCGACGGTCTCGATCAGGTGAAGTGGTTCGACGTCGTGCTGCCGTTCCATTTCGGCATGCCGGTGTTCGATCCGTGGGCGATCGTCACGCTCACCATCGTGATTCTGATTACCTTCATCGAGTCGACGGGCATGTTTCTGGCGCTCGGCGAGATCGTCGGCAAGCCGGTCGATGAGAAGGCGCTGGTGGCGGGGCTGCGTGTCGACGGCGTGGCGACGGTGATCGGCGGGCTGTTCAACACCTTCCCGCATACCTCGTTCTCGCAGAACATCGGTCTGGTTGGCGTGACGGGCGTGAAAAGCCGCTGGGTGTGTGCGTCGGCCGGCGTGATCCTGCTTGTGTTTGGCCTGATTCCGAAAATGTCGGTGGTGGTCGCGTCGATTCCGCAATTCGTGCTGGGCGGCGCCGGTGTGGTCATGTTCGGCATGGTGCTCGCCACGGGCATCAAGATCCTGTCCAAGGTCGACTACACGGATAACCGCTACAACCTGTATATCGTTGCCATCAGTATCGGGATGGCGATGATCCCGGTGGCGTCGAACAAGTTCTTCGCGAAGATGCCGGAACAACTTGCTCCGTTGCTGCACAGCGGGATTCTGCTCGCCACGCTGTCGGCCGTGATTCTGAACGCTTACTTCAATGGCTTCAAGGCGCCGCTGGCCAACGGAAACGGCCACGACGAGAAGAACGGCACAGGTATCGGGCTGGAGGCGCACTGATGAAAACGCTGCTCGTCAAGAATGCCGAAGTGCTCGTGACGATGGACGCTGGCCGCCGCGAGATTGCCCGCGGCGGGCTGTACGTCGAGGACAACCGGATCGTGGCCGTCGGCACCAGCGACACGCTGCCCGATACGGCCGACGAAGTGCTGAACCTCGCCGGGCATGTCGTCATCCCCGGTCTGGTCAATACGCACCATCACATGTACCAGAGCCTCACGCGTGCCATTCCGGCCGCGCAGGACGGCGAACTGTTCAACTGGCTGACAAACCTGTACCCGGTGTGGGCCAATCTCACGCCGGAGATGATTCGCGTCTCCACGCAGACGGCGATGGCCGAGTTACTGCTCTCGGGCTGCACTACGTCGAGCGACCATCTCTACATCTATCCGAACGGCTGCAAGCTCGACGACAGCATCGAGGCCGCGGCGGAGATCGGCATGCGCTTCCATGCGAGCCGGGGCAGCATGAGCGTTGGGCAGAGTCAGGGCGGCCTGCCGCCCGATCGTGTGGTCGAGCGCGAGGACGACATTCTCAAGGACACCCGGCGCCTCATCGAGACGTATCACGACGAAGGCCGCTATGCGATGTTGCGCGTGGTCGTCGCGCCGTGCTCGCCGTTCTCCGTGAGCCGCGATCTGATGCGCGAGTCGGCGACAATGGCGCGTCACTTCGGCGTGTCGCTGCACACCCATCTGGCGGAGAACGTCAACGACATTGCCTACAGCCGGGAGAAGTTCGGCATGACGCCGGCCGAGTACGCCCAGGATCTGGGTTGGGTCGGTCACGATGTGTGGCATGCACACTGCGTGCAGCTCGACGAAGCGGGTATCGCGCTCTTCGCGAAAACCGGCACGGGCGTGGCGCATTGCCCGTGCTCGAACATGCGGCTCGCGTCCGGCATCGCGCCGATTCGCCGGATGCGCGACGCCGGCGTGCCCGTCGGGCTGGGCGTGGACGGCTCGGCATCGAACGACGCGGCCAGCATGATCAACGAAGTGCGTCAGGCATTGTTGCTCCAACGCGTGGGATTCGGCCCGAATGCGATGACCGCGCGCGAGGCGTTGGAAATCGCCACGGTGGGCGGCGCACGCGTGCTCGGCCGTGACGATATCGGCGTGCTCGCCGCGGGCATGGCGGCGGACTTCGTGGCGTTCGACACGCGTGGCGTCGGCATGGCCGGTGGCCTGCATGACCCGGTGGCGGCGCTGGTCTTCTGTAATCCTGGACAAGCTGCGTACAGCGTGGTGAACGGACGGGTGGTGGTGCGCGAAGGGCGTCTGGCGACGCTTGATCTGCCGTCGCTCGTCACGCGTCACAACGCGCTGGCGCGGCAACTGGCCGAGGCTTCCCGATAAGGCGTTGCCACACCGGCCCTCTGTTCATGGCAGGGGGCTTGAGGGCCGGTTCACCCCAATCTCAGGATTCGGGTGAACCGGCCTTCACGTGGCGATGGGTAAACGGGAAGTCGGGGGGCGTTCCTGTGCATGAGGAACGCTGCTGTGCGGTTCGGCGGAGCGGTGGGGGCCGCTCCGTCGGTAAAAACCGGTGTGCAACCCAGAAAGGCATCAACGAATTACGGCTGCGTACGCGATTCGAGTAGTGTACGCGTCGCGTCGGAAATGACGCTACGCAGCCAGCGTACCTCGTCCGAGTAGTGCGTACGCTCGTGCCAGAGTTGGTAATACTGCATCGGCGGGAAGTCGATGGGCGTCTCCAGCACGGTGAGCGGCAGGAATTCCGCGTAATGGTCGGCGAACAACCGCGTCGTCGTAAAGATCAGATCCGATTTGAGCAGCACGTACGGCGCCAGATTGAAGTACGGGATCGTGACGACCACATTGCGCTTGAGACGCTCGCGCGCGAGATGCATATCGATGGCGCCCCGTTGCGCGACGGAATAGGGCGTCGGTGCGAGATGCGGGCTACCGAGATATTGGTCCAGCGTGAGGCCGCGTTTCGCATACGGATGCGTATTGCGCACCAGACACACGATCTGGTCGACGAAAAGATTCGAGAGGTGGAGCTGCTCGGGCGGTTCGGGCCAGTTGCCAATGACGATATCGACCTTGCCGTCTTCTAGCGCATGCTCGTAATCGAAGGCCGGGCCGAGCGAATGCAGTTCGAGTTGCGCGTTGGGGGCCTGCTGGCGGAAGCGTTCGACGACCGTGGGCACGAAGAGCGTATTGAGATAGTCGGGCGAGCCGATGCGGAAGGTGCGCACCGTTGTGGCCGGATCGAAATTCGATTGCTGCACGGTGATGCGCTCGATTTCACGCAACGCGTTCTGCGTCGGCTCCAGCAGCGACTGTCCGTATTCGGTGGGCACCATGCCCGATTTGCCGCGCACCAGCAGCGGGTCGCCGGTGATGTCGCGCAAGCGCCGCAGCGCCGCGCTGATCGCCGGCTGCGACTGGTTCAGTTTGACGGCCGCACGCGTCACACTGCGCTCGATCAACAGGGTGTGAAGAACGCGCAGTAAATAAGTGTCAATCGGTTCGCGGTTTTGGCTCATGAGAAATATAACGATCCGAATATGTCGGACCCTGAATTGCATAAGTAAATCATTATGAAGGACAAGATCGGGGGGCTCTATAGCGGAAACTCCCTATCACCAAAATAGAGGCTTGTCGTTCGTAAAGGAGTTGTAGATGCCGTGTTATTGACACACGCTCGACATTTCTCTGCGAATTGGGTATTTTCGGACCGCCCAAGCCCCGAACTCAGACTCAGTCAGACTCCGCCAGTGACACTTTCCCTGCAATCGACGCCACGTCTGGCGCTGACCGGCATCACCAAACGCTATCCGAGCGTGGTGGCTAACGACGACATCGCATTGAGCGTATTACCCGGCGAGATTCACGCCGTACTCGGTGAGAACGGCGCAGGTAAGAGCACGTTGATGAAGATCATCTACGGCGCCGTGCGCCCGGACGCGGGGGAAATCCGCTGGGAAGGGCAGCTGGTGCGCATCGACAGTCCGGCCGCCGCGCGCAAGCTGGGCATCGGCATGGTGTTCCAGCATTTCTCACTCTTCGAGACGCTGAGCGTCGCGGAGAACATTTCGCTCGCGCTCGATGACGCCGGGCACGACCTGAAGGCGCTGTCTCAGCGGATTCGCGACGTCTCGGCCCAATACGGGCTAGAAGTCGATCCGGCGCGCCATGTTCATAGCCTGTCGGTGGGCGAGCGTCAGCGCGTGGAAATCGTGCGCTGTCTGTTGCAGAATCCGCGCCTGCTCATCATGGACGAACCGACGTCGGTGCTCACGCCGCAGGCCGTCCAGAAACTCTTCACGACCTTGCGGCGGCTGGCCTCCGAAGGTTGCAGCATCGTCTACATCAGTCACAAACTCGACGAGATTCGCGATCTTTGCGACCGCGCGACGGTGCTGCGCGGCGGACGCGTGTCCGGCCACGCCATTCCTCGCGAGGAGACGGCCGAGACGCTGGCGCAAATGATGATCGGGCGCGCATTGCCGCAGATCGAGCGGCGCGCGCATCAGCCGGGCGATGTGCTGCTGTCCCTGCGGAAGCTGTCGATGACCAGCGACGACCCGTTCGGCACTTCGCTGCACGAGGTCAATCTCGACGTGCATGCGGGCGAGATCGTCGGTATCGCGGGCGTGTCCGGCAATGGGCAGGCCGAGTTGCTGGCGGCGCTCTCCGGGGAAACACGTGCACCGCAGGCTGAAGCCATCGTATTGAACGACCGCGCCGTCGGACGCATGGGGGCCGCGACCCGGCGGCGTCTCGGGCTGGCCTTCGTGCCGGAAGAGCGCCTCGGGCGCGGCGCCGTGCCGAGCATGTCGCTCACGGACAATGCGCTGCTCGGCACGTCCGGCACGGCATATCTCGGCTTGTTGCGCGGCGGATGGATTCGCCGCGGCACGCTGCGCAAGTTCGCGTCGCTGTGCATCGAGCGCTTCAACGTCAAGGCCGGCGGCCCGGACGCCGCTGCGCAAAGCCTCTCGGGCGGCAATTTGCAGAAGTTCATCGTCGGACGCGAGATCCTTCAGGAGCCTCGGGTGCTGGTGGTGGCGCAACCGACGTGGGGCGTCGATGTGGGGGCCGCCGCCTTCATCCGTCAGCAACTGCTGGACTTGTCCGCCCGCGGCGTTGCGGTGCTGGTGCTGTCCGAAGAGCTCGACGAGCTTTTCGAGATTTGCGACCGGATCACGGTGCTCGCGCAGGGGCGTCTGTCGCCGGTGCGCAAGCCCGAGCAGACCGATGCGCGCGAGATCGGCCTGTGGATGGCGGGAATGTTCCCCGGCGGTGCGGGCGAGCGTGCAGGGGCTCCGGCCTGAGTTCGTCAGCATCGGCAATACCTGCATCACCCGTTTTTCTCTTTGCGCCAGTGTCTGATTTGCGCTGGCGCGAACGCCGTAACGTTTTCATCGGCTTACCTCGGTTTTCATCGATTTCCAGACACCATGTTCGATTTCACGCTTGAGCCACGGCCAAGTCCTTCGCGCACCATGCGGCTCGCCATGCCGTTGGTGGCCACGCTCATTACGCTCGCTGGCGGCGTGCTCATCTTCAGTTTCCTCGGCAAGAATCCGGCGCAGGCGATGGCCGCGTTCTTCCTCGCGCCCATTAGCAGCCTGAACGGGTGGTCGGAGTTGCTGCTCAAGGCGTCGCCGCTGTGTCTGATCGCGCTCGGGCTGGCCATCGGCTATCGCGCCAACGTGTGGAACATTGGCGCGGAAGGGCAGTTGCTGCTGGGCGGCATCTTCGCGTCCGGCGTGGCGATTCATTTCGACGGTCATGGCGGCCCGTGGCTGCTGCCGCTGATGATGGCCGCCGGTGCGCTGGGCGGCATGTTGTGGGCCGCCATTCCTGCGCTGTTGCGCGTGCGCTTCAATGCCAACGAGATTCTCGTGAGCCTGATGCTCACGTACGTCGCCACGCAGTTGCTGATCTATCTGGTCAGCGGTCCGTGGCAGGACCCGCACGGCATGAACTTCCCGCAGTCGATCAACTTCAGCCGCGACGCGCTGTTTCCTCGCTTCTTCGGCGACTGGCACTGGGCGCCGTGGCGGGGCACGCGTCTGAACGCGTCCGTCTTCATGGCCGTGGTTGCTGTGCCCGCTGCATGGTGCTTCATGCGCAAGAGCTTCGCGGGCTACCGGATGGAAGTGGGCGGACTCGCGCCGCTGGCCGCCCGTTATGCGGGGTATTCGGAGCCGCGCGCCGTCTGGCTCGCGCTGCTGATCGGCGGGGCTGCCGCCGGGCTGGCGGGCACGGGTGAAGTTGCCGGTCCGGTCGGCCAGTTGCAGGCGACGTGGGCGCCGGGGTATGGCTTCACGGCCATCATCGTGGCGTTCGTCGGCCGTCTGCATCCGGTGGGAATCGTGCTCGCGAGCCTGCTCATGGCGCTGCTTTACCTCGGCGGCGAAGCGGTCCAGACATCGCTCCAGTTACCCAAGGCCATCAGTGGCGTCTTCCAGGGGCTGCTGCTGTTCAGTCTGCTCGGCTGCGACGTCTTCGTGAACTACCGCTTGCGCCGTCGCGTTCGTGCGCAGGCGAGCGGCGTCTGAGGAGCGCGGCATGGACTGGATCAATTTGCTGACGCCGCTGGCCGCAAGTGCCGTGATCGCGGCCATCCCGCTCATGCTCGCCGCGTTGGGCGAACTGGTGACGGAGAAGTCGGGCGTGCTGAACCTCGGCGTGGAAGGCACCATGCTCATGGGCGCCATCGGTGCGTTCGCCGTCACCGTGCAGACGGGCAACCTCTGGCTCGGCGTGCTGGCGGGCATTGCGTCGGGCGTTGCCATGTCGGCCATCTTCGCGTGGCTCACGCTCTCGCTCATGGCCAATCAGGTGGCCACGGGACTGGCGCTGACGATCTTCGGCATCGGCCTCTCGGCGTATGTCGGGCGTCCGTACACCGATGCCACGATCCCGATGCTGCGCGATATGCCGATTCCGGGGCTGTCGTCGATTCCGGTGCTGGGGCCGTCGGTCTTCTCGCTCAATCCGCTGGGCTATCTCTCGGTGGCGCTGCTCGCGGCGATTGCCTGGTTTCTGTACCGCACGCGCGCCGGACTGGTGCTGCGCTCGATTGGCGAGGCGCCGTCCGTGGCGCATGCCATCGGCTATCCGGTGGTGCGTATTCGTTATCTCGCGACGCTGTTCGGCGGTGCGATGTCGGGGCTCGCGGGCGCTTATTACTCCGTGGGCTATCTGCGTCTGTGGCAGGAGAACCTGACCGCAGGCCGCGGCTGGATTGCGCTGGCGCTGGTGGTGTTCGCAACGTGGCGTCCCGGCCGTACGGCGCTCGGCGCGCTGCTCTTCGGTGTGGTCATGGCGCTGCAATTCCAGGCGCAGGCGATGGGCATCCGTATCCCGTCGCAAGCGTTGGCGAGCCTGCCGTATCTGGCGACCATCGTCGTGCTGGTGATCATTTCGCGCAATCGTCAGACGATTCGCCTGAATGCCCCGGCGTCGTTGGGGAAGCCGTTCTTTGCGGGGTCATGATTCGCAGATGGGGCGCTGATGCGCCGCTGTCTGCGGGCAGCGCGAGGTGGTGTGCGACACAAGAATTCAACTGAAACAATCGATGACGAGGAGAAAATCGATGCGACGTAAAGTCCTGATCACGATGGCGAGCCTGGCGGCCGCCATGCTGGTTTCCGCCTGCGGCAAGCAGGAGAACAATACGGCGAACGCGCCCGCGGCCGCTTCCGACGCGCAAGCCTCGGCGGCCCCCGCCGGCAAGGGCCCGATGGGCGTGGCGTTCGTCTATATCGGGAACCCGGGCGACGCCGGCTGGACCTATGCCCATGAGCAAGGCGCGAAGGCCGTCGAAGCCAAGTACGGCGACAAAGTTACCGTCACCCGCGTGGAGAACGTGCCGGAAGGGGCGGATTCGGAGCGTGTGTTCCGCGATCTGGCGAGCAAGGGCAACAAGCTGATCTTCGGTACGTCGTTCGGTTACATGGACTCGATGGTCAAGACGGCTGCCGATTTCCCCGATGTCACGTTCGAGCACGCCACCGGCTTCAAGTCGGCGCCGAACCTTGGCACGTACGACGTGCGTACGTACGAAGGTGCACATCTGGCTGGTGTCGTCGGCGGTTATGTCACCAAGTCGAACGTGATCGGCTACGTGGCTTCGGTACCGATTCCCGAAGTGATCCGCAATATCGATGCGTTCACCATCGCCGCGCGCGAAATCAATCCGAAGGTCAAGGTGAAGGTCGTCTGGATCAATAGCTGGTTCGATCCGGGCAAGGAGCGCCAGGCGGCGGAATCGCTCGTCGGTCAGGGCGCAGATGTGCTGATGCAGAACGTCGACTCGGCCGTGGTGATGCAGGTGGCCGAAGAGAAGAAGATCCACGCCTTCGGCTGGGATTCGGACATGAGCAAGTTCGGTCCGAACGCACACCTCGGGTCCGCGGCCATCGACTGGAGCAAGTACTACGTGCGCACCGTCGATGAAGTCATGCAGGGCACGTGGAAGAACACGCCGGTCTGGGGTGGCATCAAGGAAGACGAGATCAACCTCGTGGCCATTAACGACAAGGCCGTATCGGAAGCCGCCCGCAAGGCGGTGACGGCGCGCCACGACGCGATTCGCGACGGCAAGTACGACCCGTTCACCGGCCCGATCAAGGGCCAGGACGGCAAGGAAATCGTGCCGGCCGGCAAGACGCTCAACGACGACGAGAAGCACCAGATCAACTGGTTCGTCGACGGCGTCGAAGGCTCGCTGCCAAAGCAGTAACGACATCTGCCGCCTGTGCGGCGCTCTGTTGTGAGAAAACCGCCGGGGTTTGCCGGCGGTTTTTTTATGCGTGGACGTCTGCAAACGTCCGGGCGCGCGTTATTCGCATTACTCGCTTTACTCGCGTTACCCGCGTTACTCGCTGACGGTTTTCGCGACTTCGTCCAACGCCAGTTTGCCGGTCGGCGGCGACGCGACCGAGAGGGGTTGCTGCACCACCCGCGTGTAGAACACCAGCAGTTCCGCGCCCGCGTCACCCGCCCAGCCCCGGTGCGGGACATCGACCAGCTCCGCGATCGTCTGCCCCGCCGTGAATGCGCGTTGTGCGCCGTTGTCCTCGCGTTCGACCGTCAGTTGGCCCGCCGTCACATAGCCGATGGCGGGCATCGGATGCGCGTGCCGGTCAAACCGGGCGTTCGGGGCGACGGTGATACGCACGAGTGTCGGCTCGGGAATGCCCGAGGGGTACGCCGAGTAGCCGGTCTGGTCCCATGCGGTGGTCGATTGGGACAGGGTCTGGAGGGAGATACCCGATGGGGCGGGGAGGGCGGTCTGGCTGGATAGGCTGGGTTGGCTGATTTTGCCGGTTTGAGCGTTGGGGGCGGTCTGGCTGGTCTGGTGGGTTCGCTCGCCCGGCGCGGTCAGGGGCTCGTCTGCCATGGCGCCGGTCGATACGCCAAGCAACGCGGCGAGGCTCAGTGTGGCGAGGAGGCGGGAAGGACGGGATGGGCTCAAAGGGCTGGCTCGGAGGGTGCGAAGAGCACGAAGAGCACGATTGGCGGACGTCGGAACGAGGATGGTGGTCATCGAAGGCAGGTCGCTCGAAAAAGGGTGACGTGATGGCCGGAGCAAACGTGATGCGTCGTTCCGGCAGGTTTGGCCGCACGGACCAGTCCCGACCGTGAGAACCCGTCGGGGCGCGTCGGACGGCATGTGTGCGGTTCCGGGTATCGTGAGGCCATCGAAATCCCGCCACCGCCTGATGCGTCACAAATCAGAACCTTCACAAGGCGTAGGGCACAGCGCAGGGGCGCGTGACACGCATCGGTGTTAAAATGTCAGGTTTCGTGGCGCAATTTCGTGCCGCCGCACTATCTCTTCCGGATACCGCCTGTGCTGTCTACTGCCAATATCACGATGCAATTCGGCGCCAAGCCGCTCTTCGAGAACATCTCCGTCAAGTTTGGCGGGGGCAACCGCTATGGCCTGATCGGCGCCAACGGTTGCGGCAAGTCGACGTTCATGAAGATTCTCGGCAGCGATCTTGAGCCGAGCGGCGGTAACGTCATGCTCGAACCCAACGTTCGTCTGGGTAAGCTCAAGCAGGACCAATTCGCGTACGAAGACATGCGTGTTCTCGACGTCGTGATGATGGGCCACACCGAAATGTGGGCTGCCATGAGCGAGCGCGACGCGATTTACGCCAATCCGGAAGCGACGGACGACGACTACATGCACGCGGCCGAACTCGAAGCGAAGTTCGCCGAGTACGGCGGCTACACGGCCGAATCGCGTGCGGGCGAATTGTTGCTGGGCGTGGGCATTCCGACGGACCAGCATCAGGGCCGGATGAGCAACGTCGCGCCGGGCTGGAAGCTGCGTGTGCTGCTCGCACAGGCGCTGTTCTCGAATCCGGACGTGCTGCTGCTCGACGAACCGACCAACAACCTCGACATCAACACGATCCGCTGGCTGGAAGATGTGCTCAACGAGCGCAACTCCACCATGATCATCATTTCGCACGATCGCCACTTCCTGAACGCCGTGTGCACGCACATGGCCGATATGGATTACGGCACGCTGAAGATCTACCCGGGCAACTACGACGACTACATGCTGGCGTCGGCACAGGCCCGCGAGCGTCAGATGGTGGCCAACGCGAAGGCGAAGGAGCGCATTACCGACCTGCAGGACTTCGTGCGCCGCTTCTCGGCGAACAAGTCGAAGGCACGTCAGGCGACGAGCCGTCTCAAGCAGATCGACAAGATCAAGGTCGAGGACATCAAGCCGTCGTCGCGTCAGAACCCGTTCATTCGTTTCGAATTCGAGAAGAAGTTGCATAACCTTGCGTTCGAATTTGAGAGCATTTCGAAGGCATACGACCGCCAGATCTTCAAGAACTTCACCGGCGCGGTGCGTGCCGGCGAGCGTGTGGCGATCATCGGCGAGAACGGTGCTGGCAAGACCACGCTGCTGCGCAGCCTGATGGCCGAACTGCCGGTCGACGCCGGCAACGTGAAGTGGGCCGAGAACGCGAACATCGGTTACATGCCGCAGGATACGTCCGAGGCATTCCCGCAAGACCTGACGCTCACCGACTGGATGACGCAGTGGGGCAAAGAAGGCGACGACGATCAGGTGATTCGTGGCTCGCTGGGCCGCCTGCTCTTCGGCGGCGACGACGTGGGCAAGTCCGTGCGCGTGCTCTCCGGTGGCGAGAAAGGCCGCATGATCTGGGGCAAGCTGATGCTCGGCCGTCACAACGTCATGATGATGGACGAGCCGACCAACCACATGGATATGGAATCGATCGAGTCGCTTCAGATCGCGCTCGACAAGTATCCGGGCACGCTGATCTTTGTTTCGCACGACCGTGAGTTCGTGTCGGGCCTGGCCACGCGCATCATCGAAGTGAAGAGCGATGGCACGCTGATCGATTACGCCGGCACCTACGACGAGTATCTGGCCAGCCAGGGCGTGGAAGTCTGACGCTCGCGAGCTAAGGCGTTAGGCAGTACCCCGCAGGGCGCTTGCATGGCAGGCGCCCTGTTTGCGTTTACGCCATTGGCGATGTTTGCGACATGGGGCGATGTCGTGGCATCCGATTGCCGTCTCGGAATATCGGAAGACATGCATCGGAGCAGACCGATTTTGTCGTGAGCATGCAAAGCCTGGCGGTGAGCGGACTACAATGACCGTTCGTCGCTAACCTGCCTGCAGGAGGCATTGCATGAAGACATACGACAAGTTTTTCATCGACGGACAGTGGGTCACGCCGATCGGCCGTGGCACGCTGGACGTCTTCCACTCTGCCGATGCGAAACTCATGGGGCGCATTCCTGAGGGCGCGGCAGAAGATACGGAAGCTGCCGTTGCCGCGGCGCTGAAGGCGCGCGATGCCTGGGCTGCCACGCCGCCTGCCGAGCGTGCCGAATATCTGCGCAAGATCGCAGCGGGCCTCAAGGCGCGCACGGAAGAATTGGCACAGGTCATGACGGGCGAGACGGGCATGCCCATCAAGCTCGTGCGGGCCATCCAGGTGGGTGGCCCCGTCTATCACTGGAACAAGTACGCCGAGCTGGCGCTGGCGTTCGAGTTCGAAGCGCGCATCGGCAATTCGCTGGTAGTGCGTGAGCCGGTGGGGGTAGTGGGTGCCATCACGCCGTGGAATTACCCGCTGAATCAGATCACGTTGAAAGTGGCACCGGCGCTGGCTGCTGGCTGCACGGTCGTGCTCAAGCCCTCGGAGGTGGCGCCGTTCAATGCCTTCATTCTGGCCGAGGTGATTGCCGAGGCGGGTCTGCCCGCCGGTGTTTTCAATCTGGTCACGGGCCTGGGGCCGGTCGTCGGAGAGGTGCTGGCACGGCATCCGGACGTCGACATGGTGTCGTTTACCGGATCGACGCGCGCGGGCAAGCGGGTGTCGGAAGTGGCATCGCAAACGGTCAAACGGGTGGCGCTGGAGTTGGGTGGGAAATCGGCATCGGTGGTACTCGACGATGCGGATCTCGGCGCTGCCGTCAAAGGCACGCTGAGCGCCTGTTATCTGAATTCGGGGCAGACGTGCTCGGCGCACACTCGCATGCTGGTGCCTGCGTCGCGCTATGACGAAGTCAAGGCGCTGGCGAAAGAGGCGGTGGCGCGCTATACGCTGGGAGATCCACGCGAGGAAACAACGCGTCTCGGGCCGTTGGCGTCGGCGGCGCAACGCGAGCGCGTGCAAACCTACATCCGAAAAGGCGTGTCGGAGGGGGCGGAATTGATCGCGGGGGGAGACGCCGTACCCGAGGGCTTCGAGGCAGGGTTTTTCGTCCAGCCGACGGTCCTGGGGCGTGTCACGCCGGATGCCACGGTGGCGCAAGAGGAAATCTTCGGCCCGGTGCTCTCGATCATCACCTATCAGGACGAGGCCGATGCGGTGCGCATTGCCAACGACTCCATTTACGGACTCGGCGGCGGGGTGTGGTCAAAGGACGAGGCGCGTGCGGTGCGTGTGGCGCGTCAGATTCGCACCGGACAGGTGGATATCAACGGCGGGGAGTTCAATGTGCAGGCCCCGTTCGGCGGCTTCAAGCAATCGGGGCATGGGCGTGAGAACGGCGTCTACGGCTTCGAGGAATTCCTCGAATATAAGTCGCTTCAGTTCAAGGCTGCGAAGTCGTAGCGCTGTTGTCGCAAAAGCGCATCGCCGTGCCCTCGCGGGTGATGCGCTCCCACACGGCCGCCTTCTCTTGGTCGGAGAAGAACACCCAGTTCGAGACTTCGTGAGCGGTGCGGCCGCACCCTTTGCAGACGTCGTCGAAAAGCGTCGAGCAAACGCCAATGCAAGGGCTGTCGGGGCGGTCGTGCAATTCGGACATAAAGGGCAAATTCGGCCGGAGGCGGCTGGGGTATCACAAGATGCCGCCATTATCGCACCGATGGCGGACCCGGCCCGGATTCCCCTACGCCCGGGTATCGGCGGTAGACATTCCGGCGGGTTTCAGGTTGGGGCGAACAATCTTTGATGGGTGACAATCGTTATGCTGCGTAGCTGGCAACTTTTCGCGCTGGGTTCGGCATTCTTTGCCGCGCTGACGGCGATTTTCGGCAAGCTCGGGGTGGCGCAGGTCAATTCGAACATGGCCATGCTGATTCGTACCGTCATCATCTTCGGGGTGACGCTGGCCATTGTCGGCATGCGGGGCGAGTGGCAGCGTCCGACGAGCCTGAGCGCGAACACGTGGATTTTCCTCGTGCTTTCGGGTGTGGCGACGGGGCTGTCGTGGCTTTGCTACTTTCGGGCATTGCAATTGGGGCCGGTATCGGGTGTCGCGCCGCTCGATAAACTCAGTGTGGCGATGGCCATGTTGATCGGCTGGGTGGTGCTTGGCGAACCGTTCTCACTCAAGGAGGCGCTGGGTGGTGCGTTGATCGTTGCGGGCGCGCTCGTGCTGGTGTTGTGATCCATCGTGGGGATGGCATCGTGAGATGCGCATCCCCACGATACTGTGGCTGCGGCGGCGACCTCGGTATTACCAGCGGAATACGCTGTAGCCGATCCGTACCTGAGACGGGGAGTGACGGTTGTAGTCGAGCATGTCTTCGCCGTAGCCGGTGAAGTAGCCAAGCCAGATGTAGCCGCCGGTGCCAGGGATCAGTTTGCCGAGCGGATACGTGACCTGCACGTCCACGCTGCCATAGTTGCGCTTCATGCCCTTGCGAAGCGTTGCCCCGATCTGCCAGCCATTCGGCTTGCCCCATAGCACGAGCAGATCCATGTAGCCGCGATAGTTCTGGATGTCGGGGTTGTCGTTCTTCTCCAGATAGGCGTACAGCTTCGGTGCCACCGTCCAGTGGTACTCGGAGGGATTGCCGAACGTGAGGATCGGTTTGACGAAGACGGTGTTGATGCTGCGGGAGTCGCTGCCTGCCTTGCCGTTGGACTCATGTTCGATACCCGCTGCGATGCCGAGCGACGTGAACCAGCCGGCGCGCGCACCGGTGTCGGGGATGTAGTAGAAGAGGCTCGGCCGATAGTTGGAATCGCGGAAGGGGGCGGATTGCGCCTCCAGATCCCAGATCGATAACTGGGTGTAGCCGAAATACAGATTGTCGAGGAAGGACTTCGACGAAGGATTGTCCGGCTTCAGGATGTGGAACTTGAAGCTGAGCTGAAAGCGCGCATTGGCGTCGCCGTTCTTGCCGAAGGCGATATACATCGGCTCGTTGGACGAGATGCGGGCGAATTCGGCGTCGGTCGTCGGTGGAATCGCGTCGGCAGATACGGTAGTCATGCCACCCGATGCCGGCGCTGCCGCCGTCGTGCCTGTCGGGGGCGTTGTGGAAGTCGCAGCACCGTCGCTTGCCGGGAGCGGCGAGGCGGCGACCATCGGTTCGGCGGGGGCGGCGCGATCGAGCACGATGGTCGTGGCCGAGGCGTCCCAATCGACGGCCTCGATGCGGACCGTGCCGCGCAACTCCTTGGGGAGTGCCGCCGAGTAGGTGATGCGACGGAACTGTCCGGTGGCGAGCGTGACTTGCGTGGGCGCAATGGCCGTTCGCTTCAGGTGCAACAGCGTGGGCTTGAAATCGTCGTTGGAGATGCGCACGACGATTTCGTCCGGCAGCTTGATCGTTTTGTGGCCAGGGGCGTCTTGCGTGGCCAGCAGTGTGAGTTGCAGCGGTGCGCTGCCCGTGAGGGCGCGGGGCGGTTGCAGGAGCGAGAGATCGGCGCGTGCGGTGCTGCTCATGGCCAGGCAGAGAGCTACGGCACTGACCTGGATGGCGCGTAGCGGCGATGGGGCGAATGTGGCGAGATTCGTCTTGGGCATCGGTCCGGTCTGGGTTGACGACCCCGGGCCGGGGCGCCGGAAGTCGGTTACGGCTTGCCTCGGGTGAGTACCCGAAGGTCGGATTCGCGGGCGCAGCGATCGCGTCCGCGAGATTTGGCAAGGTAAAGCGCCGCGTCGGCACGTTGCAGCCACGCGTTGTCGTCGTCTCCCGTGTGCCACTGGGCTACGCCGGCACTGATCGTGAATTGCAGCGTCCGTCCTTCGACATTGATACGTGTTGTGCGAACCGCTTCACGCAAGCGCTCAGCGGCGTCGAAGGCTCGCGCCTCGTTGGCACCACTGAGGATAATAGCGAATTCTTCGCCCCCCAAACGACCGCAGATGTCATCTTCGCGTAACGATTCGTGACAAAGACGCACAAAGGTGGCCAATACCGTGTCTCCCAGTGCATGGCCCCATGTGTCGTTGATCTGCTTGAAATGATCGAGGTCGACGAGGATGACGCAGGTCGGCACATCCGCCGCATCGGCCTGCAGGACTTCTGCGCGCAAGCGCTTGAGGAAGTGCCCGCGCGATAGCGCGCCTGTGAGGGCGTCGTCTTTGACCTCGTGTTCGAGGGCCGCGTTCTTGGCAAGTGTGTCGGTCAACTGAAGTTTTTCGCGACGCAGATAGCGAACCAGCAGGTATAACGCACCGGCAGAGCTGAGCAGCAGGGCGAATACCAGCGTGGCATAACGGCGTCTCTCGACGGACAGGCTGCCGAGCGTGGGGGCCTCGTTCATGGTGTAGATCACCAGTTCGCCGTCTGACGACGGTTCGGCATCCATCAAATACGGCTGATTGTCGGGGCGCACGCGCACCAGCCGAGCATTGTGGTCACTCGGCTCGTCGTCCGGCGTCTGATGCAGGAAGTCGGGGGTGCCGGGCGCGAGGTCGTAGTCCTCGATGGGTGCGACGGTGAAGTCTTCCTGCAAATAGAGATGGCGGCGCTCGGTGCGCGTCAACTTGAACACGGCGGCGCCCGGGACCGCGAGGCCGGTGAACGTGGGGTCGTTGGCGAGCACGATCACGCCATTGCTGTCGGTGATGAACGACGCGCCGCTATCGACCCAGTGCGACAACCGACGAATGCCGAGCTTGATGACCATCACGCCGACGAGCAGCCCCTCTCGATACACCGGGGCTGTGAAGAAAATGCCGGGCAGCCCGGTCTTGCGGCCGATCACGTATTGCTGACCGGCGCCACCGAGTACTGCGGTATTGAAGTAGCCGCGATCACCGTAACTGTCGCCGACCAGCGGGTTTGCCGTGTTGGCATCGCTTGACGCGATGGTGATGCCGTCAGGCGTGCCCAGCCACACGAGATCGGCGCCGAAATACAACTGCGCGGCGCGCAGCAGTTCGTTGACAGGCTTGAGCACCGGGTTCGCTAGTAGCATCTCGCGAGCCTTCTCTTTCGGCACATGGGTGAGCGGATGTGAGGCAATCGCGCCGGCGGCGTCTTGAATCTGCTCGACTTGGGCAAGCACCTGCGGAATGCCGCGAATGAGCATCAGGTCTTGATTGACCGTATGGACAGTGCCGTGAGCGAGCCGGCTGGCGACGCTGCGTTCTTCGTATAGCAGACGCGCCGAGCGGTTCGCCACCAGTTGATCGGCGGCGAAGCGCGCCAGCCCCCACGCGATGAGGATGCACACGAGAATGGCCAGGCCGCGCAGGAAAGCAGAAGCGGCGTGGCGGCGATTGGGAAGAGCGTTGGCCAACGGCAGAGGCGGTTGCTGACGCGATTACAGGCGCCCGTGCCAATCTCGAATGAACGTCTCGATGTGCCCGGGCGGTAAGGGACGCGTGCAATGATACCCCTGCCACGCGTGACAGCCCAGCGACGCGAGCGCGTCGCGTTGCGCGCTGGTTTCCACGCCTTCGGCCACTGTCTCGATTTCGAGTTTACGAGCGATGGCGATGATGGCGCGGATCAACTCGGTATCGTAACCGCCGAGCAGTACGCCAGCGACGAACTGGTAATCGATCTTGACGGTCCCGAACGGCCAGCGCTTCAGACGCACGAAACTGGAATAGCCGGTGCCGAAGTCGTCGAGCGACAGGCGAACGCCCATCGCCACGAGTTCGTTCATCAACGTGGCGGCTTCATCGAGGTGAGAAATCAGCGACGATTCGGTGATCTCGATTTCCAGCTTGTCCGGCGGCACGCGATGGTGTTTGAGGGCGTAGCGAACCGTCTCGAGCGTCTGGACCCGCATTTGCTGAGCGGACAGATTCACGGCGACGCGCGGATACTCCTCGCCGTCCGTCTGCCATTGGTCGAGTTGACGGCAGGCCTCGTGCAGCGTCCACTCCCCGATCGGGCCAATGACGTCGCACCGCTCGGCTGCCGGGATGAACTCGCCCGGCATGATCAGTTCGTCGTCGCGCTGCCAGCGGATGAGCGCTTCGAGACCCGTCAGCCGGTGCGTGCGCATGTCGATTTGCGGTTGATAGTGCAGACGGAATTCGGAGCTCGTCAGGGCGCGGCCGATGGCATTACGCCAGTAATGCTCATTGCCGGCCTCGTCGGGCGGCGCAATGCCTTCGGTTGGCGCCACCGGCGCTTCGGTGACGAGAAAACGCGACGCACTCTCGCGAATGGCCTGATCTGCCACCTCCGACGTGTGCTCCAGCAGCGTGGCGGGCCATACCGGGACCTGAGGCAGATGCGTTATGCCCGCCGAGAGGATTGGGTAGAGCAGCCCATTACCGCACGGCACAGGCGATTCGCCGGCGCGGATAAAGCGGCGCGTGATCTGGATGGCGGCCTCGCGGCTGCCGAGATCACGTAGCAGGATGGCGATCTGCTGGTCCGACACGCGGCCGATGAGGTCGCGACGGCGAATGCGCGAGCCGATGCGAAATGCCACCGTCGCGATCAGGTCGGCGTCGGAAATGGCCGGTTGGTTGGTGGCCTTGCGCTGACCCCGGCCCACGTGCAGCACGACAAGCGCACTGTGGCTGTTGGGCGGACTGGGGGTACGCAACTCAAGGCTGAGGGCGCGCAAAAGCCGCTGGCGATCCAGCAGCAGATCGGCGAGGACGACTTGTCGTCGCAGCGCGTTCGTATCGTTCATCTCGGCAGGCAGGCAGACATCGCCCGAACGGTTGAACGTTTGTCATTGCCGCATTTAATGCTGGCGAGGCCATCGAGCAGGAAAAGCCCACGCGTCGAACAGGTCGTGCCGCCAGAAAACCCTTGAATCATGTTCTGCATAAGACGCGTAAATGTGTCGGCCGAAGTGCTCGGGGCGCTCAGGGCGCGCCAGCCGGTGCGCCGCATCCCTCCGCGCTCCGGCAGACCGCGCGCAAGGCGTGGCCCGACTAGAAGCTCGTGCCCGGTTGCGAGACCGGGTCCTTTGACCATTAACGGCACCCGTCCTCGAAAATTGAGTGCGGGTTTCACCTATAGACGGGTCAGCGGGGTCGCGCCAGCCACTCGCGTCCCCGAAGCATGAAGTCCCAATAAACCTTTGGCAGCACGTACTTTTTCAGCACCCATGCGAAACGGTTCGCGTGCGTACCGTCGATGGGGAACGTGGGCAGCAGTTTGCCGCCGTAGCCGAACTCCGCGAGCACGATCTTGCCATGCTCCACGGTGAGCGGACACGCGCCATAACCGTCGTAATGCAATGAAAGGGGGCGGCCATCCATTGCCGCGAGTAAATTCTCTGCGACGACGACCGCTTGCTTGCGTGCTGCGGCAGCGGTCTTGGCATTGGGCGCGGAGATCGCGTCGCCCAGACCGAACACATTGGCAAAGCGCGCATGACGCAGTGTGGCCGGGTCGACTTCGCACCAGCCGGCCGCGTCGGCCAGGGGGCTTGCGCGCAGCACGTCCGGCGCGCTTTGCGGCGGAACCACATGCAGCAGATCGAAGGGCTTGTCGACAAACTGCGACTGACCGTCGGCATCGAACATCTCGAAGCGGGCAACGCGACGCTCGCCGTCCACCGCGCGCAGATGCGAGAGGTGATGCACAGAGATGCGATAGCGCTGCACGTACTCCATGAGGGCGGGCACATAATCCTTCACGCCGAAGAGCACCGGTGCCACGAGATGAAACTCGATCTTCGTCTTCTCCAGCACGCTGTTCTTGCGCCATGTATCGGCCGACAGATACATCGCCTTTTGCGGGGCGCCCGCGCATTTGATCGGCATGGGCGGTTGTGTGAACAACGCGTTGCCGCCCTTGAAGTCGCGAACCAGCGACCACGTGTAAGGCGCGAGGTCGAAGCGGTAGTTGGACGTAACGCCGTTGCGCCCGAGCGTGTCGGTGAGGCCGTCGATGGCCTCCCAGTTCAGTTGCAGGCCCGGCGCGACGATGAGGAAGCGATACCCGAGACGGCGGCCGTCCGAGAGCAGGACGCGCTGGTGTTCCGGCGCGAACGCGGTGATCGCAGCCTGTATCCAGCTCACGCCTTCGGGGATCACGCTTGCCATCGGGCGTGCCGTGCGCGCGGCGTCGAATTCACCGGCGCCGACGAGCGTCCACGCGGGCTGATAGTAATGGGTGTCGGCCGGATCTACGATCGTGATCGAGAGCGATGGACGGCGGCGTCGCAAGCTCGCGGCCACGGAAATGCCTGCCGCACCTGCACCCATGATGACGATGTCGGCGTTGGTTTCCGTCGCGGGTGCTGGCGTAGCGGATACATCGCTGGACATAAGATCTCCGACAAATGAGCAAAAATTGAAACGGATTACGACATATCGGTGCGTATCCCGAACGGCGCGCAACGTGCCGGTCACGACGGGTACGACGTGTGCGGGACATTGTATAGAAACTGAGCAGGTTTGCCCCTGTTTTCGCGGGAAAAGCCGCGATTCCTCTCGCAAATTACAGCGTGCCTTACTACGCGAATTGCGAAAAGCTTATGAGGCAGGAGCGACGACTTGTCGTTGGGATCACGCGGTCGTCTGGCGTTGAGGGGGGAAGGTCAGATACCGAGGGCGTGGAGGCGGGGCGCCACAATCGCGCCGCCCGGAGCGCGAGGCGCTTATGGGCAAGTCGGCGGGGGACTCGCCAATGGCAAGTCAGCGGTGAGCAAACCACGAGCAGGAGGCGGGAGACATACATGCGACATACATGATGTCGACCCGCCTTCGCGGGCGTCTAGCAAGGCACTGCCGAGTGAGCGTCAGTGATCTGCGAGAGACCGATGAATGCCGATAACAGACTAACTAACAAGTGGCTTGATCGGGACGGATCAGGACGCTTGCCGTGATGAGTGCAAATGCTCGTGCTCGCACGCGACGTCGATCGGATCGGTTTCAGTGTGGCAGGCGCAGGCTTCGCCGTGTGCGCCTTGCATCAGGGCGCGCAGGATGCCGCAATCGCTCGTCTCGTGACGGCTATGGCATTGCGCCTGCAGATGCAGCAACTGTTGCTCCAGCGCCTGCAATTCGTGAATGCGTGTGTGTACCCGAGCCAGATGGGCTTCGATGAGTTGATTCGCGTCTTCGCACGTCACGCTGGTGTCGTGGGCGAGTTCGCCGAGCCGCTTGGCATCGGCGAGCGGCATATCGAGCGAGCGGCAGTGACGGATGAAGCGTAGCGCTTCCAGATGGTCGTCGCCGTAGGTGCGATAGCCCGCGTCACTGCGCGGCGGGGGCGGTAGCAGGCCCGCACGCTCGTAATAGCGGATGGTTTCGACATCGGTACCCGCCGCGCGGGCCAGTTCTCCGATTTTCATGCTTGACTCCGTAGTCACTACAGGGTTTTGAATGAAGGGTAACACGAATCAGGAAACCAGGAGTTCACATGTCCAACCCCTCGGATTCGACCCGTCTGGCGGGCTCGATGGAGACCGATCGCAAGGCGTCTGGCCTCGGGGAAGTCCCCGGCCAGGCGCATCGTCACGATCATGGGCATCCGCACGATCACGATCACGATCACGATCACGAGCGCGAACCGCAAGCACATCAGCATGCGCATGGACGTGACCACGGCCACAACCATAATCACGGCCACGGCCACGGCCACGGCCACGGCCACGGCCACGGCCACGGCGATGCCCATGACCATGAGCACCCCCATGGCCAGGTTTATGTGCGCGGTCATGACCACGATCACGGGCATAGCCATGACCACGATCACTCGTCGACCGAGGCGTCGGGCGCCGCGCATGCGCATGGCGGCGCGTCGTGCTGCGCGGGTGGGGCGAGTTTCGCGCCGTCCGAGCCGATGCCCGAGACGGGGGCTCCGCAGGCGCGTTTTCGCATCGATCAGATGGACTGTCCGACGGAAGAGCGCCTCATTCGCGATCAGCTTGAGCGTCAGCCCGGCGTCGACGCGCTGTATTTCAACCTCCTCAAACGTGAGTTGACCGTCGTTTTCGACGAGCGCGCATCGGCCTCCGACGTGACGCGTCACGGCGACGTCGTGGCCGATACGCTGCGCAAGCTCGGCATGACGCCTGTGCCGCTTTCCGGGGACAACGCGAACGCCGCGCCGCCGCCCGCGAGCCACAAGGGCGATGTCGTGCGTCTGGTGGCCGGCGGTGTGCTGGCTGCGGCCAGCGAAGCCGCTGTCTGGTCGGGCGTTCCGGAGCACAGCCCGTGGGTGGGGGCGATGGTGGTCGCTGCCATTCTGGCCTGCGGCTTGCCGACCCTCAAGAAGGGCTGGATTGCGCTGCGTCACTTCACGCTGAACATTCACTTCCTGATGTCGCTGGCAGTGATCGGCGCGATGTTCATCGGCCAATGGCCGGAAGCCGCGATGGTGATCGTGCTGTTCGCGCTCTCGGAGAAGCTCGAAGCCGCGTCGCTCACCCGCGCTCGACGTGCGGTCGAGGCGCTGATGCGTCTCGCCCCGGATCGGGCATCGGTCGAACAGCCGGACGGCAGTTGGGCAGACGCGCCAGCCGCATCGCTGACGGTGGGCACGCGAGTGCGGGCACGTCCGGGCGAGCGGATCGCCATCGACGGCGTGATCGAGCAGGGCAGTTCTGCGCTGAATCAGGCGTCGATCACCGGCGAGAGTGTGCCCGTCGACAAGACGGTGGGCGACGAAGTCTACGCGGGCAGCATCAACGAAAGCGGCCTGATCGTGTATCGCACGAGCGTTGCGCCCGGCGATACGACGCTCGCGCGCATCGTGCGAATTGTCGAGACGGCCCAACAGCAACGCTCGCCGACGCAACGCTTCGTCGACAAATTCTCTCGCGTTTATACGCCGGCCGTCGTGCTGTGCGCCTTGCTGGTCGCGCTCGTGCCGCCGCTGGCCCTGGGGCTGGTGTGGTCGCCGTGGATCTACAAGGCCCTCGTGATGCTGGTCATCGCTTGCCCGTGTGCGTTGGTCATCTCGACGCCGGTCACGGTCGTGAGCGGTCTGACGGCGGCGGCTCGCGCAGGCATCCTGATCAAGGGCGGCGCGTTTTTGGAAAGCGGTCGTCTGATCCGGGCCGTGGCGCTCGACAAGACGGGCACGCTCACTCGCGGCGAGCCGCGATTGACCGATGTAGTGCCGTTGGGCGAAACGTCAAGCATGTCCCACGACGAGGTGCTCACGCTCGCCGCTGCGCTCGACGCGCAGACAACGCACCCGATCGCCCGCGCCGTTGTCGACGGCTATCTCAAGCGTCAACCGGCAGGACTCGCCGCGTTGCCGTCCGTCACCGACTTCGAGGCGCTCGCGGGCATGGGCGTGAAAGGGCGCATCGGCCACACGCTGTACTACCTCGGCAACCATCGCCTGATCGAGTCGCTCGGGGTGTGTAACGCCGACGTGGAAGCCGAGTTGACGCGTCTTGAAGCGCAAGCCCGCACGGCTATCGTGCTGGCCAGTGAAACGCAGTCGCTGGCTGTGCTGGCGGTCGCGGACACGCTGCGCGAGGAAAGCCGAGAGGCCATCGCGCGACTCGCAAAAATGGGCGTTCGTACGGTCATGCTGACGGGCGACAATCGGGCGACCGCGCAAGTGATCGGCGAGCAGGCCGGTGTGAGCGACGTGCGCGCCGAGATGCTGCCGGAAGACAAGTGGCAGGCGGTGTCGTCCTTGCGCGAAAAGTACGGCCATGTGGGGATGGTCGGCGACGGCATCAACGATGCGCCTGCGTTGGCGGCTGCCGACGTCGGCTTCGCGATGGGCGTGACGGGCACCGACAGTGCACTTGAGACGGCCGACGTCACGCTGATGGACGACGACCTTCGCAAATTGCCAGCGTTTCTCGCGCTCTCGAAGCGCTCCGCGGCGGTGCTCAAGCAAAACATCGCGTTGGCACTTTCCATCAAGGCCGTGTTTTTCGCGTTGGCCATGGTGGGCCTGGCGTCGCTATGGATGGCGGTGTTCGCCGATGTCGGGGCGAGCCTGCTGGTGATTGCCAACGGCATGCGCCTGTTGCGTGCAAAAGTGGCGTGAGGGGAATCTGCTTGACTGCCCGACGCTTAACCCCGGCGCATGCCGCGCTCAAGGGTATGCGCGTCGGGCAACTGACACAGAACGTGGGCGGCCCGGCTGGTGGCGTTGACGATGATCGTGTCGAGACGTCCCGCCAGCATGTCGCGCTGTTCCTGCGCGATCGGGGCGTCTCCCAGAACTTGCTGAGCGACGACGGCGTCGTTGATCTGGCCCAGCAGCGTTTGCGCCGCGCGCAACGTGTCCTGATAGGGTGTGCGGACCGATTTTCGCATCCATGGCGTGAGCGCCTCGGCGCTATAGCGCGCCTTCTTGATCTTCACGCGCAACGCGTGCAATTGCTCGGTGTCGAGCATCGCCAACTGACGACAATCCGGAAACAGCGCAACGTAGCGCTCGCGCAGCACGTTGTGCGAGTGCTTCGCCAGGGCGCGTGGCCGCTTGCCGGGCGTGCGTGAGGAGCGCCGCAAAGCCTTGGCGGCGCGTACGTCGGCGCGCCCGTCCTCGCGGATACCGAAGGCATCGACCAGTCGCGCATACAACGCACACTGACGTTCGCTGGTCAGCGCTTCCCCGGCTTGCGCCCGGGCGTTGCTACGCAGCAAGCTGAGATGAGCATCGACCGCAATCCAGTCGACGTCGGGGTATTCGAGGCGCAGGGCGGGTAGCGTATCGCTGACCAGAACATCGGCGTCTCGCGTCGGACCCATCGACTGTCCCAGCCAGCGCAATTCGTTCTTCAGCCGACGATGCCAGCGAGGTTTGAGCCAGGGCGAAAAGACGTCGATCAGCGCGCGCAGACGACGCGTGGCAATGCGCAATTGATGGACCGCGTCGGGGGGAATGGCGCCGGCATCGCTCGCGCCTTCTGCTGTACTCGGCAGCGACGGCCATTGCACCAGGGGGGCGGCGGCGAGTGTGACCAGCAGACGCGAAGCCGACATACGCCGCATTCGGGCTGCGTCGGGCGGCACAACCGCCTCTGCGACGGCTGAACCGGCAGCGGACGATACCTCGGAAGAGGCGGCGATGGCCGCTTTCGGCGCGCGTGTCATGTTACGCAACATAGCATAGTTGCATGCGCATGTGAGACGCGCAAGCTGTGCTGCGACGCCGTGACGCGAGCGGCGTGAAGCCCATGGATTCGCGACAATCAGTCGGCGATTCGGTCACTCGGGGGATCGGCAGAAAGGCAGGGGAGTTCGCCGGAGACAACCGGCAGACAAGACAAGCCGAGGGCTTGGTACGAAGGTGAAGCGACTTCGTCGCGGGCGCCCGGTTTCCGAAGCACGGTGCGCAGGCTACCCGCGAGGCGCGCAGCGTCACATCAGTCGTGGACCTCGCGAGAGGATGATGTGACGGCTATCCATTGCTGCACGCCGCAGGGCGGAAACGCGAGCAAAAAAGATAGGCCGGCACGGATGCCGGCCTGCGCGCAACTGGTTTTACTTCTTGTTCACAGCGTCCTTGAACGCCTTGCCAGCCGTGAACTTCACCGTCTTGGCTGCCGGGATCTTGATCTCTGCACCGGTCTTCGGGTTGCGGCCGGTACGTTCAGCACGCTTGCCCGAACCGAACGAGCCGAAGCCGATCAACTGGATCGTGTCGCCCTTGGCAACAGTCGTCTTGACAACCTCGAGCAGCTTGTCGAGGGTTTCGCCGGTTTGAGCCTTGCTTGCACCCGTAATGCCAGCGACGGCGTCGATCAGTTCCTGTTTGTTCATGTGTGTTTCCCTTGAGAGGTGGTGAATACCGGCGACAACTCTAACACTTTCGTCATTTGACGAGTGTCGGTGTTGTATCCGCGCCATAAGGCACGCGGCTTACGCCAGAGTGTCGCCTTCGCGGCACGTAACGTGAACACGATCCGAAGACCTGTTTTGTTACGCATCGAGAGGGCGCCGGCACTGGCCGGGCTGCCGCATTATAGAGCCATCGGCGGGCTGTGGGCCAGTCCTGACAACGGTTTGCGGTGATTTTGTCGCGCTGTGCCGCGTATTTTCTTGTTCTTGGGTGTAAAACCCCGGTAAATGCGGGCATCTCCGGTCATGCTGCCGCGCAATCCCTTGCTGGGCGGGCTTTGGGGGTTTCCCTAGCGTTTAATGGCTTGCGTATGCGGGTGACGTTTGGTTGACATCGCTGTTGTCATTTCGCCGAATGGTGGGAATTCATTGGCGTGTCACTTGCAGTGGCTAGCGTGGCGCCGCCCGATAGATAACCGGCATCACCGGCGGCTGCGTGCGTCCTACACTCGAAGGGCGACGGCAGGCCTCGTCGGTGCGTCGTATTGACTCTCAAGGAAGCGCCTTCATGCTGCTCTGTCAGATCACCGATCTCCACATCACACGCCCCGGTGTGCTCGCATGCGGACGCGTCGACACCGCTCGCGCCCTGCGCCAAGCGATCGCCACCCTCAACCGCTGGACGCCGCGTCCCGACGCCGTCATCGCCACCGGCGATCTGATCGATACGCCATACCCATCGGAATACGAAGTACTTCGCGAGTGTCTGGCCGGCCTCGAAATTCCGTTGTATCTGCTCGTGGGCAATCACGATCATCGCGAAGGGTTGCGCGACGCATTTCCGGAGCATGCCTATTTGCGCACCGGCAACGAATTCGTGCAGTATCGCGTCGATCTGGGGCCGCTCACCGTGCTGGCCCTCGATACGCAGGATCCGCCGAGTGCCGGCGGCCATTTGTGTGACGCTCGTCTGGCCTGGCTCGACGAGCAACTTCACGCCTGCGCCGGCCGCCCGACCATCATCGCCATGCATCATCCGCCGTTCGACACGGGCATCGAATTCATGGACGGCTATGGTCTCTCGGCACAAGGGCGCGAAGGTTTCGCTCGTGTGACATCACGTCACGGTCACATCGAGCGGGTGATCTGCGGGCACCTGCATCGCAGCATTCAGGCCGGCGTGGAAGGGGCGCCCGGAATCATGGCGAGCACCTGTGTTTCGACCGCGCATCAGATCACGCTGGGGCTTGCGCCCGGTGAACCGGGGTCGATCACGCTCGAGCCCCCGGGGTTCGCCCTGCATCTGTGGCAACCGGGCAGCGGATTGCGCACGCATCTGGCCTACGTCGGCCCGTACGATGGCCCGTTCACATTCGAGGGTAAATCGGTATCCTGACGGATTCATGCGGGTTTGCGGCGCGCAAAAATGGGGACGAAAGTGGGACTGAGCGTGTGTAAAGTTCACTTCTGTCAAACATAAGAGATCAGTTCGGATCAGCAGTCAAAGGCCGTCCCGGCGCGCAGGACTCGCGGGACGGGAACGACGGGGCTTTCCATGGGAACTGTCGATCCGTCGCCCTGGACCCAGGCATGAATCACGAAAAGGCCGGGCCGGGCACCTTCTGATAACGGGGAATCATGCCAATCGCCATCGCGCAATTTCTGCGCGAGCGCCCGCGTTTCATATCGGGCATTTCGATGGCTTGCGTCTGTAGGGTGCGTTGTTTTCGGCACCCGGGTACCCGGTTGATCCCCATTTCCGTAAACGTCACGTGACTGCCGCCACGCCCAACGACGCCGAACAGGCGAGCGCTTCGCCCTCGTTGCCTTCGTCGACCTCGTCGCGTTCATCGCCTTCCTCCCCCTCGTTCGCTTCGTACGCTGCGTCGTCATCGTCTTCCGCGTCCTCTGCGTCTTCCGCGTCATCGGCGTCCGCCACGTCGGCCACCTTCACGTCGTCCGCGCGCGTGCGGCGCTCCCAGCCGCTCGGCAATCTGGGCGGGTGGGGGCGACGAATCGCGCCGGCCGTTGCACGTCCCTTCGCGCTGCTTGAGGTTCTGGCAATCACACTGCTTGCCGTGCTCATCGCGTGGCGACTGCGTCCCGACGATCCCTTGCTGCTCTCGGCGCAATTCCCGTGGTTGTGGCTGGTCGCTTTCGTTGGCGCCCTGCGGTACGGCTCGCTGGCCGGTGTCGTGAGTGGGGTAACGCTCGCGGTGGCTTGGCACTTTCTCTACGCGGCTGGCGGACCGTTCCCGATGGTGCATTTCGCCGGGGGCATGACGGCGACACTGATTGCGGGGCACTTCTGCGACATCTGGTCCCATCGTGCGCAACGGTCTCAGGGCATCAATGCGTACTACAGCGACCGCCTCGTCGCGATTACACACAACCACTATCTGTTGCGTGTCTCGCACGAGCGGCTGGAGCGCGATTTGCTGGCGCGCCCGGTCACGTTGCGCGATGCGTTGACACGTCTGCGCGAGCTCACGGCGCGGCGCGCGGGCGACCTGCACGGTCCTGCGGGAGGGTTGCCGAACGCTCAGCCGATGCTCGAATTCGCTGCGCTGACGTGCCAGATCGAAGTCGCGTCGATGTTCCTGGTGCGTGGCGACCGGCTCGTGACGACTCCTGTCGCGCGCGTCGGCGAGGGCTTCGAGCCGGATGCCGACGACCCACTCGTGCGGCATTGCCTGCGAGAGGGCACGCTTGCCCACGTGACAGGCGACGACACCGCGAGCGACGCCAGCCCCTATCTCGCCTGCGCACCGTTACTTGACGCGGATGGCTCGCTGACCAGCGTGCTGATCGTGCGTCGCATGCCGTTTCTCGCGCTCAATCACGACAATCTGCAATTGTTGCTGGTGTTGCTCGCTTACTACGCGGACGGCGTGGCGCATCAGCCGCTGGTAGCGGGCGTCCGGGCTTCGGTGCCGCAAGCGCCATACGATTTCGCGCTTGAACTGGGGCGTTTGGCGCGGCTCAAGCGGGCGAGTGGCATCGAGTCGTCGCTCGTGGCGCTGGCGTTCCCGCGCGGCGCTCGCGGCGACTCGCTCTTCGAGCAGACGGTGCGCCAGCGCCGGGCACTGGACGCCATGTGGACCATCGGCACGCCGCGCAAGCAAATCGCCATCGCGTTGATGCCGATTACGGACGAGCACGGTATCGACGGATACCTGATGCGCGTCGAGACACTTTTGCGCGAGCAGTACGAAGTCGATTTTCAGAGCGGTCACATTGCGGTGCATACGGCGCACGTCGACGCCGAGGCGCCCGGCGACGGCCTGCTCAAACTGATGGAGCGTTGCGTCGACCATGCCTGAACGCGCTCCCGATCCCCCCTTTGATCTCGGCGCCGAGCACACCGCTGAGCGCGTCTGCGCCCCCGCGATTGAGCATCCCGCTGAACACCGCTCACCCGGCGGCCACGCGAAGCCGAGCTGGCGGCTGCGGCGGCGCGGCGATGCGCCCGACGCGCGCTGGTTGCGATGGGGGCTGACGCCGGGGCTGGCGGTGCTCGCGTTGGCTGCGCAGTTTCAGGCGCTGCGTGTGGTGCTGCAAACCGGCGTCTGGGAGGCGCTGGCCAGTGCTTCGGTTGCCTCGTCGGCCTCGTCCGCCACGGCCATCCTGCCCGACGCCATGCCGGCCGGGCTCGCATGGCAAGCCGTAGCGGCGCTGCTCGCCGGTGGTTTCGTCACCTGCGTGCTGCCAGCCAGTTACCGCGCGAGACGCCGCGTGTTCTGGCACATCGCGCTATTCGCCTTTTTCTTGCCGGCTGCGGGGATGGTGGTCGTGGGCGGCGTGTTGCTGCTGGGCTATCTGTTCCCGCCGCCGCGTACTTCGCTGGCCGCCGGTAAGGTAGAGACGCCGGGGTTCGTCTCGCATCTGGTCACGCGCGTACGGCACGGCGCGGGGATGCGGTTGCGCGCGCGATTGCGCAACGTCCGGGGTGAGCGCGACGACCGGGTGGCCGCGTTGATTTCGGTGCAGGCGCTGCCCTCCCGGGTGACGAGCGAGATTGCCCGCGACCTGCTCGCCGATCCGGTGGAGGAGGTGCGTTTGCTGGCATACGGCATTCTCGACGGGCTGGAGAAACGCATCATGCAGCAGATCTACGCGATGCGAGAGCGCCACGAGAGCGCGCCGGACGAGGACGAACGCGCGCACGCGTGCCGGTGTCTCGCGCAACTCTACTGGGAGCTGATTTACCAGAATCTCGTGCGTGGCGAAGTGCTGCGCTTCACGCTTGAGCGCGTCGAGCAGTTTGCGCGCGAGGCGCTGGAGCAGCACGAAGACGACGCCTCCATGTGGTACTTGCTCGGCCGGTGTGCGCTGCTGCGCGAGCGTCCCGAGGTGGCCGAGATGCACCTGCGTCAGGCGCAGTTCCACAGCTTCCCGACCGAGCGTCTGCTGCCGTGGCTGGCCGAGGCGGCGTTTCAGAAACGCCGGTACGATCGCGTTGCGCAATTGCTCGGCGGACTCGGCGCGGGGGTGTCGGGCGCCAAAGGCTCGCCCACCGCGACGGCCTCGCCCGTGGTCCAGCCCGCCGTGCGTTTCTGGACACGCTAGCGCTCATGTCCTCGTCCACACATAGCGATTCTCCCGGGTCGCCATCCACGCAACCCCCGGCGGGGTTGCCGCATGCCGCGCCACAAGCCGACATTGCCGACATCGCGCTACTGCTGGAAGGCACGTTCCCCTACGTCCGGGGCGGGGTGTCGTCGTGGGTCGACCAACTGATTCGCGCGTTCCCCGAGCTCACGTTCTCCGTCGTATTCATCGGCAGCCGTCGCGACGACTACGGTGCCCCGGTCTACGCGATGCCGGGGAATGTTACCCATTTCGAGGCGCATTACCTTTACGAGACGTCCAGCGCCTCGCCCGACACGAGCGAGCGCGTACGCCCGTCGCGCCAAAATGTGTCGGGCGCAGACGCTTTCGCGCAGATCTCACGAATGCACGATCTCTTTCGCCAGCGTCACGAAGCGCGGCCCGACGCGGCGCCCTTCATGGAGGTCGACGCACTGCGCAGCATGCTCGCACGCATTCTGCCGATGTTGCGCGACGGGCAACCGCTGGCGCAGCCGGAGTTCCTTCACAGCGAGCGGGCGTGGGCGTTCATCACCGAGCGCTACGAACGTTTCTGCCACGACCCGTCGTTCACGGACTACTTCTGGACGATTCGCGCGATGCACAAGCCGATCTGGCAACTGGCAACGATTGCGCGGTCCATGCCGGCGGCGCGCATGTACCACACGGTCTCGACGGGATATGCCGGGCTGCTGGGGGCGATGCTGCGTATGGCGACGGGGCGTGCGCTGCTGGTGACCGAGCACGGCAGCTATACGAAGGAGCGCAAGCTCGATTTGCTACAGAGTGAATGGCTGCGGGACAACCGTGGCCCGTTCGAGCGCGATATTTCGCGTGTGGGCTACTTTCAGAGCCTCTGGATGCGGTTTTTCGAGGCCATTGGCAGGGTGTGCTACGACACGGCGGACGAGATCGTCTCGTTGTACGACGGCGGGCGTCAGCGTCAGTTAAGTGACGGCGCGCCCGAGCACAAGACGCGCAGTATCGCCAACGGCGTCGACATCCCTCGTTTTGCGGCGCTACGCGTTGCGCGGCGCGAGCCCTGGGCCGCGTCCGGCGCAAAGACTGAGCAGGACGACATTGCGCCGGTGGTCGCCCTTATCGGGCGCGTGGTGCCGGTCAAGGACATCAAGACGTTCTTGCGCGCAATCTTCATTGCCTACCGCGCTCGGCCGGACATACAGGGCTGGATCGTCGGGCCCGAGACGGAAGACCGGGCCTATGCGCAGGAATGTCGCGACATGGCGGCCAGTCTGGGGATGGCGTATCAGGTGAGGTTTATGGGATATCGCGCCGTCGAATCGGTGTTGCCGCAAATCGGCGTGCTCGCCCTGTCGTCCGTCTCCGAAGCGTTGCCCCTGGTCATGCTCGAAGCCGCCGCCGCGGGTGTGCCGGTTGTGGCGACGGACGTGGGTGCATGCCGGCAACTGGTCGAAGGCAACGGCGCGAAGGACCGCGCGCTCGGTCGTTCGGGACGCATCGTGCCCATGGCCGATCCCGAAGCGCTGGCCGCCGCCATCGTCGAGGTGCTGGAGCCGGCGGCGTGGCACGCGGCGAGCCGGGCTGGCATCGCGCGTGTGGAGCGGTACTACCGGCTCGATACCATGCGCGACGCCTACCGCGCGCTGTACGAGCGGTGGATGGACGGGGCGCATGGGCGGGATGAGGGTGCGCCAGCCGTTCAGACAACCACGGAGGGCGAGGGCTGATGGCGGGGATCGGTTTCGAGTTGAGGCGTCTGCTGCGCAGCGACACGCTGTCGGGCACCGTTGCCGCGTACAGCTACGCGGGGATCATCAGTGCCGGGCCGCTGGTGTTATCGATGGTCGGGGTGGTGCTCGTCGGGTTGATGAGTTTGACGCACATTCAGCCACAGGCCGTGCTCATGCAATTTCAGGTATCGGTGACGTATCTGATCGCATCGAGCGTGATCGTCACCGGATTGATTCAACTGGCCTTCACGCGCCACCTGAGCGATCGGCTCTTTGCCGGTGATCCGCACGCGGTGATGCCGTCGTTGAACGCCGTGTCGCTGGTGACGACGGTCGTGCTCGGTGGCATGGGGCTGGTGCTGTCGCAAACGCTTTTTGCCGCTCAGCCGCTCGCGTATCGCTGGCTGATGTGGATCGGCTTCGTGCTGCTCGGCAATCTATGGATCGTGGTGCTGTTCCTCACCAGCGTGAAGCAATATCGCGCGATTCTCGGCGTGTTCTGCGCGGGTTACAGCCTGACGGTCGTTTGCGCCGTGCTGTTGGGGCGCTTTGGCCTCACGGGCCTGCTCGGGGGCTTCGTCATCGGCCACACGGCGTTGCTGCTGGGGTTTACGGTCATCGTCGCGCGTAATTACCGGACCACCACATGGCTGTCCTGGGCGGTTTTCGTGCCGCGCAATCTGCGGCTCTCGCTGGTCGGCGTCGGCTTGTGCTTCGGGCTGGGGATCTGGATCGACAAGCTGATGTTCTGGGCGTGGCCCGCGACGGGCATGGTCATCATCGGTCCGCTGCGTGCGGCGCCGCTCTACGATCTGCCGGTGCTGCTGTCGTACCTGTGTGTCATTCCGGGCATGGCGGTGTTCCTGCTGCGTATCGAGACCGATTTTGCCGAAGCCTACTCCGGGTTTTTCGACGCCGTGCGTGACGGCGGCACGCTGCGGCAGATTTCGTCCTCGCGCGTGTCGATGGTGCGCTCGGTGCGCACCGGGCTTTACGAAATCTTCAAGGTGCAGGCGGTCGTGACGCTGCTCGTTTTCGCGTTCGGGGAAGATTTGCTTCGGTTCGTCGGTGTGCCCAGCGCGTGGCAGCCGCTGCTGCGCATCGACGTCATCTCGGCCGGGTTACAGGTGCTCCTGCTCGGGGTGCTCAACGTGCTGTTCTATCTGGACCGGCGGCGCGACGTGCTACTTCTCACCGCGCTGCTGCTCGTACTTAATGCCGCCTTCACGGGGATCAGCCTGCATTACGGTCCGGTGCTGTACGGCTACGGATTCGCGCTAGCGCTACTGTGCGTGGTGGGGCTCGGGATGCACCGTCTGTGGCGACGTCTCGGGGCGCTCGAATACGACACCTACATGGGAAAGCGCGCATAGTTTTCCCCGACGCGACAATCCTGGGCCGCATGACGACAGCACGCGTCACCCGCGAGGGGAATGGCCCGTTGGCACGCCCATCGTGGCTGGAGTAACATCCCCGCTTCCGCAATTGCAACCGTCGCGCACCTGTGTGCGAATCGGTGGCGCCACACGGGCGTCGCCAGGGCTTCCTCATGAACAATCTGGGCACCATTCTCGTTACCGGCGGGGCCGGCTATATCGGCTCGCATACGTGCGTCGAACTGTTGACGGGCGGGTATGACGTCGTCATCGTCGATAACCTCTGCAACAGCCGTCGCGACGCCGTCGAGCGCATCGAACGCATTGCCGGACGGGCGCCTGTGTTTGTCGAGGGCGACGTGTGCTCCGCAGACGTCATGGAGGCCGCTTTTTCGCGCCACCGGATCGATAGCGTGATTCATTTTGCGGCGCTCAAGGCGGTGGGCGAGTCTGTGGCGAAGCCCACGCGCTACTATCGGAACAACATCGGAAGTCTGGTCACGCTGCTCGAAACGATGGAGCGTCACGATGTGCGCGATGTCGTATTCAGCTCGTCGGCGACGGTGTATGGCAACCCGGACAGTGTGCCGATCGTCGAGTCCGCCCCGTTGCGCGCGACCAACCCCTACGGCCATACCAAGTGCATGGCCGAGCAGATGTTGGCCGATCTCGTGAGTGCCGACCCGCGTTGGCGGGTGGCGGTGCTGCGGTACTTCAACCCGGTGGGTGCGCATGAAAGTGGCCTGATTGGCGAAGATCCGAACGATATTCCCAATAACCTCATGCCGTTCGTTGCGCAGGTGGCCGTCGGGCGCCTGGCGAGGCTCAAGGTTTTCGGGGGCGATTGGCCAACGCCTGATGGCACCGGCGTGCGCGACTATCTGCATGTGGTGGATCTCGCGCGAGGCCATCTGGCGGCGCTATCCCGGTTGAGAGAGGGCGACGAAGGCTTCACCGTCAACCTCGGTACCGGGCAGGGGAGCAGCGTGCTCGACGTCGTCCGGGCGTTTTCGCTGGCGAGCGGACGCGAGATTCCTTACGACATCGTCGGGCGGCGTCCCGGCGACATTGCCACGTGCTACGCCGATGCGTCGCGCGCGCAGGCACTGCTGGGCTGGCGCGCGCAGTACGACCTGGCGCGCATGTGCGCCGACCACTGGCGCTGGCAGCATCAGAATCCGGACGGATACCGCTGATCGGATAGCCCCGCGTGATATGCCTGACAGGTATATCGATATGCCGGAAAAGACGTTGGGGACAAATGAAAGCAATTCCCAATTGGGGTAAAATAGTCGGGTTTTCCCGTCCATAATCGAAAGTGCGTACACCTGATGCGCCTGGAGTTCGGGCATCAGGGCCGTCAAGGATGGCTCGCGAAAGCACATCTCAGGCGATTCCGGCCGTTCGGGCAGTCTGCCCGGCCAGCCACGCCGATGTGCCGTGCCCCCGTCCTCTGCCAAACGTCAAGTCAATATGAGCATTCAGAATCAACAGACCGTGCTGGAAGTCCACCACTGGACCGACACGTTGTTCAGCTTCAAGACCACTCGCGACGCTTCGTTCCGTTACGTCAATGGCCAGTTCACCATGATCGGCCTGGAAGTGGAAGGCAAGCCGCTGCTGCGCGCCTACAGCATGGCGAGCGCGAATTACGAGGAAGCGCTGGAGTTCCTGAGCATCAAGGTGCAGGACGGCCCGCTGACCTCGCGTCTGCAAAACATCAAGCCGGGCGACAAGGTCATCGTTGGCCGCAAGCCGACCGGCACGCTCATCAACGACAACCTGCTGCCGGGCAAGAACCTGTACCTGCTCTCGACGGGCACGGGTCTCGCGCCGTTCATGAGTATCATCCGCGATCCGGAAGTCTACGATCGCTACGAGCACATCATTCTGGTGCACGGCTGCCGTTTCGCCAGCGAGTTGGCGTACCGCGACCTGATCACGCAGCATCTGCCCGAGCACGAGTACCTGGGCGAGTATGTCCGCGACAAGTTGATCTACTACCCGACGGTCACGCGTGAAGAGTTCGAAAACCAGGGCCGTATTACGGAGCTGGTGGATTCGGGCAAGATGTTCACGGACATCGGTCTGCCGGAGTTCTCGCCGGAAAACGACCGCGTCATGCTGTGCGGTAGCCCGGCCATGCTCAAGGACACGCGCGAGCTGCTGGAAAAGCGCGGCTTCGTCGAAGGTCACAACCATGCCCCGGGTCATTACTTGGTCGAGCGCGCGTTCGTCGGCTAAGATCGGCTAAGGACTGACGCCGCCGCTGCTTGACAGCGCCAGCGTGAAAAATCCCCCAAGGACCGGCCATTGGCATGCCCTTGGGGGATTTTTCATTGCCGCAGCCGTTCAGGCTACTGACGTGGGAAAAACGTTCGCGCAGAGGAAATCCACCAGTGCCCGAACTTTGGGGGAGGGATGTTTGCTCGCTGGCCACAAGACATGGAACACGCCGGTACGCTGCGTGTAGTCGGCGAGAACCGGCTGGAGACGGCCGTCGTCGAGCGCTTCGCGGACTGAAAAGTCCGGCAGGTGGGCGATGCCGAGTCCGCGAAGGGCGAAGCACATGCGCGTCTCGATGTTGTTGCAGACCATGGAGATGGGAATCTGCACCGCAGGCTCGCCGGGTGCTGGCCTCAACCCCCACGGTTCGAGTTTGCCGCTGTTCGGATAGCGGTAATGCAGACACGTATGTTGCGCGAGATCGGCCGGGGTCACCGGTGCGCCGCGCTGCTGCAGATAGGCCGGCGAGGCCACGAGGTGCGAGCGAAATTCGCCGAGTTTGCGGGCCGTCAACCGGGAATCGACGGGCTCGCCCGTACGCACCACGGCATCGAATCCTTCTTCGATGACATCCACCAGACGATCCGAGAAGTCGAGATCCAGCTCGATGTCCGGGTATCGACGCATGAAGTCGCCGAGCACAGGCAGCACCAGTGAACTGACCATCGGCAGGCTCACGCGCAGGCGTCCGCGCGGCGTGCCGCTCGCTTGCGACAATTCCAACTCCGCGCGCCGTGTGCCGACGCATCCGTCGTGAATCGATCTTTTTTTGTGGGGGAGTGCAGGCAATGACCGCGACGGGCTTGCCTGCGTCTGCGCTCAATTCGCGCGGGATCCGGCTGCTCGGGCAGCGCTGTTGTTTTATCGGTCCAGTCTTTGTGCTACGCCTTGGCCTCGCTGTCCGAGGCGGACGCCGCCACGTGTTCGCTGGCGGCCGGTTGCGCCCAGACGCTGTTGGGATCGCCGCGACGCGCGCGACGCCACGTTGCGCGGGCAAACAGCGCGAAGATCGCGGCACTGACGATGGCGGTCAGATCGATCCCGGCGAGCACCCAGTCGCCATCGGCGATCGTGCGCACGAGATTGTCGGCGGTGAGCAGCGCATCGGCCACGGGGATGGAGAGGCAAACGAGCGCCGTCGCCACCAGCAGGCCGGTCGCAGCGACTGCCGGGGCAGTGAGCGCCGCGAAGAGCAGCGAGAGCGCAATCGTGACGACGAAGATCGACAGCGCCGTCGTGCCGGGCGCGACGAGCGCGCCGACGAATGCCACGGCGATCCCCAGACACGTGCCGAGAAACACCCCGGCGGTAGCCTTCGCCATCCAGCGCAAGTTGGCGGGCTGAAGGGCGGTATTACGTTTGCGGCGCGACTCGAGCCAAAGCAGATTCCCGCTGTAGACCAGCACCGCGCCCATCAGGCCGAGGACGAAATACACCCAACGCATGGCGTCGCCCGCGAAGTTGCCGAAGTGCGCACCGTAAATCATGCTCAGCACGGCGTGGTTCACGTCTCGCACGCCGGGGCTGTGCTGGCCGACGATGGCGCCGTCATTCAGACGCACGGCCACCGCCGCGAACACGCCGAGCGAATCGTTGGCTTCGCCGTAGACCTCGGCCACCGCGTCCGGCTGGCCGTAGCGCGACCACGCGACGGCCGTCGCCTCCACGTCGGGAGCGGCATGTTCGGCGCGCGCGAGTACCGCCTGAAGATCGAGCGGCTTGCCGTCGACCGGTGCCATCTTCGCGGGCACCGAGCCCGTCATCTGCTCGAACTGCGGCGTGAGCTTGTTTTGGAACGTCAGCACGTTGAACGCCATCATCAGCGGCACACTCAGGCACAACAGGGCGCCGGTCAGCGCGAAGATGATGTGAAACGGCAGACTCAGCACGCCAATGGCGTTGTGCGCGTCTTGCCAGAAGCGCTTGAGGTTGCGTCCGGGGCGCAGTGCGAAGATGTCGCGCGTCACGCGCGGCAGATGCACGATCACGCCGGAGATCAGCGCCATGCCGTAAAAGAGCGACACCACGCCCATCAGATACAGACCGTACGTGGGCACCAACAGCGAGTAATGCAAGGCGTTGATGGCGTTCGACAGGCCGGGGCGAGCGTCTCCCGTCACGAGCGACGCGGCGCTGCCGTCGGCATTCAGACGCAGCCTCGCCTGCATCCACGCTCCGCTGGGCTGGAGCCAATAGGCGAAAGGCACCGAGGAGTGACTGGGTAGTACCACGCCCATGTGCTCACGCGCGGCGGGAAACTGCGCGCGCACCATGTCGGCAAGTTGCTCTGTCTGGGCGAGTGAGAGCGGCACGTGGCGCGTGGCCGGTTGCTCCCAGCGTTCGATCTCGTGATGGAAGACGGTCAGGGCGCCGCCGAGCATGGCGACGAACAGCGCGAAGCCGGCAACGATGCCGGCCCACGTATGGACACTCAGGTATTGACGCAGGGTTTGGGCGCGCATCGGATGATCCTTACCAGACAGCGCGTGCCAACAACAGCGCGGCCCAAGCGACAACGGTGGTGGCACCCAGGCCGATCCACGCGTGTGCGGCGGTGCGGCTCGCGTAGACCACGGCGAACAGGCCGAGCCACACGAGCGGGAAGAGGGCGATGACGGGGATGGCGGCATGTTGCCAGCCCGCAGGCGTCATGTACGCGAACGCGCCGCACAGCGCGATCGCGGCGAAAAAGCCGAGCACGAGGCCCGCGAAGGTTCTACTCCACATGGGTGTCTCCGCGCAGCCAATGCCAGCCGCCAGCGGCGTAGGGCCAGAACAGCAGACCGAAGCACAGCGACATGAAGGCCGATGCGATGCCGGCCGACGCGCCGGCGGCCAGCCACCAGCACACGAGGCAGGCGATGGCAGCGGCCAGCGCGAGCGCTCGCGCCGGTTGGGCAGCGAGGCGTTGTGCGCGCAATCGCTGGTGTTCCGAAGTGAGGTAGCAGGCACCGCCCGCCAGCCATGCCAGTGCAATGGCCAATACAATCAACATGCTCGGGAATCGCTAAAAAAAGAGGCCGCGCAAGCAAGAAATGAAAACGCCGCCCTTGGGCGACGTGGCTGGCGAAACAAATCCACAAACGGTTCCCGTCAAACGCTTCGGTCAGATATTCAGGAGAACGACGGCCAAAACGTTAACGAAAACGATTCGCATTTATATCACGATTCAAAAAAATCCCGAAATATTCCTATCAGATTCGATAGATGCGGGGAGGTAATGCGCAGTGGAGAGACAACGACGCGCAAGGCGTCGTCGTCTGGCAGGCGGGCTGAACGAGTGGCGGCCGAAGGGTGATGCTTACGCCGCACCCGCGGCGTAAGCATCAGCAACAAGACTGCTGGCCGGCAACGGCCCTTGAAACTGGCGAAGCACGGCGCGCCAATAGGGGATCACGGGGCCGGGGGTTGGTTGCGCGGCATGGATGGCCGGCAGCAGATGCCACGGTGCGGTCGGGTACTGGTGATGCACGCGATGCAACTGGTGATTGAGCACGAGCACGCGGCCGAGAGACGAGGCGTGGAAGTTGCGGGCGCGCGCCGGTTCGTCCATCGCCACGCCGTAATGCGGCAAGTTGTCGGCAATCGACAGCCACATGCCGCGCGCAACGAAAGACGCGACGAACACCGGCCACCACGGGCCGTAAGCCCATACCGCGAGACCCAGCGCGACGAGCATGACGAGAAAGTCGCGTTGCACTCGGCGGCGTCGCACCGGATCGGAGGCGAACATCACCGCGCGACGGCGCACGTCTTCATCTTGCGGATCGCTGCCGAGTGCGCTCAGGGCGAGCGCAGGCAGACGTTTGACGGGTATCCACGTGATGAGCGGGGCGAACACTTCCGCGAGCCACATCCCCCCGAGCAGGCGCGATTGGTAGCCGAGCCATTGCTTCGCGCGCGGCGCCAGCGGCGCATTGGCGGGCAGCGTCGAAATATCGGGCTGATCGAACGGTTGACGCGTGAAACGGTGATGCATCAGATGCCCGAAGCGCATGATTTCGAAGGGCAATCCGAGAAACAGGGAGAGCGCGCGGCCGGTGCGCTCGTTGGCGCGAGGCTTCAGGCGCAGTTGTCCGTGAATGGACTCGTGAATGAGACCCCAGTGCATGGGCGTGAGCAGCAGTACGGGCAGCAAGGTCAGGGCGGCCATCTCGCCCCAATGGCGCAGCGCCCATCCCAGCCCCAGCCACTGCCAGAGTCCGGTGAGCCCCGTCAGGCCGATCAGCCAGGGATTCCAGCGCGACGGTTTGGCGTGACGCCACAACGCCGGCGAGGCCATCGTTTCGGCTGCGACGGTGGCGCTGGGGGCGGGCGTGGCGGTGTCGATCCCGGCCGAACGCGCAGCGACATGCTCCATGAGGTCTCCGTGACTTGACGTAACGTAACGCAAAGCAAAGAAAAAGCCCTGTGCTGGACGCCATACTACGCAAATCGGGTACGGCCCGGTACTGTGGCGACGAGAGTGTATGTCGCGATCCGGGATGGAAATGTGTCAGTCGTGTTGCAGCTCGTTGCCGCGCCTTACTTTCGTTGCATTTCCGTCATAGGCGGCCGGCCGGGTATTGGCGCATTAGTGGCGCATTATTGGCGCGCTACGGGGCCGCTATTGCAGGCTGTCGTACTGCGCGGTGCCCGCCTCCGTCAGACGCGCAAGACGCAGGCCTCGCTCGCCGTCTTCGAGTGCGACCCAGCCCGCTTGCGTGAGCACGTTGAGATAGCGCAGCAGCGTGCTCATGGGCAGCGTGCTGCGCTTGGCCAGGCGCGCAAGCGAGAGGGATTCGCGGCCTTCGCGCCGGGCGTCGGCCAGTGTTTGCAGCAGACGTGCGAGGTCCTGCTCCGCTTGCGCCAGTTCGACGCCGTTATCGGGCAAGACCTCCGCCGGGGTGTCAGGCAAGACGGCGCTCCAGCAACACCGGTATCGACTTGGATGTCGGCGTGCCCGCGCCATCGGCAATGGCGTCGAGCGGCACCAGCCCGTTGGTCTCGGGGTAGTAGGCGGCGATGCAGCCGCGCGGAATGTCGTAGGCGACGAGCAGGAAGTCGTCGGCACGGCGCGCAATGCCATCGTTCCACACACCGACCACATCCACACGCTCGCCCGCGCGCAAGCCACGCGCGTCCAGATCCTCCACGTTCGCGAAGACCACGCGGCGCTGCCCGAACACGCCACGATACCGATCGTTCAACCCGTAGATCGTGGTGTTGTACTGGTCGTGCGAGCGAATCGTGGCGAGTTGCAGCACGTCGGCACCGCGTGCGCCCGCTTGCTTGCGGGCCACGTCGATGGGCAGTTCCTGCGGCAGCGGGTGCGTGGTGAAGTTCGCGCGTGCGTTGGCGGTGAGCCATTGGCGCTCCGACGGCGGAACCGACAGACGGAAACCGCCCGGGTGCCGTACACGACGGTTGAAATCGGCGAAGTCGTCGAACGTGGCGGCGATGGCGTCGCGAATGCGGTCGTAGTCCTCGGTGTACCAGTGCCAGTCGTCGTGACCGCCGACGGCACGGCCCATCGTGGCCTGTGCCATGCCGGCGACGATGGCCGGCTCCGAGCGCAGATGTTCGGACGCCGGGGCGTTGATGCCGTATGACAGGTGCACCATGCTCATCGAATCTTCGACGGTCACGCCTTGCACGGCGCCGTTCTGCATGTCGATTTCCGTGCGTCCGAGGCAGGGCAGGATCAGGGCCTCGCGGCCATGCACGAGATGGCTGCGGTTGAGTTTCGTCGCGACGTGCACGGTCAGATCGCACTGACGCAACCCGTCCCAGGTGCGCGGCGTGTCGGGCGTGGCCATTGCGAAATTGCCGCCCATGCCGATGAAGACCTTGATGCGAGCGTTGAGCATGGCCGAGATCGTGTCGACCACACCGAGGCCTTCGTGTCGCGGCGGGGTGAAGTCGAACACTTCCCCGATCCGGTCGAGGAATGCGGCCGTGGGCTTTTCGTTAATGCCAACGGTGCGATCGCCCTGCACATTGCTGTGGCCGCGCACCGGACACAGCCCCGCGCCCGGCCGGCCGATATTGCCTCGCAGGAGCATGAGGTTGACGATCATCTGGATGGTTGCAACGGCCTGCTTGTGCTGCGTGATGCCCATGCCCCAGGTCGCGATGACACGCTCGCCACGCAGATAGACGTCGGCAATCTGGCACATCTGCGCCTGCGAAATGCCGGATGCGCGTTCGAGATCGTCCCAGCGCTCGGCGCGCACGTCGGCGGCGAAGTCATCGAAGCCGTGCGTGTGTTCGGCGATGAAGGCGTCGTCGAGCAGGGCGGGCTCGCCGTTCGCGCGGGCTTCGGCGTCACGTTCGAGCACGTGCTTGATGACGCCCTTCACAAACGCGAAGTCGCCGCCGCTCGCGGGGGTGACGTAATGACCGCTAATGGCCGTGCCGCCCATGCTCAGCATTTCGCCCGGGCTTTGCGGATCGGCAAAGCGCTCCAGCCCACGCTCGTGCAACAGGTTGATCGACACGATGGTCGCGCCACGCTTGGCCGCCTCGCGAAGCTCGCCGAGCATGCGCGGATGGTTGGTGCCGGGGTTCTGCCCGAACAGCAGCAGCGTGTCCGCCAGCTCGAAGTCTTCGAGCGTCACGGTCCCTTTGCCCAGACCGACGACAGGCGGCAGGCCCACGCTCGTGGGCTCGTGACACATGTTCGAGCAGTCGGGGAAGTTGTTCGTGCCGTACTGGCGTACGAAGAGTTGGTACAGGAAGGCCGCTTCGTTGCTGGTGCGCCCGGAGGTGTAGAACGCGGCCTGATCCGGATCGGGCAGGGCGCGCAGATGTTCGCCGATCATGGCGAAGGCGGCGTCCCAGGCGATGGGCAGGTAGCGGTCCGTGGCGGCGTCGTAGCGCATGGGATGCGTGAGGCGTCCATAGCCTTCGAGCGTGTAATCGTCGAGTTCAAGCAATTCGGTCACGCTGTGCGCGGCGAAAAACTCGGGCGTGACACGGCGTTTGGTCGCCTCGGCAGCCACCGCTTTGGCCCCGTTCTCGCAGAACTCGAATGTGGAGGCGTGCTCGCGGTCCGGCCAGGCGCAGCCCGGACAATCGAACCCGCTGGGCTGGTTAGCGCTGAGCAGCGTGCGCGCGCCTTTGAGCGGGATACCTTGGGTGACGAGTTGGATGGCGACGTTCTTGAGCGCGCCCCAACCGCCGGCGGGGCGATCGTACGGGGCAATTTTCGGGGCAGACATGACGCGGGCTCTGACAAAAGTGACTGACGTGCTGCGTCGACTTAAGGGGGGGCGCAGCGGCCAAAGGAAACGATTGACGTCAAATAGGCAAATTGATGCATAATTACGAGACATTGCGCCGATGCTTGCGCACGAATGTCGATGCTTAGATGCCTGTTAAATCGACGTTTTCAAGCATCTTATCAGGATTTTGCATAGATTTATTTATGCAATGAATAGCATATAAGGTGAGCCCATGAAGCGTATTTCCATTGCACCGCAGCTCCGTTTTCGTCACGACGGCAGCGATCTCCCGCTCGACAAGGTGCTGTCGTTGCTCACGGAGGTGCAGGCGCACGGCAATCTGCAAGCGGCCAGCCAGGTGCTCGGCCAGTCCTATCGGGGGGCGTGGGGGCACGTGAAGGAAGTCGAGTCGCTCATGGGCGCGCCGTTGCTCACGATGGCACGCGGGCGTGGCGCGGTGCTCACGCCGCTCGCGCAACGGCTGCTGTGGGGCCAGAAGCGCTTGCAGGCGCGGCTGGGGCCACTGCTGGAAACGATGGCGTCGGAATTGCAAACCGAACTCGACGCCCTGCTGCTTCAGGAAAGCGATCAATTGCGGCTCTTCGCCAGTCACGGACTGGCCGTGGCGGCGCTGGTCGATTTCGCGGGACGCGCCGCGTTGCCGATCGACGTGAGCTATCGCGGCAGCATCGAGGCAATTGCCGCGCTGGCGAAGCACGAATGCGAAGTGGCGAGTTTTCACGTGCCCATCGGTGAGCTCGCGGAGCCCGTGCTGGATCACTATGTGTCGCTGCTCAAGGGCAAGTCGTACCACGTGGCGGACGTCGCGACACGGCGCCTCGGCCTGCTCGTCGCGCGCGGCAATCCGCTCGGCATTCGCACGCTTGCCGATCTCCCGCGCACCGGCGCACGGTTCGCGAACCGGGAGCGCGGCTCGGGCACGCGTATCATTTTCGATCTGCTGCTGGCGCGCGACGGCATCGATCCGTCCACCATCGCGGGGGCAGAGAACATCGAGTTCACGCACGCCGCCGTGGCTGCCTATATCGCGAGCGGCCGTGCGGACGCCGGCCTTGCCATCGAAGCCGCGGCGAGCCAGTTCGGGCTCGATTTCATCCCCATCCTCACCGAACGTTATTGCCTGATGTTTCCAGAGAGCGGCAGCGATTCGCCGCACTTGCAGGCGCTGCTGGAGATTCTTCAGAGCGGCGAATACCGCCAGGCGGTGCACGCCATTCCCGGATACGGCGAAGGGACGACCGGCCGTGTGACGCCGCTGTCCGAGGCGTTCCCGTCGTTAGGGTGAGCCTCATATGTAATTGGATGCATATTGGATGCACAACGATTTTCCGCGGTAGACGTCGGCCCCGCGCGGTGCATGCGTTCGCGGCATGCTGCTATGCATCGAAAACAGTTGAGTCGGGCCATCGGTATTTCCACGAGGCTTGTTGCGCTAGGGCGTTTGCACTAATGTCCTAATGACTGAGCCCCCAGAAACGTGCCGCCATCATATGCAATCAAGAACATATGAGGTGCCGTTTTGCCCCAGGAGACCGTTCGAGATGGTGCCCACCCCTCATGCGACGCTCGCGCCGCTGCTGGCGCGTTACGCCAGCGGTATGCATGAGTTGTTGCCGCTGCTCCATGCGTTGCAGGACAGCGAGGGCTACGTCGATCCGGCCCATGTGCCGGCCATCGCCGCAGCCTTGAATCTCTCTCGCGCCGAAGTGCACGGCGTCATCACCTTCTATCACCACTTCCGCAGTGCGCCGCCGCCACCGACCGTCGTGCAGGTCTGCCGCGCGGAGGCGTGTCGCAGTCGCGACGGCGAAGCGCTCGTCGCGCATGTCGAGGCCTGCACCGGCGCCCGCATCGATGGCGAGCCGTGTGACGGCGTTGGCGTGGAGTCGGTGTATTGCCTCGGGCAATGCGCGTTGTCCCCGGCCGTCACCATCAACGGCGAGTTGCACGCCCGCGTCAGTCCTGCGCGTTTCGATGCGTTGCTCGCGGCGGCCTCCGTGCGTGAGGAGGGGCGCCATGACTGAATCGTCTAAGCAGGCACCCCAAGGCGTCTATCGCATCTACATTCCCCGCGATTCGGCGGCGCTGGCGTTGGGCGCCGACAAGGTCGCGCAGGCTGTGGCAGCGGAAGCGGCACGGCGCGGCGTGGCCGTGGACCTCGTGCGCAACGGCTCGCGCGGACTGTTCTGGCTGGAGCCGCTGGTTGAAGTGGCGACGCCGTCCGGGCGCGTGGGCTACGCCAATGTGCAGGCGGCGCAGGTCGCCGTGTTGTTCGACAGCGGCTGGCCCGTTTGCGCGACGCAGGATGCCGATCGCAACGTCCTCGCAGAAAATCCTGACGGCAGTTGGGCAGACGCCATGCCGGCGTGCGTCGGACGGGTGGAGGCGATCCCTTATCTGGCGCGTCAGCAACGATTGACGTTCGCGCGCGTGGGCGTGACCGATCCGCTGGACCCGGCCGACTACGAAGCGCACGGCGGTCTCGCGGGGCTGCGCGCCTGTCTCGCGCTCGATGCCGAGGCCGCCTGTCAGACCGTGCTTGACTCAGGACTGCGCGGACGCGGCGGCGCTGCCTTCCCTGCTGGCATCAAGTGGCGCACGGTGAGCCGGGCGGTGTCGACGCAGAAGTACGTTGTCTGCAACGCGGACGAAGGCGATTCCGGCACGTTTGCCGACAGGCTCATCATGGAAAGCGATCCGTTCGTGCTGATCGAAGGGATGGCGATCGCCGCGTTGAGCGTGGGGGCGAGCGAGGGCATCGTCTACGTACGCAGCGAGTATCCCCATGCCATCGCGACGCTTGAGGCGGCCATTGCCGTGGCGCGACGCGCAGGGTGGCTCGGTCCCGATGTGCTCGGGTCGGGGCGGGCGTGCGAGCTGCGCGTGGCGAAAGCGGCGGGGGCGTACATTTGCGGTGAGGAAACGGCGCTGCTCGAAAGCCTCGAAGGCAAGCGCGGCGTGGTGCGCGCCAAGCCGCCGATTCCGGCGCTGGCGGGGCTTTTCGGGCAGCCGACGCTCATCAACAACGTGATGACGCTCGCGAGCGTGCCGTTCATCTTCGCGCATGGCGCCGAGGTTTATCGCGAGTTCGGCATGGGCCGCTCTCAGGGCACGCTGCCGGTGCAACTGGCGGGCAATGTACGGCGCGGCGGGCTGGTGGAGCTGGCGTTCGGCGTGACGCTGCGCACGTTGCTCGACGACTTCGGTGGCGGCACGGCCAGCGGGCGTCCCGCCAAGGCCATTCAGGTCGGCGGGCCGTTGGGCGCCTATCTGCCGCCCGCTCAGTGGGATGTGCCAATGGACTACGAGGCGTATGCGGCCATCGGCGCGGTGGTCGGTCACGGCGGCGTAGTCGTCCACGACGATACGGCCGACATGGCCGGGCTTGCCAGCTATGCGATGCAGTTCTGCGCGCGTGAGTCGTGCGGCAAATGCACGCCGTGCCGTATCGGATCGACGCGCGGTGTCGAGGTGATCGAGCGCATCCGGCGCGGCGATGCGTCCTCGCGTCAGGTGCAACTGCTCCATGACCTCTGCGACACGATGGTGGCGGGCTCGCTGTGCGCGATGGGCGGCATGACGCCGTTCCCCGTGCGCTCCACGCTCGAACATTTCCCGGCGGACTTCGGTCTGCCCGATGGCGCCGGGTGCGCCGAAGCCGCCTGACGTTTGCACGTCAGACAGGGAGGGCAAGACATGAACTATCCGAACGCACGCGTTTCCTCGCACGTTTCCTCGACGGTCTCGCCGGGCCACGGTCCCGACATGGGCACGCCGCCGCGCCAGAGCGACGTCAGTGTCACGCTGGAGATCGACGGCCAGCCGGTGACAGTGCCTGCCGGTACGTCGATCATGCGCGCCGCCGCGGGCAACGACGTCAACATCCCCAAGCTCTGCGCCACGGATTCGCTGGAGCCCTTCGGGTCTTGCCGGCTGTGTCTCGTGGAGATCGAGGGACGGCGCGGATTCCCGGCCTCCTGCACCACGCCGGTCGAGCCGGGCATGAAGGTGCGCACGCAGTCGCCCAGGTTGCAGGACCTGCGTCGCAATGTGATGGAGCTCTACATCTCCGATCACCCGCTCGACTGCCTGACCTGCGCGGCCAACGGCGACTGCGAATTGCAGGACATGGCTGGGGTGACGGGGCTGCGCGAGGTCCGCTACGGCTTCGACGGCGATAACCACATCCATAGCGCCAAAGACGAGTCGAATCCGTACTTCACGTACGACCCGTCGAAATGCATCGTCTGCAATCGTTGCGTGCGCGCGTGCGAGGAGACGCAGGGCACGTTTGCGCTGACGATCTCGGGACGCGGCTTCGAGGCGCGTGTTTCGCCCGGACAGGATCAGCCGTTCATGGACTCGGAGTGCGTGTCGTGCGGCGCGTGCGTCGCGGCTTGCCCGACGGCCACGTTGCAGGAGAAAAGCGTTATCGAGATGGGGCAGCCGGAACACGCGGTGGTCACGACCTGCGCCTATTGCGGCGTTGGTTGTGCGTTCAAGGCGGAAATGAAGGGGGGCGAAGTGGTGCGCATGACCCCCTATCAGGACGGTCTCGCCAACGAGGGGCACGCGTGCGTCAAGGGCCGCTTTGCGTGGGGCTACGCCACGCACAAGGAGCGCATCACCAAGCCGATGATCCGCAGCAAGATCACCGATCCGTGGCGCGAGGTGTCGTGGGACGAGGCGCTGGACTATGCGGCGTCGGAGTTCCGGCGTCTGCAGGCGAAGTACGGGCGTGACGCCATCGGCGGCATTACGTCGTCGCGCTGTACGAACGAGGAGACGTATCTGGTGCAGAAGCTGGTGCGCGCGGCGTTCGGCAACAACAACGTCGACACGTGCGCGCGCGTTTGTCACTCGCCGACCGGCTACGGGCTCAAGCAGACGCTCGGCGAGTCTGCCGGCACGCAGACGTTCAAATCGATCGAGCACGCCGACGTCATTCTGGTGATGGGGGCGAATCCGACCGACGGGCATCCCGTTTTCGCCTCGCGGCTCAAGCGCCGGGTGCGCGAGGGGGCGAAGCTGATCGTGATCGATCCGCGCCGCATCGATATCGTCGACGGTCCGCACGTGAAGGCTGCGTTCCACCTGCCGCTGCGGCCCGGCACCAACGTGGCAATGGTCAATGCCCTGGCGCACGTGATCGTGACCGAAGGGCTGCTGGCGGAGTCGTTCATTGCCGAGCGGTGCGAAGACCGTGCGTTTGCCCAGTGGCGCGAGTTCGTGGCGCTGCCCGAGAATTCGCCCGAAGCGGTGTCTGTCGTCACCGGCGTGGCGGCCGGGCAGATTCGCGGCGCGGCGCGCCTGTACGCGAGCGGCGGCAACGCGGCGATCTACTACGGGCTGGGTGTGACGGAGCACGCGCAGGGATCGACCACCGTGATGGGCATCGCAAATCTGGCGATGGCCACCGGCAATGTGGGGCGCGAGGGCGTGGGCGTGAACCCGCTGCGCGGGCAGAACAACGTGCAGGGCTCGTGCGACATGGGGTCGTTCCCGCACGAATTGCCGGGCTACCGGCACGTTGCCGACACGCCGGTGCGCGAGGCGTTCGAAGCCGCTTGGGGCGTGACGTTGCAGGCGGAGCCGGGGCTGCGAATCCCGAACATGTTCGATGCCGCGATTCACGGCAGCTTCAAGGGGCTGTACTGTCAGGGCGAGGATATCGTGCAGTCCGACCCGAACACGCAGCATGTCGCCGCCGCAATGGAGGCGATGGAGTGCATCGTGGTGCAAGACATCTTCCTGAACGAGACCGCCAAATACGCCCATGTGCTGCTGCCGGGCACGACTTTTCTCGAAAAGGACGGCACGTTCACGAACGCAGAGCGGCGTATCTCGCGTGTGCGCCGTGTCATGGCGCCGCTGCCGGGCATGGCCGACTGGGAGGTGACGATTGCGCTCGCCAAACGGCTTGGCTACGACATGCCGTACACCCATCCGTCACAAATCATGGACGAGATCGCCCGGCTCACGCCGACGTTCAGCGGGGTCAGCTATGCGCGGCTGGACGAGGCGGGCAGCCTGCAATGGCCGTGCAACGACGACGCGCCGGATGGCACGCCGATCATGCACGTGGACGGGTTCGTGCGCGGCAAGGGGCGTTTCATCATCACGCGCTACGTACCGACCGACGAGAAAGTGACGCCGCGCTATCCGTTGCTGCTCACCACGGGCCGCATCCTCTCGCAATACAATGTCGGAGCGCAGACGCGCCGTACGCACAACGTCCACTGGCACGATGAAGACCGGCTTGAGATCCACCCGCACGATGCGCAGGAGCGGGGCATCAAGGATAACGACTGGGTCGGGATTCGCAGCCGGGCGGGCGAGACGGTGTTGCGCGCGGTGCTCAGCGAGCGCATGCAGCCGGGTGTGGTTTATACGACGTTCCATTTCCCGGAATCGGGGGCGAACGTCATCACGACCGACAACTCGGATTGGGCGACCAATTGCCCCGAGTACAAGGTGACGGCCGTGCAGGTGCTCCCGGTGGTGCAGCCCTCGGCATGGCAGTCCAGATATTCGACATTCAACCGCAGGCAGCTCGCGTTGCTCGATGCGGCCCGCAATCCTGCCGAGCCGGTCCCGGTGAAGTAGGGGCGCGAACCCTGGAATGAAGTGGAGTCAACGTTTGACAATGTCCAACCCTTTACGTGAGCGTGATTTGACGGAGGTTAGCGATCCGGGTAAGGCCGATGCCGTGGCGGGTGCCGGGAATGCCATGGCCGAGAGCGAGGCGGGCGAGCGTGACGTCATCGCCGGGCCCGTGTGCGACGTGGCGCCTGCCGCGCTCGATCCCGACAGCCTCTCGCCGCACGCGACGTTCGCCGTGCGGCGCTTCCGTCACGGCGCGTGGCGGCAGGCGGGCGACGAACTGGCCGAAGAAGTCCCCGTCGCGCTGGAGTTCAACGGCATCTCCCATGTGGTGATGCTGGCGACACCGGCCGATATCGAAGATTTTGCGCTGGGATTCGCGCTATCCGAAGGGATCCTGAACGACCGGCGCGAATGTTATGGCGTCGACGTCTCGGCCACGGCGCTGGGCGTTACCGCGCATCTGGAAGTGTCGTCGCGGGCGTTTGCCGGGCTCAAGGAGCGTCGCCGCAATCTCACGGGGCGCACCGGTTGCGGGCTGTGCGGTACGGAAAGTCTCGATCAGGTCTTGCGCCCGTTGCCTTCGGCGGGCGAGCCGTTGCGTGTAACGCACGCTGCGCTGGCGGCCGCCCACGCCGGGCTGGCGGCGCATCAACCGTTAAACGGCGTGACGGGCGCGGTGCATGGCGCCGCCTGGTGCTCACCGCAGGGCGAGATCCTCTGCTTGCGTGAGGACGTCGGCCGTCACAATGCGCTTGACAAGCTCATCGGCGCCCTGGCGCGCGACGCACAGCCGTTCGACCGTGGCTTCGTGCTCATGACGAGCCGCGCGAGCGTTGAAATCGTGCAAAAGGCTGCGCAGGTCGGCATTCCGATGGTCGCGGCCGTCTCGGCGGCGACGGCCCTGGCAGTGCGCACGGCCGCGGCGGCCGGCGTGGCGCTGGTCGGCTTCGTACGCGGCGAGCAATGCGTCATTTATACCGGCGGTGCGGCGCTAGACAATGGCGTCTGACCGCCTGTCATCAGGCCGGCGATCGTCAAGCAGGATCGGGAGACTTGGAATGGACGGCAACAACCTCGTGCGCATGGCCAATCGCATTGCGGATTTCTTCGAATCGTTGCCCGATCGCGAAGAAGCGTTGAATGAAGTCGCCACGCATTTGCACAAGTTCTGGGATCCGCGCATGCGCGCCCAGATTCTGGCACTTGCCGATACACCGGCCGCCGACGAGATGCACCCGCTGGTGTGCGAAGCGCTGGCACGGCACCGTGACCGTCTTATGCCCGCCTGAGGGCGGTCGCGCATCCATCCGACGCGAGGCTACGCAGCTCGCGGTATAGTAGGGGCACGGTCGCGCACCGGCGCGGCCTCCACTTGCGGAGGACTTGATGAGCGATACCCCCACGCGCAAGCCCGGCCCACGACGTCCTCAGAAGGAGGATGCAGAGGAACGCGACCTCGACGAAGCGCTTGAGGAGACGTTTCCGGCGAGCGATCCCGTGTCTATCGGCGTCGACAAGCCGAAACGTGTGCCTGCGTCGCGATCCGCCGAGGCGAAACGTCTCGACAAAGGGTTGGAGGAAACCTTCCCTGCTAGCGATCCGGTGTCCATCGATACCGGTAAGACGCCGAAGCCGTAGCGTTTGCAGCGCGATGCCTGAAGATTGCGCTCCGATGCTCTCATATTTCGTGCTGAGCCCCGTGCGGCGGGGCCGGTCGCTGAAAATAAATCCGCGGCCCGGCCTGGGTTTGCCGCCCGGCCGGGCCGAATTCATGGCAAAATGCCGCGCCTGACTCTCTCGGGCTGGGACTGTAGGAAATAAATGGCGGCAGGTACGGTAAAAAAAGTTCGACGCTACGCGCTGGAGACCATCGATGTGATGGGACAGAGCGGGCTTGGCGTCGTCGAGCGCCCTGATGGGCGTTTCGTCATGTATCCGGAATATTGGACGCAGACGCAGGCGCTCAGCCAGAAAATGCGCACCTTGTACCGTCGTAACTGTCAGCTCGAATACCAATTGGCGAAGCTCACGCGTGAGCTCGACCGTCTGCGCAGTGTGGTCGACACGCCGCGTCCTGCCGGGAATCCCCAAGCCTCGCTGCCGGGCACCGACGTACCGCAGCCCGAGACGAAGCGCGAGCGCCAGTCCGCCCCGGACCTGCCGCCGCGACGACGCAAACGCGCCGCCTGAGCGCCATCGCCGTGACGGCATCGTCTTCACCGTTCCGGCCTTGTCGTACCCATCCCCGATTCATCCGGTTGCCGCATTTACTTTAGTTAATTTCCCTCAACAGTCAGCTTTCTGCCAGCTTCGCCGACCATCATGGCGCTTACCGCATCGCAACTCGAAGCCTTCCGTAACGACGGTTATCTGATCCTTCCGCGCTATGTCGCGCAGGCCGACTGCGAGGCGATTTTGGCCGATGCGCAGCAGCAGCTGACCGCGGCGACGCAACCGCTCGAGTTCGAAGCCGATGTCGGCTACGAGGGGGCGCCGCAATCGCGTGACGCCGTGGGCGGTCAGACGGTTCGCCGTCTGCTCAAGGCTTACGACCGGGGCGAAGCGCTGCGACGTTGGGCCACGCGCCCGGATCTGGTCGAATCGCTCGCACAGATCTTCGGCGAGGATGTCGTGCTCACGCTGGCGCATCACAATTGCGTGATGACCAAGCATCCGCACTTCGGTACTGCCACCGGTTGGCACCGTGACATCCGTTACTGGTCGTTCCCGGAAAACTCACTGATTTCCGTCTGGCTGGCGCTGGGGCCCGAGACGCGCGAGAACGGCGCGCTTCGCTTTATTCCCGGCTCCCATCGCGAGCAACTCAAGCCGAATCAACTCGACTCGCTCGACTTCCTGCGCCCTGACGAGCCGGACAATCAACCGCTCGTCGCGCGAGGCAAGCAGGTGGAGCTGGCACCGGGCGATGTCGTGCTGTTCCACAGCGGGTTGTTCCACGCGGCGGGCCGAAACGAGGGCGAGACGACGAAGTTCTCCGTCGTGTTCGCCTATCGCGGCGAGAGCAATCCGCCCACACCGGGCTCGCGCTCTGCGTCGGCAGGCGAGGTCGCGCTCGGCCACTGAGCCGACATCGCCTACCCGTCACACACCGACATTCAGGTCACGCCGAATGCGGAAATCCCCGGCGTGCTCTACGAAAAGCCGCCGGTGCTTTTCATTTTGGGCCCTTTCCTAAAGCGGTACGCACCTCTTCCCGCGTAGACTCCTCTGCCACCCTTATGGTGTCGTGCGCTGGCACACACGAGCTGCATTGTCGCGACGGCGATCACGTGCTGCGCCAGTAATCTGCCTGACGCCATTCCATGAACAAGTGTCGTGTCGCTCGTGTGGATGTCATTCCGCGCTGGGCGCACGGCTGTTTCCGGAGGAGACACGTGTCCCATTTACCCATCAGTCCTGCTGCACCCGCTGCGCCTGCCGCACAGAGCACTTCCGAAGAGGCGAGTCGCGCGACCTGGGGCTCGCGGCTGGGTTTCGTTCTAGCCGCAGCAGGTTCTGCCGTTGGCCTGGGTGCGGTCTGGAAATTCCCGTACGTGGTAGGCCAGCATGGCGGCGGCGCTTTCCTCGCCGTGTATCTGGCCTGTGTCCTGACGCTGGGCGTCGCCCTGTTGCTTGCCGAGATGACCATCGGCCGATTGACAGGCCAATCGATCACCACGGCGTTGCGCATGCTGAGCGGACGTGGCTGGGCCTGGGTGGGGCGCGTCGCGACTTTTAACGCTTTCGCGATCCTGTCGTTCTATGTCGTTGTCGGAGGCTGGACGGTCGCGTATCTCCTGCGTGCGCTCACGGGCACGGTCCTGACCCACGACACGGCCACGCTGGTCAGCGAGTTCTCGGCGTTCACTGCGAATCCGGTGGCGTCACTCACGAGCATGGGCGCATTCCTCGGCCTCACGGCGCTCATCGTGGCCGCCGGGGTGCAGAAGGGGATCGAACGTGCCGGCAAGTGGCTCATGCCCGCCCTGTTTCTGCTGATGTTGATGCTGATTGCCCGGGCGCTCACGCTGCCTGGGGCGATGGCCGGTGTCGCCTGGTTCCTCACGCCGGACTTCTCGGTCATTTCCGGCGGCACGCTGCTCGAAGCGCTGGGACTGGCGTTCTTCTCGTTGTCGCTGGGCGCGGGCATGATCGTGGTCTACGGCTCCTATCTGCCCAAGGACGCGCGACTCGCAGGCTCCGCGGTCTGGGTCGCGACGCTCGCCACACTTGCGTGCTTCCTCGCGGGGCTGATGATTCTTCCCGCCGTCTTCGCCTTCGGCGTCGCACCCAACGCCGGTCCCGGTCTAACGTTCATCACCATGCCCGCGATCTTCGCGCAGATGCCGTTCGGTCACATCGTCGCCGTCGCGTTCTTCCTGCTGCTGCTTTTCGCCGCACTCACGTCGTCCGTCTCCCTGTTCGAGCCGGTCACGGCATTTCTCATCGACGAATACCAATGGCGTCGCAGCACGGCCGTGATCGCGGTACTCGTCGGCACGTTCCTCTTTGGCGCACCGGCTGCGCTGTCCTTCGGTGTCTGGTCCGATGTGCGGCTTTTCGACCGCACGATTTTCGACCTGATGGACTACGTGACTATCAACTTGCTGATGCCTGCGGGTGGGTTGTGCGTAGCCTTCTTCGTCGGCGCGCGCATCTGGCCCAAGGCGCGAGCCGTGCTGGAAGGTTCGCGCGCGCAATGGTTCGTGCCGTTGTGGCGAGTGCTGTTGCTGGTACTGACGCCGGTGGCCATCTTCGGCGTCTGGTACCACAGCCTCTGATGCATTGAACCCGCGCGCGGCAGACGAGGAACATTCCTGTCCGCGTGCGCGGGACGTAGTCACATCACGCGACCGGCGTTCGCATCGTCACCCATTCCTCGGCGGCCGTCGGATGCACGGCCAACGTACGATCGAAGTCGGCCTTCGTGGCCCCCATCGACAACGCCACGCCAAGCAGCTGCACCTGCTCCCCCGCGTGATCGCCCACCATATGCGCGCCGACGATCTTCTCGGTCGCACCGTCCACGAGCAGCTTCATCAATACCTTTTCCTGGCGGCCCGACAGCGTTGCCTTGAGCGGACGGAATGACGCCTTGAAAACCTTGAGCTGCGAATACTGAGCGCGTGCCTCGCTTTCGGTCAGTCCCACGACACCGATCTCCGGTGTGCTGAACACGGCCGTCGGAATCAGCTTGTGATCCACGCGCGTGGTGCGCTCACCGAACACGGTATCGGCGAAGGCCTGACCCTCTCGAATCGCCATCGGCGTGAGATTGACGCGGTCGGTGACGTCGCCGACCGCGAAGATCGACGGTACGTTGGTGCGGGAAAACTCGTCGACAATCACCGCGCCCTTGTCATTAAGGGTCACGCCGCTTGCCGCCAGCCCGAGGCCTTGCGTGTACGGCACGCGTCCCGCAGCGCTTAGCAGGACGTCGGCATCGTGCGCACTGCCGTCGGATAGCGTGATACGCAAGCGATCCTGCAACTTCTCCGCTCGCTCGACTGTGCGCTCAAGCGCAATCTCGATACCGCGCTCGCGATAGGCGGCTTCGAGCGACGTGCGGACTTCCTCGTCGAAGCCACGCAGCAGATGCGGGCCACGATGCACGAGCGTGACCTTCGAGCCCAGTCCCGCAAAGACACCCGCAAACTCCAGCGCGATGTAGCCTCCCCCGATAACCGTGATGCGCTCCGGCAGCGATTCCAGATGAAACACTTCGTTGGATGAAATGGCGTGCTCGCGGCCAACGAAATGCGGCTGATCTGCGGGACGCCCCCCCGTGGCGATCAGGATGTGGCGCGCAGTGATGCGCTCACCCGTGGCGGGCAGCACAACCGTATGAGGGCCTTCGACCACGGCGCGCGCGGAGATGAGTTCAGCCCCCGCGCGTTCGAGATTGGTGCGGTAGATGCCTTCGAGCCGGGCAATCTCGGCGTCCTTGCGGGCAATCAGCGTTTTCCAGTCGAACTTGGGGGAGGGCACTTGCCAGCCGAAGCCCGCGGCATCTTCGAACTCGTCGGCGAAGCGGCTGGCATAGACGAGCAGCTTTTTCGGCACACAACCGCGAATGACGCACGTGCCGCCGACCCGAAACTCTTCCGCGACTTTCACGCGGGCGCCATATTGGGCCGCCACGCGCGCAGCGCGCACACCGCCGGAACCGGCACCGATCACGAACAGATCCACATCGAACTGGGGCATTGCTGACTCCTTTATGTCATGCGGCGACGGCCATCGCTTCAGGCGTTGGGCGATTGTGCCAGAGACCCGGGCCGGATGTCGGCGTGCCCCCCGCGTTTTCGGAGATGTCCGAGCCCCGATTCGGACTGCTGCGCATGACGGCGGCGCCATCGGCGTCCATAAGGGGCATCGCCCGTCAATCCGGGTTTTCGCACGGTCGTGCGCTTTCATTGATCCATGTCAATGCGCCAGACGAAACGCAGAACGACAATCGGAGGCGTCGAAAGTCGATCACTGCTTCATCGGGGCGCGCGGACACTGGCCCGACACGGCCATGAGACGCGTATCGCCGATGATCGATCGCGGCGGCCGAATGTTTCTGAAATGAAACAATTTTCGGAAATTCTTCGTGCTTCTTGCGAATGATGGAATTGGAATTGCATAGGAATCAACAAGTTGTCTCGCGTGGCCCGAAAGTTGCTCTGCTTCATTCAAGACAGGCGGGATTGACCGCCGGCACGCGAGGATGTCATGACGAAGTCGCTTACCCGCCTTATGGGCGCCATGTCGGCGTTGGCGTTGTTGTGTTGCTTCTGGATGGCGGCATCGGCACATGCCGCTACGCCACCGGACGCCGCGAGTCATTCGGCGTCCCCGGTCATCACGAAGTCCACAACGGCCAACGCCAGACATGGCACTCGTGCGTCGCGGGCCGCACGCACCAAGCGTGCGGCCCAAGCGCCGGCCTTCGCGCCTCCGGGATCGCCGCCGCCGGCGCTCGTGGGTGCGGCTCCCTTGCCGTGGCACGACGTGTTCGAGCAGGCGGGCGCGTGGGCGTCGGACCCCATCATCGTCAGCGGCCGGACACTGAGCGACGCGCTCGGCAATGCCGGGTTGACGAGCGGGGCGGATGGCATGATCACCGGACCGCGCGCAGGACTGACGGGGCTGTATCAGACCGTCTGGCATCGTGCCCTGACCAATCCCGTACTGAGCACTCAACTCTTCGCGGGCTCCCCGGAATACTTCGGACTACATTTCTAAATCGTCCCGCATCGCTGTTCGGCAGACTTGCTTGCCGTTTTCGAGACCTCTGGAGTTCTCGAAGCGTCAGAAGCGTTCGCGTCACGCGAAACGTTCAAAGCAGCGCATGCCGAATTCACCGCAGCGTTGATCGCCTTCCGCTTCGGCATCCGGTCCGGCTGGCAATCTGGCATTCGGTTCGGTTTCCGATCTATTGCGTGTCCCCCGCAGGCGTGCGCCGTGCATCATGCATCGCATGCGGTCGTCGCTCGCGCCTCACCCTGCCCGCACACACCGCGTGCCCCTTGTCTTTCGGGCGCGCGGCGAGTGGTGCATGCCTTTGCCTCAAGCTTGCCTCGCCAAGATCAATGCGGTTAGGATTAACCCGCAGTTCAAGCGTGGCATTTCCTCAAGACATGCCGGCTGCCGGCATGCCATTCCGTTCTGGAGCCCCCTTATGAGCACGCCTGACGTCTCAGTGCAAAGTCCTCCCCAGAAGAAAGCGGTTCCCATCGGATTGATCGCCGGTGTGATCGTGATGATTGCCGTGCTCCTGATTCCCATGCCCGACGATCTGCCGGTTGCCGGACACCGCATGCTGGCGATTCTTGCCTTCGCCGTGGTCGTGTGGATTACCGAAGCCGTATCGTATGAAGCCAGCGCCATCATCATTACGTCGTTGATGGCGTTCCTCGTGGGCACGGCGCCCACGGTGCAAGATCCCAGTGTCGAGTACGGCACATCGCGCGCCATCAGCATGGCGCTCGCCGGTTTCTCGAACTCGGCGCTAGCGCTCGTGGCCGGCGCGTTGTTCATCGCCGCGGCCATGACCCTGACCGGGCTTGACCGGCGCATCGCGCTCGTAACGCTTTCGAAGATCGGCACCAGCACGCGTCGCGTGATGATCGGCGCCGTCGCCGTGACCATTCTTCTCTCGCTTGTCGTGCCCAGCGCCACGGCTCGCAGCGCGTGTGTGGTGCCCATCATGATGGGCGTGATTGCAGCGTTCCGTGTCGACAAGCGTTCGAATATTGCCGCCGGGGTCATGATCATCGTGGCGCAGGCGACCAGCATCTGGAACGTTGGTATTCAGACGGCCGCCGCGCAGAACCTGCTTACGGTGGGCTTCATGGACAAGATGCTCGGCGACCGCATTACGTGGGCCGAGTGGCTGATGGCCGGCGCCCCGTGGGCCATCATCATGTCGGTGATTCTCGTCGTGCTTGTGCTCAAGATGATGCCGCCCGAAGCCGACGCCATCGCCGGTGGCAAGGAAGCCGTGGAAGCGCAACTGCGCGAGATGGGCCCGATGACGAGTGCGCAGAAACGTCTGCTCGCCGTGTCGATCGGTCTGCTGCTGTTCTGGGCGACGGAAGGCAAGCTGCATCGTTTCGATACCACGTCGGTCACCTACGTCGGCCTCGTTGTGCTGATGCTGCCGCGCTTTGGCGTGATGACGTGGAAGGACGTGCAGTCGCGCATTCCCTGGGGCACGGTGATCGTATTCGGTGTGGGTATCAGTCTGGGCACCGCCTTGCTTACCACGCAGGCGGGGCAGTGGCTCGGCAATCACGTGGTCGCGGCGACCGGCCTCGATTCGCTGCCGACGTTGTGGGTCTTCGCGATTCTGGCGGCGTTCCTCATCCTCATTCACCTCGGTTTTGCCAGCGCCACCGCGCTCACCTCGGCCATGCTGCCGATTCTGATCGCGGTGCTGCAAACGCTGCCGGGCGACTTCAACCGGCTCGGCATGACCATGCTGCTCGGCTTTACCGTGAGCTTCGGTTTCATCCTGCCGATCAACGCGCCGCAGAACATGGTGTGTCTGGGCACCGATACCTTCACCGCGAAGCAGTTTGCGCGGGTGGGTATCGTCGTTACCCTCATCGGTTACGCCTTGCTGCTGCTCTTCGCCGCGACCTACTGGCGCTGGCTGGGCTGGCTGTAACCTGTGCCCGTCGAACAAGGAGTCTCAATGCGAATTCCCCTGAATGACGCCGTCGAGTTCGGCAAGCGCCTGTTGCTCGCGCAAGGTGTGCCGGACGATATCGCGTTCGACGTCGCCCAGCATCTGGTCGAGTCCGACCGCGTGGGCTATGCGAGCCACGGGCTCTCGATTCTGCCGACCTACCGCAAGGTGCTCGACGACGGGCAGGTCAATCCGAGCGGACGCCCGAGCGTGCTCACCGACCACGGCAATCTGCTGCTGTACGAAGGCAATCGCGGCTTCGGTCAGCACGTCGGTAAGTACGTGGTCGAGCATGCCATCGCCCGCGCGTTCGACAAGGGGGTGGCGATCCTCACGCTGCGCAACAGCCATCACCTGGGCCGTATGGGCCAGTACGGGGAGATGGCGGCGCATCAGGGGCTGGTGTTCATGGCGTTCACGAACGTGACGAACCGGCAGCCGATGGTCGCCCCGTTCGGGGGCAGCGAGCCGCGCCTGACGACCAACCCGCTATGCTTTGCCGGCCCGCTGCCGAACAATCGTCCGCCGCTGGTGGTCGACATGGCGACCAGCGCCATCGCGATCAACAAGGCGCGTGTGCTGGCGGCCGAAGGCAAGCAGGCGCCGCCGGGCTCGCTGATCGACGGCTACGGCAATCCGTCGACGGACCCGAACGCGCTTTTCGCCGAACCGTTCGGCGCGTTGCTACCATTTGGCGGTCACAAGGGCTACGCGTTGGGGATCGTGACGGAGCTGCTCGCCGGTGTGCTCTCGGGCGGCGGCACGATCCAGCCGGAGCACCCGCGCGCGGGCGTGGCGACGAACAATATGTTCGCCATCGTGCTCAATCCGCAGGTCGACTTTGCGGCGACGTGGCGCTCTCACGAGGTCGAAGCGTTCATCGACTATCTGACCTCATGCCCGCCGCAACCGGGCTTCGACCGGGTGCAGTACCCTGGCGAGTACGAGGCGGAGAACCGCAAGAAGCATCACGATCACGTCGATTTGACGGCGCCGATCTGGGAGTCGCTGCTGAAGATGGCGACCGAGCTTGGCGTGGCAACGCCGCGCACGTTGTGATCGATCAGTGGCCGACCGGGCGCGGCGGCGGCCGTGTCCGGGAATGAAGACCGCAAAACGAACATGGCGCGACGACAGCGCTGGGGCAGAATCAGGCGATGCACGTCGTGTCGTAGGGAGAAGTGAAACACATGGCATTACTCAAGGTGGACGTGGTCAGCACCGAGCGTTCGATTTATTCGGGCGAGGCGCGCTTCGTGGAAGTGCCCGGTTCCGCGGGCGAACTGGGGGTGTTGCCCGGCCATACGCCGTTGCTCACCGGCATGCGCCCGGGCACGGTGCGTATCGAAGCGGCGGACGGCGCCGAGACGTTCCTGTATATCGCCGGTGGCTTTGTGGAAATCCAGCCCGATCGCGTGACGGTCCTGGCCGACACCGCCATGCGTGCCGATAGCCTCGATCAGGCGCGCGCCGAGCGTGCGCGCGAGGCGGCTCAGGCACTGCTGGAGCAGCAAACCGGCGACATCGATTACGCCAAGGCGCAGGCGGAACTGGCCGAAGCCGTCGCGCAATTGCAAGCGATCCGGCGCATGCGCAAGCAGAAGGAAGCGCGCTGAGGCCATGACGTTATGACGTTATGGCGTGGTGACGCGGTAACACCATGAGGTCGTGACAACACCGATCGCGGTTCGTCAGCCTCCGTAGACGGGCAGTCCAATGGACTGCCCGTTTTTTTGCGCCTCGCTCCCCGTGCCGGTCACGAACCCTCGCGCATGACCGCGCCCATCCGGTGCAACCGCTTGAGGTAAACCCTGAAGCGATTCGACTTGCGCCATTTTTTTGAAATAACTATATTGCTTTCAAATAACAGTTATTGCACTGAGATAACTGTTTAGCGGGAAATGCGTTCGTCGCATTGCCGCCATCTCAACCCTCTCAATGCACGCGTGAGATCACGCGTCGGTGCCACTGGAGTTCACATGAGCGAGACAGCAAAGCAAGCGGAGCAGGAAGTTCTCTTCACGCAGGTCGGCAAGGTTGCCGTGATCACGTTGAATCGCCCGCAGGCGCTCAACGCCTGGACCATCGCCATGCGCGAGTCGATCATCGACGCGCTGCAGCGTTTCAACGCCGACGACAACGTGGCTGCCGTGATCATGACCGGTGCCGGGCGTGCTTTCTCGGCCGGGCAGGATCTGGCCGAAGCGAAGCATTTCGACGGCGACACCGCCATCGAATGGATCAAGGGCTGGGAGCATTACTACGACGTGATTCGCAGCCTGAAGAAGCCGCTCGTCATGGCGCTGAACGGCACGGCCGCCGGTTCGGCGTTTCAGGTGTCGTTGCTGGGCGATATTCGCGTCGGCCATCCGGGCGTGCGCATGGGGCAGCCGGAGATCAACGCCGGTATCGCGAGCACGACCGGCCCGTGGATCATGAATCACATGCTGGGCCTGTCGCGCACCATCGAGCTCACGCTCACCGGTCGTCTGATGGACGCCGACGAGAGCCATCGTCTGGGGCTGATCCATCACCTCGTGCCGGAAGAGAAGGTGTTCGACAAGGCACTGGAAATTGCCACGGAACTGGCCGAGAAGCCGCCGGTGGCGATGCGTCTGGACAAGCAGCGCTTCCGTGAAATGACTGAAGGCACGTTCCAGGACGCCATTGAGGCAGGCATGCGCATCCAGCGCGAGTCGTACGAATCGGGCGAGCCGGCCCGCATGATGGCAGCGTTCTTCGCCAAGCGCGCTGCGAAGGGCGAAGCGGCAAAGGCCTGAGCCGATCGATAAGGGTCGCCATCGAACGAAGTCCGGCCATGCGTCGCGGCATCTTCCATGAACTGCCGTGACGGATGGCCACCCACACAGGACATGCGCGCCGCGTCTGTCCATTGCACAGCGGAGTTTCCCATGTCTCACCCGCACGACCCGCAAAACCCGTCCCGACGCCGTCTCCTTCAAGTCGCCGGCGCCACCGCGCTAGCCGGCACCTTGCCGCTGGCCGCCTCGCGTACGGCGTATGGACAGGCAAAACAGTTGATCGTCTCCGATCCGGGCGGCCCGTACACCGCGGCTTATCGCCGTGCGTTCTACGACCCGTTCGAGAAGGCCACCGGCATCAAGGTGGTAAGCGTGGCGCGAGACTCGCAGCCGGTGGCGCAATTCGCCGCAATGGTGCAGACGAAGAACTTCGTGTGGGATGTGACGACGCTCACGCTCTCGGCCGACATTCCGTATCTGGAGTCGAAGGGGTTCCTTGAACCCGTGGGCATGAAGGTGAGCGACTTCCCCGGCATCATGCCCGAGGCCGTCACCGCCGACTGGCTGGGTGTCGACGTGTATTCGACCGTGCTTGCCTATCGCACCGACAAGTTTCAGAAAGAGGCGCCGCAGACATGGGCCGACTTCTGGGACGTGAAGCGCTTCCCGGGCCGTCGTTCGCTGCGCCGCAGTCCGCTCGACACGCTGGAGCAGGCGCTCATGGCCGACGGGGTTCCCATCGACAAGCTGTATCCGCTCGATCTCGATCGCGCCTTCAAGTCGCTCGACAAGATCAAGCCATACATCAACGTGTGGTGGACGTCCGGTGCGCAGGCCATGCAGGCGATCCAGAGTGGCGATGTCGACATGATGTCCACCTGGAACGGTCGCGCGCAGGCCGCCATCGACAACAAGGCGCCGGTGAAGATCGTCTGGAACCAGGGGCTGTATTCCATCGAAGGGTGGGGCATTCCGAAGGGCACGCCACGCGCCGAGTTTGCTCGGCAGTTCGTGCGCTTTTGCGGCGATCCGGGACGTCAGGCGCTCATCACGCAGGATCTGGCGTACGGCCCGACCAACCTCAAGGCGTTCGATGGCATTCCGAAAGCGCGCGCGCCGCTGTTGCCGACGGCGCCGGCCAACCTGAATGGCATGCGTCTGCCGAGCCCGCAGTGGTGGGCCGAGAACCGTACCAAGGCCACCGAGCGTTTCAACGCGTGGTTGTTGTCCTGACGTCGTAGGGCATCGCAGACATTTGAGCAGCGGAGCAGGATGAGCACGAATATGAGTACCAAACTGGAAACCATCGGTCTTGCCAAGACCTATCGCGAGACCCCCGCGCTTCTGCCGACCGATCTGCGCGTCGCGGCAGGGGAATTTCTCACGTTGCTCGGGCCGTCCGGTTCTGGCAAGACAACGCTGTTGCAGATGATCTCCGGGCTGGTCGAGCCCAGCGCTGGTCAACTGCTCATCGATGGGCGCGACGCCACGCACGACGCACCGGGCAAGCGCGGCATCGGGATGGTGTTCCAGAGCTATGCGCTGTTTCCGCACATGAGTGTCTGGGAAAACGTGGCGTATGGGCTGCGCATGCGCAAGCTGCCGCGTGCCGAACTGGCCCCGGCGGTCGACGCCGCGCTCGCGATGGTCAAGATGCAGGCGTTTGCGCAGCGTCTGCCCTCGGAGCTGTCGGGCGGTCAGCAGCAGCGCATTGCGCTTGCGCGCTGCTTCGCGTTCCGTCCCTCGATCATCCTGCTTGACGAGCCGCTCGGCGCGCTCGACAAGAAGCTGCGCGAGCATATGCAATTGGAAATCCGGCGCCTGCATCAGGAGTTGGGGGCAACGTTTATCTACGTGACGCACGATCAGGACGAGGCGCTCACGCTGTCCGACCGGATTTGTCTGATGAATCAGGCGCGCATCGAGCAGATCGGTACGCCCGCGCAGTTGTACGACCGTCCGGCCACGCGTTTCGCGGCGGACTTCCTCGGGCATTCCAATTTGCTCGACGGCGTGGTCGAGCGTCTGGCAGATGGCCGCGTCGCGTTGCGCGTGGGGGCGCGTCTGGTGCCCATCGGCCCGAGTGCCGACCTGCCTGCGGCGGGTGCGGCCAGCCTGCTCGTGCGCCCGGAGGCGGCGCGCCTGACCGCGCCGGAAGACGGTGCGCTGGCGGGCACCATTCGCGAAGTCGTCTTTCTGGGTTCCGACACCCGCGCCATCGTCTCGCTCGGGCAGCACGCCGAGCAAGCCGGGGAGGGCACCGGTGCCGGCAACGCGGACTTCACCGTGCGCTGTCCGCGTGAGCTGACGCCGCGCGTGGGCGAGCGCGTCGGGCTCGCGTGGGACCACGGTCGCGCGACGTTGCTCACGCGTTAAGCCCGCTTCCTTCGTCCGCTTCCTTCGCCCGCTTCCCCACGCCCGAGTCATCCGCTTCAGGAGTATTTGCCATGTGGCTTGTTCAACGCCTGCCCCAGGCGGGGCCCCGTATTGCCTGGCCGCGGCACGCAGCCCGGTGGTTACCGGCCTTGCCTGCGTTGCTGTTCCTCGCTGTGTTCTTCATCGTGCCGGTCGTCGAGATTCTGCAAGGCGGCCTTTACGACGCCGACGGCGTGCTGTCGGTCGCGCAGTTCGCGCGCATGACGCACTCGGCCGTCTATATCAAAGTCCTCGGCTCGACGTTCTGGATCGCCTTCCTGACAGCTGCGCTGTCTGTGTTGCTCGGCTATCCGGTGGCCTACCTGCTTGCCAGACTCCCGGCACGCTCGCGCGAACGCTGGTTGCTGTGGATCGTGCTGCCGTTCTGGACCAGCTACCTCGTCAAGACCTATGCGTGGATGCTGCTGCTCTCCAAGACCGGTTTGCTCACGACCGTCGCCACGCACCTCGGGCTGCTCGACAGCGCGGGCACGCTGGCGCCGTCGCTCACCGGCGTGCTGATCGGCATGGTGCACGCCATGCTGCCGCTGGCCGTCATGACCATGCTGCCGATCATGCGCGGCATCAACATGCAACTCGTGCAGGCGGCCCAGACGCTTGGCGCCGACCGCTCGACCGGGTTCTTCACGGTCTTTCTGCCGCTGTCCGGCCCCGGTGCGGCTGCGGCAGGGCTGCTGGTCTTCATCACGAGTCTGGGCTTCTTTATCGTGCCTGCGCTGCTCGGTTCGCCGCGTGAATCGATGGTCGCGCAGCTTGTCATCTCCTCGGTGCTGGAGCTCTTCGACCTGCGTTTCGCCGGTGCGCTCTCGACCGTGCTGCTGCTGTGCTCGATCGTTGTGTTCTTCGTGTACGACCGTGTCGTCGGCTTGTCCTCGCTGGCGGGCGAAGCGCCCGAGCGGCGTGCCGGGTCAGGCGGGCACATGCTGCCAGCCCTGATCGCCGTCGGACGCCTCGCCGGCACGTTCTCGCTGTCGCGAGGCCGTGAGCGGGCCGGGGGAAGTCTGGGGCTGAAGGCTTATACGTGGGCGGTCGTGCTGGCGCTGGTGCTGCCGATTGCGTTCGTCGTGCCGCTGGCCTTCACCAAGCAGTCGTTCGTATCGTTTCCGCCGGCGTTGTTCACAACGAAGTGGTTCGTCGCGTTCCTCGAATCCAGCGTGTGGCAGGCGGCGTTGTGGCGCTCGCTCGGCGTGGGCTTCGCTACCGCGATGCTCGCCCTGGTGCTCGGCTTCGGGGCGAGTCTGGCCCTCGTGCGACTGCCGTCGCGGTGGCGCAAGCCGCTGTTCGCCGTGTTCATCGCGCCGCTGATCGTGCCGCGCATCGTCGTCGCCGTCGGCTTGCTGTACCTGTTTGCGCGCTGGGAGTTGGCGGGCACCAATGCGGGCCTCGTCATCGGCCATACCGTGCTGGCGATTCCGTACGTCGTCGTCACCTTGTCTGCGAGCTTCAAGCGCTTCGACTGGCGGCTCGACGACGCGGCCAAGATGCTCGGTGCGTCCGCCTTCACGCGTATTCGCACCGTGCTGTTGCCGCTGCTCGCGGCAAGCCTCGGCTCGGCATTCCTGTTTGCCTTCATTGTGTCGTTCGATGACCTGACCATTGCCATCTTCGTGTCCGGTGGGATCAACACCACGCTGCCCAAGCAGATGTGGGACGACATCCAACTGGCCGTCACGCCGACGCTGGCCGCCGTCGCCACGTCGCTCGTCTTCCTGATGGTGTTCGTCGTGTGGCTGTCCTCCATCTTCAAACGCAAGAGCTACTGATATCTGTGGATTCTCGTATGTCCATGTCCAACGTTGCCCGAGTTGCGCCGGTGAATGCGCAGACGTTCTCCTCCTCGCAGGGGATCTCACATCCTTACACCCGGTATTTCCCCCATCGGGCCGAGGGCGACCGGCTCGATGTCGTACCGCTGTTGATGGCGGGGCTGTCTGATCTTGATGGCGCATCGGCCAAGCCGGTCGTCGTGTTCGAGGGGGAGGCCATCGACCGGACGCAGATGGCGGCGCGGGTAGGGGCCATGCAGGCGTGGTTCGCGGCGCAGGGGCTGGTGCCGGGCGACCGCGTGGCCGTCATGCTCGGGAACAGCGCGGCGCAGGTGGCGCTCATCTATGCGCTCATGCTCTCCGGGCTCGTGTGGGTGCCCGTCAATACCCGTTTGAAAGGCGATGGCATCGAGTACCTGCTCGGTCATGCCAAACCGAAGTTGTTGATCGCGGAGCCGCCGTTCGCACAAGTGCTCGACGCCGGTGTCGCGCTTGCGGCGGCGCAGCCGGGGCATCACGGCACGCGCGTCATGCGTCACTGGCTGAGCGATGTCATGACGCAAGCCGCCACGTACTCAGGCACCCGGCCAGCGGCCGCGGACGTTACGCCGGCGTGCGTGCTGTGCATCATCTACACCTCGGGCACGACGGGCGCGCCCAAGGGCGTGCTGTTCACGCATCGCATGATGCGCATTGCGAGCGAAGCGGCACTGCGCGTGGCCGATGCCGGTAACGGCGACCGGTTGTTCCTGTGGGAGCCGCTGTGCCATATCGGTGGTGCGCAAATGCTGCTCCTGCCGTTCCTGGCCAACCTCGAAATGCATGTCGTCGAACGATTCTCCGCGAGCCGCTTCTGGCAGCAGTGCGAGCAAGCGCAGGCGACACATCTGCACTATCTCGGCGGCATCCTGGACATCCTCATGCAACTGCCGAGAGACGTACAGCCCGCCGAGAACTCCTTGCGTGTGGCGTGGGGCGCGGGCGTGTCGGCGAGCGCGTGGCAGGCGACGCGTGAGCGCCTTGCGTGCACCTTGCGCGAATGCTACGGCATGACCGAGTGTTCCAGCTTTGCCACCCTCAACGATGCCGATCAGCCGGGCTCCATCGGCCACGCCTTGCCGTGGCTCACGCTGGAATTGCTCGATGACGGGGGGCAGCCGGTCGCGGACGGCGAGCCGGGGGAAATCGTCTTGTCGAGCGACGTCGATGGCGTGTTTCTGCCGGGCTATCTCGACAATCCCGAAGCGACGGCCAAGGCGTTGCGTGACGGCAAGCTATATACGGGGGACAGCGCGCGACGCGGTGCCGATGGCAGTCTCGTCTTCATCGGGCGGCGGACCGACAGTATGCGGGTGCGTGGCGAGAATGTATCGGCGTGGGAGATCGAGCGGGTGTTTGCGCGGCATCCGGCGATCGTGGCGTGCGCGGCGATTGGCGTGGCGAGTCAGATTGGCGAGCAGGACGTCATGCTGTACGTGCAGTTCCGGGAAGGGCAGGCGACCGGGTGGGAGGCGCTGGCGCAATGGGCGTCGGAGCGTCTCGCCAGCTACCAGCGGCCGCGCTACTATCGCGAGACGACGCATTTCGAGACCACGCCGTCGGAGCGAATCCGAAAGCACTTGCTGTCGAGGCAGACGGATGACGCCTGGGAGGCCAATGCAACCAAGTGAGGCGCACGTCGACTAAGAGGTGATTCAGGGGTTATCGCATAAAGATAGAACGTTATTTTCATGAGATAATCCCGTCAAATTCGCCCCAATACCCATCAGACCGTGGCCACCACCAAACCCCCTCGCAGCCGAGCCAAAGCCGCTGCCGCGACAGAGACGGCGTTCGCAGCGGCGCCATCCACCGAGTCCACCCTTTACGTCAACTCCGTCGAAAAAGCGATGAAAGTGCTCACGGCGTTCGACGGATCGAAGCGTCATCTCTCGCTCTCCGAGATCGCGGCGGCCACTGGATTCGACATCAGTGCGGCGCAGCGCTTTACCTTCACGCTCTCGGCGTTGGGTTACCTGCTCAAAGACCCGCAGAGCAAGAAGTACGAACTCTCGCCCAAGCTGCTTGACTTCACCTATCACTATCTCGTCTCGAACGAGCTGGTAAGCCGCGCCGCGCCGTATCTCCAGCAACTGGCGGCAGAAACGGAGGAGGCGACCAACCTCACCGTGCGACTCGACACCGACATCGTTTTCGTGCTGCGTATCGTGAGCCGCAGCGTATTCAATGCCAACGTGATCGTCGGCTCGCGCCTGCCCGCGTATTGCACGGCGCCGGGTCTGGCGATGCTCGCCACGCTGGACGAGGCCGAAATCGACGACATCCTCGCGCGCACCAACCTCGTTCAGTTCACCCCGGCGACCGTCTCGCAGCCGCGCAAGATCAAGGAACGGCTCGCCCGCATCCGCAAGCAAGGCTACTCGCACACCGAAGACGAATTCTTCATGGGCGATATCTCCACCGCGGCGGCCGTCGTCAATCAGGACGGCAGGGCGATCGGCGCCATCAACATCGCCGTGCCGCGCGTGCGCTGGAATGCCGAGCGCGACGAGCGACGTTTCGCCGATCTCGTCATCCAGACCGCGGGGGCGCTGTCGGCGCGGCGTCGACAGGAAATGTAAGGGAAGTTGAGGCAACCTTTACTGGCGGGCCTCGGCGCGCCTTGCCGTCCCAAAATGACGTGCTAAAATCCCGCCGCATGGGTATGGAGTACAAAAACCGATGGCCGGAACGGGGCGGCCAGACGGTGCGCCACATACGGCGCGCAAGCGACTGCCGGGTTTCCATTCCGCCATAACGAACCGCTGATTGTTCAGTCAGGTTTTCATCCCCCGTACTTCAAACTGCGCGTTGCGTCTCGGGTGGCTGTGTCCGCCCGCCTGCTGCGCGTACGGGGGACGCCAGTCATGGCTAATGGTTTGTCGCTACCGGCGTTAGACCTGCCGACGCTACAGTTCGTGACCTTTCTGTTGAGCATTGCGACAGGCATTCTGTTCATGCTCGATGCCTTGCGTCGCGACGAAGCGGAGTCTCCGCGCTGGTGGAGTCTCGCTTTCCTGCTCGCCACGTTTTCCCCCGTTCTCTATCTGCTCGCCGCCCGCAGCTCACAGCTCGCGGTGCTGTATCCGTTGGGTAATGCCGTCGCGACACTCGCCTTCGCCATGGTGTGGAGCGGCGCGCGACGCTTCTACGGCCGCAGCGTGCAATGGGTGGCTGTCTTCGGCGGCCCGGCCGTGCTGCTATGGGGGACGTGGCTTTTCGCCCGGCCGCTCGACTCGTGGAGCGGCGGCGTGTTGTTCTTCTCGTTGCTCGCGCTCTACAGCCTGATGGCGGCCAAGGAATTCTGGCAGGCGTCGGGGCTCAGACTGCCGAGCAGTATCGTGCTGGCGGTCGTTGCCGTCTTGCACGGCTCGTTTTACACCGCGCGCGCCGTGGCGTTGGTATGGCTCGGTCCGGCCGATGCCCAATTCCTCACCTGGTTCGGCCCACAGGTATCGACGACCGAGATGCTCGTGCTGATCGTTGTGGCGAGCTTCCTGATGGTCTCGCTGGGCAAAGAGCGCTCGGAAATCGCGCTGCACCGCGCCGCCACCCGCGACGGGCTGACCCAGGCATTCAATCGCCCCGAGTTCACTCGTCTCGCGCGCGAGCAACTGCGACGCCACAGTGCGGCACGCGCGCCGGTCGCGCTACTGTTGCTCGATCTCGATCACTTCAAGCGAATCAACGACACCTACGGCCATCCGTTCGGCGACACCGTACTGTTGCTATTTGCCCGCACGGCGTCGCAGCAACTGCGCGCGGACGATATCTTCGGACGCTATGGCGGTGAGGAGTTTGCCCTGTTCCTGCCGGGCGTGGGCGCTAGCGAAGCGCAGGTCATCGCCGAGCGTGTGCGAGACGCTTTCGAGCGCTCGGCCCGCATGGTGCAGGGTGAGACGGTGGCTGCCACGGTGAGCATTGGCATCGCCTGCGACGAGCGCTCGCGCGGTGAGTTGTCGTCGCTCGTGCAACGCGCGGATCGGGCGCTGTATCAGGCCAAGGCGGCCGGGCGCAATCGATGCATCCGCTACACCCCCGAGACGGCCATGCCTGCCGTCGATTCGCGCACCGACGTGCCATCGCTGTCGGCAGCGGCGGGCGGTTGATTGCCCGCCATCCGTGGCGCAGGGGCAGCCCGCCGGATCAGTGGCCGAACGTGAAGTTCAGGCCGGCAAAGATCTGCCACTTCGGGACGTTGCCCGAGTGCGCCACCGAATATTGAGGTTCGACGAACGCGTTGACGATCGTCTTGCCCATCTTCCATGCCTTGCCTCCACCGACCCCCACGGGAATGTAGTAATTGCCGTGCTGTAGATCGAACGTCCAGATCCCCGTGGAGCGCAGGTACCAGCCTTCAGGCAGGTTGTAGATGATGAATGGCTGACCCGTGAGGGTCTGCACCGTCGGACGATCCCCTTGTCCCGCAAACGAGTGTTGCCACTGGACCAGTGCGCCGAGCAGTCCCGATTTGCTCGCGTGCACGCCCACGGCGGCCAGACCCGCCTGCCATTTGCCCGTCCCCAGCGACTTGTCGGTCGCGCTCGGCATCGTCACCAGCGGCCCGACGCCGAACTCCATCGCCGCGCCCGGATTGAGCAAGAAGATATCGAACAGATTGATGTCGCCGAGTCCCGTCTTGTAGCCGCCGTTCGGGTCTGGCCGCGTGCTGATCGGCACGGTCGCGCGAAGAATCTGCGGCACCGGCACGATGCCGTTCGGCCCGAGCGGCACGGTCGGGCGCAAGAGGAAGTCATTGGTGTGCGTATGGGTGCCGAAAATCGATGGCGTGTAGTAGTTCTGCACATTGAACGATGCCGCCAGATTGAGCGGGTTATTGCTCTTGTTGGCGTCGTCTGCCGATGTCTGGGCGTGCGACGTCGCCGCAGCGGCGAGCAGGGAGGCAGCTATCAGATACGAACGCGAACCCATCGTTAAGCGACTGCAAATCGTCATTTCGGCCCCTTTATCGACGAAAACCTGGAAGCTTCGCTGCACCTCATTTCCTGCCGCTGACCGATCACACAAGGCGAGCCGCGCGCACAAGGAGGGAATGCGATAGAAACAGCGGCGATAGAGGCCGATTCTAGTTTTGACGATTGTCGAGAGCGAGCGATATTTCGTTGAATCGATGATTTGATTATTAAAATAATTTTGTATTGCTAAAAAATACTCGACGCAATCGTTGCGAGGCTGTGGGGCGCGGGAACGGGCTTGACGCGGCGTGAAAATCGGGTGGCATCGCGTGCGGCACTGTCGCGAGGCGAGCGCTGCCGACGACGCAACGAGTTACCAGCGCCAGCGCAGACCGAGCGTCGCTGAGACGCTCTGCTGGCGCGTGCTGTCGAGTTGCGTGAGATAGGCGAGGGTGGCGTACACGCTTGCCGTCTTGTTGAAGCGTCCTGCCACGCCGACGCCGAATTGTGCCGCAGTGGTGTTCGCGCTGGTCGAGATCGGCGTGGTGCCGGCAAAGATCACGCGTGCGTCGCTGCCGAATGTGTGCAGCAGATTGAACAGCAGGTACGGTCGTAGCAGGCCGCGATCCCCGTCGTAGTTAGCTTCCAGCCGCGCGCCAATCCGTGCGAGGGCCGTGTTCGTGCTGTCGAACGACACGGTCGAGACGTCATCGGTGAGATCGTTGAGCGACTGATGCTGCCAGATGATCTGGGCCTGCGGTTCCAGCGTCAGCATCGAAGTGAGGGGGATCGGCCAGCCGGTTTCGAGCGAGGCAGCGAGCGCCTTGCCGTGGGTGCTTCGGCGCATGCCGCTGATCGGGTTCGATTCGTATTGCAGGCTCGACGCGAGCACTACGAGATCGGTGTAGGCCTGACTGGGCATGACATGCGTCCAGTAGAGCCCCGCGCTGTAGATATCCAGACCCAGCGCGCCGGTATGTGTGTCCATCACGCCGAGCGCATTGCCTTGCGTGTCGCCCGAGGCGCGCGTCCACCCCGCCAGAAGCCCGACGTGATCGCTGTGTCCGCTGTCTCCGAGGCGCGCGAAGATGTCATGCCCGAGTTGTACGCCGCCGATATTGCCGTCGAATTGTGGCGATACGTCGCCCTTGGGCCGGAATTGTTCGGTCTGTCCCCAGACACGCGCCCATCCGCCGGTGAGCCAGCCGTTCTCCGTGAGCAGGCCCTGTTGCCCCTGACGCTCGTGGAACGTCCCCATCTGTGCGAAGCCCGCCACGCGGGCGATCTCCGGCATGAGGGAGTACACCGGCACTTCTACGCGGTAGATGGGCATCGGCGCCGAGCCGGCCGGCGCAGCTGGCGGGCTGCTTGCCAGGGCCGGCGTCGGTGCGAGCACGGTTTGCACCGTTTGACCGGTCGTCGGATCGACGGACGTAATCGTGGTCGTCACCGGGACGGTCGAGCGAAGGTACCAATTGTTCTGCGTGCCGGCTGTCGTGCCGCCTTGATACAGCAGGTAAGTGTACGCACCCGCGCTCACGGTGCGGCCGAGCGTGAAGGCGCCGGCCGCCGAGGTGGCGCCGCCGACGGCGTTGACCATCGGAATGCCGTTGCCTGTGGTGAGGCCGCCCAGCCCGCCCAAATTGTTCACGGCGATGGTCGTGTTGCCGCCGATATTGCCGCCGCTGACGGTGAGCGGGGCGACTTTGGAGGTGTCGTCGCCGAGCACGGTGTCGACGGCCAGCGTGCCGCTTTGTCCCGTGTAATTGCCCGCGACGGTGAGCGTGCCATTGCCGCTGCCGTCGCCCGGATGGACGATGCCCTGATTGATGAGGTTGCCCGTGAGCGTGCCTGTGCCGGCGAGGGTCGCGCCGGAGGAAACCAGCGATGTTGCGCCGCCCAGGCTGCTGTTCAGATTGAATACTCCGCTCTGGAATTTGGCGCTCGTGAAGTTGCCGCTGCCTGTCCACGTCCAGTTGTCGCCCTGCATGCCGAGCGTGCCGAAGTTCACGAACGGATTGCTCGCCGTGCCCGTGCCTTGCAGGATCAGGCGGCTGACGGCACTCGCGCCGCCATCTGCCGTGCCGATGATTTGCGAGCCGGTTTGCAAGGTGAGCGTGTTGGACTTCGCCGCCGCATTCATGGCGATGGCCGTGCCCACATCGCTCTCGATCAACCCGGCGTTGGTGATCGAAATCGTGCCGTTCACGGTGCGCACGGCAAAGCCTTGCCGGCTGATGATTTGCCCACCCGCCTGATTCATGATCGACGAAGTGAAGCCGGACGCCGTGTTCGAGACCACGGCGTCGCTATTGATCCCTCGCGCTTCGATGGAGCCGCTGTTGGTGAGGTTGTTGTTATTTCCCTGCATGAAAACGGTAAACGAGCGGTTCGATGCCGTGCCGCCCGTGGTGAGCAGGGTGCCCGAGTTCGTCACCGTACTCTGCCCGCCGACCACGCTGATCGCACGGCTGCCCGAGCCGTTCGCGGTGATCGTGCCGGTATTGGCGAAGGTGTTGTTCAGTCCGAGCCCGGACGCTTGTCCCCACGCGGCAGTCATGCCATAGGCGTCTGGGCCGCTGACTGTGATCGTGCCGTTATTGGTCAGCGAGCCATGATTACCGTTGATGGCCATGCCGTCATTGTTGGCGCCGGAGGCCGTAATGACCCCGGTCGACGTATTGACGAGGGTATTGCTGTCGTTCGCCCCCAGAATGGCGGCGCCACGCCCCGTTGGCGTTGTTCCAGAGATACTGACGGTGCCCGAATTGGTGATCGTGCTCGATGTGTTGACCGTTATCGTGGCGACATTTGCGCTCGCTCGTGCCGAGCTGACGGTGGCCCCTTGCTGGACATTGACCGTCACCCCTGTGCTCCCCGCCTGCGCTGCCACCACGCCACCGGTGCCTGTGCAGGTCACGTTCGTGCCGGTGGGCGGCGTGGCGTTGTCGCAAGCGGCCCGCGCCGCCTGGCCGATTGCGCACAGGGAAAAGGCGAGCATGAGCGATTTGATGGGCCGCGAACGCGGTAAGACTGCGGCGAACTCAACTGCATGGGGCGAAATTGTCATATCGCGCTCCTGCGGGGGGCAAATTTCAAATTTGTCTAATGCATTTGAATCAGTTCAATCGAGTGTTTTAATAATTGGAGGAAATATCGGCGTTATATTTCGTTATATTTGTAATAATTTGTTAATGCGAAATTGATTCCGAAGTGTTTTTCGTCCGCTTTCCAGCTTTTTCCTTTGCCATCTTTAATCGGGATGTCGTTTGGTCGGGCCGGGGATCCAGCCATGGCAGGGATTTTGGGGCTCAGGTAAAGTGTGGTTTTCTTGCCGAATCCGCCAATTAACGCCCCGTGCCACCGACTATTCGCAATTCCCTTCTCTGGATTTTCGACGCCTTCGATCGCGACGAAACTTATTGGCACAAGCGAATGTTCGGTGCAGACGTTGCCTATGTGAATGCGCGCCAATGTCTTGCGGTCATCGATCGGAATGCCCCTTGGAACGGGCTGCTGGTTTGCACCTCGCATGAGCACCACGCGTCGCTCATGGCAGAGATGCCGGCGTTGCACCCGCATCCCGTGCTCGGAAAATGGCTTTACATTCCGCAGTCGGAGATCGAGTTCGAAGCCGTAGCCGAGCACGTCACGAGGCTGGTGCTCGCCGCGGATCCGCGCATCGGCATTGAGCCAAAGCCCCGCAAGCCGCGCAAGGCCGGGCACAAGCGCACGCGCAAGTTGCCGGAATAGAGAGACGAAAGCCAAAGGCGCGCGCGAGGGGACTCCCTCGCGGCATAGGAGGTCGGCGTCAGTCGGCCGCGATGTGGACCATTTCGTCCTTGTCTTGCGGCGCGCCGGGTGAGGTCTTCTTCATCCGGATGAACAGCAGTAACGGCATGACGACGACGGTGAGCAGCATCATCAGCCGGAAGTCGTCCAGATACGCGATCATCGCAGCCTGACGCGTCACTTCGGCATTGAGCGCTGCCATGGCCGCCGCGCCGTACGTCTGCACGTAAGCCTCGACGCCCTGTGTGAACGGCGTGATGCGCTCGGAGAGCACGGCGTGATTGACCTGTGTGTTCTGCGTGAGGAGCGTCTGCACGACCGAGATGCCGATACTGCTGCCGATGTTGCGCGACAGGCTGTAGATCGCAGCGCCGTCGGCGCGCAATTGGCCGGGAAGTGTCGCGAACGTAACCGTCGTGAGCGGCACGAACACGAAGCCCAGCCCGAAGCCCTGGATGACCCCCGGCCAGACAATATCCGAAGGACTCAGCGTCAGCGTGTACCCGGCCATCAGATAAAGCGAATAAGCGGTCAGCGCGAAGCCGAAACCGAGCAGATAGCGCACGTCGACTTTGCCGACCAGCCGCCCGACGATCAGCATGGCGGCCATCGTGCCCGCGCCGGAGGGCGCCGTCACCAGTCCGGTCAGAATGGCGGGGTAGCCGAACAGGCTTTGCAGCATGGGCGGGAGCAGGGCGCGGGTGGCGTAAAGAATGATGCCGACCACGAAGATATAGACGACGCCGGTATTGAAGTTCCGGTCGCGCAGCAACGCGCGATTGAAGAACGAGTTTTCGCCGGCCGTCCATGTATGAACGATGAAATACGCGAAGCAGACGATGGCGCCCAGCATCTCCAGCCAGATTTCCGTGGAGTTCAGCCAATCCTGTTGTTCGCCCCGGTCGAGCAGGAGTTGCAGCAGGCCGATGGCCAGACTCAGTGTGACGAAGCCCAGCGCGTCGAATTTGCCGGCTTTCTGTTCCTGCGGCTCTCGCAGATAGGCGGCAATTCCGAGGAAGGCGATCAGCCCGATGGGCAGGTTGATGTAAAAGACCCAGCGCCAGTTGTAGCTATCGGTGAGCCAGCCGCCGAGCGACGGGCCGAGAATCGGGCCGACCATCACGCCCATGCCGAACACCGCCATGGCCGAGCCGTGCTTGTGCGGCGGGTTGATGTCGAGCATGGTCGCCTGCGAGAGCGGCACGAGCGCCGCGCCGCAAATGCCCTGGAACAGACGCGCCGCCACGATTTCCGTGAGCGACTGCGCCATGCCGCACAAGGCAGACGCGATGGTGAAGCCCGCGACCGACCACAGGAAGACGCGGCGGCGCCCGAAGCGTGCGCAGAGCGTGCCGGTGAGCGGCGTGGCGATGGCGGCCGCCACGATATAGGACGTCAGCACCCAGGTAATCGAGTCCTGCGAGGCGGACAAACTGCCCTGCATGTGGGGCAGGGCTACGTTGGCGATGGTGCTGTCGAGTGTCTGCAACACCGTCGCCAACATGACGGACACGCTCACGAGCGCCCGGTGCTTGCCGGGTTCGTCAGCCTTTTGGGGGGATGCCACGGTCGTTCCTCTGGTAGATCGTCGTTTTTATCGTTCTCGACGTTGTGATGCGGTGCGAGGTCATGATCTCGCCCGCTTTCCTGCTTTGTCTCCTGCACCTGCGACTCGCCAGCGGCTGTCCACCGGTGCGAGTCCACTCAATTCAGGTCGTCATTCGCGTCGTCATTCGCGTTATTCCTCCGGGCCGGCCTCCTCGGTACGGCGCACGGGCGCCGGGCATTCGGCTTCGGCGCGTGTCAGATTCGTCAACACCTTGCCCAACAGTCGCGAGAGTTCGGCGCGCTCGGCGGGCGTGAGATCGGCCAGGGCTTCGCGCTCGGTGACGTTGGCAAACGCGACGATGGTGTCGATCTTCGCTTCCGAGGCATCCGTCAGATAAAGCAGGTGGGCGCGCTTGTCGTGCGGATCGCGCTCACGGCGCACCAGCCCCTTTTCACGAAGACGATCCAGCAAGCGCACGAGCGCCATCGGTGTGAGCTCCATGCGCTCGGCCAGCTCGGCCTGCGTCTGTACGCCGTAACGATGCAACATCACCAGCACACGGCATTGCGCGCGCGTCAGATCAAAGTTGCCGCGGGCGCGCCGGTCGAACAGACGCGAATGGACTCGCGCAACGTCGTGCACCAGCGTGCCGAACCGGGAAGACCAATCGATTTTCGGCATGTCGTCGCCAACGCTGGCGATGCGGGCGGCGAAACCGTGCCCCGCAGCGCACCAGCATCGAAAATTAGTAAACACGTTTATCATTTTGCCAGAGTCTCTCTTCGGACGGCAACTGTCGCAAATAGGTGACAACGACACAGGTATGCAAAAGGCCGGGGGAGGCAGACGCCGGACAGGCGCGGGGATCCGGCCGTTTCGTACGGCACGACGAGGGTTCCCGGGCCGTTGGCATGCCTTATCGTCCAAAAGGCCGTCAGTTGCCGCCGAAAAACTGAAAAACCTAACGAAAATAAGCACTTGACACTTCGCCTCGGCGGGTCAAGAAAGAGATTGTGCGATGCATCGACGCCATTGCCGATGCACGGCACCCGCCCTTTCATTGACCTTAAGGAGTGTCAATCATGTTTGACCTTGCACAAGCCTCGGACGTCCTCTCCATCACCAATGCAGACCGGTCGACCGGCAACCTCCGTCCGGTGTTGTCACCCGTCGCCTCTTCTGCATCGAGTGCGCAGGGGTGCGCCGCCCCCGACGGCGGTGCGCTGCGCGAAGAGCGTCTGCCTTTCATCGTCACCATTGCAAGCGACGAGTCCGCCTTGCGCGATGCGGTGGCCATGCGTCAGGCCGCCTATGGCCGTCATCTGCCCGATCTTGCGGCGACATTGAGCGAGCCGGAATCGAGCGATCGGGAGCCGGGGGCGATTGTGCTCATGGCGCGTGCGCGTCTGGACGGTGCGGTGCTCGGCACGATGCGCATTCAGACCAATCGCTATCACGCGCTGCATCTCGAGGACTCTGCGCCGTTGCCCGACTGGCTGAGCAGCGCGGCCCTCGCGGAGGCGACGCGTCTGGGCGTGGTGGCTGGCCCGGTCGGGCGCGTGGTGAAGACGGCACTCTTCAAGGCGTTTTACCAGTACTGCCTGCTGAGCGGCATCGACTGGATGGTGATCACGGCGCGTCCGCCGCTGCATCGGCAATACGAGGCGCTGATGTTCGCCGATGTCTTCCCGTCGCAAGGTCTGATTCCGATGGCGCACGTCGGCGGCATTGGCCATCGAGTGCTGGCACTCGACGTGGCGCAGGCGCGCACGCGCTGGCAGTCGGCCGGGCATCCGTTGTTTGCCTACATGTGTCTCACGCATCATCCCGACTTACGCCTCGGCGTGCCTGGCGAGGGTGATGCAGGCAACAACGGGTTCGATGCACAGACGGTGCCGGGCGAAGCCAGTGTTGGCGCGCATTTGCGGGATTTATCTTTTGGTGCCGACGAGGTACGATGCGGAGCAGCAGGCTACAGCCTGGCGGTGTAATGCCGATAGTCGAAATAACGTTATCCCGTCGTGTGCAGCATGGGCTTTTTGCGGCGGCGGCGGTAACGCGTAGTACGGGCGAGAGACTCCTGCCCGTGGCGGCCGGAACACCGGTCGCGCGGGACAGGGCCGGCCCGGCCGGCAAGGCGAGCGTCGATGCGCGCCTTGCCGGGATTCCACACGGGGGCGACCAACGAGATAAGGGCACAAGAGTCATATGGCGGGGGAACTCGGCAACGAGCATGACGATCATGGCCGCAATACGAACGATTTCGCCGACGAGTGGAGCGAGCTCGCCGGTCCGCGGCGCCGTTGGCGCGTGACCGCGCGACTCGACGAACTCTTTCGCACCATCTCCCTGTACGCCGTGCCCGCAGCCATCATGCTGCTCTCGGGCATTGTGCTGTTCTTTCAGGAGAGTCAGTACGCCGTGCGCGGCGCCGAGCCAGTGAGCTTTCAGGCGTTGGGCGATCTGCCCAGCACGTTCAATCCGCCGATGGCGCAGGGCGCACTGGAACACACGCCATCCGTCGAGCAATTCAGTACGCACCTGTCCGAATCGCCGGTGTGGTTCCGTTTCTCCGTACCGCCGGTGGGCGGGGATCAGCGCACCTTCATCGAATTCCCCTCGCGTCACGCCCAGACACTTGCCTGCTGGCGCAATCCCGACACCCCGGCCATCGGTCGCGCGGACCGGAGCGCCGTGAGTGGGGCACTGCGGGTGTCCAAGGCGGGCTTCGCTATCGATCTCGGGCATCTCGTCGAGCCGGTGACGCTGCTGTGTCAGGGGACGTTCTCGGGGCCCGCGCATCTGTCGCTTGTTGCCTGGCCGGCCTCCGAGCTGCGTGTTTCCGAGAAAGAATTCCATCGCAGCAATGGCTTGCTCGAAGGCGGTCTGCTGACGCTCTCGGCGTTCGTGCTGGTCACCGCCATCATCAACAAGGAATGGCTCTATGTGCTGTTCGCCGCGTGGCTGATCGGCAATCTGCGGCTCGCGGCGAACTCGCTCGGTGCGGACACGCAATGGCTTGAGCGCGCCATTCCGACGGACTGGGACGCGCTGGTGCGCAAGGCGACATTCGCCATTTACTACGTGCTGACTTATTCGTTGTTCACGCAGTTGTTCAAGCGGGAGCTGCGTCTGATCGGCATGCGCTGGATGGTGATGGTGCTGCAATGGGCCGGGGTCGTGCTCTGCTGCGCGGCGATTGCGTTGCCGTACGCGCATTTCATCCCGGTATTGTGGGTCGTGGCGGCGTTGGGTATCGCGATCGTGCTGGTGCTGCTCGCTCGCATTCTTGTCGTGACGCGCTCGCGGGTTGCCATCTGGTACAGCGCGTCGCTGGCCATCGTGCTGTTCGCGACGTTTTCCGAAGTGATCGCCGCGGCGTTCAATGCGCGCGCGCTGTCCTCCGCGTTGAACAGCGTGACGGCGGCGCTCTTCTCCAGTCTCATGGCCGCGCTGGCCATCGCGGAGCAGATGCGCATGGAGCATCAGGGCAAGCTCGAAGCGCAGACCGAGTTGCGCAATGCCTATGACGTGACGCCTGTCGGTCTGTTCACGTTGAACGATCAGGGGGTGTTCATCCGCGGCAATGCTGCGTTGCACACCATGCTGGGCATTCCCAGTACCGAGGGCCGGACGTTCCGCTGGGATCAGTTTTTCGGCCAGAGCACGTGGCGCATGCTGCTCGACGTCGCTCAGCACAGCGACGAGTCGGAGCTGGAAATTCTCTCGCTCCCGCGCGACGACGGCCGCACCAGCCGCTATCTCGTGAAGGCGATTTTCTCCGATGGCCGCATCGAAGGCTCGTTGCAGGACATCACCGAGCGCGCCCGCACCATGGAGCAACTGCGCTATCTCGCGGAGAACGACCCGCTCACGGGCGTTTCGAATCGGCGCGGCATCGAGAAGTCGCTTGGCGAGGCCATCCGCACGCTCTCGGATGCGCGTCCGGCGGCGCTGGCTTATCTGGATCTGGACCGCTTCAAACTCGTCAACGACCTGTTCGGACATGCCGCGGGCGACGAGGTGCTGCGTCAGGCCTGCGACCGCATGCGCGCGCGTTTGTCGGCGGAGCAGAGCGTTGGGCGCACCGGCGGAGACGAATTCATCGTGGTGTTTCGCGACGCCACCATCAAGGAAGCCGCTGCCGTGGCGCGGCGGCTGGTGGATGCCATTGCCGGAGAGCCGTATCAGATCGGAGAGCGGGCGTTCCAGGTGCGGGCGTCGGCCGGGGTGATCGAGCTGACGACCGACATGCGGGTGCCCGATGCCATTTCGTCGGCCGACCGGGCCTGTCGCGAAGCCAAGAAGAGCCGTCGCGAGCTGGTCGTCTACGAACGCGGGGCAGCGGCGTTCCGCGAGCGGCTGGCAGAACTGCGGCTCATCGACGCGCTCGACGCCGGTCTCACGCCCAATACGCTGTTCCTGGAAATGCAGCCGATCATGGAGATGGCGTCGCCCAACGAGTCGCTGAACTTCGAAGTGCTGCTGCGCATGCGCGATTCCGACGGCAATATCGTGCCCGCCTCGCGCATCATCAGTGCGGCGGAAGAGAACGGCTCCATCGGCATGATCGACAAATGGGTGCTCACGAATACGCTCACGTGGATCGACGCGCATCGCGAGCGTCTCTCGAAAACGCGCTTCGTGTGCGTGAATCTCTCAGGGGCGTCGCTCAACGACGAGCATTTCGTGCGCGATATCTTCGCGACGCTCGCCGCCCATGAGCGCTCCGTCGGCCTGCTGTGCATCGAGATCACGGAAACCGTGGCGCTTCACGATCTGGACAACACCCGCCGCTTCGTCGACCGGGTCCATCAGTTGGGCGGACGCATTGCGCTTGACGACTTCGGCGCGGGCTTCAGCTCGTTTTCCTATCTGAAGGATCTGGCCGTCGATGCCATCAAGATCGATGGGGCATTCGTCAAGAGCATGGCCGCGCATCCTGCCAATCTCGCGATCGTCGAGGCCATCGTGGCATTGGCGAAGAACCTCGGCATTCGCAGCGTGGCGGAGTGGGTGGAAGACGCCGCGACGCTCGAAGCGCTCTCGGAGCTCGGCGTCGACTATGTGCAGGGCTTCCTGATCGCCCGCCCGCAGACACCCGAAGCCATTCTTGCCGCCGATTCGGCCGCCAGCTTCGTGCGCGACCCGCAACTCTCCACGTTGCTTCACGAGTTGGGACAATCCTTTTATCCGCGCCCGAGCGGACGAAGCGTACTGCACTGATCTTGATCCATTCGCCGGGGCGTGGGCGGAATTCGTCGATGCTCCGGAGTGCACGCTCGGATGACGCATTAATGAGTGATTTCAACGCTGCATTGTCTCCATTTGGCGCAATGCTCTATTTCTCACCAGATTTCGTTTTGGCCCCTGTTTCGCTGTGCGTAATATCGCCGAAACCCGCATGAACAGGGGATTCCGATGGCAAAAAATCGGGCTTTTGACGGCCTTCGGAGGTAACTCGGCGTAAGAATTCCAGTTGGAATAAATCTTGTCCGGGACAAAGTCCGAGTGGCAGAATTTGTGCATTGACGTGATGGAGCCAGGCCTCCATGCACCGGTGGATCGTTCCGCATGCAAGGGGAAGCGCGGAGTTCGATGCGAATCACAGGTGCTCGGCGAACGACTGACACGCGATTTGTAACGGGGTTAGGACCGCACATCCATGAGATGTGGGCGGCGCAACCGTAATACCTAACCAAAACAACGACAATGATTTCGACAATCCTCAAACTCGTCTACCGTCACAGCCATACGGCAAAGTGGCGGCACAACGAAAGGCTGTGGCCGCACGCGCGCATCGAGCGCGACGCCATGGGGGCTATCGAGCGCTTCACGTGGCGCGGTCGTCATGTGCCTCTCGCGCGCCGCGCCGAGTTGCAGCGCCTGCGACGCCTGCCTTGTCACATCATCGCCAGCGGCCCGTCGGTCGCCGATATCGATTACGACGCGCTGCCGATGCATCACGTCATGGGCGTGAACGGAGCGATCGCGCTGGTCGACCGCGCGCCGATCAAGTTCAATTACTACTGCATTCTCGATGCCGGCTTCGTGCGCCAGCGTCCCGATCTGGCGCGCCGTATCGTGTCGCGCGATCTGGTGCTGTTCGTCACCCCGGTGGTGCTCGCGCGCTTGCTGGAGATGTTTCCGTCCTCCGCATTCGGCTGCCGGTTCTATCTCGTCGACGACATCTTCAAGCGCGGCCTCGAAGCGGCTCGCACCCCCGAAGCCTTGCGCGCCGATCCGCAGATCTCGGCCAGCGCGGCGTTCTTCGGCGAAAAGAGTCATCTCGGTTTCAGCTTCGATATCGACAACGGATTCTTCCATGGCGGCACGGTGGCGTATTTCGCGCTACAGGTGGCGACGTGGCTGGGCTTCACCGAAATGTATATGCACGGTCTGGATCTGCGCGACGCTTCGCAGACGCCGCGCTTTTACGAAACGATGCAGACTCGCGTGCAGACGCGTCTGGATGTCGAGTTTGCCAATCTGATCGAACCGTCGTTCCGTCAGGCGGCGGATGTCTTGCGCGCGCGCGGCGTGCGTGTGGAGAACCTGTCGCGCATCAGCGCACTGAGCGAAGACGTCTTCCCGAAGGTCGACTGGCGCTCGCTGCGCCGCCGCAATCTGAGTCTGGTGGTGCCCGACGAGGCCACACCGGTGGCGGCTGTCGAGCGTCGCGTGGAAGAGGCGACGCCGACGCTGCGCCCGACCGGGACGCACGGTCAGGCATAACGGGTGGCATGCTCGCCGGCATGGGCACACACGAGTGCGCAAAAGACCATGCCGCGGGGCCGCCGTGCCGTGGTCTACCTGCTACAATCGCTCTCCGGGTTTTCCTGATGCAATGAGCGATTATGGGGTTTGGCTGGTTCGGACTGTCGACGTTTTGGTTGCTGGCATTGTGCTGGCCTGGCGTACGGGGTCTGCTTGGCGGTGAGATAAGAATCTTCGGCCCCGGCACACTCCGTATGCTGCTTGGCGTTCCGCTCACGATGGTGTCGAGCGCCACGCTGGCCGCCCTCACGGGGGGCGACGGCAATACCGCTGGCGGCAGCGTCGGCCAATCCCTGTCTCATGGCTTGCACGTCGCGCTGGGTAACTCGCTCGCGATGGGCGTTGCAGGCTTCGTCCTCCTCTTTTCCCTCCCGTTAGTCTTCGGCACCACCTGGTGGGGCATGCTCTCGCGCGGCAAATCTGCCCACGACGAAGACGACGCACCGTCATACGAGCCGCGTGAATCGCGCGGCTTCGACACCAGCGCGCGCGAACCGGTGCGCGGCCGCTCGCACGTGTCGTTCGAGACGAGCGAGCGTGGCGAGCGCGGTGGCTTCACGCCGACGCTGGGGCAGGGTCATCACAATGTTGGCAGTCTGAGCGAAGAGCCGGTGCCGCGCCGTCGCGGCCTCGCGGCACAACCGCCATGGAAATTGTCCGACGAGGAGCGCGCGCGTCTGGACGCCATGCAGCCGCCGCCTTTGGCCACGCGCGGTGCACCGCGCACCGAGCCGTCGTTTGGCGGTGGTGTCGGCGTGCGAGCGGCAGGGAAGGGGACGTCGGCCGGGCGTGGTGGTGTCGCCGCTGTTGTTGCTGGCGCTGGTGCCGCGGCATCCGTGGGGGCTGCTGGCAGCGCTGCGGCGGGGACGCGTCCGGTGTTGCCGCGGGGCGCCTACGCCGCCGGACCAAGTCGCGGCGATACGCTGCGGATGACGGAATTCGTGCGCGCCGAGCCGGGCATGGGGCCGAGAGAGCCGCGTGCCGTTGCGCCTGTGACCTCTCGCCCGGCATCGCCTGTTGCGAGTGCGCCGGTGGTTTCGAACGCATCGGTGGTATCGGGCGCATCGGGCACCTCGAGCGCAGCAGTGTCCGGCGCGCCTGCCGATCCGCTTCACTCCACGTCGATACCCGGTGCGACAGGGTATCGACGTCCCGTTGGCATGGCCCCCGCGCATCTGCGTGGCACGGTCGTGCATAGTCCGTTTCGCAAGCCACAGTTGGGACTGGAAGATATTCCGCCACGCGGCGCACCGCCTGTTGCGCCGCGTCCGCCGGTGCCGGGTGTGCACGCCGTGCCCCATGGGGCTGACGATGCTCCGGCCCCGGCGGCTTCAGCGACTGCGGTGGCCCCGATGTCTCCGGCACCTGCCGTCGCGAGCGCAGCCCCCGTGCAGCCAGTTGCATCGGTGGCCATGGCACGTCCTGCCGCCACACCCGTGATGCGGGGGGCGGCGTCATGGTCTGCCGCCGACGCTGCCACACCGCTTTCCTCCGACATCTCCGCGTTTTCGCCGATCGACTGGTCGGTCAACGACGTCCCGGACATTCCTGAAGAGGTTGTCCCGGCGGGGTCCACGCCGGAGATGCTGGCGCAACTGGAAGCTGCACGCGCGGCGGAGCAGGCACGTCTTGACGCGATGGCCGCGCTACGCAGTGAGGCCGAAGCTCTGCTGCGTGATCTGCGTCAATGGACGAACCCCGAGTCGACCGACGGCACCGCTGCACCCGCATCGATGCAAACGTCCTCGGCAATGGCCATTGATGCTCCACAAACGGTATCCGCACATCACGAACACGTTGCAGCGGCAGCCGAGCCTGCTGCCATGACACCCCAACTCGACGCACCCACCCTCGTTTCCGGAGCGATCGATGGGTCGCCGACGGTGCCACCGATTACCTCGTCGACCTTGCCGCCGACTGTGTCGCCGATAGCGACGCCCGTGGCTTCGCCAGTGGTGTGCCCGGATGCGGCTTTCGCGGCCCCCGTTGCGCCGGTCTCGCCGGTGCCGACATCGAGACCTCAATTGGCCGCCCCGAATTCGCCGAATCCCCCGTTTCGTCCGTTCGTTTTTGCGGATGTGCTGGCGAGCGTCGAAGTCCGTGAAGGACCGATTGAGGCGCCCGCTGCGCCGTTGGCTGCATCGCCGGTGGAATCGTTTGAGCCACCGGTTTCCGAACCGGTGAAGACAACGGTCAACGCCGCGGCAGAAGCGCTGGCGCAAGCGTCCGCAGACGACGCGCTCGGCCCTGTCGATGCTCTTGACGTTCTCGACGAGCCGCCCCCGTTTGATGTCGCTAAAGTCGATGAAGTCGCTGACGTCCTCGACATCCCTGATGTTCACACGACGCATCCCGCGCATGCCGAGATCGAACCCTCGTCCAAGCCGCATTACGTCTTGCGGGCGGATGGCACATGGGCGCGTGCCGACGGCGCACCGTTCACGTCGGACGATCATGCGACGATCACACGCGACACGCCGCAGCACGTAACGCCTGCCGCTGTGCCCGCGATTCCATCGTTTGCGGCGGCTGCACCCACGTCGTTCCTCGGCACGTCGGCCCCCTCAGCCCAAACTGCCCTGCGCGCCGCGAGCTTCTCGCCAGACACCCCTTACGAACTGCCGCCGCCGCGCGTCGTGATCGATTACGACTTGCCGCCGGTCGAGTTGCTCTCGCCTGCCACGTCGCAGGACATCGCCAACGTCGTCTCTGACGAAGCGCTGGCCGCCGTGAGTCAGTTGATCGAGCAGCGTCTGGCTGAATTCAAGGTGCCGGTCACGGTCGTGGGCGCATCGGCGGGACCGGTGATTACGCGTTTCGAAGTCGAACCGGCGGTGGGCGTGCGCGGCGCGCAAGTCGTCGGCCTCATGAAGGATCTGGCGCGCGCGCTGGGCGTGACGTCGATCCGTGTGGTCGAGACGATCCCCGGCAAGACGTGCATGGGGCTGGAGTTGCCCAATGCGCAGCGTCAGATGATCCGTCTTTCGGAGATTCTGACGGCGCCCGTGTTCGACGCGCATCGCTCGCACCTCGCGCTGGCCATGGGCAAGGACATCACCGGCGAGCCCGTCGTCGCCGACCTGGCGCGTGCGCCGCACTTGCTGGTTGCGGGCACGACCGGTTCGGGCAAATCGGTGGCGGTCAACGCCATGATCCTGTCGCTGCTCTACAAGGCGACGCCGGACGACGTACGGCTCATCATGATCGACCCGAAGATGCTGGAGTTGTCCGTGTACGGCGGTATTCCGCATCTGCTGGCTCCCGTCGTTACCGACATGAAGCAGGCCGCTCACGCGCTGAACTGGTGTGTGGGCGAGATGGAAAAGCGTTACCGGCTGATGTCGGCGCTCGGCGTGCGCAATCTCGCCGGGTACAACGAAAAGATCGACGCCGCGCGCGAGGCGGGCGAGAAGGTGAGCAATCCGTTCTCGTTGACGCCCGATGCACCGGAGCCGCTGGACCGTCTGCCGTTCATCGTTGTCGTCATCGACGAGTTGGCCGATCTGATGATGGTGGCGGGCAAGAAGATCGAAGAACTGATCGCTCGTCTGGCGCAAAAGGCGCGTGCTGCCGGTATCCACCTGATTCTCGCGACGCAGCGTCCTTCGGTCGATGTCATCACCGGTCTCATCAAGGCGAACATTCCGACGCGCGTGGCGTTTCAGGTGTCGTCGAAAATCGATTCCCGCACGATCCTCGATCAGATGGGCGCGGAATCGCTGCTGGGGCAGGGCGATATGCTGTTCCTGCCGCCGGGCACGGGCTATCCGCAACGGGTTCACGGCGCGTTCGTTGCCGACGACGAGGTGCATCGCGTGGTGCAGCACTGGCAGCAGTACGGCGAACCGGACTACGACGAAGCGATTCTCGCGGGCGATCCGGGCGACGCAGCCGCGGCCGATCTCTTTGGCGAATCGACCGGCGACGCGGAAGCCGATCCGCTTTACGACGAGGCGGCCGCTTTCGTGCTGAATTCGCGCCGCGCGTCGATTTCCGCGGTCCAGCGGCAATTGCGCATCGGCTACAACCGCGCGGCGCGTCTCATCGAGCAGATGGAAGCCGCCGGACTTGTCAGCCCGATGGGGCGAAACGGCACGCGCGAAGTGATCGCCCCAGGCGAATAATCGCCTTCGCTTACAACTGCCTTACGACCCGTCATGCGGGTCGAATTCTTTGGCACTCCGTGCCGTTCTCCTGACACGCGCCGGACATGGGCGCGTGCCGTAAAACTCCTTGGAAACCCGCGCCAATTGGCGATATCGGGGCGTAAACCCGCGTCCCCGTAGGGGTATTCCCGCCTTTGCGGGCGAAACTCAGCGATCACATAATCGGCGCGCTAGGTTGGTCGTTCGACGCGTGCTTGACGGTATCGCCCTGACACGAATTACAAGGACCGGGGCGGTGCGACGGGGGGACATCCCGTGACTCGCGCATCCACGGCAGGGCCTGCGACACCAGGAAATCGCAGCAAAAAAAGCGTCATACCGAAACGCATCGTACCGAAGGAGACCCTTATGCAATTCCGATTCAAGCTCATGGCTGGCGCCGTCGCGTTTGCCCTGTCTGCCTCGATGGCCATCGCGGCCGATCCGATCAAGATCGGCGTGTCCGGTCCGTTCACCGGCGGTTCGTCGTCGATGGGTGTTTCCATGCGCGACGGCGTGCGTCTGGCCGCAGCGGAAATCAACAAGACGGGCGGTGTGCTCGGCCGTCAGATCGTGCTTGTGGAGCGCGACGAAGAAGCCAAGAACGAGCGCGGTGTGCAGGTGGCGCAGGAACTGATCAACAAGGAGAAGGTGGTCGCGACCGTCGGCTACATCAACACCGGCGTGGCGCTCGCCTCGCAGCGTTTCTATCAGGACGCCAAAATTCCGGTGTTCAACAACGTGGCGACCGGCACGGTGATTACCGACCAGTTCAAGCCGCCCCAGTACCCGGACAACTACGTCTTCCGCAACGCGGCCAAGGACAGCATTCAGGCGCCGATGATCGTGGAAGAAGCCATTACGCGTCGCGGCTTCAAGAAGCCGGCGATTCTCGCCGATTCGACCAACTACGGTCAGCTCGGTCGTGAAGATCTGGAAAAGGCACTCAAGGCCAAGGGCATCACGCCGGTGGCCGTCGAGAAGTTCAACATCAAGGACGTCGACATGACGGCCCAGTTGCTCAAGGCCAAGCAGGCGGGCGCCGACGTGATCCTCACGTACGGTATCGGCCCGGAACTGGCGCAGATTGCCAACGGCATGGGCAAGCTCGGCTGGAAGCTGCCGATCGTGGGTAGCTGGACGCTCGCGATGGCGAACTACATCGACAACTCGGGCGCGAACGGCGAAGGCGCGCGCATGCCGCAGACGTTCATTCAGGAACCCAACACGCCCAAGCGCAAGGCCTTTATCGACGCCTATCTGGCCATGTTCAAGCCGAAGAACAACCGCATAGACTCGGCGGTCTCGGCAGCGCAGGGCTACGACTCGATCTACCTGCTGGCGGCGGCCATCAAGCAGGCCGGCAGCACGGACGGCCCGAAGGTGCGCGCCGCACTGGAAGACCTGAAGACGCCGGTCGAAGGCGTGGTCACGACCTACGATCGACCGTTCACGCATGACGATCACGACGCCATCACCGCTAACATCCCGGTGTTCGGCGAAGTGAAGGGCGGTCGCGTTGTGTATGCCTACGACACCGATCTGAAGGCCGGCAGCAAGGTTCGCGAAAAGACGATCAAGTAAGCCGCATATCCTCCCAGCGCTGCACTTTGCAGCCATGACGGGTGAACGACGGCGCGCGCCGCCCGTGCCCCGGGCCCCTGGCAACGGGGCGTCCGGGTGCGGTGCGCGCGCTGTCTTCGCACCCACGCCCGCCGCCGGCACTCGGGACCGGCGCGCGGCACAAGCCTCGAATGCCTCCCGTGCATCGCTCGTAGGCTCGCACTCGCGAGAGAGGACCGCATGACCATCCTGATTCAACTCATCTACAGCGGTATCGCGCTGGGGATGATTTACGCCGTGATCGCCTTCGGTTACCAACTGACGTTCGCGACGTCCGGCACCCTGAACTTTGGCCAGGGCGAAGCGCTGATGCTCGGCGCGCTGGTCGGCCTGACGCTGGTCGACACCCTCGGTCTGAATTACTGGCTGATGATCCCCATCGTCTGCCTGTTCGGCCTTGTACAAGGCGCGTTCGTGGAGCGCATTGGCGTGAAGCCCGCTTTACGGATCAAGTCGGAGTTCGGTTGGATCATGTCCACCATTGCGCTGGGCATCATCTTCCGGAACGTTGCGGAAAACGTCTGGGGACGCGACGATCTCAAATTTCCGTCGCCGCTGCCGGAGTCGCCCATCAGTCTGCTCGGGGCGAATGTGCTGCCGATGGAGCTGCTGGTTGTCGTGGGCGCATTGCTCATGATGGCTGCCGTCGAGTTCTTCAACCGTCGCTCGATCTACGGCAAAGCCGTGGTGGCCACCGCCAACGACCGCGACGCCGCCGGTCTCATGGGCATCAACACCAGCCTCGTGATTACGTTCTCGTACGCGCTGTCGTCGATGGCTGCCGCGTTCGCGGGCGTGCTCGTCGCACCGCTCACGCTCACCGGTGCCACGATGGGTGCGGTGCTCGGGCTCAAGGCCTTCGCCGTGGCGATCATCGGCGGCCTCTCGAGCGGCATGGGCGTGCTCGTGGGCGGCGTGATCCTCGGAGTGGCCGAGACGACCACCGCGTTCTACATTTCGACCGGCTACAAAGACGTGCCCGGTCTCGTGCTGCTGCTGCTTGTGCTGGCCGTGAAGCCGGCGGGCCTGTTCGGCAAGACCGCCATCAAGAAGGTGTAACCATGACCGCACAGACCTCCAATGCACGCGGGGCCGGCGATCTCGGCGGCCTGCGCGTGACGACCAAGCTCGCCGCCATTTTTGGCATCGTCGCGCTGTTCGGCTTCCCTGTCGCCGTCACCAATCCGTATTACATCCACATGATCGAGACGATCATGATCTACGCGATCCTGCTCTTCGGGCTGGACATCGTCGTGGGTTATACGGGGCAGGTGTCGCTCGGCCACGCGGGCCTGTTTGGCATCGGCGCTTATGTCGCGGGTGTGTTTTTCGCCAAGCTCGGGCTCTCGCTCTGGCTCGCGCTGCCGGCCGCGATCCTGGTCACGGCGGCGTTCGGTGCCGTGCTCGCGTTGCCCGCGCTGCGCGTGATCGGCCCGTATCTGGCCATGGTGACGCTGGCGTTCGGCACCATCATCCAGATTCTCATCAACGAGATGGACTTCCTGACGTCGGGGCCGCTGGGCATCAAGCTCACGAAGCCGGTCATCGGCGGGCATCCGATCGACGAAGTCGAGTACTACTGGATCGTCGCCGTATTGCTGCTCGTGAGCATGCTCGTGGCGCACCGCATTCTGAAGTCGCACCTCGGGCGGGCCTTCGAGGCGCTGCGCGACTCGCCGGTGGCGTCGGACTGCATGGGCGTATCGGTGTATCGCTACAAGGTGTATGCGTTCGTGATCAGCGCGGGTTTCGCCGGGCTCGCGGGCAGCCTGTACGCGTATTCGGAGCAGTACATCTCGCCGAACACGTACAACTTCGAGCTCACGATCATGTTCCTGCTGGCCGTCATCATGGGCGGACGCAAGACACGCAGCGGCTCGTTGCTGGGCGCGGCGATCATCGTGTTGCTGCCGCAGTTGCTCGACGACATCAGCATCTTCCGCGTTGTCGCGTCGGCGATTGCCGTCGTGACGACGATCGTGGCGGTGTTCGCCATTGCGCGCGGGCGCACCTCGCTGGCCAAGGCGGTGGTGCCGGTGGTCGGTACGATTGCGCTCGCGGGCGTGACCTGGTGGCGAGACAGCATCACGGATTGGCGTCTGACCATCTTCGGGCTGATGATCCTGTTCGTCGTGTACTACTTGCCTGACGGCATCATCGGGTTCCTGCGCACGCGCATCCTGCATCGCCGCCGCACGCTCACCGTCTCGGCAACGCAGGTCGACGAGTCGGTGACCAGCAGCGGCGATCCGGTGCTCACGGCCGCCGCAAGCGGGCCGGACGAATTGCTCAAGGTGCGTCAGTTGCTGATGCAGTTCGACGGCCTGAAGGCGCTCAATCAAGTGGACCTGAGCGTCAAACGCGGCACGATTCACGGACTGATCGGACCGAACGGCTCGGGCAAGAGCACGATGATGAACGTGCTCACGGGCATCTACGTGCCCACGGCGGGCAGCATCGAGTTCGCCGGGCAATCGCTGGCCGGACGGACGTCGTCGGATATTGCGCTCTCGGGCGTGGCGCGTACGTTCCAGAACGTGCAGCTCTTCGGTGAAATGACGGCGCTGGAAAACGTGCTCGTTGGCCTGCATCACACGTTCGGCTCGACGCTGGTCGACGTCTCGCTACGGCTGCCGCGCTACCGTCGAGAGGAAGACGGCGCCCGTGCCCGCGCCATGCGACTGCTTGAGTTCGTGGGGCTGGCCCCGCTGGCCGACGAGGAGGCTCGCAATCTGCCGTACGGCAAGCAACGCCTGCTCGAAATCGCCCGGGCGCTGGCGCTCGACCCGCGTCTGCTGTTGCTCGACGAGCCTGCCGCCGGCCTGACCGCGCCCGATATTCGCGAACTGCTCGCCATCATTCGCAAGATTCGCGATCACGGCATCACGGTCATTCTGATCGAGCACCACATGGACGTGGTGATGAGCACTTGCCAGACGGTATCGGTGCTCGACTTCGGACAGAAGATCGCCGAGGGGCTGCCTGCGCAGATTCAGGCCGACGAGAAGGTGATCGAGGCGTATCTGGGCGGCGCATCGACCGCGCACTGACAGCCACGACGGATAAACGGAACCACTATGCTTTCCATTCGTAATCTGCAAGCCGGTTACGGCAAAGTGCAGGTGCTGCACGGCATCGATATCGACGTGCCGAGCGGCCAGGTCGTGACACTCATCGGTTCGAACGGTGCAGGCAAGACGACCACCATGCGTGCCGTTTCCGGCATGATCAAGCCGTCCTCGGGCGAAATCACGCTTGGCGACAAGCGTATCGACGGGCTCGACTCGCATCGCATCGCCAAGCTGGGCCTCGCGCATTCGCCGGAAGGACGGCGCGTGTTCGCCACCATGTCGGTGACCGACAACCTGCGCCTGGGCGCGTTTCCCCGCCTGACGGGGAGCCGTCCGCGAGGCGACGTAACCGCCGACCTGGAGCGCGCGATGGATCTGTTCCCGCGCCTCAAGGAGCGACGCAATCAGTTGGCGGGCACGCTCTCGGGCGGCGAGCAGCAGATGCTCGCGATGGCCCGTGCGGTCATGCTGCGCCCGGACATCGTGCTGCTCGACGAGCCGTCGATGGGGCTGGCGCCGATTCTGGTCGACGAAGTCTTTCGCATCATCAGCAATCTGAAGGCCGAAGGGGTGACGATGCTGCTCGTGGAGCAGTTTGCCGCCGCAGCGCTGGCCGTCGCCGACTATGGCTACGTGTTGGAGAACGGCAGCATCTCGGTGCACGGTCCCGCAGAAAGTCTGCGCAACGACGACAAGGTGCGTGCGGCCTATCTGGGTGGCAGTCACTGAGATCGTTCCGGCGGCTGGTCCGAACGGAGTAACAAAGGGGAACCCCCTGGTTCCCCTTTGTCCATCAGGCAACGTCACATCCCTCACTTCGAGAGCGTTGCGCCTCCCTTTCTTACCGTGTCCCCGCTCTCCACCAGATAATCTCGGGCTTTGCCCATGAGGCTGCCTCGGAACACAAGCCCCATTCGTTCGTCCGGCGTCCCCCTGACGAAGAATTCATTGCTGCCCGGCACGTCCGATTTGTAAATCGCGTAGTTTCCAGGCATTTTCGACGTGTCGAACTTGAAATACCTCGCGACGCCATTCTCCCGGTACTGTTCGAACCGGAAATTGGTGGGGAAAATGGATTTTGAAATGTCGTGAAGCGTATTCCCATTTGGCGGGACTGGCGTCATGAATGCTCCCATGGGCTTGATCGGCGTGTGCCAATCGATGACCGAGTAATTCAGCACGTTATCGCTGCGCATTTGAGAGAAATTACGCTCGCTTGTGTAGTGGTATAAGAACGGCGGCCACTGGTCGCGCGGTACGGCTCTCATTCGAGCCAGTGCTGCCGGCATGCCCGGTTCCGGCGCGCGCGCACTTGCGGACGAGCCCGGTGTCGACTGTGCTGGCCGTGGCTCAATATGCGACGGCGATCCGGGCGCGTGAGAAGGTCTCGCCGTGGATGTCGATGCGGGTGTCGGCGCAGACATCTCACGAACCGCCTGAACGCCACTTTCGTGGTACTTCTTTTGCGCGGGCGTCAGCGTTCCCTCATTCGCTGCCTTGACGATTTTGTCGATCGCGCCGTCGGTTTGCCCGTAGGTTTTCAGTTGTGTGCGGTATGTCGCCAGTTGCGGCTCACTCCAGCCTACGGGCTGATCGGCACCCCTGAATTGCTTGGCGCCGGATGCGCCGCTATCCACTGCGCCGTCGTGACGCCTTTTTCCGCCGCCGCGGCCACCTCCTGGCAGGGGCAACCACTGGCCGTTCGGCGTTCGTTCGATCTGATATTGGTTGCCGATGGACGTCGGGTGCTTGATATATCGCTCGCCATTGCTAAAGGTCGATTCGTAGTGCTTCCCGTCCATGCCGACATACTGCTTACCGGCAAGATCCCACACCCCGTTACCGCGAGGCGACATCTGAGCGATTTCCGCTGGCGAGAGCGTTGCCTCGAAACCCGCCAGGTTGGGTTTTCTGCGCAGATCACCGGCCACCTCGATATAACGTCCGCCGATCGCCGCGCCGGTAGTGGGGGAGATTTGGGCAAATTCAGGCTTGTCAGGCGTACCCACGTTCCGAACCGGCACATTGTCCACACCTTCCAGTGTGCGCAGCATGTCCCCGGCGTGTGCGGGCTTCCAGGTGCGAGGGTCGGCGGCGCCCAATAATCTGCCGGCATCTGCCAGCACCTCCGTTGTTCCGCGCAGGTGCCGGAACCCTTCCGTGATGAATGATTTGGTGCCCTTGGCCATCTGGATCCCGGTCTTCGCAAGATCGGGGAGCACGAGGGCTTCACTAGCGATGCCCGGACCATACTTTCTCAGCGTGCTGGAAAGCGTTTGTTGCGCCGCTTTCCAACTGCCATTTGCGGCGAGCATTCCAGCACGCGCGCCGCCATTGAGTACCCGGCCGATCGGTAGTCCAAGCGTCGCAATGTCCAGAAACAGACCGGCACCTCCCATGATCCGCTCTGAAAGCTTGTCCGATTGCAAATCTTTGACCGAGCCATAAAAGGGGATGAATCCGGTCAGTGTGTCGACAAGCGCCAGCCGCGAGGAAATCTCGGCTTCTCGCGCAGACTGCCCCTTGGCTACCTGAAGGAATTCCTCCTGATTCGCCAGAAAAATCTTGTCGCCAACCGTATTGGTTATGCTATTGGCCCGAGCGGTGCGCCACGGATCGTCGTTGCGCGCTGATCCAGTATCGTCGCGCGCGGGGTATTGACCGATATTGCGCAATACCGCACGCGACCTCGGTTCCGGCCCGGGGGCGCTGCCTTTTGAATACGCATCCCAGTCCACGTTCGTAGTGTAGGAGTCCGGTGGCAGCGGGGTGGTCTCGGCCGTTAGCTGAGGCAATGTATTGCGAAAACTCGGCGGTCCCGAAGCCGAGGCCGGGGCATGTCGGATGATCTCGGAATCCGCATATACCCAGGTGTCGGTCGATGCGCGTCTGATATGGCCGGCTTCAGGGAATATCTCGTACGAGAATTTTTCGGTCTCATTTTTCTTCGCCTCTAGGATGAATCCGTGGGTCCCCAATTTTCCCGGTGTGCGATTTCGGGTGTTGTAAGGTTCGGATACAGAGAAGAGCTTAACCTCCCAAGCGTCGATGGCCTGTCGATCCTGGAGAGGGATCGTCTCCAACAGGTTTTCAACAATCGCCTGATAGGCCTGCTTGTTTTTCAACAGTTCGGCATCGTATTTTTCCTGGAACGCCTTGCTGATGTCCGGAAGGCCTTGAATCTCGCCTGACGACTTGTTATTGAAAGGTGTCCAGCCGGAATTTGCATCTCGCATCTGGACGCCAAAATCGAATGTTTTGATCTCGCCGGACATATACAGATCGCGCGGCGACGTGGTGACATATTCGACACGCCGGCTTCCGCCATTCCTGCCAGTGGTCATTTGGCGGCGATATCGCAATTCCATTTCGGGGTCGATGCCGGCGGCCTTGAGTTCGGCATCTGCCATGGCGACGCGGGTCGGCAGGGGGCGGTTTAGCGTTTCATAGCTTTGCACCAGTTGTTTGACTGCCGACTCGTATCGTGACGTGGCGGTGTTCAACTCCTCCTGGCTCAATGTCTTGCCGTCCGGGTTTGCGGTCGTCATGCCGCGGGCGAGTGCCCATTCGCGCACGGGGCCAAGTTTCAACAGATCGAGTGCGTCTTTGGCACGCTGGGCGTTCTGCCTCTCCAACTCGGTGGTTGCTTGCTCCGTTTGTCGGGTGACGACCGCGGAAGCCTGATCGGGAAGATCGACGACGTCGCCGAACGTCATGTTTCGCACCGCGTCAGGATTCAGATGTCGTGCGACGTTGATGCCCTGCGCAAACTTCACCCAGGAAATGGACGTCTTGTAGCGCATGCCCGGCGGGATGTCGAGCACCGCGAATTCGCCCGGCAGATTCTGCCGGTAGGCTCGGGCGCTGAGGATGGCCGAGTTCTGCGAGCCGGCCAGCCCCTCTTTCAGCAGATGACGTTCGAAGTCGGCAGTAATTTCCGAATAGAACTTGCCTCCGTTATCAGGCTGGTCGAATTGATAGCCCAATGTGTGCTCGCTGTTCCCCGATGTTTCGGCAGCAGCTTCCAACTGGAGCGCAATCGCTTTGTGAAGCAGCTTGGACTGCAATTCGGCCGGGACAACCTCGTTGTCCTTTGCGCCGACCCAGCCCAGCTTGTCGAGCAAGCGTTTGGTAAAACGCGATGCTTCTGCGCTGCTCAACGCCTGGTGAAGAAAATGACCGGGGGTCTTGCGTAACGCGGTCTCATCGTTGTGGGCAATGACTTCCGTGCCCAGTTCATCAAGCAGGGAAGATTCTTTGCCGTCAAGATACGCACGGGTTTCGTGAAGAATGGTGGCCTGATCGTCGGGGGTCACCAGACTGTCGAGATCGATGGCGTTACGGCTGGCCCCCAACAGATATTGCGTTTGCACTTCTTTGAGCCGGTCTGCGACTGCCTGTCGGCCGTGTCCGGTTGAGCGGTCGAGGGCCGTAACGCCATAATATTTGAGCGCTTGGTTGCTCTCGACGACGCCTCTCAAGTAGATCTCTCCGCCCACGCTCCGTACGCGTTCGCGCAGGGATTTGATGTTTTCCTCGTTCGGTGCGGGCGTGGAGGACGAATCGTTCGGGTAGGAATGGATTGCGTTTTTTCTGGACCCGCTGGCATCGAAATAATCTGCGTGAATCAGCAAGGCGTCGTTTTTATCTACCGTCGCGAATACCGAATTGTGCTCAATGCCGCCAGATATCCCGCTTTGCGCGAGAAACTGGTCTGACTGGATGAGCGTCTTGAGCGACGCCCGGCCGGCCGCCATCTCCTGACCCAGAGGCGACCATTTGTTGGGCGCGATATATCGGTGACCCGAGTATTCTTCTTTTACCCGCTCGCCAAGATTGCCGAAATCTGCCCGGATACCCCATTGCGCTTGCGATTCGGCTTCCGGGAGCGCTGCCGATAGCGCGTGAACGGCTTCCGTTGTCAACTCCCGCTCAAAGGGCGTTGTCGGATTGCTGGGTTCGACACCGTAAAAAGCGAGCAGGTCTCGGACCGACGCCTCGGCCGATTGTCCGGCCACAAAACTTGCGTGCCCTCCGGCTTCGCGGGCTGCGCAAAAGGCGGTTTGAATGGGGTCGGTCGAGCTCTCCGAGACCGTGTCTTCGTGTAGCGTCACGTAGGTTCCGTTGGACGTTGTGGTCGAGCGGGCTTCCAGTTTGCCGCGTCCGTCGCTACCGACCGTTGCCCTCAGGTCTTGCGCGTCGACCTTGAGCATGGCGGCCATATCAGCAATACGGGCGTCTTTCGAAAGCGCCTCCAGCCGATCGAATGCCCTCAAATAGGAAGAGGCAAATCCTGTGCCCTCGCGACTGCCGGAAAGCGTTATCGGCAGGGTGGGCGTATGGATGTCTGCGGGCGTATTGAATACGGACTTGATGAGGTCGAGATGGCTTTTGAATTCAGCCTTCTTCGTGAAATCGAGTGTCGTACCGCCAGATTTATTCTCGTTGTGGACGCGCGAATTTTTCATGTTGCGCGATGCGCGGATTTGCTGACCCAGCAGGTCAAGCGTCGCAGCGGCCGACTGCAGTGAGCGTGATGCAGCGTGGCTGTCTGATTGGGGCAATGGCTCGGGCGATTGCGCTTCTGGCGCCAATTCGGGGGTCGTGCGCGTCGGTTCTTGGTTTGGGGCCTGCGCAGGCAAGATAGGTGCACCAACCGTGTTGGTTCGTACGTCCATGAGTTTCTCCGTCGAAGATAGAATCAGGTCGTTTAGACCCTATCGATTCTCTGACGCCACATCCATCTGACCAGTCAGATCTGGCGGAAATTTGGGAGAAGGCGTTGCGGACGCGGATTTCTGGATGAAAACGACAACGGGCAGCCTGCAGGGCTGCCCGTTGTCGTTTTTTGGGGGGGAAAGCGTTAGCGATTCACGTCGACGACTACGCGACCGTGGATCTCGCCGTTGACGATGCGCTGGCCCACACCAATGGCGTTCGACAGGCCAACGTCATGCGAAATGCCGCCGAGCTTTTGCGGTTCGAGATCGCGCGCGAGCCGTTGCCACGCTTCTTCACGCAATTCGCGCGGGGCCATCACGCTATCAATGCCATGCAACGTGACGCCTCGCAGAATGAAGGGCGCCATGTTTGCCGGGAAGTCCATGCCTTGCGCGAGGCCGCAGGCCGTTGCCACACCGCCGTATCGCAATTGTGCGATGGCATTGACCAGCGTGTGTGAGCCGACCGAATCGACCACGGCCGCCCAGCGTTCCTTTTGCAGCGGCTTGCCCGGTTCCGACAACAGGGTGCGATCGATTACTTCGGCCGCGCCGAGCACTTGCAGATATTCCGCTTCGCGCAGCTTGCCCGTCGAGGCAACGACGCGATAGCCCAGCGAACTGAGCAGCGAGATGGCCACCGAGCCCACGCCGCCGGAGGCTCCCGTCACCAGCACATCGCCGTGATGCGGCAGAACGCCACTACGCTCGAGCGCCATGACGCTGAGCATGGCCGTGTAGCCGGCCGTACCGATGATCATGGCGTCGCGTGGCGAGAAGCGCTCGGGCAGTCGCACCAGCCAGTCGCCGCGCAGGCGGGCCTTTTGCGCGAGACATCCCCAGTGCGTTTCGCCCACGCCGTAGCCGTTGAGCACGACACGATCGCCTTGGCGCCACGCGGGGTGTGACGACTCGAGCACGGTGCCCGCGCCGTCGATACCGGCCACCATCGGCCACGTGCGCACGACAGGGGCCTTGCCGGTGATGGCGAGGCCGTCCTTGTAATTGATGGTGGAGTAATCGACGGCGACAAGCACGTCGCCGTCGGCGGGCAGTGCATCGTCTTGAAGTTCGGTCACTGCTGCGTGCGTGGTGCCGTCGGACTGCGTCAGCAAGATTGCATTGAACATGCCTTGAACTCTCCGAGAGGGATGGCTTACGTACCGGGCGTTTCCCGAAGGCGCGGGGTGCTTCGCTGTCGGTCAGCGCTGCAACGCGCCTGCGGCAGCGATGGTATCGCGAGTTTCCTGCGTCAGGATGCTGACCAGTTGCGCGGCCGGAAGTGCGCGCGCAAGCGGTGCGCCCTGGCCGGCCCATTGTGCCGCGTAGCCGCTTTCCTGCTGTGCCTTTGCTGCCGCATTCAACGATTTTCCGGCGTCATAGGTGATGGGGTAATCAGGAATGGCGGGGCGTCCGGGGGCTTGCTCCAGCGCCCAGAAGCGATTCGCGAGCCCGCGCGCCGGGCGTCCCGAGATGGCGCGAATCAGTGCCGTGCGTGGCGGTTGCCCGCCGAGCAGCGCGTCGCGGTAGGCGGCATCGGCACCCGACTCCGGGCACGTCACGAAAGCCGTGCCCATCTGTGCTGCTTGTGCGCCGAGCGCCAGAACCGCCGCCACACCGGCGCCGTCCATGATGCCGCCTGCGGCGATGACCGGCAGCGACGTGCGCGTCGCCAGCCGTCGCACCAGCGCAAAGGTGCCGAGTTGTTCGTCCTCGCTCGGCTGACGGTCGCCTTCGTCGTTGAACCGTCCGCGATGGCCGCCGGCTTCCCAGCCTTGCGCCACGATGGCGTCGATGCCGGCCGTTTCGATGGCATCGGCTTCCGCCTCATTTGTGGCCGACGCGAACAAGGTGATGCCCGCAGCCTTCAGCGCATCAATCCACGCTTGCGACGGCAGTCCGAAATGGAAACTGGCGACTGCCGGGCGTTCCTCGAGAAACATTTCATACATCGCCACGTCTTCGACGAAACTCAGATAGATCTCACGTAAAGCGGCGGGCGGCGTTGCGTCGTAGCGGGCGAATTCCGCCGAGAGATAGTCGAGCCACGCCGCTTCGCGTGTGGCGTCCGAGCGTGCCGGCAGGTGCGTGAAGACATTCACATTGAACGCACGCGAGGTCAGCGCGCGCGTCTGGCGAATGACGTCGCGCGCGGCGACGGCGTCCATATTGCCGACGGCGAGCGAGCCGAGCCCGCCCGCGTTGGACACTGCCGCGACCAGCGCCGGCGTCGACGCCACGGCCATCGGCGCCTGAATGATCGGCGTCGACATGCCGAGGCGCTGGGTGATTTTCACTGTCGGGCGCAAAGTCGATGTCATGGGCAGGCTCCGCTCAGAACGTGGCGGCCAGCTCGCGCAGCGCGTCGAACGTGTCGTGCAGTTCCGCGCGCAGCACGCCTACCAGTTCGGCGGCGGGCATCGCGCGCGCGAGCGGCGCGGCCTGACCGGCCCACTGTGCGGCGTAATCGCTGTTGCCCTTGGCCTTGGCCGCGGCATTGAGCGCTTTGCCCGCGTCGTACGTCACCGGATAAGCGGGCAGGTCGGGGCGCTCGGCGGTTTGTTCGATGGCGTACAGCCGATTGACGAAGCCGCGTGCGGGGCGTCCCGAGATGGCGCGGATGAGGGCGGTGCGCGGCGGGTTCGGGCGGGTGAGGCGTTCGCGGTAGGCCGCATCTGCCGACGATTCCGGGCACGCGACGAAGGCGGTGCCGAGTTGCGCCGCCTGCGCGCCAAGTGCGAGCACCGCGGCGATGCCGGCGCCGTCCATGATGCCGCCCGCGGCAATCACCGGCACCGACGTGTGCGTGACGATCAGGCGCACGAGCGCGAGCGTGCCGAGTTGTTCGTCATCGGTGGGCACGCGGTCGCCCAGATCTTCGAAGCGTCCGCGGTGGCCGCCGGCCTCGTAACCTTGCGCGACGATGGCGTCGACCCCCGCCGCTTCAACTGCCTTGGCTTCCGTCAGATTCGTGGCCGAAGCGAACAAGGTGATGCCCGCGGCGTGCAATGCGTCGATCTTGTCCTGCGACGGCAGCCCGAAATGGAAGCTGACTACGGCCGGGCGCTCCTCCAGCAGCATCGCGTACATCGCGTCGTCGGCCACGAAGCTCTTGTAGATCTCGCTAAGCGTGGCAGGCGGTGCCGCGTCGAAGCGCGCGAATTCGGGCGCGAGATAGGCGAGCCAGGCGGCATCGCGCGCGGCGTCGAGCTTGGCGGGGGCGTGGCAGAACAGGTTGACGTTGAAGGGCTTGCGCGTGAGCGCGCGCGTCTCGTGAATGGCCTGACGGGCGGCTTCGGCGCTGACTGCCGCCACGCCGATCGAGCCGAGCCCGCCTGCGTTGGAGACGGCAGCCGCGAGCGCCGGGGTGGACGTGCCCGCCATCGGTGCCTGCACGATCGGCGTGAGCAGGCCAAGTCGTTCGATGAGTGCGCGATTGCGGAATTGGGAGGCAGTAGAGCTAGACATGACGATCTGCACCTTTGAGTGTTCGGTGGGGGGAACAGCAGCAGTCACAGCAGGCGATATGTTCAGTGGGTTCAGTGCGTTCACTATGGCATACGCCCATTGCGGCAAAAGATACCACTTAAATACATCTTTGCGCCAGCTACCCCCGGAACTGACAGGGGAATCTCGTCATGCGCGCCGGGGGGGCGTCAGGCGCGGTTGCCGCTGGCGTTCACGTTGTCGTTTGCCTCGTTCGCTTCCGTCCTCTCAAGGGTTCGGCCCGTTTCCTCCGTCCCCATCAGATCGGCCGCCCGAGAGCGCTGCATGTCCGCGCGACGGAAGTAGCCGATGACGGTAGCCACGCTGGTGTGCCCGGTCATTGTCATTGTCTCGGCGAGCGGCACTTGTTGAAGGGCCGCCTCGGTCACGAAGCCGGCGCGTAGCGAGTGCGCGGAGAAGTCGCCGTCCAGACCCGCAAGGGCACACCGGTCGCGCACGATGTCGCGCACCGCAGCTTCGGAGAGCGCTTCACCGACATGGCCGCCGCGCCGCACGCGACGAAAAATCGGGCCTTCCTCGATGCCGGACGCGGCGAGCCAGTCCGTGAGCGCTGCCGCCGCCGCGCCAGTGACCGGTTTTTCGTTCTCGGGCAGGTCGGCCCCCTGCTGGTTCGTTTTCGACCACGTGAGCGCGTAGACATAGTGGTCCGGCCCGGTGCGTCGCACGCTCTCGCACGTTGCGCGAACGACTTCGGAGCGTCGTCGGCCGCCACTGGCCCAGGCAAAGAGCAGCAGTGCGCGGTCGCGCTTGCCTCGCAACGAGTCGTCGCAGGTCGCGAGCAATGCGCGTAACGGCTCGCGTGTGAGGGCGTCTTTTTTGGCCGTACGAACACCGCGTTTGGCATAGGCGCGACGCGTCTTGGCGAGTAGTTCTCGCACGGCAGGTTCTGCGCACGGGTTCGGCAAGTCGCGCGATGTGTGCCATTTGGCGATGACGCTGATCCGGTGGAGCAGTGTGGCCAGTGCGGGCGGGCCGCAACGCGCCTTGAGTCCCTGCGTGACGAGTGCCGCATCGAGCGCATCCGGCATTTCCGTGGTCAGGCCGTGTTTGCCTTGACGCTGCGCATGATCGACGACGAATTGCACGATGACCGCGGGCGGCAAGGGAGCGACAAGCGCTTCGCCGTAACGCAAGCGATACCAACCCATCCAGTAGCGCATGGCCGATTGATAACTCTGACGCGTATTCGCCGAATCGCCTTCGCGGGCAAGGGCCTGCGCCGCTTCGCGGGCATCGGCGTGGAGCGCAGCGGGATTGAGCGGCGCGGGCAGTGCGAAAGGCGGCACGGTGGCCGAGCGCTTTGCGACGGCCCCCGCGCCGAATTCAGGCGACGAATTGCCCCGAGAGATGATTTTTCTACCAGACATATGATTTAATATGTAATATGTAATAAATATAACGTATTCAATAAATAACTCACGATAATCTTCCATTATCGTGAGTTATTTGGCAATGCTGTCGATTCCAGGGAGTGCTTCGCGATGACTGCGTCTCAAACACCGAAATCCGCCACGTTCGCGCCGTCGCCCCGGCCGGGTGGTCGGGGCATTTCCGAGCATGACGTCTGGACAGCGGCCGATGCGCTGTTGATGGCGGGGCAGCGGCCGACCATCGAGCGCATTCGTCAGCAGTTGGGGCGGGGCTCCCCGAACACGGTAAGTCCCTATCTGGATGGGTGGTTCGCCGGGCTCGGGGCGCGTTTGCAGGGGGCGGGCGATGGCGTCGCCGGAGTGCCGGCGGGCGTGACGATGCCCGAGTCGGTAGCGCGAGCGGCGTTGGACCTGTGGGCGCTCGCGATTCATGAAGGCCGCGCCGCATTGGCGGACGAAGCCGCTGCGCAGCGCGCGTTACTCGACGCGCGCGAGGCAGAACTGGCCACAGATCGCGAGGCGTTGGAGCAGGCGCGGGCGGTGTTGCACGAGCGGATTGCGTCGGCGGAGACGGCCGCCGCGGATGCGCGTCAGGCGCGCGAGGAGGCGCAGGCGCAGGCACGCCGGGCCGAGGCGTTGCTGATCGATGCGCAGGCGGATGCGGTCGCCTCGCGGCAATCGCTCCTCGCTGCCCGTGACGCCACGCAGGCGCTGCAAGACGCCCATGCGTCGCACCGTGCCGATTGGGACGCCGAGCGCGCGAAGCTGGTTGAGCGTGCCGATGCTAACGAGCGTCGACTGATGCTGGAGCTCGATGCGGCACGCGAGTCGATCAAGTCTTTGCAGCAGGAGCGCAAGCAGATGCAGCGTCAGTTGCAGGAAACCGAGGCGAGCCTCGGGGCCATGACCGAAGCGCAGCATGAAATGCGTTCGGCCAAGGCGTTGCAGGACGTTGTCATTGCGCGATTGCGTGAGCAGGTCAGCGCGCAGGAGGCGTTGGCTTCCACCTATCAGTCGATGCTGGCGGCGCCTCCGGCTGCCGGTGCGGGGCGTGGCATGACGGCGGGAATGTCTCCCGGAATGTCGCCGGGATTCAAGCGTCGCGCCAGCAATGCCGCAGCGCCGACGGCGTCAGTCCTTCGGCGGGCGCGACGGCCGTGAGTTCTCGGGGCCGGGCGGCTCGGCTCCCGTCGTCACATCCTTTGGATCACTTCGTTTGCGGTTGGGTTTGGGTTTGCGTCTGTGCCAGCGTCGGCGTCTCGGACCCCCATCCGCCGCCTAGCGCACGGAATGTCGCGACCGCGGCGCGGGCGTTGTCCGTCTGGGCGCGGGCGTCGGCATCGCGCACCGTCAATAGCTGGCGGTCGGCGTCGAGCACTTCGTACAAACTGACTGTGCCTCCGGTGTAGGCGTCCTGGGCGCTGTCGCGTGCGCGCGTTTGTGCGTCCACGGCGTTCGCGAGATCCTTGCGCTGCTGCTCCAGCTCGACAAGCGTGACGATCGCGTTTTCCACATCTTCAGTCGCATGCAGCACGGCCAGACGGTACTCCGCCAGCGCCTGCGCGTTGGCGCCCCGGGCTTGCGCGACTTCGGCGTCGATGCGTCCGAAATCGAACAAGCGCCAACGCAGGCCCAGCGCGGCCAGCGGCTGGAACGTCGCGACACTCGGTACGCGAGCGCCCGCGAGTGTGTCAAAGCCCAGCACGCCCGAGAGCGACAGCTTGGGGTAATACTCCGCCAGCGACGCGCCGATGTGTTCGTTCGACGCCGCGAGTTTGCGCTCGGCAGCGATGACGTCCGGGCGGCGGCGCAGCAAATCGGCCGGTGCGCTCGCGTCGCCGATGGCGGGGATCGTTAGCGCCCGGGCCTTCATATCGTCGTCCTGCGTGCTCGCGCTCATGCGTCGTGCGTACGTGCCGGGCGCGGCGCCCATCAATACATCCAGCCGATTCAGTTGCGTCTCGCGTTCGATGCGCAGGGGCGGCAGCGTGGTGCGCGCCTGAGCGAGTAGCGCTTCGGCCTGTGCCAGTTCGCGTGCCGTCGCCAATCCGTCTTTCAGGCGCAGACGCACGATGTCCATCAGCCGGGCATCCGTCTCGATCTGATCTTGTGCGATGGCCAACCGCCGTTGCGCCGCCCGCACGCGAAAATAGGCATCGGCGGCTTCGGCCACGATGCTCACACGCACGCCGTCGCGCTGGGCTTGCGCCGCCTGCGCCAACGCCCCGGCGGCCTGCGCCGAGCGTTGCAATCCGCCAAACAAATCCAGCTCCCAGCTCGCGCCTGCGCCAATGTCGTAAATCGTCATGTTGCGGTTGTAGCCGGGGACATTGCGGGCCACGACGCCCAAGGGGCCGTCCAGCGACTGGTGCTCGCGCGTCACGCTGCCGTTCAGCGTGAGCGATGGCAGCCGTTGCGCACCTGCCTCGCGTGCTTGCGCCCGGGCTTGCGCCACGCGGGCCATCGCTGCCTGCAAATCGAGGTTCTGCGCGAGCGCCTGCTCGACGATGCCCGTCAGCACGGGGTCGTGAAAACTCGTCCACCACGTGTCCAGTGGCAAGGTTTTGTCAGCCGCCGTGGCACCTGTCTCATGGCTCGCGTCGCGCTGCGACAACAGGGCGCCGCCTTGAAAATGCGCGGGCAGGCTGGCCTTCGGCGCGACGTAATCGGGGCCCACGGCGCAGCCCGCCAGGGCGCCGACGGATAACGCGAGCAAGACATTGCGCAGCGTCACGGGAGTTGCGCCGGGAAGGCGCGGCATCGACGGAGTCGATGTAATCGTCGGCAGGGGTGCGGTCATGGGATTCAATCAGTTGCTTGCATGATGATAGTTGCAACTCTATACTCACTTTCATTATGAAAGCAACAAATCGTTGCACATCTTGTCACCCCTAGAGCGAAGAAGGATCGACCCATGACATCCCCGAGCACTCCCGCCCAGAACGCCAGCCAGCCGGGCGGCCCCTTCGAGAAGCGCCCGCTTGTGCGCCGCCTTGCCGTGCGCGGCATGCTCGCCGTCGCGGTGATTGCCGCGTTGGGCTACGGGACTTACTGGTGGACGACGGCGCGCTACCTCGAGTCGACGGACGATGCCTATGTGGGCGGCGACGTGACCGTGCTCGGCCCGAAAGTGCCGGGCTACATCGCGCAGGTATTGGTGACGGATAACCAGGCCGTGCACGCCGGCGACGTGCTCGTGCGTCTGGACGACCGGGATTACCGCGCGGCGCTGGCGAAAGCGGAGGGCGAGGTGGCCGCGCAACAAGCGCTGCTCGCGAATCTCGATGCGACGGCCCGATTGCAGACGGCGGTGATTGCGCAGGCCCGGGCGAGCGTGGTGGCCGTGACGGCCGATGCTCGCCGCGCTCATGACGATCAGGTGCGTTATCAGGATCTGGTCGCCAAATCAGCGGTATCCGTGCAAAGCGCGCAAAAGGCGGACGCCGATTACAAGCAGATCGCGGCGAATCGCGAGCGTGCCGAAGCGGCCGCGGTGGCGGCCGAGCGTCAACTGGACGTCATCGCCACGCAGAAGCAGCAGGCGCAGGCCGGGTTGGCGCAGGCCGTCGCGCAGCGCGACATCGCCAGACTCAATCTCGAAGACACGGTCTTGCGCGCCCCGGTGGACGGCACCGTCGGCAATCGTCGTGCGCGCACGGGGGCTTATGCGCAGGCGGGCACGCAACTCCTCGCCGTCGTGCCCGCCCACGGTCTGTGGGTCGACGCGAATTTCAAGGAAGGGCAGCTTGCGCGGCTGCGTCCCGGCATGCCGGTGAAGATCGAAGCAGACGTGCTGCCGGGCCGCGTGTTCCATGGCCGTGTCGCGAGCCTCGCGCCGGCGACGGGCGCACAGTTCAGCGTGCTGCCGCCGGAAAATGCGACGGGCAACTTCACCAAGATCGTCCAGCGCGTGCCGGTGCGGGTGCAACTCGACGATGGGGATGGTCGTCTGGGCACGTTGCGCCCTGGGTTGTCGGTCACGGCCGAAGTGGATGCGCGCGGTGCCGGTGGCAGCGGTCGTGACAAGACGCTCGCCCCGGCCGCCGCCAAGGTGGCAGCACGATGAGCGCCGCGCAAACCGGAGGGGCATTGCCGTTGCCTGCCGGCGATGGCGGTAGCACCGGGAATGCTGGAAACGATGGCGTTAAACCGGCGCGGTCGGCGAACGACGAACGTCCCCGAATCGCGACGCCGACGTCCGGCGGTGGATTCTCGGCCGACGCCATGTCCACGCCGGCCAAGGTCATTGCGTTCGCGACGATGGTTGTCGGCATGTTCATCGCGCTGCTCGATATCCAGATCGTGTCGGCGTCGCTCAGGGACATTGGCGGCGGGTTGTCGGCCGGAGCGGACGAAACGGCGTGGGTGCAAACGAGCTACCTGATCGCCGAAATCATCGTGATTCCGCTCTCGGGCTGGCTGTCGCGGGTGATGTCGACGCGCTGGATCTTCGCGGCATCGGCGGCGGGCTTCACGCTGGCGAGTCTGCTGTGCGGTGCGGCGTGGAACATCCAGAGCATGATCGCGTTCCGTGCGTTGCAAGGCTTCCTCGGCGGCTCGATGATTCCGCTGGTGTTCACCACGGCGTTCGCTTTTTTCAGCGGGCCGCAGCGGGTGGTGGCGGCCGCGGTGATTGGCGGCTTGTCGTCGCTGGCGCCCACGCTCGGGCCGACCATTGGCGGCTGGATTACGGACAACTATTCGTGGCACTGGTTGTTTTTCATCAACATCGTGCCGGGCATTTTCGTGACGATCACCGTGCCGCTGATGGTTCGCATCGACCGTCCGGACTTTTCATTGCTGCGCGGGGCCGACTATCTCGGCATGGTGTTGATGGCCGTGAGCCTCGGGTGCCTCGAATACACGCTGGAGGAGGGGCCGCGCTGGGACTGGTTCGGCGACGACACCATTCGCGCGACGGCCTGGCTCGCCGGGCTTTGCGGCGTTGCGTTCGTCTGGCGCAGTCTGGTGTTCGCACAGCCGATTGTGGATTTGCGGGCCCTCAAGCAGCGTAACTTCGCGTTGGGTTGTTTCTTCTCTTTCGCCACCGGGATCGGAATTTTCGCGACGATCTATCTCACGCCGCTGTTCCTCGGGCGAGTGCGCGGGTTTTCGGCGTTCGAAATCGGGATGGCGGTGTTTTCGACGGGCATCTTCCAGTTGCTGTCGATTCCCTTCTATACGATGCTGGCCAACCGGGTCGATCTGCGTTTGCTGATGATGGTCGGCATTGGCGGGTTTGCCTTGTCGATGTGGCAGTTCGCGCCGATTACGCACGACTGGGGCACGGCACAACTGATGCTGCCGCAGGCGTTACGCGGTGCGGCGCAACAGTTCGCAGTGGCACCTATCGTCACGCTGACTTTGGGGAGTCTGCCACCGGCACGACTGCGGCTGGCCTCCGGTCTCTTCAATCTGATGCGAAATCTTGGCGGCGCGATCGGCATTGCTGTTTGCACCACGGTGCTCAACGACCGGACGAATTTGCATTTCTTCCGGCTGGCCGAGCATATGGGCGAGGGCAATCCGGCAGTCGGTCAGTGGCTGGCAGGGGTGGGGGCGCGGATGAGTGCGTCGGGGCTCGATGCCATCGATGCGCAGACGGCGGCGCTACATCAGCTCTGGCTGTTGACACTGCGCGAGGCACAGACCATGACGTTCGGCGACATCTATGGTGGGCTGGGGCTGATCTTTCTGTGCGTCACGCTGATGGTGCCGCTCATGCGCCGGGTTGCACCGCCCAAAGCACCGAGCGCGGACGCGCATTGACGCGTCGGCACGAGAATTCACTTCAAACAATCTGGTTCATGAAAGGCGGATAAGCTGTTGATTCTTATTGAAGCAATGAATTGAGTTCGGATCGCATGCGCGAGAAATGACATTGTCAGGACACTGGCCGGCTTGCCCGCCGGTGTCGACACGCTTATGCTCGCTTGCATGGTAATAGGCAGGGCCTGTCGTCCCTGAAGTCCCTGAACGCGAGGCATCCTGATGCAACGAAAGACATTCCGCGATATGCAATGCCCCATCGCCCGCAGCCTTGAGCGGGTGGGCGAATGGTGGAGCATTCTGATTCTGCGCGAGGCCGGCTACGGCACTACGCGCTTCGACGATTTTCAGCGTCGCCTGGATATCGCGCCGAACATGCTGACCCGGCGTCTGAATGCGCTGGTCGAAGAAGGTTTGTTGGCGCGACGCCAGTATTGCGAGCGTCCGCCGCGCTTCGAATACGTGCTCACCGATGCCGGGCGCGATTTCCGTCCGGTGCTCTGGGCACTGTTGGCGTGGGGCAACCGGCATTTCGCGCCGGAGGGGATCGCGGCCCAACTGGTCGATCAGGAGACGGGCAAGGTGGTCGAGCCGGTGGTGGTCGATGCTGTGACCGGGGTGCGTCTGGACCCGAAGCGTCACGTGCCCACGGCCGGGCCGGTGGCCAACGAGAGCATGCGGGCGCGCCTTGCCCGGGCGGCGGAGTTTGCTGCCGGGCAGTCGTCGACGGATGCCGACGAGGCCGAGGCGCAATAACCGATAGTCGGACCATTCAGCGCGTCTGGGCCACACTCAGGCCATCACAGGCGCGTCCGGGACACCCGGGCGGGCGGCGAGCAGGCGGGCGAAGGCGTCGCCCGTGAGGGGCTTGCCCAGCAGGAAACCTTGCAGCTCGTCGCAATCGAGCGTCTTGAGCGCCTCGCGCTGAGACGCCGTCTCGACACCTTCGGCCACCACATCCATATCGAGCGAGTGCGCCAGCGCGATGATGGCGGAGACGACGGCGCTGCCTTCGCGTCCGCACGTATCCAGACCATTGGTGAAGAACCGGTCCATCTTCAGTTGCTTGACGCGAAAGCGCTGCAAGTACGCCAGACTCGAATACCCGGTGCCGAAATCGTCGATGGCCACTTCGAAGCCGTAGTCCTGAAATGCGCGGATCACGTCGATCGTGTGCTGGGCGTCGAACATCGCCACCGTCTCGGTGATCTCGAACATCAGCCGTGTGCAGGCAATGCCGGCATCGCGCACGATCTCCACGATATTCTCGACCAGCATCGACTGCGCCATCTGGCGCGGTGATAGGTTGATCGCGACCTTGACCGGCGGCAGGCCGGCGGCGTCCCATTCCCGGATGTGCTGGCAGGTCGCGCGGACCACCCAATAACCGATCTGCACGATCTGTCCGGTGCGCTCGGCCACGGGGATGAAGTCGGCCGGTTGCAACTCACCGAAGGTCGGATGTGTCAGGCGCAGCAACGCTTCGGCACCCGCCAGCGCTTCGGTGTCGCCCCGGTACTTTGGCTGGAAGTGCAACGAGAAGTACTGCTCGCTCTCGGCGTCGTGCAGTGCCTGCTGGATCTCCCAGGTGCGTTGCGCTGCGGCGTTCATGCGCGGCTCGAAGTAGCGGAAGATACCGCGTCCGGCGCGTTTGGCTTCGTACATGGCCGTATCCGCATGCTTGAGCAACAGGTCGATGCTGTCGCCATCATCCGGGAAGAGCGCCACGCCGATGCTGGGCATCACGTGCAGCGACTGGTTGCCGACCTTCAGGCCGTCACGCATGTCGTCGAGCAGACGTTGGGCCACACGGCCCGCCACTTCCGGCGAGGACAGCGAGCCGAGCAACACCACGAACTCGTCGCCACCCAGCCGGGCGACCACATCGTCGCCATTCACGTTTTTGCGCAGCCGTTTGGCGAAGGCGCGCAGGACATCGTCGCCCACGTTGTGGCCGAGCGAATCGTTGATGGTCTTGAACCCGTCCAGATCCATGAACAGCACCGCGAAACGGCGCTGGTCGCGGCGCGAGTTGATGAGCATGCGTGCGGCGGCGTCATGCAGCGCCCGCCGGTTGGGCAGATCGGTCAGCGCATCGTATGTCGCCATGCGGGCGATCTGGGTGTTCAGTTGCAGGACGGAATTGGCGAGGAAACTGGTGCGCGCATCCAGACGGGAGACGAGCAGGGTGGTGACAAGAATCAGGAAGGTGAACAGGCTGACGGTCGTTACCAGCCACGGCGAGCTAACGCCGCTGGCCGCACCGCACACGGCCCCCGCGGCGAAGGTCGCGGCGGACATCCCCGTGTAATGCATTGCCGTGATGGCGAGCCCCATGACGAGCGCGGCGCCCACGCGCTTGGCCATCACGTAGCGCAGACTGCCGTCGCGCAACGTCCGGGCGATCCACAGCGCCGCCGTGGCTGCCGCGATCGCAATGGCAATCGACATGGCGAAGAGCACCGGATCGTACGCGATGGCCGGGTCCATTTTCATGGCAGCCATGCCGCAATAGTGCATGGCGGCAATGCCCAGGCCGAGTGTCACGCCTGCGCAGCCCAGCCGCCAGCGGGTAAAGCGCTCGCTGGCGATGAGCCAGAGCGCCGCCCAGGAGATGAGGATGGCAATGCCGAGCGAGGCCGCGGTGATGGCCGGGTCGTAGCCTAGCGCCAGGGTGGTTTTCGATGCCAGTGGGGTCCACGAGGGCGACAGCGACAGGGCGAGCATGCCGATGAAGTGCATCGACCAGATACCGATACCCATGGCGGTCGCGCCCACGGCGAGCCACGTGTGGCGCATGCCACGGTGAGTCATGAGATAGATGCGACCCGATAGATCGAGTGCGGTGAACGACGCGAGTACTGCAACTGCGAGCGATAGCGCAACGAGCCAACCACTGTACGAACTGGACATATGAAAACCGACCGAAAAGTCCCGCTTAACTAGTTATCGGCATGGGGGGCCGATAGTTGAGGGTTGCGCTGGAATACTTCCGAGAGCCAGGGAATCGGCGGATGTCCGCGCATGCCCGCGCCCGTTGCGCCGATGCTCGACAGTGCCGATGCCATAGTGAATAATCCGTCCATACCCGCCCCCGGGCCGACGTCTTCGGCAATAACCGCAAGTGGCGTCGTGCATGCAATGTGCCGGTGGCAACCCGTCGGGGCTACGAAATCTGCGCACGAGCAGGGGCGAAATACAGCAGCCCTCGATTTTGCCTGATTTCCGTAGGATTTCCTCCTAATGAGTGCAATCTTGGTGGCCAACTTGCCCGCAGGAGCCGTGATATGCGCATTCGCATGGGGCTGTTGCAAGTGCTGGTGGTGTGTGGGATGGCCGCGGCGCCGGTGTTTCCGGCGATTTCGGCAAACCCTGCGGTGCCGTCTGCGTCAGGGGCGGCGAGTTCGATAGCGAGTTCGACAGATAACGACGGCGAGTCCGGTCAGGCTGTCCGGTCCGCGCCGGGCGCTCAAGTGTCGGCCGACAATCCGCAGGACGGCGTTGAGCTGCGCTTCATGGATCGTCCCGTCGTGACGTTTCGCGGTACCCTCGGCGGCGCCACGCCCGAGGTGCGGGCGGCGAGAGCCCGGGCGGTGCTCGACAGTCTGTCCGGCTCGGCCTTCGAATCGCCCGTCGACGTATTGCGCGCTTCGCTCGGGGGCATCTCCGGCGTGGCGTTCCGCGTTCAGGACCGCATTCTGTTCGCCATGACGGCCGACGATCTGGCGCAGGGCGATCCGCGAACGCTCGATGCTGCCGTCGCCGACGTTCAGCAAAACCTTCAGATCGCCTTCGCCGCGCGCCGTGACCAGCTTCACTTGCCGACGATCCTGCGGGGCGTCGCCCTCAGTGCGTTCGGTGCCGTGATACTTGCAGTGCTCGTGATCGGCGTTGGCCGCACGCGCACGCGTCTGGAGACGCGATTGCAGACCGCGTTCGAGAAGCGTGTCCTGCAACGCACGGCCCGCACCTTCGACTGGACCGGGTCGGCCGTCCATCTCGTGCATCAGGTCGTTCAGATCGGCGCCGTGTGTCTGGCGCTGGCCTTCGCCTATCTCTATCTGATCTTCGTGCTGATGCAGTTCCCGGCCAGTCAGCCGATGGCCGGGCGCTTGTCGAACTTCCTCTGGTCGCTGGTCGACCGTTTCGGAATCGGCGTGGCCGGTGCGATCCCCGGGGTGCTGACGGTGGTCGTCATTTTCCTGCTGACGCGCGCGCTCCAGAGTCTTGTCAATAACGTGTTCGACGCCGTGCAGAGCGGGCGCCTCGCGATTCCCGGCATGCACCCGGAGACCGCAGGGGCCACACGGCGTGTGGTGTCCGTGGTGGTCTGGGGGCTGGCGTTGACCTTTGCTTATCCCTATATGCCGGGGGCGCAGAGCGATGTCTTCAAAGGCTTGTCGGTCCTGCTGGGCCTGATGGTCACGCTGGGCTCGAGCGGCATCGTCAATCAGTTGATGAGTGGGATGGTCGTGATCTACAGCCGCTCGATGAAGAAGGGCGATCTGGTGTCGATCGGCGACGCGACAGGCGTGGTGGTCGGTGTCGATGCGCTTTCCGTGAAGCTCGTGAATCTGGCGCAGGAAGCGTTGACGATCCCGAACGCGGTCGTGGTGGCCTCGACCGTGCGCAATTTCACGGCGCAGGGTCGCGGGCGCGCCGTGGCCATCAGCACGACACTGACCATCGGCTACGACACGCCGTGGCGGCAGGTGCACGCCATGTTGATCGAGGCGGCATCCCAGACCCCGCAGGTGGCCGCCCAGCCGGCCCCGTACGTCCTGCAACGCGCGCTGTCGGACTTCTACGTCGAATATGAGGTCTTCGCGACATTGCGCGATTGTTCCACGCGCTTCGCCGCGATCTCGGCGCTGCACGAAAACGTTCAGGACGTCTTCAATCGCTACGGTGTACAGATCATGTCGCCGCACTTCGAAGAACAGCCCCATTCGCCGCTCACGATCCGGCCGGAACACTGGTATCCGGCGCCGGCGCGCCCCCCGGCTGACGGCCATGCATCGCCCCCCGCGGCCTCCGCATCACAAGAACAAGGAGCAGGTCATGCCCGCTAAGTCGTTGACGCCAAAGGCAAGTCTCGCGCAAGCCGCGGTTTCCGCAACGCCTTCCTCAAAGCCTGCCGCCGCCCCGTCGGAGACATCGCCCCCGCCGCCCGCCCCCGGGCCGGTCGTGCCATTCGAGACGCGCCTCGCGGTGGGACGCCAATTACGTGATAAGACGCCGCGCGGCAGCCATTCGCATCTCGGCAACACCGACCGGGATATCGTGGCGCTGCTGCGCACAAGTAGCGAAGGGCGCGTGACGGCGCTCGTTCCGCTGCGCTATGGACGCATGCTCGCGTCGCCCTTCGCGTTTTACCGCGGAAGCGCAATCGTCCAGGCGCACGATCTGGCGGGCACGCCGAACAGCGGGCTCACCATGCAGATCTGCGGCGACTGCCATCTGGCCAACTTCGGCGGTTTCGCCACGCCCGAGCGCGCGTTGATCTTCGATCTGAATGATTTCGACGAGACGGCGCCCGGACCGTGGGAGTGGGATCTGAAGCGTTTGTGCGCGAGTCTGGTGCTCTCGGCCCGGCAATTCGGTTTCGGCGACACCCTTGGGGTGGAGATGGTGCGCACGGCCGTGGATACCTATGCGCGTCGGCTCAACGAGTACGCGCATATGCCGACCATCGATCTCTGGCACGAGCAGATCACCTTCGAGCGCATGCTGGAGATGGCCGGGACCGATCGTGTGCGCGAGGGCGTCAAGCGGGGCATCGCCCGCGCGATCGGACGCACTCACGAAAACGTGTTGCCGAAGTTCGCCCAGCACGTCGGCGATCACTGGCAGATTCGCGACACGCCGCCCACCGTCTTCCATGTGCATGGGGCCACGACATTGTTCGGTCCGGAAGACGACTGGCTCGGCCTGGGCGACTGGCGCACGCTGTTCGAGCCTGTCTACAAAAGCTACGTCAATTCCTTGCCGCCCGATCGTGCCCGCATGCTGGAGAGTTATACGCAGCAGGATCTGGCGTTCAAGGTGGTGGGGGTGGGCAGCGTGGGCACGCGGTGTTTGGTGCTGCTCATGATGGATGCCCACGAGCAACCGCTCTTCCTGCAATTCAAGGAGGCGTCGAAATCGGTCGTCTCGCGCTTTTTCAAGAATGTGACGCCCAGGCAGGAGGGGCGCCGCGTCGTCGAAGGGCAGCGGCTGATGCAGGCCGCCTCCGACGCCTTTCTCGGCTGGGCTTCCGGCCCGTTCGGTCGCTATATCTATGGACGTCAGTTGCGCGACATGAAGGTCTCGGCGCAGTTCGAGCTGTTCCGTGCCGACGGCTTCCGGGAGTATGCGGCCCTGTGCGGCTGGGTGCTCGCCAGGGCGCACGCCAAAGCGGGCGGACGTGCGGCCGAAATGGTCGGATATATCGGCAAGGGCATGCGTCTGGGCGAGGCGCTGATTCATTACTCGACGGACTACGCCGACCAGGTCGAACGTGACTACGAAGTCTTTCGCAAGGCCTGTCGCGACGGGCGGCTCGAGGCCCGCACCGATGCCGACATGGCGGCCGACTTCGCGGCGTGATGCATGTCGAGCGTGCATGGCGTGAGGGGAAGGGCGTTCGTCGTGCAGGGCCGGTGAGCGAGGAGAGCATTCAAGGAGAACGTTGAGGAATGCCGATGCAACGGTGGCGGGCACGCCTCGCAGTGACGGTGAGCGCAGCCGCGCGCTGGGCGGTGCGCACGCCGACGCTGATTGTCTGGAGCGGCGTCGGGATCTCGCTGTTGGTCATGGCGGTGGCCGTGGCGTTGCTCTACGAGGGTCGGCTGCTGGTGCTCGCCCGCGCGGCGGACAACCAGCGCAACATCGCCGAGGTGCTGGAGCGCGATCTGGATCTCAACTTCCAGTTGTACGAGGCATCGCTCGACGCAGTCGTGACGCTGCTCGTACGTCCCGACGTGGAGGCCATGGCACCCGCGTTGCGCCGCGAACTGATCTTCGAGCGATCGGGGGCGTCGCACTACATCGGCTCGCTGGTGGTGCTCGACGCCGACGGCAACGTCGTCATCGATGCACAGAGCGACGTGCCGCGTCCGTTCAATTTCTCGGATCGGGACTACTTCACGGTCCATCGCAACAATCCGCACGCTGGGCTCTTCGTAAGCGGCTTCATCCATTCGCGTCTTCGTGGTGGCGCACCGACGATAGTGCTGAGCCGGCGTATCACGCGTGGCGACGGCTCGTTTGGCGGTGTGGTGTCGCTGGCGGTCGATACGGCGTACTTCCGGCAACTGTTCAATCACATCGAGGTAGGGCGCGACGGCGTGATCCTTCTGCTCGGCAAGGACGGTGCGATTCTCATGCGCAAGCCTTACGACGCCTCCGTAATCGGCCTCACGCTCGCGCAGACTGGCCGCTATGAAGCGCTGCCGGAAGGACGTGACGACCGGCGCATCTATCCCATGCGCTTTCTCGGGCGCGACAGCCTGATGTCGCGACGATTTCTGAGCAGCGTGCCGTTGACGCTCATCGTTGTGATGTCCAGCGAAGAGATTCTCGCGCCGTGGCACAAGCGTGTGGTCGAATTCGGTGGGCTATTCCTGTTGTTGAACGCCGGATTTGTCCTCACCTCGATCCTGCTGGCTGCCCAGTTGCGGCGGCGCTTGCGGGCCGAGCGGGAGCTACGGCTGCTCGCTCGTACCGACGGTCTGACGGGGCTCTCGAATCGCCGTTCGCTCGACAAGACGCTCGCCAGCGAGTGGCGGCGCACGCGTCGCGTGGGACATTCGATGGCGGTGGTCTTCATCGATATCGACTGGTTCAAGCGCTACAACGACACCCATGGACATCAAGCGGGCGACGCCGCACTCGCTGCGGTGGCCGGCGCCATCGGGGCGGCGCTGCAACGACCGTCCGACGCTGCGGGACGCTACGGTGGCGAAGAGTTCATCGCCGTGCTCCCGGATACGGATGCGCTGGGAGCACAAAGGGTTGCCGAGGGCATCCGGTTGGCCGTCGACCGGTTGAACCTCGTGCACGCGGCGAGCGATTTCGCCCACGTGACAGTGAGCATCGGCGTGGCATGCCGCAAGCCGCGCGGGCGCGAGACGGTCGACGCCCTGGTCAAGGCAGCGGACGATGCGCTCTACCGCGCCAAGGCCACTGGCCGTAATCGCGTCGTCATGGCGGCGGCCGACGATGCCGTGGCGCCAGCGCCCGCCGCTGAGCGCGCTTGATGGGCGTTCTGGGCGTTCTGAGCGTCTCGATCAAACTCAAGACGTAGGATCTTTCCGATAGTGTGCGAGTGACGGGTGCCACCGCCCGTGTCTTCGCTCGGGCTTCGCGTCGTTTTTCCTCCTCCTTCATTACTTCAGGAAATTGCATTAAGCAATTGATTTATAGTCATATTTTCTTCGAGAAATTCCGTCTTTCGATGGCTGCGTGCGTTTTGCCAGCGTCCGCCTACACGTCTTTCAGATTCCGCCGATTCGCTGAATGAAACCTGCTCTCTACAATCGATTTCAACAAGTCCGGTGACGGTTTCGACAGCACGGACGGCAGTCAATGAGTTTGTCATGGCGAAGCGCACCCCCCCGTCGCCAACATCGCCCTCGAAACGCGGGGCGGCTGACGAAGGAACGCAGTATGAACGGCAGGCGTTGACGCACGAAGACGGTGACGCCGAGACGAACGGGGCGTACCCCGGTGCGCCGGATGCCCCGGACGGGGCCGAGCCGCATGAGGCCAGACAGTCGGTCGCTCGTGACGCACAGACGGCACACGCGAAAAAACAGTCCGATCCGGCTTGGCTTGGCGCATCGACGCCCAAGCGCGGAAAGGCTGAAGCGGACGACAAGGGGGCATCGGGTGGTCATAGCTACGCCCCCGAGATTGCCCACGGTGAAGACAGCGGTTATGGGCCAGCGGACGCTGCGCCGGGCGCACACCCGAGGTTCGGTCGGGAGAGTGCTTACGGGCCGCATGACGACTATGCAGGGACCGGTCGGGACGCCGGTGGCGCGCAGCCGACAGTGACGAGTCCGTCGCAGACGAGTGACGTCGATTGGCCGGAGGGCACGGTCGGCGCGCAACCCGAGGTTCGTGACCGAACGAATGAAACGGATGAGCGAGGCGTAGCCGGACAGGCAACAGGGAGTCGGGGCCGTAGTGGTGGCAGTGCAGAGCGAGGGCGCGCGAGCCCTGGCGTGGACAGCAAGCCGCGTGAGACGGCAACTGGTTCAGTTCACACCCGCTCGCGTCGCCCGGCGCCTGCCGATATCGCCATTCACGACGAGATTCGCAAGGTGTTGTCGGCGGCCCGCGATCTCGATGTGTCTCACGTCGAAGTAACGGTGACGTCCGGGCTGGTGCTGCTGACCGGCTATGTGCCGCAGCGATGGATGCAGCACGTGGTGCAAACGGAAGTCGGGCATATCGCCGGGGTGACCGGCGTCGACAACCAGCTCCATGAGCGTCGCAGCAAGGCGATGAGCCGGCCGGGCGAAAGCCAGGAGGGCACAAGATTTGATGCAGGCGACGTGTCACGCTCGCCGCATGGAACCGCGTAGTACGGGGTCCGGGATTCAGCGAGGACGCCGGTGACAACGCAAGACCGGGCATCTCCGGGCGAGGGGATGTATCACCTAAGACTCGGTCGTCGTATGGGTGCCGCACGGTGAACGTGCAGGAGGTGACGCCCCGTGGCAGCAATGCCGGTGATGCGACGACTTATTTCGGGAGGTCAACAATGAAGCACGCTAATTTGCTCAAACTCATCATGGCCGGCGCACTGGCTACCACGGGTATCGCGGCGCACGCCCTCGATCAGGGCGGCATCATCAAGATTGCCGATAACGCCAGCGGCGCCATGAGCGACACCGGTCGCAAGATCGATGACTCTGCGCTGACCGCAAAGGTCAAGGCCGAGTTGCTCGCCAAGAAGGACGTGCCATCCACCAAGGTGCACGTGACGACGCGTCACGGTGTGGTCCATCTGACGGGCTCGGTGCCGCAGCCGGCACAGAAGACCCTCGTCGTGGACACGGTCAAGGGTGTTGATGGCGTCGTCGACGTCAAGGACGACATCAAGGTAATGGCTCAGTAATCGCTTAAGTGTCGCTAGGTGCTGCCCAGGTACCACACCGGCACCGCCTAAGCACTGCTCGAGTCATCACAACAGGCCGCGAACGAATCCGTACTCGCGCCATGTCGAAGGCGCGCCACCCGCGCCTCGACTTCACTGGACGAAGGAGATAGTCATGACCATGCAATCCGGCCGGGGCCAGACGCCCCAAACAGGTCAATCAGGTGCCCGCATCGTCGGTGCAGCTCACAAACTGCCTGATGGTCCGGGACCGTCGGTGATGGCAGCCGATACGCTCGATGCCGAAGACGTCGTGAACACCGCAGGCGAGAGCCTCGGCAAAGTCAAGCACATCATGCTCGACGTGCAGCGCGGCACGGTGGCCTACGCCGTGTTGTCTTTCGGCGGTTTTCTCGGCATGGGCGACAAACTGTTCGCCATTCCGTGGCATGCCTTGCAGCTCGACGTCGAGAACAAGCGCTTCATTCTCAACATCGACAAGGAAGCCCTCAAGAAGGCGCCGGGCTTCGACAAGGATCATTGGCCGAGTATGGCCGATATGCATTGGGCCGAGAAGGTGCATACGTATTACACCGTCGACCCGTATTGGCATTGAGCCGCACGAGAACTTGCTCATGCCGAGCTCAATCGAAATCTGCCGGCTGACGCAGGCTCCCCGCCTGTATGCCCATCTGCCTGAGCCTTTCGACCCGGGCAAGCCGCCGGGGACACCGCCGCCGCAGTCGCCGCCTAATGAGGACGACCCGACGCCGATGCCCCCGCCCGACCGACCGCTGGACCCGCCGGTGGAGGAGCCTCCGAACCGGCCCCCCGGCAAATATGTCGCCTTGGTGCGACGTGGTCCGCGGATGATCGGTAGCAGCGGTAGGTAGCGGCGGTGGGGACGAATTAGTCATGGTCGGATCGGCAAGGGAGGAGAGTTATGCTTGGCACCATCTTGTTGATTGTTTTGATTCTGTTGTTGGTCGGTGCGCTACCTGCGTGGCCGCATAGCCGGGGATGGGGCTATTACCCATCCGGCGGTATCGGGCTGGTCGTACTGATTGTGGTGTTGCTCGTCGTGATGGGGCATATCTGACCCCGCACAAGGAGAATCCGTCATGCCGTATCGACAGACCCACGAATTGCCGGCGAGTGTGAAAGACCATCTGCCGGCGCACGCTCAGAAGATTTATCTCGAGGCATTCAATTCCGCCTGGGATGAATACAAGGCGCCGGGCGAGCGGCGCGGGCACGAATCGCGTGAGGAGACGGCACACAAAGTCGCCTGGAGTGCCGTGAAGAAAACGTACGAAAAGGATGAGCAGTCCGGTCAGTGGCATTCGAAAAAGCATCACTGATGCAGTGAACCCATTGATCGACAGTTCCGGTGAGTGGCGCTCACGCTTGTGCAACCACAGGCAAGAACACGCGAAGCGCCGCTTACCGCTGACCCCCAATACGATTGCATCCGGTTCCCGCGACCGGAGTGCAACCGTAGGTTGCCGGCCCACCCACTGGGCCGGTTTTTTTTGCGGTGTGCCACTGTGTGCGGATCCATTGCACGGGAGCCGTCGAGGTTCGGCGTGACGCTATATTGCAGTGCGGGGTTAGATTCCCAAAACGGTGCGATTCGCCCGTCAATGTGACGTTTTGATGATGCTGCGTTGCGGGGGTGGGCCTGCATGGTTTGTCGTGTTCACGTAAAATCGCGTTCTTTGAACGAGTTGTCTGCGCCTGCTAACGTGGCGTAGCACCCGATGCCGTTTCCCTTGTCGCTACCGACAACCATCGCCAGTGTCGCACTGGCTGTCATGATCGAATCCCAATGAGTGCCCCCCAAATCCTCCCCGCCGAGGCGACTGAAGCATTGCCGCCGTCGTCCATTCCCGTCTGGCTGTCGTTCGTGGCGTTGGCCATGGGCGGCTTCGGCATCGGTACCGGCGAGTTCGTCATCATGGGCCTGCTGCCGGACGTCGCCAAAGGCCTGGACATCTCGATTCCGCAAGCCGGCCATGCGATCAGCACCTACGCGCTGGGTGTCGTGATCGGGGCGCCGTTGCTTGCCGTGCTCGGTGTGCGTTTGCCGCGCCGTGCGTTTCTGATTGCGCTCATGGCGATGTTTGCCGTCGGCAACTTCGCCAGCGCGCTCGCGCCCGGCTACCTCTCCCTGATCGTGCTGCGATTCCTGAGCGGACTGCCGCACGGGACGTACTTCGGGGTGGCGGCGCTCGTGGGGGCGTCGCTTGTGCCGCCGCATCGTCGCGTGCATGCGGTCGGGCAAATCATGCTCGGGTTGACGCTCGCTACGCTGTTCGGCGTGCCCCTCGCCGCCGGGCTCGGTCAGTGGCTCGGTTGGCGTGCGGCGTTTGTGCTCGTCGGCATCATTGGTGCGTTGACCGCCGTGCTGGTCTGGCGCTGGGTGCCGGATGCCCCCGCACCGCATGGCGCCAGCCCGCTGCGCGAACTTAGCGCGCTGCGTAATTCGCAGGTGTGGCTCACGCTCGGTATCGGTGCGATCGGCTTCGGCGGCATGTTCGCCGTGTTCAGCTACATCAAGCCCACGCTCATGCAAGTCGCTGGCGTGCCGGAAGCGTGGGTGCCGTTCTATCTGGCGCTCTTCGGCGTCGGCATGGTCGGCGGCACGATCATCGGGCCGCGTCTCGTAGCCGCCGCGACGCTCATGCGTGCCATCGGCGGCACACTGATCTGGTCGGCGCTGCTGCTGGTGGCGTTCACGTTCACGTCGTCGAATCCGTGGCTGGCCGGGGTCAATGTGTTGGCCATCGGCACGATCATCATCATTGGCCCGGCATTGCAGATTCGTCTGATGGATGTGGCGGGCGAGGCGCAGACCCTTGCGGCGGCGCTCAACCATTCCGCGTTCAATATGGCCAACGCCGCCGGCGCATGGCTCGGCGGCGTGGCGATCAGTGCGGGTTATGGCTGGACGTCGACCGGCTGGGTGGGTGCCTTGCTCTCCTGCGCCGGCATGGTGGTTTTCGTCTGGGCACGTCGCGACGCGCGCCGGAAAGCCCGGTAACACAGCCCCTGCATCGCCAGCATGGCGACGAACGCGAGCGGATACGCCCACCAGATCCCGGTGATGCCGGCGATCCGCTCGAAGACCCAGGCGGCGGGCACCTCAATGCCCAGCAGTCCGATCATGCCGAGCAGCATCGGCACCCACACCTTGCCGCTGGCGCGCATGGCGCCGGTCATGATCGCTGTCGTGCCCATCACGAGCACACTCCAGGCGACGATATAGAGCAGTTGCGTCGCCAGCGACAGCACGTCGGGGTCGGTCAGGAACCCGCTCAGGATCGTGGGTGCCACCAGATAGATCACGACGATCAGACTCCCGGTCAGTCCCAGATGGCACAGCAGTCCGGCGCGCACGATGGCGCTGATACGTTCGCTGCGTCCAGCGCCGATGGCGTGGGCACACAGGATCGATGCGGTAATGCCCAATGTCATCACGGGAAGCTGCAACCAGCTCATCACTTGCGTGACGGCCCCATACGCCACGGTCGCGTTCGCCCCGTGGCGATTGACCATTGTGAGCAGCGCCATTTCGGCGATGGCCATTGTCAACATCTGAATCGCGCTCGGCACGCCGATTCGAAGGATGCCGCGCGCCAGCGCCGGATGCCACCGCAGCGCATGCCAAAGGTCCCGATCGGGGGCGAGCGGATGGCCCTTGCGTCGCCAGTACACGGCCGTCCAGATCAGGGCGACGGTGAACGCGAGCATCGTCGATGCGACCGCGCTTGCCACGCCCAGCGCCGGGAACGGCCCCCAGCCGAAGATGAATGCCGGCGTGAGGGCCAGCGAGAGCAATGTCGCGATGAGCAGGGTAAAGAGCGGTGAGACGGCATCGCCCGTGCCGCGACTCATCGATGTCGTGAGCCACAGCAGGAAGACGACGGGCATGCCGACGAGCATCCAGCGGGCGTACAGTGTGGCGGCGTCGAGAATGCGCTCCGGCGTGCCGAGCGCGCGCATGAGCGGCGTTGCGAACGCGCCACCGAGGACGCTGATGAGCACGCCCGCGCCGAACATCATCACAAGCGCCGTGCCCGCAATGTGCCGCACGCGGACCCGATCCTTCGCCCCCCAGGCCTGCCCGATCATCACCGTGGCACCGGCCGACAAGCCGATCACGATCGCCAGCAGAAAGAAGAAGACGGGAAAGAACGCCGAGACGGCCGCGATGGCGTCGGTGCCGATCAGATGGCCGAGGTAGATCCCGTCGACCGTGCCCGCGATGGACTGGAGCGCGTTGGTGAGCATCATGGGCACGGCGATCAGAAGCCATGTTTTCCACAGTGGCCTGGGTGGCGACGGTGGGGCGGAAGTTTGTTGCGTCATGGTCGATATTCCTTGGTTGAGACCTGAACGTTGGTGGGCGATGCGCCGTTGCAAAAGCAACAGGCAAAGCGGGGCCTATCCGGTGCGGCGGTTCGCCCGGGGAGTCGTGAAATCAGGAATTTGGCGAGACGGGGCGCGGCTGCGCCTCGCTCAGGGGGCTTGATGGGACTCGGGTGGCTGGGGGGCGGGCTTAAGCAGCCCTACTAGTTAAGGGCGACGCGATGCGACACCCCCCTGTCACTCGGTATGCCCTTACGTCGCGGCGTCGGCCAGATCGTCCGTGGACGTGAGCCGCATCAAATGCGTGCGCACGTTTTCCGGCCAGTCGGCGATGCGCGCTTCCAGCGCGTTGAAGTCTTGCGCGAAGAGCGAGCGCGACGCCTCTTCAAACTGCGGCAGGTCACCCGCCATCGTCGACATGAAGCTATAGGCACGCTCCTGTGCGCGGCGCAGCAGGTCGCGCTCGAGGTTCGCGCGACGGGCTTCGTCGACGAGCTTGCGCAGGACGACGGACGCACCGCCGCGCTGTGAGGCGAGCCAGTCCCAATGGCGCGGGAGCAGGGTGACTTCGCGCGCGACGACACCCAGCTTGGGGCGGCCACGGCCTTTGGGGGTGTCGTTGGACGCTTCGGCTTCGGGCGTTACCGCCGGTGCCGATACCGGGGCCGGATAGCGCGCACGGATGTCGGCGGCTGTCCCGCGTACGTCGACATCGCGGGTGTCGCCCGTCAGGTTGTCGAAGATGATGACCGACGCATTCGGGTCGGTGAGCATCGCTTGTTGAAAGGCGATGGCGGCGTCGGCAAGCGAGCCGGACGCAATGCGACGCTTGTCGCGAAAGACGGTATATCCGAGGGATTGAGCAGGCACGGCAGACTCCGGTAGCGATAGCGTAAGGTCGATGCCGGCAAATATTATCCGGGTATTATTAGAATTGCAATATCACCCGGATAATATTTTGTTGCCTGATGCCCACAGGGGGATTCAAGCGGTCAGGGCCACGCCGCCGTTCAGACGCTCGAGTACGGTGCCCCTTACGGCACCGGGGGCGTCGTCGAGGAGAGCGGGCCAGTGGGCTTGCGCGTCGCGTACCGTCTCGCGGGCAATGGTCATCAGACGGCTCACGCGCAGCAGGCCGGCCCCCTTGAGGAGGGCTTCAAGGGCGTTCCAGTCGAAGGCGCGCAATGTCTTGTCGATGGCGCGGTTCACGCCGTAGTGCGAGGGCGGCACGTCATGGAAAAAGGCGGCGACGCACACCGGGTCGTAGACCGGCGCCAACTGCGGTGTCTGCGCGTCGGGATAAATGAGGGCCCAGTTCTTGAGATGCGCGTCCGTGTTGCCGAGCAGGATGAAGGCGATCAGACGCCGCATGAACTCGCGCACGTCGCGCACCGGTGCTCCGGAGAGCTGATCGAGCACTCGCAACATCGTGGTGTAGTCGACGTCGAGGCCGCGCCCGTACTTGCTGCGCGGCGGGTACTGCAGCACCTGCGCGAACTCCTCCATATGCACGCGCCGCCCGTCCGGAAGACGGTCGAAGCGCGGGACCGCGAGAATGTGCTCGAACGGCACCTGCTCGGGCAGCTCGGCATCGCGCCGCGAGATGATCTCGGCCTTCGCGCAATCCAGCCCGAGCGCCTCGCACAGCCGGTAGCCCGTGAATTCGTTCTCGACGAGATCGGGGTGGCGCGTCGTCGGCAACTTGAGAATGACCGAGCCTGCACGTCCCTGACGCTTCACGACGTAGCGACGCCCGTCGCGCACGGCGGAGAATTTCGTTACCACGCCGGGCAGCGACGCGGCATCTTCCACGGGCGTGTCGACAAAGCCAGGTTCGACCATTTCGAGCCCCAGCGCCGTATGCCAGCGATGCACGACGTCCGGCACGCCTTCGCGCGCGGGCACGGGTTCGACTTCGAGCGCCCCCATCAGGTCGTGACCGGCGGCGGCGAGCAGCTCGAACTCGTCGTCGGGATTGCAATGGCGCTCGGCGGCGAGACGCTCGCGGTTATGGCCTTCGGGCAGCAGATTCTCGAAGTAGACGGGCCAGCGCCCGTCGGTGCGCACGAGGCGGACGTCCTGCGGCGACGAGAGAATTGCACGTGTCGCCGCCTCGTTGGCCCCGCGATAGGCGAGCGAGAGCACGGGCCGGCGGGCATCCGCAATGTAGTCCTCGTCGAACGACATGCGCAGGATGTCGCCGTACTGCGACAGATAGCCGATGGCGCGGCGCGTCCCGTCGGGTTGGTGGAGATAGGTACGCAGGTACTTGATGTTCATGGCGGGGATTCCATTCGGATGTCGGCGTGTCGGAACGTCGACGTGGCGGTCAGCCGCCCAGCGTCTGGACGATGGATGGCGGGGCGGACACGCCGCTCGGTTGCGCGAGATATTTGCCGCCGGAGCGCAGGAAGGCTTCGACTTCCTGTCGCAGCTCGGCCGGCACGAACATGGGTTCGAGGCCGAGGGCGCGCGCCATCTCGAGCAGGGTCGACATGCGCGGGTCGAACGCGCCGGACTCCATTTTTTGTACGGTCATGCGGGAAAGTCCGGCCCGCTCGGCCAGTTCGGCCTGCGTCAATCCGGCGTCCTTGCGTGCCGCGATTAGCGGTTCCATTAAGCTCATAGCAATGTGCTTTTATCGGAAAATGATGCTTTATATTAGCATTTTCTCACGCACATTTCGTGGATGAGCTAATTGAAATTAGCTTTCACTTGTCGATGCTAATAATTATTAGCATCAATCGTCGCGACCAGAATGAATCTTGCCGCGCGACGCCTTGACACGAGACCGGACCTGCTTGGCGTCCCGGCGGCGTACCTGGCTGCCGAGCGTCGGGCGTGTCGGCACGCGGCGTCGAGGCACGACGGCTGCGGCATCGACCAACGCTTGCAGCCGCGCTAACGCGTCTGCGCGATTGAGTTCCTGCGAGCGATGCTGTTGCGCCTTGATGATGATCACGCCGTCTTGAGTAATGCGGTGATCGAGCCGGGAGAGCAGGCGTGACTTGACCTCGTCGGGGAGCGACGAGCGCATGACGTCGAAGCGCAGATGGATGGCGCTGGAGACTTTGTTGACGTTCTGGCCGCCCGCGCCTTGCGCGCGCATGGCGGTGAGTTCGACGTCTTCGGGAGCGATGAGAATGCGACGGTTCATGGGCGCAAGGATAACGTTCTCGCCGTGTCACCCACAAGCGTGCATGAAAGCCTGCTCAACATCGGCACCGGATTGAACGTCCGGCGCCGACGTTGAGAAGGCAGGCGTGTCAGTGCGGTGCCGTCACCACAACGAACTGAACCGTAGGGCCGGAATAGACCGGCTGATACCACGTCGAACCGCAGTGCTGGTAGGCGACGTTGTTGACCACGGTGCTCACGCAACTGGGCGGCAGCGAGGCGACGGTCGAGCCGATGATCGCTGCCGACACCCCGATGGTGACTGCCGCAGCCACAGGGTCATACCATCCACCGCCCCAATACGGCGGCGGGGGTGGCGGCGGGGGTGGCGGCGGAGGGGGAGGCGGTGGCGGATGCGGCCCCGGTCCGGGCGGTGGTCCGGGCGGTGGTCCGGGCGGCGGCCCGGGCGGATGTGGCCCCGGCCCCGGCCCCGGGCCGGGACCCGGAGGGGGAGGAGGCGGATGAGGCCCAGGACCAGGACCAGGGTTCGGGTGAGGTCCGGGGCCGGGTTGTGGTCCGGGACCCGGCGGCGGCCCACCCGCATGTGGCTGGCCACCTGACGGCCCACCGGCATTGGCGTGCGCCGGGGCCCCGCCACTCGCGGCGCCACCTCGCGGCGCGCCCCCACCCTGGAACCCGCCGCCCCGGCCATGCAGGCTGGTGCGAGCGCCACCCCGGAAGCCGAATCCGTGGCTGGCCGTCGATGTCAGCGCGAGCACGGCTGCGACGGCCACACAGGTGGCGCGGGCCAGCGTCGTGACGACCGCTCGCGGTTGTGCGCGCGTCGAGGCGTGAGAGGTCGTTCGCATCATCGCTGACCTCCCGTGGCAGGCGTGCCTTCGGTCGCGGCGGACGGTGGGCGCATCTCGATGCGTTGCGCCCCCGCCGGTGCCTGATACGTGAAAGTGCCTGCGGCGAATGTGGGATTCACATTCCAGCGGTAATTCACCGAATGCCGCGGGCGCGACGGCTGGGACGTATCCGTAATCGCGAATCGGCACGGCAGCGGGCGCGATCCGGCGCTGATCCACAGTTCCCAATCGACGTCAGGTTGTTGATACGCGTAGTGGTTGCACCATTCGCCACCCACGCGATCGAGCCCGATAAACAGTGCCGAGCGTAATTGCGAGGCATCGTCGGCGTCCATTCCCCAATAGAAAAGATCTGCCAATGGCATGCCGACCTGGTACTTCTCGTCGATATCGCGAATCAGCGCATCGATGGTCGGCGGCGCACTCACCTGGCTGTAATAGCGTTTGCCTTGCGATTGCTCGTAAAGCGTGAAGGTTTTTCCGTCGTAGACGAAGCCGCGATTGCGCGCCTGTCCCGTGACCACGGCGCGAACTTTATTCGGGCGCAGAACGGACAGTTCGGTGTGATGCAGGAACCCGACGTTCTGCCCGGTGCTCAAGACGGCGTCAGTCACCGTATCGGCATCGACCTGAAAACGTTCCAACGAACGTAAATACCGGCTCATTTTCGTCAAGGCATCGACCGCGTCCTGCTGCATTTCCGGCATGGCCTGCGCCGGCGTAGTGCTGTCCGACGCCGGGGCCTGCGCCAACGCCGGGGTGGCAGCGAGCAGGGCGCCTGCCAGCGCGGCGAGCATCATCCGGCGGGGCGGGCGGCGTCGGGGGGGATTTGAGGAGGGTGAAGGCTGGAAAGGCACTGTGTGACCTCATTCGACTAATGGAATTGAACGGGACGACAACAACGTGCAGACGCGACGCCAAGTGGCGCGCAGGCATCGTTTTCAGGCGAAGCCGGGCGTGCAATTCGGCCCCGATTTCCGTGACTTTTTACGTGAAAGGACACCGCCGAAAAGCAATGTCGTTGCGACACCTGGCGGCGCAAGTGGATTCAGAATAGTGATTCGGATTGCAAACTGTCAAGCATGGTTGGCATCATCCAAATGGATTAGGAAATACTTGAATACCTATGGGATTTTTGTAACAAGGTGTATCTGATTCGATACGGATGGCGAATTTATTATCACTGGCATCGAAGAAAAACATTGATTTTCGTCAAGTCGCGATATTTTGACGCCGCGCAAACAGAGGGTTTCAAGGGTTTTTCGGAATCCGCTGCGTAATTTTAATTACGCAAATAATTTTTGATGTTTGGTATGTAATCCATAATAATGTTGCGGCTTCGAATTATTTTGTTACTATCCGATGGAAACATTCGGGGTTTTACACGGAATGAAAATCCCCTTGTGTTTTTGTTCGGATAATTAATTAATTTGCGATACGCGGCGTTGGAATCGCATCCATAGATAACAAAAGGACGCACCATGAAGCTCACGAAAGCCATGATTCTGGCTGGTCTGTTGTCGTTGGGAACGGTGGTTCATGCACAAGACGCGACACGTCCGGCGCCGATCGTCGCCGGCGGCGTTGTCGAGTACCGCACGACGTTGCTCGGCATCGACCTCAAGAAACGCACCATTCAGGTCGCCGACGACCACGGCAAGCCGGTGACCTTTCTCGTCGGCCCAGATGTGAAGAACTTCGAGAACATGCGCAAGGGCGACAAGATCATCGTGGCGTATGAGCGCTCGGTGGCCATTTCCGTCGCGCCGGGCGACGGTATTCGCAGCCGGGTCGTGACCGAAGGCGCCGATCGCGCCGTGCCGGGTGAAAAGCCCGCGGCGGATGCGGCACGCAATCTGAAGGTTGTTGCCACGGTGCAGCGCATCGATCGCAAGTCGAATGTCGTAACGCTGCGTGGCCCGCAACGCACGGTCGACGTGAACGTCGAGGATCCGAAGCTCCTGGAGGGGGTGAAGGTCGGCGATTCCGTCACGGTGAACTACACCGAGGCGATCGCGGTGGCCGTCACGCCGGATCCGTCTGCCAACAACCGGAACAAGAAGTGGGTCCCGCCGACGCCGGCGCCGGCGCCCAAGCCCTGATGTCATGTGTGACGCTGCTCGCGCGTGCCGTGCGGGCAGCCGCTTTGACCGTCTCGCCGCCGGTGTTGCCTGCGATGGCCCATCGGCGTGCGACACCCCCCTGATACGGCAAGCACCCGGAGATCGCCATGGCACGGTCCGCCTTGAAGTTCGACGATGCAACCTACGCTGCCTTGCTCGGTGCCGCACGTGATGCGGACGCAGCCCACCCCCACCACAATCCTGCTTTTCTCGACGCGTTCTTGTCGGATGCGTGGAAAGCTGCGCGCCGGATCTATGGCGCACAGACCTATTTGCGCTTCATGGCGGAAGCGGGCGTGACACGCCGCCCCAGCGCCGGTACGGTGCAGAAGGCCATCGTGCGCGCCCGGGCGATCTATGACACCCCCGCGATTCCGGCCTTCGGTGCGATGCCCGTCGTCGGCCAGTCCGTCTGGGCACAGCAACTCGAGCAGAATCTGGCGCGCGCCATGACCCTGCTCGACGCCATGCCCGAGAGCCACGGTACGGCGAACGATGGCGTGACGGACGTGGCAGACGCCATACGTCGCGTGCAACATCTTGAACGTGAAAATCTGGAGCTACGTGCTCGGCTAGCGCAAATGTCGGTAGCGGCGGCCTATGCCCGCGAGGCGCTGGGCGAGACGCTCACGGTTTTTGCGCCCCACGCCATGCAGCACGCGGGCAACGTCGGTCGTCAGGGCGTCTGACGCGAGGGGGAGGACGGCGAGGCAGGGGAGGCGGCACCGTCAGCCGCGTTGCACGGGGCGAAATCCCGGCCGTCACCGCCGGAATGCGCGATGACATTTGTTCCGGCTATCCCGGCTATCCCGGCTATTCCCGCAGCATCGACCAATGGACCCGGCTCCCGTCCCGTGGACACCGAGAAGCCGAACGCATTGAAGCCGTCCACGCTACGCGCCCACACTGTCCCGCCGTGCATTTCTGCAATCGCCTTGACGATTGCCAGCCCCAGACCGTGATTTTCGCGGCTGTTGGTGCGCGAGGCTTCCGCGCGGTAGAAACGGTCGAACAAATGCCGCAGCACGTCGGGCGGAATGTGATCGCCGGGGTTGACGACCTCGATGCGCACCTGACGTGCGTCGTCGTCTCTGGGCGAGATGCGAACGTCGATGTTTGCGTCTGGCGCGCAGTGCTCGATGGCGTTCATTACCAGATTGGCCAGCGCGCGCCCGAATAGCGCCTTGTTGACGTGGGCAAAGGCGCTCCCGTGCAGACGGGCGGTGACCTGCGCTTCCTCCAGCGGAATCTCCAGAAACTCCAGCGTATGCGCCGCTTCGCTCGCGAGCGACACGGCCGTGAGCCCCGTTGCGCGCTCGCCCTGATCTGCGCGCGAGAGGAACAGCATGTCGTTGATGATCGTGCGCATGCGCCCCAACTCTTCCAGATTCGATTGCAGCAGCACGCGCAGCTCCTCGACCGGGCGCTCGCGCGTGAGCGCCACTTCCGTCTGCCCGATGAGGATGGTCACTGGTGTGCGCAATTCGTGCGCAACGTCGGCATTGAACGACTCCAGCCGTTCGTAGGCGCTGTCGAGGCGGGCCAGCGCGCCATTGAACGAATGCGCCAGATCGTCGAGTTCGACGGGCAGCGAGCGGGTCACAAGCCGTTGCGAACGATTATCCGGACGAATCTCGGACGCTTCACGCGTGAGTCGGGTGAGCGGTGACAGGCCGAGCCGTGTCACCGAATAACTGAGCAGCAGCACGCCCAGCGCACCCAGTCCGGAGAGTGCGGCGAGACTCAGGCCAAAGGCGCGCAACGTCTGTTCGTTCGGGGAGTAGCTGGCAGAGACTTGCAGGGCGACGGCCGGGCGCGAGCCGTACGGCGGCAGGATCTCGCGCGTGGTCAGCATGTCGTCGCCACCGCTGTCGGGGCTCAGACGCACATAGCCGTTGGACAGTCGCTTGACGAACATGCCGCTCACCGGCGTGCCGAAGGTATACCGCGGGTCGTCGCTCGTGACGGCGTAGTTCGTGGTGCCGTCGCGTGGCGTCATGTCGCTCAGCTTCTCGCGCACCATCTGCCATTTCTCGGGCGTGCCACCGTGATAGACGATGATGTGAGCAATCTGCGCGCGGTCGTCGAGCGACTCGCGCAAGTGCCGCTCCAGTTGCACTCGCAACACCAGATACAGCGCCGCGCCCACGAGGGCGAACACCGACAGCGCCACGACGGCGAACATGGCGGCAAGGCGGCGGGAGATCGAGTGCTTCACGGTCACGTTTCCGGCGAAGAGGCGCATGACGAGACGTGGCGGGGGCTTACGCCTCGCGAACCTCCAGTACGTAGCCCATGCCGCGCACGGTGTGCAGCAGCTTGGTGGTGAACGGCCCGTCGAGCTTGGCGCGCAGCCGCTTGATGGCCGTTTCCACCACGTTCGTATGGCTGTCGAAATTGACATCCCAGACCAGTTCGGTGATGGCCGTCTTGGACAGGATGTCGCCCTGACGGCGCGCGAGCACCGACAGCAACTGGAATTCCTTGGCGGTGAGGTCGAGCCGATGGCCGTCGCGCGTGGCCCGGCGGCCAATCAGGTCGACGAACAGGTCGCCGACCGAAATCAGCGTCGACTCCTGCACCCGCGTGCGGCGGGCGAGCGCGTGCAGGCGCTCGACCAGTTCGATGAACGAGAAGGGCTTGGTCAGATAGTCGTCGGCCCCTTCGCGCAGGCCGCGTACGCGGTCGTTCACATGATCGCGGGCCGTGAGCATGATGACCGGCGTCGATTTGCGCTCGCGCAGGGAGCCGAGCACGGCAAAGCCGTCGCGTTTGGGCAGCATGACATCCAGCACGATCACGTCGTAGTCGAACTCCAGCGCCAGATGCGTGCCTTCCTCGCCATCGAGCGCAACGTCGACCACCCAGCCTTGCTCGGTCAGGCCCGAGCGCAGATAGTCCACTACCTTTTGTTCGTCTTCAACGATCAGCACTTTCATGTCGTCACCTCATCTTTGCGCATTATACGAGTCGGACGACGTCTCCGAGGGTTGCCATCCGCCGCCCAGCGCCTTGACCAGCGCGACCGACAGAACGAGTTGCTGGCCACGGATCTGCACGTCCTGACGCTCGCTCGCGAGCGCCGCCTGCTGCGCGTTAATTACGCTCAGATAGGCCGTCAGGCCGCCCGAATAACGGTCGTTGGCCAGACTCAGCAGGCGCTCGGCGTCGACCACGGCCGCATGCGATTCGCGTGCAGCGGCGTCGAGCACCGACAAGCCAGTGACGCCGTCCTGCACTTGCTGGAACGCTGTGAGCACGGTCTGGCGGTAGTTGGCTTCGACACCGCGGTAACCCGCGCTGGCGTAGTCGACACCGGCCTGACGCCGTCCGCCGTCGAAGATCGCTTGCGAGGCCAGGGTGCCCAGCGTCCACAGCAGGCTCGGCGCCGAGAGCAGATTGGCGAACTCCGTGCTCTGCCAGCCGATGCCGGGGTTGAGCGTCAGGCTGGGGAAGAACGCTGCCTTCGCCACGCCGATCTGCGCATTCGCGGCGGCCATGCTGCGCTCGGCCGATGCGACATCGGGACGCCGTTGCAGGATGTCGCTCGGCACCCCGAGCGGGATCGGCGGCAGCGTCGCCGGCAGCGTGCCGGCGGCCACGGAGAAGGCCGGGGCAGGCACGCCGACGAGCGCGGCAATCGCATGCTCGTACTGGTCGCGCTGCTGATGCAGCAGGCGCGCCTGTACGCGCGTGATGTCGAGTTGCGACTGCTGCTGGAGAACGTCCAGCCCCGACACCGCGCCAAGATCGTGCTGTGCGCTCACGTAATCCAGCGCCTTTTGCTGCAACGTGACCGACTGGTCGAGCACCGTGATTTCGGCGTCGAGCGCGCGCAACTGGAAGTAGGCGGTGGCGAGTTGCGTGGTGAGTACCAGCCGCGCATTGGCCAGGTCGTCGGCGGCTTGTTCCGCGGACGCCTGCGCGCCTTCGACCTGACGGCGGATGCGGCCGAAAAGGTCGGTGTCGTAACTCACGCCCAACCCCAGTTGTACGTTGTTTTGTACGGTCGACATGCTGGCCGACGAGTAACTCGTGACCGGCCGATTCGCCGAAATACGCTGACGGGCGAGTCCGAAGGACGCATCGACTTCCGGCAGACGCTGGGCGGAAATGCCGGAGAGCGTTGCCTGCGCCTGATCGTAGTGGGCGACGGCCGCGGCGAGGGTCTGGTTCTGTGCGAGCGCCTGCGTCTCGAGCGCGTCGAGCGCCGGTTCGTTGAACGCCTTCCACCAGTCCGGCTGCAACGGCGCGTGCGACGGCTGCGCCAGACGCCAGTAACTGTCCGTCTTCCAGTCCGGCGGTGCCGAGACATCGGGACGGCGGTAGTCCGGTCCGACGGCGCAAGCCCCGAGCAGCGCGCTCAGCGTGGTGACGGCGAGCAGCGTCGCGCCCAGCCGGACGCCGCGCACGGGCGCGCTCACGATTGGGCTCCTTGCGGCTTGGCGGTCGAGGCGTCCGAAGTCCCCGACGCACCAGACTTTGCCCCAGGCGCCGCCTTGGTCGCGAGCGCCTTGGCCTGAACGTGGTCGCCGTCGTCGATGGAGTCGCTCGGGTTGACGATAACGCGGTCGGTCGGCGATACCCCGTCGGCCAGTTCCAGCGACTGCCCGAGATCCTGCGCGATCACGATCTTGTGCAGATGCACCACGCCGTGATCGTCGACGACTGCGACGCGCGGGCCTTCGGCACGGAACAGCAACGCGTTGGCGGGCACGCTCAGGTGCGGCTGCACGGCGCTCGGCAATGCCAACTGCACGTACGCGCCGGGGCGCAGCTTTCCGTCGGGATTCGGCAGCGCTGCCTCGATTTGCAGCGAGCGCGTGGCCACGTCGATGGCGCCCGAGACGTGCGTGATCTTGCCTTGAAAGTGCTGGCCCGGGAGTTCCGCTTGCGTCACCACGACCGGCTGACCGACGGCCACGCCCTGGGCATACGCCTGGGGAACCTGAACATAGACGCGAAGCGGGTCCGTCTGCGCCAGCGAGAACATGGCCTGACTGTTGCCGCTGCCCGCGGCGATGAGATCGCCGACGTCGACATTGCGCTGGGTGATCACGCCATCGAACGGCGCGACGATCCGCTTGAACGACTCCAGTTGCTGGAGCCGTTTAACGTTGGCATCGGCCGCCGCGAGATTGGCGATGCCCTGCGTGTAGGTGCTCTGGCGCTCGTCGAGCTCCTGCTGGGAGACGGCGTCACGCTGGCGCAATTGCTGCCAACGATCGAGCGACGATTTCGCGAGGCCCAGGCTTGCGCTGATCTGATTGCGCTGCGCGACGGCCTGTGCAAGCTCCTGATCGATTTCCGGCGTGTCGAGGTCGGCAAGCAGTTGGCCTTGTTTCACGCGCGCGCCGATGTCGACGTAGCGGTGCAGCAGATAGCCCGTCGCCCGGGCGTAGATGGGCGACTCCACCGCACCGCGCAAGGTGGCCGGTAACAGCGTCTCGCTGGCTTCGGTCGCCTGCGGCGTCACGACGCTCACGTACTGTTTCGCGTTCTCGGCCGTCACGTCGGCGACTTCGCGGCGTTGCAGCGCATTGGAGAGGGTCGTGCGCGCCGCCCCCGCCACCAGCAGCACGGCCACGACAATGAGCACGATCCGGGCGCGCCGGAATTCGCCGCGACGCGGCGGCAACTGCCGGCCGTCGGCAGGATCGTGCTCGGGAATTGCCAGTTCGGCGTGATGTTTCTCGGTCATGTCGTTCAACCCGTCAAAACTTGGTATCTGGTAGGTGATGTGCCGGTCGCGGGGCTCTGGGCACGTTAGGTGGCGCTGTTATCGCCGTCACCTTGCGATGCCGCCGATACGCCGGTATTCCCCGCTCGGCGGGCCTTGCGGCGCGCGAGTCGCGTGTGGACACCAGCGAAGACCAACGGCACGAAAAAGAGCGTGGAGACCGTGGCGAACATCAGCCCGCCGATCACGGCGCGGCCCAGCGGCGCATTCTGTTCGGCGCCTTCGCCCAGACCGAGCGCCATCGGGACCATGCCGATGATCATCGCCAACGCGGTCATCAGCACCGGCCGGATCCGGCTCGCGCCGGCTTCGAGCGCGGCCTTGAGCGGCGTCATGCCCACTTCCATGCGCTGCCGGGCGAAGGCCACCACGAGAATACTGTTCGCCGTGGCGACCCCCATCGTCATGATGGCCCCCGTGAGCGCGGGCACCGAGAGGCGCGTGCCCGAGAGGAAGAGCATCCAGACGATCCCCGCCAGTGCGGCGGGCAGGGCGCTCACGATGATGAGCGGATCGACCCATGACTGGAAATTCACCACGATGAGCAGGTAGACGAGCACGATCGCCATGGCCACGCCGATACCCAAACCGAGATACGAGCTTTGCATCGTGCCGACCTGACCGCGCACCACGATCTGACTGCCACGCGGCAGATCCTTGCGCGCCTGCACGACGAGCTTGTCGATATCGCTCGCCACGCTGCCCAGATCCCGTCCCTCCACACTCACGAAGATGTCGATCACCGGACGGATGTTGTAGTGGCTCACGACCGCGAAGCGTTGCGTCGGCTCGACCTTCACGAAGTTGGCGAGCAACTGCGGCTGGCCATTGTTGGCGGTACCCGCCACCGGCAGGCGCAGCAGATCGTCGATGGAGCTGATGCGGTACTGCGGCGACTGCACCGAGAGGCTGTATTCCACGCCGTTCTGCTCGTTGAACCAGAAGCCGGGCGACGTCTGCGAGCTACCCGAGAGCGAAATCAGCACGTTCTGCGCGACGGCGTTGGCATTCAGGTTCAACTGCTGCAAGCGCGTGCGGTCCATGTTCAGGTGCAGCGTCGGTGAGTTCACGCGTTGCTGGATGTGCGTGTCGACCGTGCCCGGCACTTGCCGCACTTGCTTGAGCAGCTTGGTCGCGGCGTCGAAATTCGCCAGTTGCTGATTGCCGCTGATCTGAATGTCGATGGCGGCGGGCAGGCCGAAGTTGAGAATCTGCGTGACGATGTCGGCTGGCTGAAAGAAGAACTCCACGCCGGGGAAGCGCTGCGGCAGCACGGCGCGCAGCTTGTCGATGTAACCCGCGCTCGGGTGATGGTCCGGCGAGAGGGCGATCTGGATCTCGCCGTCGAGCGTGCCGATCGTCCCCGCGTTGCTGTACGAGAGGTTGATGCCGCTGTAGGGCAAGCCGAGGTTGTCGAGAATCGTTTCGAGCTCCTTGGCGGGCACGACCTCGCGCACGACCTTTTCGACTTCGTCGGCCAGACGCGCCGTTTCCTCGATGCGCGTGCCTGTGGGCGCGCGCATGTGCATGCGAATGTCACCCGCGTCGACCGTGGGGAAGAAGTCCGCGCCCAGCGCGAATACCAGGCCCATCGACAGCACGCAGAACGCCAGGAAGCCGCTGGCGAAGGCGCGCCGATGCACGAGCAGGGTGGAGAGCACCACGATATACGCGGCGCGCATGCGCTCGAAGCCGGCGTCGAAGCGCAGATAGATGCGGCGGAACGCGCCCGGTCTTGCGTTCGGATCGGTCGGGTGCGCGTGGCCCATGAGCAGCATGGCGAGCGTGGGCACCAGCGTGCGCGAGAGCACGTACGACGCGAGCATGGCGAATACCACGGCTTCGGCCAGCGGCACGAAGAGATAGCGCGCCACGCCCGTCAGGAAGAACATCGGCACGAACACGATACAGATACACAGCGTCGAGACGAGCGCGGGCACGGCGATTTCGCCCGCCCCGTCGAGAATCGCCCGATGCAGCGGCGTACCCATGTGAAGATGCCGCTCGATGTTCTCGATGGTCACGGTCGCATCGTCGACCAGAATCCCCACGGCGAGCGCCAGCCCGCCCAGCGTCATGATGTTGATCGTCTGCCCGAGCGCATGGAGCGCGAGCAGCGACGACAGGATCGAGAGCGGAATCGAGATGGCGATGATGCAGGTGCTGCGCCAGTTGCCGAGGAACAGCAGGATCATGGCCGCCGTGAGCGCGGCGGCGATCAGCGCTTCGTGAATCACGCCCTGGACGGCGGCTTTCACGAAGACGGACTGGTCGAACAGCGCCGAGATATGCAGGTCGGCCGGCAACGCGGCGCGCGCCTCGGGCAGCAGTGCCTTGAGCGAGTCGACGACGGAGAGCGTGGAGGCGTCGCCCGTCTTCATGATCGACATGAGCACGCCGCGCTGGCCGTTCTGACGCACGATGTTGGTCTGCGGCGAGAAGCCGGTGCGCACGTGCGCGACCTCACGCAGGTAAGTCGTGGCGCCGCCCACGGTGCGCACGGGAATGTTGTTCAGCCCCTCGACCGTTGGCGGCGAGCCGTTCATGTCGACGGTGTACTCGCGCGGGCCGATCTTCGCCGTACCGGTGGGCAGGATCAGGTTCTGGGCGTTGACGGCCGCGACCACATCCTGCGCCGTCAGGCCTTTGGCGAGCAGGGCGCGCGTGTCGATGTCCACCGAGATCAGTCGCGTCTTGCCGCCGTACGGATAGGGCACGGCCGCGCCGGGAATCGTGACGAGCTGGGGGCGCAGGAAGTTGAGCGCCGTGTCGTTGAGCGCAGGCTCCGACAGGCTTGGACTGGACAGACCCAACTGCATCACCGGGATCGACGAGGCCGAATAGCTAATGACAAGCGGTGGCGTGGCCCCCTGCGGCATCTGTTTGACCTGCGCCTGCTCCACGGCCACGACCTGCGCGATCGCCGTCTGAATATTGGCGTTCGGTTGCAGGAAGATCTTGATGATGCCGATGCCTGGCAACGATTGCGACTCGATGTGCTCGATGTTGTTGACGGTGGTCGTCAACCCGCGTTCGTTGCCCGAGATCATCCGGTCGGCAATGTCCTGTGCGGACAGGCCGTTATACGTCCAGATGATGCTGATGACAGGGATATTGATTTCCGGCAGCACGTCCACGGGCGTGCGCATGAGCGCGAGCGGCGTGGCGAGCAGGATCAGAATGGCCATCACGATGAATGTGTAGGGCCGTTTGAGCGCAACGTTGACAATCCACATGGTTCAGACGCGCTCGGGCGCAGTCGCAGGCGTACGGACAAGGGCCGTGCGGCGCGCACACAAAGCCTCGTCACCGCTACCGGAAGGAACGACGCCATGGTAGTGGCGCACCCCCAACGCCAAAATGGCGCGAATATGGCGAAATTGACATAATTGGCGCACCCGACCGGAAACCCGCGCCGGATAAGGCCCGCCCCGTCGACATGTCGATGGGAGTGGCATATTACGGTGTGTTGCGTTATAAAGTTGACATACCAAAAATCGCCGCCCGATAGCCTACGGTCTGCCGCTGGTCATTTCGACCTGGGGACCTTCGCTGCTGGCGTCGAGAACTTCAGTGCCACGCAGGAAAGCAATGACCGAACGTCCGACGTCTCCCCCCGAACCTCAGCCCGTCTCCGGCACCGTTACCCGCAGCGCTATCTTCCTCGTCGCCACCATTCGCGACGACGAGGCCGCGCACGCGAGCGTGCGAGGCTGGTGCGCCGATGTCGCCGCCTATGTCCGCTCGGTCGGCAAGCGCGTGCCATCCGGCAACTTGTCATGTGTGGTCGGCTTCAGCGATAACGTCTGGGGCCGCCTGTTCGGCGATCCGCGCCCAGCCGAACTTCACCCGTTCCGCGAATTCGGCGCAGGCAAGCGTCACGCGCCGGCCACTCCCGGTGATCTGTTGCTGCACATTCGTGCCGAGCAAATGGATCTGTGCTTCGATCTCGCCACACTGCTGCTCAACAAGCTGGGCGACGCCGTGAGCGTTGTGGACGAAGTGCACGGCTTCCGCTATTTCGATATGCGCGCCATGATCGGCTTCGTCGATGGCACTGAGAACCCGGAAGGCCAGGAAGCGCTGGAATTCACGGTGATGGGTGACGAAGACCCCGAATTCGCCGGCGGCAGCTACGTGCTCGTGCAGAAGTATCTGCACGACATGACCGGCTGGAACGCACTGCCGGTCGAAGCGCAGGAGCGCATCATCGGCCGCACCAAGCTCTCCGACGTCGAACTCGACGACGGCGTGAAGCCGAGCTGGTCGCACAGCGCGCTGACCACGCTGGAAGAAGACGGCAAGGAAATCAAGATTCTGCGCGACAACATGCCGTTCGGACGCCCCGGTTCGGCCGAGTTCGGCACCTACTTCATCGGCTACGCCCGCTCGCCCGCGCCCATCGAGCAGATGCTCGAGAACATGTTCGTGGGCCGTCCGCCCGGCAACTACGACCGTCTGCTCGACTTCAGCAACGCCGTGACCGGCGGGCTGTTCTTCGTGCCGTCGGCGCCGTTGCTCGAAGCGCTCGCCGAGCGCGAAGCGCCGGTGACGGCTGCGGGCGCGCAGGTCGTCAAAACCTTGATCGACGTGCCGCCGACGGCAACGCCCGTTGTCGATGTCACGCTCACGTCGCTTAACCAATCGAGCGCCGCTGCGGCGGAGGGCTCGCTGCAAATCGGATCGCTCAAAGGAGTTTCTCAGGCATGAATAACCTGCATCGCGAACTGGCCCCCATTTCGAGCGCCGCGTGGGCGCAGATCGAAGAAGAGGTGGCCCGCACGTTCAAGCGTACTGTTGCCGGCCGTCGCGTGGTCGACGTGAAGGGGCCGGGCGGTCTGGCCCTCGCGGGCGTTGGCACAGGCCATCAGAAGGCCATCGATGCGCCGTTCGACGGCGTGGGCGCGCGTCAGCGCGAAGTGCTGCCGCTCGTGGCGCTGCGTGTGCCGTTCGAGCTCTCGCGCGAAGCGATCGACGATGTCGAGCGTGGCGCGAACGACTCGGACTGGCAACCGGCGAAGGACGCCGCCATCAAGCTGGCGTACGCCGAAGATCGTGCGATTTTCGACGGCTACGAAGCCGCGCGCATCACGGGCGTGCGCGAGGGCACGTCGAATCCGGTGCTGCCGCTGCCGGACAACATCGCGGACTATCCGACGGTAATCGCCAAGGCGCTCGAACAACTGCGTCTGGAAGGGGTCGACGGCCCATACAGCGTGCTGCTGGGCGCCGATGCCTATACGGCAGTGGCCGAAGCGAACGATCAGGGCTATCCGATTCTGGAGCACATCGGTCACATTGTGAGCGGCGAGATCATCTGGGCACCGGCCATCGACGGCGGCTGTATCGTGTCCACGCGCGGCGGTGACTTCGAGATGCACATCGGTCAGGACGTCTCCATCGGCTACCTCGATCACACGGCGACCACCGTTCGCCTGTATCTGGAGGAGACCTTCACGTTCCTGATGCTCACGGCCGAGGCGAGTGTTTCGGTTGGCAATGCCAAGCCTCTTGGCGGCAAGAAAAAGTCGAAGTAAATCGTCTAAGATATTGACGGAAAAGACAAATGGCTGGTGGCGAGATATCGCTTCCAGCCGTTTTTTCATGGGGTACTCGAAGTTGCAATGGAACGCTCCGGCGCCTTTCGCGGGTCGCCAATGCGTTCGTTGTTCGCGCCAAACTTGCGCGATCCCGCGCAGCGAGCGCGGGACAACTCGTCAGAATCGGTTTCGCTGCTCGCGCCCGGCGCGCGAGGTTTTCTCAAGCAGCGGCTTGCCCATTCGGACCGTACGAACCATGAAACTCACTTCCGGCTTATCCAACCTCTTTTCGAAGTCCAGCAGCAGCGACGCGAAGCGCGACACCGAGGCCCCTGAGACCCCCCCCTCCCGCGCGACCCTGAACGCGCCGCCGAGCAACATGCCGCCGTCGCGCCAGTCCAGGAGCCACGGATCGTCGGGCAATGTCGCGCCGCGCAAGGCACACGCGCTGACCATCTCGCAGGCCACGACCCATCCGTTGCGCCCGGAGCAGCAAGTCACTCACGAGCTTCAGGTCGGCGCAGACAAGCGTGTGTATCAGAACGGTCGACGCTTCTCCACCGGACAGTGGGAGGAGAGCCGCTACGTGATGGGGGCGGATGGAAAGATGTACGCGGACCGGCCTGACCGGCAAAACGGTGCGTTTCCCGACAATCACACGTCGTTCCTGGCCGGACAGCAGCCGGCAGCGGCGGCCGGTGAGATCACGGCCCACAACGGCGTCATCGAAAGCCTGAACGACCTCAGCGGGCACTACGCCCCGACGTCCAGGCACACGCAACAGATGCTCAACGAGCTTCACGAGCGGGGCGTCGACACGTCCAGCATTCAGACGTCGTCGTGGAGCGGCAGCTAACGCGCTTGATACGTCTGAGCGCGTAAGCGGTGTCTACCGCTCCCCAGGGCCGGATCGATTTCCGCAACTTGGGGAGCGTGCTTTTCCGAGGATGAACCGGTGGGCGGTCAGTTGGCCGCCGGCGCGGATGCGGGAGCCGGTGCGGGGGCATCGGCCGCCATCGGCTTCTCGATGATCACGCGACGCGAGTCCCGGGCGATGACCTTCATCGGCAGGTTGAGCGTTTCCAGCACCGTAAACTTCTCCGGATCGACCAGCGCGAGCGCCTTGGGATCGGCCATCCACACGTCGACGAACTTCTCGAGTGTCGGCACCCAGCTATCCGGCGCTTGCGAGATACCGAATTCCAGTTCGTCCTGCACTGCGACCATGATCATCGGTTGACGCAGGTAATACGGCATCGTGTGGTCGAGCGTGCCGACCGAGTAGAACGGCGTGTCCGGCCCCAGTCGGTCCATCTCGGCGCGCACGGCCGGTACCAGATCGATGCCCGAACTGCTGCGCCCGAACGCCTCATGGCCGGAGCCGCCGATCATCGTGAAAAGCAGCCACGTGCTCGCAAACGCGATGAGCGCCTGACGGGCGCTGCGCAGGCTCAGCCAGCGCGTGACGCCCATACCGATCAGCCCGACGAAGCTCGCCGCGTACAGGTAATACGAGAACGTGCGATAGGCCTCGACCGGGTTGCGGCTATCCGAGTGATGCGAGAGGAATACCAGACAGGTGACGATCGTCGCGACGAACAGCACCACCGACACGATGAGATGCTTGCGCAGCGATTCGCGGGTCATCACGGCGAGTCCCAGGCCGATCAGCATGGCGATGGCCGGCACGATCGGCAGCACGTACGAAATGAGCTTCGAGTGGGAGGCCGAGAAGAAGCAGAAGATGAAGACGGCCCAGACCGTGATCATCAACACCGGACGGAAACCGTTCGCCTGACGCGGCACGGCGCGCGATGCCTTGAAGGCGCTCGCAAGCGTCGACAGCCACGGCAGGAAACCGACGACCAGCACCGGCACGAAGTACCAGAGGGCGCCCGGACGATGGTGGTCCGGTTTCAGGAATCGGTTGAAGTGCTCGTTGATGAAGAAGAAGTCGAAGAACGACGGGTTACGCGCCATGACGGCGGCGAACCAGGGCACCGTCACCGCGAGCATCACGATCAGCCCGCTCGCGATATACAGGCGCTTCCACAAGGCCCAGTCGCGCGAAATCAGGGTGTAGATCACGAGCACGGCACCCGGCAAGACCACGCCGATCAGCCCCTTGCTCAGGATGGACAGCCCCATGGCTGCCCAGCACAGCCACATCCAGTTGCGGGTTTGCGTGTCGGTCAGGCCCGGGCGTTGCGCGAGCAGCAGCGAGCACAGCACCAGCGTCATCATGAACGAGACGCCCATGTCGAGCACGTTGAAGTGACCGAGCAGGCTCCACAGCGGGGCGCTGGCCAACGCCAGGGCGGCGAAGAAGCCCGCGCGGGCGCTGAATACGCGACGACCGGTGTAACCCACGAGCAGCACGCCGCCGAAGCCGGTGAGGGCTGTCCACAGGCGTGCCTGCCAGTCGCCCAGGCCGAAGATCATGAACGTCAGCGCGTTCATCCACGTCTGCAAGGGAGGCTTCTCGAAGTACAGATAGCCGTTGTAACGCGGCGTGACCCAGTCGCCCGTCGCCAGCATTTCACGCGCCATTTCAGCGTAGCGGCCTTCGTCGCTGGGAATCAGGTGACGCAGGTTCAGTACGCCGAACCAGACCAGCGCGAACATGGCGAGCAGCCACAGCAAGGCAGTGGGGGAAATCGGCCAGGGGTCTAACCCGGCGTCACGTTGAGGACGTGTGGACATGAATGCGAGGCTTCCGGTCTTGATGCGTTAGGTGAAGAGTCAGACGTTGGGGGGACGCGAAACGTCGGCGTTCGCATCTGGATTGGGGAGCGTGACGCGCACATGCAGGCCGCGCGGTGTCGCCGTGCTGGCGTCTTTGAGTGTGACGTGACCGCCGAGGCGCTCGACGATGGCTTGCACGATGGCCAGCCCCAGTCCCGTGCCTTCGCCGCCATGCTCGCGCGATTCGCGGTGATCGGTGGCGCGGTAGAACGCATCGAACACCCGCTCGCGCTTGTCGGCATCGATGCCCGGGCCCGAGTCGATCACGTCGATGGCCACTTCGCTCCCGGTGGCCGACAGGCGGACCGAGACCGTGCCGCCCGCGGGCGTATAGCGCACGGCATTGCCGACAATATTACTCAGCAGCGTGACAATGTCGCGCTTGGATCCCGTGACACGCAGTTGCGAGCGGCCGGGCGTGCTCGACGAGGCGTCCACCAGATCGAGCACGATCTGCTTGCGGTCGGCCAATACGAACACGTCTTCGAGCGCCTCGTGCACGGCGGGCAGCAGTGTGAGCGGTGTCGCCGCGACACTCGGCGCGCTCTGCGCTCTCGCGAGCGTCAGCAATTGTTCGATCAGCGTGCGCGTGCGGTGCAGGCCGCTCTTGAGCTTGGTCAGGCGGTGGCGCGTTTCGGTGTCGAGCGCCGCGGGCGCGAGCGCGCGGTCGAGGTTTTCGGACTGGATCACGAGTGCCGTGACGGGCGAACGCAGTTCGTGCGCGGCGTCGGCCACGAAGCGGCGTTGTTCGTCGAGCGCTTTGTTCAGGCGGGACAGCAGACGGTTGATCGACACGATGAACGGCTCGATCTCCGTTGGCGCGCCTTGCGTATCGAGGCCGCGCAGGTCGGTGTCACGCCGCTTGTCGACTTCGTCGGCCAGATGCTGCACGGGCCGCCATGCGCGGCGCACCGTCCAGACAATCGCCGCGATGAGCAGCGGCACGAACACCACGAAGGGCAGTGCGGTGCGCAGACCGCTGTTACGCGCAATCTCGTTGCGGCCCTCCGTGGGCTGCGCAACGACAATGCGCAGATCGGGCCCAATGGTGCGCACGAAGGCGCGCCAGGTGTGCTCGCCGGTGTTGACCGTGTGAAAGCCGTCGGACAGCGTTACCGGAAAGGTGCCCCCGAGACGCTGCACGGTGAGACGGTAGTCGTGATCCTGAATGGGCAGGCCGTGCATGGCGCTATCGGCACCGGCCAGATTGCGTGTGTCGACGAGCGCGGCGAGTTGCAGAAGCTGATCGTCCTGAAACCGGTAAGCCTCACGAAAAGCGGCCCAGTAGGAGACGAAACCCGCGATGATCGCCAGCCCCAGCGCACAGGCCGAGAGCGTGACCACCAGTCGCGACTGCAAGGAACGCATCATGCCTTGGCCACCAGCCAGCCGGCGCCACGGATATTGCGGATGACGTCCGCGCCGAGCTTTTTGCGGATCGAATGGATCAGGAAGTCGATCATGTTGCTCTCGATCTCCTCGCCCCAGCCGTAAAGGCGATGTTCCAGCGCGTCGCGCGAGAGAATGGTGCCGGGGCGCAGCATCAACGCATGCAGTAGCGCGTATTCGCGTGCCGAGAGTACGCAGTTGTTCTCGCCGTAGGTCGCCTGATGCGTGGCCGGGTCGAGCGCAAGGGCGCCGTTGGTCAGCACTGGCACGGCTACACCCGCGTGACGCCGGATCACGGCGCGCATGCGGGCGAGCAATTCGCCCACTTCGAAGGGCTTCACGACAAAGTCGTCGGCCCCCAGATCGAGTCCCTGAATGATGTCCTCTGCGCCGTCGCGGGCCGTCACGACAATGATCGGGGTGCGTCCGCCGGCGCCGCGATGGACGCGCAGCACATCCCAGCCGTCGCGCCCGGGCAGGCCGAGATCGAGCAGCATGAGGTCGTAGGCGTGCGAGGCGAGTGCGGCCAGTGCGGCATCGCCGTCCCGGCACCAGTCGGCCGCGTACGAGGCGTCCTTGAGCGCCTGCATCATCGCCTCACCGATCATCGAGTCGTCTTCTACGAGCAATATCCGCATGGTTTTCCGTACGCATTCCGGCGTGGTTGTCGCAACTCACGCCTAATCCTTGCCAGTCACGCAGGACGGCACGGGCGCACGATAGCGCGCGAAACTTAGGAGAAACTTAGCACGCGCGGACGTACGCCCGCGCGACTATGCCATGCAAACCCATAGTCAATCAATGACTTAGCGGGGTTTTTCATGTGATGCCGTTGCTAAGCGGTATTCGTCGCGGCCCAATGCAAACAGGCCGGCAAGTGCCGGCCCGTTCATTTGAGGCATTTTCATGTGGCGCGGATCTGGTACGAATCCGCACGACGGCAGGGACTTACTGTGCGCGCAGGGTCTTCGCGGCGGCCACCATGTTCTGCAGGGCCGGAATGACTTCTGCCCACTGACGCGTTTTCAGGCCGCAGTCCGGGTTGACCCACAGGCGTTGTGCCGGAATGCGCTCGGCAGCCTTCTGCATGAGCGACACCATGTGCGCTTGCGTCGGGATGTTGGGCGAGTGGATGTCGTACACCCCCGGTCCGATATCGTTCGGGTACTGGAACGAGTCGAACGCGTCGAGCAGTTCCATATCCGAGCGCGAGGTCTCGATGGTGATCACGTCGGCATCCATGTCGGCGATGGCCGCGATGATGTCGTTGAACTCCGAATAGCACATGTGCGTGTGGATCTGCGTGTCGTCCTGCACGCCGTTCGCGGTGATGCGGAACGCCTCGACGGCCCAATCCAGGTACGTCTGCCATTGGGCGCGGCGCAGCGGCAGCCCTTCGCGCAGGGCGGCTTCGTCGATCTGGATCACGCGCACACCGGCTCGCTCCAGATCCAGCACTTCTTCGCGAATCGCGAGCGCCAACTGGAAGCATGACACCGAGCGCGGCTGATCGTCGCGCACGAACGACCAGTTGAGGATCGTGACCGGTCCGGTCAGCATGCCCTTCATCGGCTTGCTGGTGAGCGACTGGGCGTACTTGATCCACTCGACGGTCATGGCCTTCGGACGGCTGATGTCGCCGAACATGATCGGCGGCTTGACGCAGCGCGAACCGTACGACTGCACCCAGCCGAACTGGCTGAACGCGTAGCCTTCGAGCTGCTCGCCGAAGTACTCGACCATGTCGTTACGCTCGGCTTCGCCGTGCACCAGCACGTCCAGCCCCAGCGCTTCCTGTTCACGCACGCTGCGCTCGATTTCCTTTTGCATCGCGGCAACGTAACCGGCGTTGTCCAGTTCGCCTGCCTTGAACTGGCTGCGGGCGTTACGGATTTCAGCCGTCTGCGGGAACGAACCGATCGTGGTGGTCGGGTAGAGCGGCAGGTTCAGCTTGGCAGCCTGCTTCGGTGCGCGTTCGGCGTATGGGTGCTGACGGCGCCCCAGTGCGGCTTCGATCTTGCCGAGCGCGGCCTTGACGGCCGGGTTGTGCACGCGCGGCGACGCACGGCGGCTGGCGATGGCAGCGGCGTTGGCGGCCAGTTCGGCAGCCACGGCGTGACGGCCTTCGTTGATGGCGCGGGCCACCACGCTGATTTCTGCCAGCTTCTGCTTGGCGAAGGCGAGCCACGATTTGATTTCGGCGTCGAGCTTTTGCTCGCTGTCGAGGTCGACCGGCACATGCAGCAGCGAGCACGATGGGGCGATCCACAGACGCTCGCCCAGTGATTTGGCGATCGGCTCCAGCCATTCCAGCACGGCGGCGAGGTCCGACTTCCAGATGTTGCGGCCGTTGACCACACCCAGGGAGACGACCTTGTCGGCCGGCAGGGCGGCGATGACCCTGGCGACTTCGCTCCTGGCGTTCACGGCGTCGATATGCAGACCGTCGATCGGCAGGCGGCACGCCAGCGGCAGGTTGTCTTGCAGTTCGCCGAAGTACGTGGCGAGCAAACGCTTGACCGGCGCGGCGGCGAGCGCGGCGTAGGCCGTCTCGAACGCCTTGCGCCATTGCGCGTCCAGTTCGGTGACGAGGATCGGCTCGTCGATCTGCACCCACTCCACGCCTTGCGCGGCGAGCGTTTCGAGCAGCTTCACGTAGACCGGCAGCAGGCGCGGCAGCAGGGCCAGCTTGTCGCTGTCGTCCTTGGACTTGCCGAGCCACAGGTATGTGACAGGGCCGACGATGACCGGCTTGGCTTTCACGCCGGCGGCGCGGGCTTCGGCGAGTTGCTCGACCAGACGCGATGCGTCGAGCGTGAATTCCGTGGCGCACGCGAATTCGGGGACGATGTAGTGGTAGTTGGTATCGAACCACTTGGTCATCTCGCCGGCGGCGACACCGCCGCAGCAGCCGGCGTGCGCTTCGGCGCTTTGGGCCGAACGGCCACGGGCGATGCGGAAGTAGTTGTCGAGCACGTCGCCATGGAAGCCTTGCACGCGTTTGGGCAGGTTGCCCAGCGTGAAGCTCATGTCGAGCACTTGATCGTAGAACGCGAAATCGCCGACCGGCGCGAGATCCAGGGCGGCCTGGTCCTGCCAGTGACGCAGACGCAGCGAGGCGCCGAGCGCCTTGAGTTCGTCGCGCGACGATTGCCCCTTCCAGTACGCTTCCTGACCGAACTTCAGTTCACGCTTCGCGCCGACGCGCGGAAATCCCAGGTTATGTGTCTTTGCCATGTTCTCTATTGACGCTTGCCGCCCGATGAATGAAACAGTGGCATCGATCATAGAGACTTCAGTTCATGAATGAAAATGGTCTTATTTGTGCTTTACGTTAATTTTATTCATGAAGAGTGGGGGAAAGGCCTACCCCGGGGGGCGAGGCTTGCTCGAAAGCCAGTCCCCCAATGGCCTGACGCCGCGTGTTGCCGACCGCGGCCGTCCTCATAGCGTTTATTTCAGATTCGAACGGACTACCGGGGTGTTCATCGCCACATCGTGCACCAGCGTCTTGCCGATGACGAAATCCAGGTATTTGGGCGCCATGCCGAAGCCGGGCCGCACACTTCGCACGGCGTCCGCCGTAATTACCTCGCCGGCTTTGAGGTCCTTTACGAAATACAGCGAGCGGCGGAACTTGGCGTTGCCCTGTTCGCTGGATTTGCGACCGTAATCCACCTGTCCCAGCGCTGCCCACGCTGTTTTGCTGTCGCGGCACAGCCCAGCCAGCTCTGCCGGCTCCAGCGAGAAACTGTCATCCGGTCCGCCGCCGTTGCGGTCCAGAGTGAAGTGTTTTTCGATGATCGCGGCGCCCATGGCAACGCTGGCAATCGCCGTGGTGTTGTCTAGCGTGTGGTCGGACAGGCCGGTAATCAGGCCGAACCGCTCGATCATGTCGGGAATGGTGCGCAGGTTATAGTCTTGCGCCGGGGCGGGGTAGCCGCTGACGCAGTGGAGGATGGCGAGCTCTTTGCAGCCGCCGGCACGCGCGGCGTCGACAGCCTCCTGAATTTCTTCGGCATCGGCCATGCCGGTCGAGATGATCATCGGCTTGCCGGTGCTGGCGACGTACTTGATCAGGGGCAGGTCGACGGCCTCGAACGACGCGATCTTGTAAGCCGGGGCGTCGAGGTCTTCGAGCAGGTCGACGGCGGTGTTGTCGAACGGGGAACTGAAGATGGTGATGCCGAGCTTGCGTGCGTGCTCGAACAGGGGCTTGTGCCAGTCCCAGGGGGTGTGTGCCGATTCGTACAGGTCGTAGAGCGTTGTGCCCGCCCAGAGACCGTCGGTGATCTGGAAGTCGGGCAGATCGGACTTGAGCGTGATGGTATCGGGACGGTAGGTCTGAAGCTTCACCGCATCCGCGCCGGCATGCTTCGCACTCTCGATGATGCGCAGCGCCGTCTCGAGTTGACCGTTATGGTTTGCCGACAATTCCGCAATGATGTAGGGCGCAAAGCCGTCGCCGATCTCCCGGCCGGCAATCTTCATGCGTTTGCTCATTGAACTTCTCCAGTATGAATTCGTGTTTCGCCGCGCCGCGCGACGATTGCCGGAAAGCCGTCGGACGAACGCATGCGAATGCTCCCTGGCTGGCGGCTTGTCGGGTGGATGCTGCGCCGGCCGTTACGGCTGCATGGCTTTGAACAGCCATTCGGCGCGCTCCCAATCTTGCGGCGTGTCGATATCCTGCACGCGATGACGGGGCAGCGGCACGGGGGCGGCATCGTGCGAGAACAGCGGCTTGGCGCTCAGCCATGCGCCGGCGCGGCCCCAGTAAAACTGGCCGGCATCGTGGAAGGCCTCTTCCAGATCCTGCGAGCGCGTGGTGAAGTGTTCGGGGTGGAACATTTCCACCCGCTGCCCGGCGGTCACGCGAATGGCGCGTTGAATCGGAAAGGCGTAGCTCGTGACGGAGAACGCGTAATCGGCACCGCTTTGCTGCAACACGTCGAAACCCCGTCGCAGGTCTTCTGGTTGGACGAAAGGCGCCGTGGCGTACAGGCAGCAGGCGAACTCGACCGCACCGGCGTTCCGGTTCATCCAGTCGATGGCGTGCGCGATGACCGGGATGGTGCCGGCGTGATCGTCCGACAACTCGGCGGGGCGCATGAACGGAACTTCGGCGCCCTGCGTGCGGGCGAGCTCGGCGATCTCGTCATCGTCGGTCGACACGATGACGCGATCGAAACAGCCCGAAGCGCGCGCCGCCTCGATGGACCACGCGATCATCGGTTTGCCGCAGAAGGACTTGATGTTCTTGCGCGGGATGCGCTTGCTGCCACCGCGTGCGGGGATCACCGCCAGTTTCATACGCCCATGGCCTCGCGAAGGCTCGCGACCACGTAATCCTGCTCGTCGTCAGTGAGCACCGGGTGCATGGGGATGCTGATGGCTTCGCGGTAATACTGCTCGGCCTGCGGGTAATCGCCCTGCTTGAAGCCCATTTTCTGATAGTACGGTTGCGTGTGCACCGGGATGTAGTGCAGGTTGACCATGATGTCCTTGGCGCGCAGCGCTTCAAAGACTTGCCGGTGGCTAACCTTGATGTTCTCGAGCTGTAGCCGAATCACATACAAATGGTAGGCCGAGTAGCTGTCCGGGTGTTGCCACGGCAGGGTCACGGGCAGATCGGCCATCAGTTCGTTGTAGCGGGCTGCGATCTGGTGTCTCTTGAGCACGTAATCCGTCAGACGTGTGATCTGGCTCACGCCCAGCGCGGCCTGCAGGTCGGTCATGCGGTAGTTGTAGCCAAGAGCGACCTGCTGGTAATACCACGGGCCGTCCATGGGCTGGGTCAGCAACTCGGGGTCGCGCGTGATGCCGTGGCTGCGAAACAGGCCCAGGCGGGTGGCGAGTTCGTCGTTATTGGTAAGCGCCATGCCACCTTCTGCGGTGGTGATGATCTTGACCGGATGGAAGCTGAAGACGGTGATGTCGCTATACCGGCCATTGCCGATCGGCTCGCCCTTGTACTTGCCGCCGATCGCGTGCGAAGCGTCTTCGATGATCTTGAAGCCGTACTTCTGGCTCAGCGCATGGATGGCCGCCATGTCGCAGGGCTGGCCGGTCAGATGCACGGGCACGACGACCTTGGGCAGCTTGCCTGCCTTTTCGGCTTCGATAAGCTTCTGCGCCAACTGCTTCGGGCAGAGGTTGTACGTGTGCGGATCGATGTCCACGAAATCGACTTGTGCGCCGCAGTACAGCGCGCAGTTGGCCGACGCCACAAACGTGTTGGGCGACGTCCAGAGCCAGTCTCCGGGGCCGACCCCAAGGGCCATGCAGGCAATGTGCAGGGCGGAGGTGGCGCTGTTCACGGCAATGGCGTGTTTGGCGCCGGTGTGTGCCATGACGCCTTGCTCGAACTGGGGGATGTTCGGGCCCTGAGTGAGGTTAAGCGAGTGCAGCACATTGACGACGGCGTCGACGTCGGCTTGGGTAATGTCTTGTTGACCGTACCGGATCATGAATTTTCCTAATTAGAGTTCAGGCTCGTAAGGCAAACGCTTGAGGATTTGCATCACCCGGAAATACGTCTCTTCCTGCCGTTTGCGTGAGGACTTGTCATCAGATGGACGATTTGCTGTGTGGCGTGTTGAGTTTTAGATGTTTTAAGCACACTACCACCATGTCGCATCGTCACCTTCGGCAAGCTGTGGTCGCTGGGTGTGGCGGAAGTCGAGTTCCGTCAGAATCTGCGCATTTTATCAGGTCTGTGCGCCGCATCAATCTGGCGTTGACGCGATGACCACGGTCTTTCGGGCCACCACAGTTGGCGTATTGGCGCGCTTCGGTGGTACGCTCGTGCGACCTCGCGGGACGGGTGCAATGTCTGGCCTGCGCAGGCCCCCCGTTTGCCTTCGCCGTCGCCATGAAAAAACGTGAATTCCTTGCCGGTGCCGTGGCACTGAGCGCATCGGTGCCCGTGTTTGCCAAGCCGGCAAGTTCGGCGGTTTCGACATCTGCCGCTGCCCCCACTTCGACCCCGCTCGTCACGATCAGCGGTGCCGTCCGGCACCACAACCGCGGTCCGGTCGATCCGGCGCTCGACCTGCTTTTTCACAAGCAACTGGTGCAATTCGACGCCGCCTACGCGCTCGACTTCGCCATGCTGACCCGCATGCCGGCGCGGACCATTCGTCCGACGCTCGAGTACGACGCCAAGCCGCACACGCTGCGCGGCCCGCATCTGGCCGACGTGCTCGCGCACGCGGGCGTGCCGGCCAATCCGTTGACGCAAGTATTGTTGCGGGCCATCGACGGGTATGTTGTCGCCACCACGCTGGGCCAGTTGCAGGCGTATCGGTTCCTGTTGGCAACGCATCTGGACGACAAGCCGCTCCCGCTCGGCGGTCTCGGGCCGTTGTGGGCGGTCTACGATCCCGCGCAGATTCCGGCGCTGGCGGGCAAACCGCTCAAAGCGCAGTTCACCCTTTGCCCGTGGGGCATTTATCACATTCAGATCAACGCGGTTTCCTGAGCCGGTGGCGCAGGGGCTTCAGCGAGACGTCGGGCGTCCGGGCGGAACAGGCTGAGCAGGCTGGCCCGGCACGGGCGCGAGCGGCGGCGGAACGATAGGCTGATACGGACCCAGACGCCCCGGAAGTTTGGTCGGATCGAGCTCGTCGACATCCTCGTGCAGGATTCGGCGGATCTCCAGAATCGCCTGCGGTGTCTCCTGCACGCTATGGCCGGAGACGATCACGCGCTCGGACTGCGCCCCCTCAAGGTGGGCGCTCTTATAGGACACCACGCCGTCGCTCGTCTCCTCCAGCGGTCCCGTGGCGCTGCGGCGCGCGATGATCGAGTGATATTGGACGGTCGGCGAGATCTTCAATCCGGCAGCCGCGACCACATAAGGATCGTTGTCGCGCAGTTGATCCACGCTATTGGGGACGTAGCGCGTCTTGCCCTCGGAGGGATCGTCGTCGGTGCCGGTGGCGTAGTGCAGCACGTCGTCGATGCCCGAGAGCAACGTGACGGGCAGCCGGATGAGGTTGGAGACCCAGCGCCCCAGCCGATTGTTCGCAAACGATGTGCCCCGATGCGGCGCGGCAATAAAGATCGCCCGCTCGAACTGCGGCACCGGCTTGAAGTGGAACAGCGGATCGAACCGGTCGCGGGCCCGGTCGATCTGACCCGCATCGAGGTGATAGTCGTTCTGGAAGGCGGACCATAGCTCGTCGTCGGCACTCGAGACCATCAGCCGGGCGATCACACCGCCCATGCTGTGGCCGATGATGACCGCGTCGTGCGACGCGGCCGACAATCCGTCCGGATCGAAATGCCGAAGCGTCGTTTCGAAGGCCTTGCGAATCGCCATCGCGTTCACGAGAATCGGCGCATTCGTCGGGTAATACACCTGCCAGACCTGAAAATGCTCGCGCAGCGTCGCGTCGCCCTGAATCTCGTTGGCGAGGTTCACCCACGCCTCCGGACTGCTGGCCAGCCCGTGCAACATCAGAATGACGCGGCGGCCCGGATCGAACGGCTGCATCAGGTAGATGTGGGGGCGCACGATGCCTCGGTCGCGTCCGAACAGCGAGCGCAGCGATTGCTCGGCAAAGCCGGAGCGCGCGAGCCACAAACCGTAACCGGCGGTGAAGTTGGCGGCCAGCGGCACGGACTGGCCGTTGATCTCGACCGATGTCTGACGGTACGGGTCGTAGACGACCAGCGTGGCGATGTGCGTTGTCAGCACCTCTTCGAGCGAGGTGCCATCGAAACGTAACAACAGGGTGAGCGACGGCGAGGGCATTTCGCTGAACACCGGCCCCGCGTTGGGGTCTGTGGCGCGATGGAAGTCGCGCGAGGCGCGACTCTCGCGCGCGCTGCGGGCGCTCGCGGAACCGCTGCGCCCGGCGTCCGCTGCGGCCTCGTCGTTACCGGGCTCCGGGCTGGACGCCGCATCGCCACGAGGGGCGGGGCTGCGGCTGACGGCGGACAGGGCGTCGGCAGCCGATTTTTCGTCGAGCACGGCGACCAGCTCTGCACCGAAACCGTCACGTCGATAAGGACTGCGCAGCCCGGCGAACGACAGCGTGGAGGCCGGCAGCACTTCGCGCGGCTGCGTGCGGTTGTTGGCGAAACGCACGCTGCTGGCGTCAACGGGCAGTGTCCACCCGGCGATCTTGTTGCTGCCGGTTTGCTGTGTGCGCCGGAACAGGGCGACAGAGAAGTTCTGAACCGCGTAGTTGTAATAGTCCCGGACCTGTGTCTGCCGGTCTTCGAAGGCCCGTTCGCTCGATGGCCGGTTGCTGTAGAACAGGTAGGCGTATGCGTAGCGCGCGGAACGCAGCCACAGATCGAACTGCGCGTCGTTCCATTGCCTCTCGCCGGTGGGCGTTTGCGCGATGGCGAGCTGCATCGACATCTCGGCCATGGCGGCCAGACGCCGGTCGACGTCGATTTCCCTGGCGCGGCCGAGCGCGTCGATACAGTCCAGCGACGGTTTGGCGCAAGTCGTTTCATCAAGACCCGCCACGCGGATCGTTTCCTCGGTCGAGGCGCTGAGCTTGCCCGTAGACAGAATGTCGCCGCGCTTCATGGCGATGTACTGCTCCGGGCCGAGCGAGCGCACCTCCACCATCGCGCAGCCCGACAGGGCCGCCAACGCTGTGACGGCGACCAGCAAGCCTGTGCGTCGCAGCCGGTGCATCGTGCGTATCGTGGAAGGCGACGTCATGGCGTGACCTTCGGATCGTCGCCCGGTACGCCCTGGCGGATCAGTGTCGAGAACGCTGGCGAGTCGCCTGCGGCCAGCGCGCGCGCCACGAAATTGCCGCGCTCGTACAACTGCGCGTAGGTGAAGCCGGGCGTCAGTCCGCCCTGATCGTAGGCGTATTCGGCGAAATAGCCGGAGAGCAGCAGACGATAGTCGAGGGGCAGCCCCGGCGCGATGATGCGCGCGATCTCGAAGACGATGGTCGTGCAATTGCTCGTGACCGTGTTGTACCAGGCGGGTTCGCTGTGCAGCTCGCGAGCGCGTTCGAGGTAGCCGAGGAACACCTCACGCAGTTGTTTGGGGGGAATGTTCAGGCGATAGAGGTAGGTCGTCTCGCCGCGTACATTGCTGCGAACGCGCAGGATATCGCGCTCGTCGGCGGCGACCAGCGTGGCTTCGAAGTCCTTGAAGAAGCCGCCAACGGCCGAAAACTTCTGTCCCTGCTTCTTGCGAATCTCGATGGAGAACACTACGCGCTTGCCGTCCGAGAAGCCGAACGACACCAGCGTGTGCGCGATGGCCGGTCCCATCCAGTAGGACAGGACGAGATCGGCGCTCACGAGTTTGTCGAGGTCGTATTCACGGGTCTCCCAGCGCGGAGTGAAGTCGGTCTCGGTGCGCCATTCGAAGTTGCGCACGTTGCGCAGCGTGACGCGCGAGCCGTCGATCTCCGGGGCGAGCAACTGAGCGACGTCCGCCGCCCAGGCCCGGTCGTTGGACGGCTTGATCGTTTGCCACCAGCCCACGAGCAGGACCATCGCGATCAGAAATCCTAGCGGCCAGCCGCTGAGCGAGGCGCCTGCGCGCACGCGCAGCAGCGCAACGATGGCCGCCGCCCCGAGCAGCACCCACAGCGCGACGACCAGGTAGCGGACGCCCGCCGGCCCCGGGCAGCGATAGGCGAGGGCCATGGCCCCCCAGGCGCTGGCGCCGAGCACGAGCAAGGCGAGGAGCGCGTGCAGCACGTAGACGTGCCAGGCGATGTAGTGGCTGGCGAGCGCGTCGCCAGCATGGGATTGCAGTTGCACCATGTTTCGCAGAGTTCGATCCGGGGCGGCCGTCACACAATGACGCAATGACACGACGGCACAACGACACCGGCCGCCCGCAGGCGACCGGTCTATTGCACTGCCAAGCGCTCGGTCCGGCCCGCGCGGCGCGCCGCCCATTTTTCCAGTTCAGCGCCGAAGAATACCAGCAGACCGGCACCCGCGACGTCGAGCCACTCGCGCGCGTTCGCTGGCGCGGCGCCGAACGTATTTTGCATGAATGGCGGTAGGGGGAGAACCTCTGAAGTCACGGGTTGATGGCGTGGTGCGCGGCTTGAGGAGACGCGGGTGTGCAAATCGACGCCATGGCTGCGCGCGTGCCGCGGCAAATCGATCGACCTTCACCATTGCTGTGCGCCGCCGAAAGCAGCCGGTCAGAAGTGATGACAGGGCAGGCGTGCGGCGGTGAGGGAGCGCGCGCTCGTCGCGGTTCTCATCCTGCGAGAAACCCGCCATCCGCCACCAGCACATGCCCGACGACATAGCCGGACGCCGCCGATAGCAGCCAGACGACCGCTTCTGCGACTTCCTCGGGATGGCCCATGCGGCGCAAGGGCAGGCCGGCGGCTACGCTGCGCATATCGGCGATGCCCGAAGTTCGATGTCGTTGGCCAGCGCCTGCCCGCGATCCTGCCGTCGCCCGGTCACGACTACGGCACGCGCGCCTTCGGCGGCCATGCGCAGCGCTGTCGCCCGGCCGATGCCGCTCGTCGCGCCCGTGACGAAGCAGACCCGGTCCTTGAGGCGTCCGGCAGGGGGGGACAACGGGGCCGGTCCGGCGAGTTCGGTCAGCGAGGGGGTGGGGTTCATGGTCGTGGTCTCACGAAGCGTTGTTCAAGCACTTTCTTGCCCCATTGGTCACCGGGGCGTTCCTCGGCCAGCGTGAAGCCGCGCGCCTCATAGAGACGTCTGGCCGCGTGCAGGCCCGAAAAGGTCCAGAGATGTGTCTGTGCGAAGCCTTGTGCGTCGACGAACGCCAGCGCGGTGTCGAGCAGCCGCTTGCCTGCGCCGCCGCCTCGCAGTTCGTCGTCGACGATGAACCAGCGGAGATGGGCGATATCGGTGCCGTCTGCGCTTAGATCCTCGCCGTCGATGGCGATCGAGCCGACGATCCGCTCACCTTGCCGGGCCGTCCAGATGGTGTTGCGCGGATGGGCCAGCCGGTCGCAGAACTCGGCAAGCCCCCCGGCCACGACGGATTCGAAGCGCTGACCGAATCCGGACGCCCGAGCGTAGTAGCGCGCGTGCATGTCCGTGACGCGCGCGATGAGTCCGGTCTGATAGCCCGCAACGATCTCGATTGGCTGCGCCTCGCAAGGAGGGGCTGCCGGACCGCCCAATGCATTGGTATAGAGACGCAACCCGTTGAGCACCGTGCGATCCTCGCCGGGCTTCAGGCGGGCGAGGGCGTCGATGACCTGCGTGCGGGCGAACGCATGAATGGCCGACACCCGGCGCTCGCCGGCGGTGGTGAGCGATAGACGCTTCACTCGGGCGTCGCTCTCGCCCGGCGTCTCGCTCACGTCGCCCGAGTCGATCAGCTTGCGCAGCATGCGGCTCACGCTGGACTTCTCCAGGCGCAACTGCAGGCCGAGCTCACGCGCCGTCATTCCCCCCTTTTCGATTTCGATCAGCGCGTGAACCACCGAGGGCGACAGCGGCGTACCCGCGAAGTCGCCGCCCATGAAGCCAAGCTCACGCACCATCTGTCGAGATACGGCGCGAATGGCTTCGACCAGAGACGGATCGTCGGTCACGGCAAGTCACTCCTCTTGAGAATGGTTGTAGATTACAACCAAAAAGTTGCAAACGACAACTTTTATTCAAAGAAGAGATGGCGTATGCCGGGAGGTTTGCCTCACATGGCGGGGGACTGGCTTGTCGTGGCGGCCGGCGAGGCAGGCGTCGTGCCGCCGGGCGCGCTGTCAGTCGCCGTCTTGCCGGAGGCTGCGCTCGTTGCACTTCCTACGCTGTCGTTCTCCGAGAGAGTGACGTCCGACCAGCCGCCCCCGAGATCGCTGATGAGCGACGTGGCGGCGAGCAGCCGCGATTCCTGGACGTTCAGTGCGTTCTGCTGCGTACTGAGTTGCGTTGTCTGCGCCGTGACGACCGTGGTGTAGTCCACGGTGCCCGCCTGGTACTCGTTCATGGCGATGCGGGCACCGTCGGTCGAGTCGCGCACGGCCGCTTCCAGCGTCTGCGCCTGTTGTTCGAGAATGCGCAGCGACGCCAAATCGTTCTCCACGCCCTGCAACGCAGTAAGTACCGTGCCGCGGTAATTCGCCACGGCCGCATCGTACGCCGCGCGCGCGGCGTCGACCTTGGCGCTGCGTGCGCCGCCGTCGAAAATCGTTTCCGTCGCGCTCGCGCCGAGCGACCAGACGTAATTGGCGATCTTGAACAGACCGGCCACGGGCGCGGCCGAGAAGCCGTCCGAGAGCGATAGCGTGATGTTCGGATAATACGCAGCGACCGCTACGCCGATGGCGGCGTTCTGGGCCGCCATCTGCCGCTCGGCCACGGCGATGTCCGGGCGTCGCTGAAGCAACGTCGACGGCAGACCGATCGGCACGTCGGGCAATGCGGGCAGCGCTGCGCTGTGCGCGATCGTCAGCGATTCCGGATTGCGTCCGACGAGTACGGCGATCGCATGCGCGTACTGCGCGCGAGAAACGCCCAGCGCGATCAGACTGGCGCGAGCGTTCTCCAATTGCGTGCGAGCGGTAATGACGTCGGAGGGCGGTACGGTCCCGGCCCGATCCTGGTCGCCGACCACGCGCAGATATTCCGTATAGGCATTGACCGTCTGTGTGAGGAGATCGATGTTGGCATCGGTGATGCGCAGGTCGATCACGGCATTGGCCAGGGCGATCTGCTCTGACAGCGTCGCGTTTGCGAGCGTTGCCTGACTGGCCTGCGCGGTGTCGCTGCTTTGCTCGATGGAGCGCCGCACCTGCCCCCAGATGTCGGGCGCCCAACTGGCCGTTCCCTCGACCGAGGCCGAACTCCCGACGTTCGCCCCGTTGCCGGCCGTAAACGCCGCAGCACTGTTCGCGCCACCGCTGCCGGCCCGCGAGCGGCTCGCCGAGCCATCGACGCCGAGGGTCGGGAACAAGCCCGCGCGCGCCTGACGAACTTCGGCCAGCGCCTGCTGGTAGTTGGCGTAGTTTTGGCGCACGGTCTGGTTCGAGACTTGCACCTGAGGCTCCAACTCGTCGAGCAACGGGTCGTGGAATGCCTTCCACCATTCTCCCTTGGGGCCTTCGGCATCGGGGCGCGCCTGCGTCCAGCCGTCGAGTTCGGTGAAGTGCGTCGGCATATCGACAGCCGGGCGCTGGTAGTCGGGGCCGACGGCGCATCCGCCGAGCAGAGCGAGACTGACGGCACAGGCGAGCGTGAGCTTGGTCATGGGAGAGGGGGCGCGCAGCGGTGCTCGCGGCGGCGATGTCCGGAATGTCTTGATGAGCAGTGTCATGATCAAACCTCCGTGCCGGGGTCGCGATGCCAGGGCAGACGGGTGGACCAGCGGGCGAGCCGGGCACGCAGGCGGTCCAGATACAAGTAAATGACGGGCGTCGTATAGAGCGTGAAAACCTGACTCAGCAGCAGGCCCCCCATGACCGTCACCCCCAGCGGCTGGCGCAGCGACGCGCCCTGGCCCAGAGCGATGGCCAGCGGCACGGCACCGAGCACGGCGGCGAACGTTGTCATCATGATCGGGCGCAGACGAACCACTGCCGCTTCATGGATCGCCTGCTTGGCGGGCATGTTCTGATTGCGCTGCAAGTGAATGGCGACGTCGACCATCATGATCCCGTTCTTCTTGACGATGCCGATGAGCAGGATCATCCCGATCAGCGCAATGACGGAGAACGGCGTGCCGAAGATGAGCAGGGCGAGCGTGGCGCCAATGCCCGCCGACGGCAGCGTAGAAAGAATCGTGAGCGGGTGGATCGTGTTCTCGTAGAGTACGCCCAGCACGATGTACACGACGCCCAGCGCCGCAAGAATCAGCAGCGGCACGGTGCCCATCGACTGCGAGAAGGCCTGTGCCGCCCCGGCGAACGCGCCGTGAATCGATGCGGGCATGCCGATGGCCTGGGAGGCCTCGTCGATGGTGGTCTGGGCCTGACTCAGCGAGCCGCCCGCCGGCAGATTGAACGAGATCGTGGCCGCGACCATGCCGCCCTGGTGATTGACCTGCGTGGCCGTGTGCCGTGCCGAGAAACTCGCCAGTGCCGTGAGCGGCACCATCGTTTCCGACGCCGTGCTGTCCGCACTCCCGCTTGAATTGCCGCCCCGGCTGTTGGAAATGGCATTGTTCTGCTGATTGGCCACAGCGTCGGCGTTGAGCGCATTGGTGCCGGACGCTACCGTCTTCACGCTCGTGCCGCTCACGGTCTTGCTCGACATCTGCGTCTGCCCCGTGCCGCTCGCGTTGCCCGCCGCCGTGCTCAGATAGATCTGGTCGAGCGAGTTCGGGTACTGCCAGTATTGCGGCGCGACTTCCATGACGACGAAATACTGATTGAGCGGGTTGTAGATGGTGGAGACGGTGCGCTGGCCGAAGGCGTCGTACAGCACGTTGTCGATCTGGTTCGGTTGCAGATTGAACCGGGCTGCCGTCGAGCGATGCATGTCCACATACATCTGCAAGCCGTTCTGCTGGAGATCGGTATTCACGTCGAGCACGCTCTGGCGATGCTTGCCCAGTTCCGTGACGAGCTTCGGCACCCATTTGTAGAGCGCCTGCGCGTCGTCGCTGGTCAGCGTGTACTGGTATTCGGCGGCCGATTGACGTCCGCCAATGCGCAAGTCCTGTTGCGCCTGAAGGAAGAGCCGCGCGCCCGCCACCGCATTGAGCTTGGGGCGCAACCGGTTCACGACCGCGTCGGCCGACAGATGGCGCTGCGCAAGCGGCTTGAGCTGGACGAAGACGGTGGCCGAGTTGAGCGAGCGTCCGCCGGTAAAGCCTGCGACGGATGCCACGGCCGGATCGGTCTGGACGATGGTCTGCAACTGCTCCAGCTTCTGACGCATGGCCGGGAACGAGATACTTTGGTCCGCCATGATCTGACCGATCAGGATACCCGTGTCCTGCTCCGGAAAGAAGGTCGCCGGCAGGAGCCGGAACAGGAAGATATTGCCGAGAAGCAGGGCCAGCATGACCAGGCCGACGAGCCCCGCGTGATCGAGCACGGATGTGAGCGAGCGCGAGTAGGCGTCGCGGAACCGATCGAACTGACGGCCGACCCATTGCGACCAGCGCGCCTCGGAGGTCGCCGACTCGCGCGTGAGCACGTAGGCGCACAGCGTGGGCGTGACCGTGAGCGAGATCACCATCGAAATCAGGATGGCAATCGAGAGCGTGACGGCGAACTCGTGGAACAGCAACCCGACGATGCCCGGCATGAGGAGAATCGGCAGGAAAACGGCAATGAGCGACAGGCTCATCGACAGCACGGTGAAGCCAACTTCGCCCGCCCCCTGCAAGGCCGCCTCCCTGGGCGGCACGCCGAGCTCCAGATGGCGCACGATGTTTTCCATGACGACCACCGCATCGTCCACCACGAAGCCGGTGCCGATGGTCAGCGCCATCAGCGAGAGATTGTCGAGACTGTAGCCGAGCAGGTACATCGGCCCGAAGGTGCCGATGATCGAGAGCGGCAGCACCACGGCCGGGATCAGGGTGGAGTTCGCCGAGCGCAGGAACACGAACACGACGCCGATGACCAGCAGCACCGCGAGCACCAGCGTGCGCTCGGTATCGCTCAGCGAGGCTTCGACCGACACGGAGCGGTCCAGCGCTACATTGACCTTGATGTCGTGCGGCAGCGTTGCCTCGACGAGCGGCAGAATCTTGCGGATCTGCGTCACCGTCTTGACCACATTGCTGCCCGGCGAGGGGTAGACGATAACCAGCACGGCGGGTTTGTTGTTGAACAACCCGGCATTGCGGATGTTCTCGTTGCTGTCGCGCACCAGCGCCACATCGTGCAGCAGCACGGGGGCGCCGTTACGGTAGGCAACGATCAGATCCTTGTAGCCGTCGGCTTTGCCGATCTGATCGTTGGAAGTGACCTCGAAGCGTTGATCGCCCTGATCCAGATGGCCCTTGGCGCTGTTGGCGTTGGCCGCGGAGATGGCGGCGCGCACGTCTTCCAGCCCGATGCCGTAGCTATTGAGCTTGCCGGGCTCCAGTTCGACGCGCACCGACGGCAGGGCGCCGCCGCCCACCGTGATCTGCCCGACGCCGTCGACCTGCGAGAGTTGCTGGAGAATGATCGAATCGGCCGAATCGTAGAGTTGCGCGGTGGTGAGCGTGGCTGAGGTCAGCGCAATCACCATCACCGGCGTATCGGCCGGGTTGAACTTGCGGTAGCTCGGGTTGCTGCGCAGGGTGCTCGGCAGATCGGCACGGGCGGCCTGAATGGCGGCTTCGACGTCGCGCGCCGCCCCCTCGATGTCACGATTGAGGCCGAACACCACCGGGATCGATACCGAGCCGACTGTGCTGGTCGAGGTCAATTCGGTGACGTCGGCAATCACGCCGAGACGGCGCTCGAGCGGCTCGGCGACCGTTGCGGCCATGATCTCCGGGCTGGCCCCCGCCATGCTGGCTTGCACCGCGATCACCGGGAACGAGACGTTGGGCAACGGTGCGACGGGCAGCCGCATATAGGCGAGCAGGCCCGAAATCAGCACCGCGATGGCCAGCAGGGTGGTCGCAACGGGCCGCCTGATGAAGAGGGCCGAGAGGTTCACGGCGCGTCTCCCGGCGGCGGTTCGCCCCGGCCTTTGGCCCGGCGCTCACGTCGTGCCGCGCGATAATCGCGCACGCGCTCGGCGAGCCGGTCGAAATAGAGATAGATGACCGGGGTCGTGAACAGCGTGAGCAGTTGGCTCAGCGTTAGCCCGCCAATGATCGCCAGCCCCAGCGGACGCCGCAATTCGGACCCCGTGCCCGAGCCGAGCAACATTGGCAGGGCGCCGAGCATGGCCGCGAGCGTCGTCATCAGAATTGGCCGGAAGCGCAGCAGCGACGCCTCGAAGATCGCCTCGCGCGGGGGCTTGTGCTGCGAGCGCTCGGCGTCCAGCGCGAAGTCGACCATCATGATGGCGTTCTTCTTGACGATACCGATGAGCAGCACGATGCCGATGATGCCGATCACGTCGAGATCGCTGCCCGTCATCATCAGCGCCAGCAACGCGCCGATGCCCGCCGAGGGGAGCGTCGAGAGAATGGTGACGGGGTGGATGAAGCTCTCGTAGAGCACGCCCAGCACGATATAGACGGCGACCAGTGCGGCCACGAGCAGGTAGACCTCGCTGGAGAGCGAGTCCTCGAAGGCCTGCGCCGCCCCCTGGAACGACGACGCGATCGAGGGCGGCAGGTGCACCGCTTGCTCGGCGTTGCGGATTTCCTTCACGGCGCTGGACAGCGAGGCGTCCGGCGCGAGGTTGAACGACACCGTGACGGCCGGGAACTGCTGCAAATGGCTGATCGCCAGCGGCGTGCTCACGACCTTGAGCGTGGCAATGGCGGAGAGCGGCACCTGACCGCTCGCGCTCGTCTGGCTCGGCAGGTAGATCGTGCCGAGCGACTGGATCGTGTTCAGCGATTCGGGCTTCGCCACCAAAATGACACGGTACTGGGCCGATTGCTCGAAGATCGTCGACACGATGCGCTGACCGAGGGCGTCGTACAGCGCGTTGTCGATGGTCGCCGGCGTGATGCCGTAGCGCGCGGCGAGTTGGCGGTTCACTTGCACCTGAATCGACAGGCCGCTGGTGTCCAGATCGCTCGCCACGTCGGTAATCGACGAAATCTGCTTCATGCGCGCGATCAGCGGCGGCACGTACTGCGCGAGCGTCGCCTGATCGGGGCCGCGAAGCACGAACTTGTACTGGTTCGGCGAGACGGTGGTGTCGAGCGTCAGATCCTGCGCGGGCTGCACGTAGAGTTTGATGCCGGGCACTTTCGCCGTGGCTTGCTGGATGCGACGGCCGATCTCGAGGGCGGTCTCCGAGCGGTCGTCGCGCGCCTTGAGATTGATGAGGAACCGGCCGTTGTTGAGCGTGGTGTTGATGCCGTCGATGCCGACATAAGAGGTGATCGACGTGACGTCGGGGTCTTGCAGCACGACATCTGCCAGCGCGGCCTGACGTTGGACCATCGCCGAGTACGACACGGAGTTGTCCGCCACCGTAATGCCTTGCAGCACCCCTACGTCCTGCACCGGGAAGAGGCCTTTCGGAATCACCACGTACAGCACGATGGTCAGCACCACCGTCGCCACGGCCACCATCAGGGTGAGGAACTGGTGGTCCAGCACCCACTTCAGGCCACGCTCGTATGCGGCGAGCGTCTTGTCGAAAAGGCGTTCGCTGAAGCGCTCGAACCGGCTCGGATGCCGTGCTTCCTGCGCCCGGAGGATACGGGCGCACAGCATCGGCACCACCGTGAGCGAGACGATGGCCGATATCACGATCGTGACGGCGAGCGTGACGGCGAACTCCCCGAACAGGCGTCCGATCACGCCGCCCATGAAGAGCAGGGGAATGAGCACGGCGATCAGCGAGATCGTGAGCGACATGATCGTGAAGCCAATCTGCCCGGCCCCTGCGAGTGCCGCTTCGAGCGGTGGCATGCCCGCTTCGAGATAGCGCACCACGTTCTCGATCATGACAATGGAGTCGTCCACCACGAAGCCCGTGGCGATAATGAGCGCCATGAGCGAGAGGTTGTCGATCGAGTAGCCCAACTCGTACATCACGGCGAGCGTGGCGATCAGCGAGACCGGCACGGAGATGCTCGGGATGATGGTGGCGGGTACGTTGCGCAGGAAGACGAAGATGACAGCGACCACGAGCACCACGGCGAGCACGAGTTCGAACGAGGCGTCGCTCACCGAGGCGCGGATCTCGCCGGTGGTGTCGGACACCACGCTGACCTTCATGCCGGCGGGCAGGGTCGCTTCGAGCTGCGGCAGCGCGCGTTTGATCTGATCGACCGTGGCGATGACGTTTGCACCGGGCTGGCGTTGCACGTTCAGCACGATGGCCGGCGTCTTGTTCAACCACGCGCCGCGCTCGACATCCTGCGCGGCCTTCGTCACGTGGGCGACGTCGCGCAGATACACCGGATTGCCGTTCTGATAGGCGATCACGGTGTCCAGATAGTCTTGGGGATCGGTGATCTGGTCGTTGGCGTCGAGGGTGTAATCGAGTTCGGGCCCGTCGAAGTTGCCCTTCGGCTGGCTCACGTTCACGTTGGCGAGCAGCGTGCGCAGGTCGTCCAGATTCAGGCCGTAGGCCGCGAGCTTCTGCGGATCGGCCTCGACACGCACCGCCGGCACATTGCCGCCCGCAAGCGTCACCACGCCAACCCCCGCCACCTGCGAGATCTTGGCGGCGAGCCGGTTGTTGGCGGCGTCCTGCAACTGGGTGAGGGAGAGCGACGACGACGTGACCGCCAGCGTCATGATCGGCTGGTCGGCGGGATTGACCTTGGCGTACGTCGGCGGGGCGGGCAGCCCGCTCGGCAGCAAGCTGTTCGCCGCGTTGATCGCCTGTTGCACGTTTTGCTGGGCGACGTCGAGATTGAGCGCCAGATCGAATTGCAGCGTGACGATGGACGAGCCTTCCGCGCTGTACGAGATCATCTGCTGCAAGCCCGGAATCTGCCCGAGTTGCACTTCCAGCGGCGCGGTGACGGTGGTCGCCATCACCGACGGGCTCGCACCCGGATAGAACGTCTGTACCTGAATGGTCGGGTAGTCGACGCTCGGCAACGACGACACCGGCAGCACACGCACGGCCACGAGGCCGACGAGCACGAGCGCAATCATCAGCAGCCAGGTCGCCACCGGACGCAGGATGAAGATTCGCGAGAAATTCATGAGCGCTCGCCCGTCGACAGGGTTTCAGACCGCAGGGGGCGCGTCATTGGGCGGCGGCTCCGGAAGCGCCAGAGGCACCGGACGCCGTCGGTGCGCTCGCCGCGCGATGTCCGCCGTGCCGCCCACTGTGCGTTTCGCCCGTGCCTGCGGCAGTGGCACTGCTCGCCGCACTGGGCAGGGCGATATGCGCGCCGTCGCTCAGACGATCCATGCCGTCGGTCACGACCGTTTCGCCGACCTTGAGGCCCGCCGTGATGACGGTGTGTTTGCCGTCGCTCGGACCGATCGTGACTTTGCGCAGCGAGGCCGTGTTCTGCGGCGTGGCGACGTAGACGAAGTCGCCGGGCGCGCCGCTCTGCACCGCGGGTGTGGGCACCACGATCGCGTGTTGGAGCGTGTCGACGAGCAGCTTCACGTTCACGAATTCCTGCGGGAAAAGCACTTCGTCGTCGTTGGCGAAGCGCGCGCGCAGGGTCACCGTGCCGGTGGCCGTCGCCATCTGATTGCTCACGGCGTAGAGCGTGCCGGTGGCCAGTTGCTGCTTGTTATCGCTGGAGTAGGCCGTGACCACCAGCGGGTCGCCGGTGCGATATCGCTTCATGACATCGGGCAGTGCGTTCTGCGCGACGGTGAATTCGACGGTCGTGGGCTTGATGCTGGTAATGACCGCAATGCCGGTGCTACTCGTCGCGGTGACGTAGTTGCCGGGGTCCACGAGGCGCAGGCCGACGCGTCCCGCGACGGGGGCGGTGATGCGGCAGTACGTGAGGTCGAGTTCGAACTGCTTGATATTGGCCAGATCGGCCTGCACCGCCGCCTGGTCCTGTGCGACGGTGAATTGCTGGTCGGCGAACGTCTGCTCGGCAATCGACTTCTGCTCATGGAGTTGGGTATAGCGCGCGAGATCGGCCTTGGCCTGCGCCAGCGCGGCGCGATCCTTGGCGAGCTGGGCCTCGGCCTGCTCCTTGCTGATCTCGTACTGACGCGGATCGATCTGGGCGAGGAACTGCCCCTGTTTGACGTCTTGCCCCTCCTGATAGCCGACCTGCGTGAGGTAGCCGCTCAATTGCGGCAGCACCGTCACGGTGGCTTCGGGGGTAACGGTGCCGAGCGACGTGATCGTGACCGGCATGTCGCCGTATGCGACCTGTGCGACGGACACGATTTGTGCTTGCGCGCCGCGCCGGGCGGCGGGGCGATGCATCAGATGCCATGCGACCCATGCGACCAGCACGAGGACCACGAGCCCGATCCAAAGTAACGTGCGACGCCGCTTGGGCGGTTTGGGTTGCTGGGGTGCCGCCGTAGTGTTCGACGTGTTTTCCATCTCTGTCTCTCCCCCCGGCAAAGGTGCCGGGAAGTCCCCCGGAACGGCCCGGGAGGCTACGTTTAGCAGTCTAGCGATGGGGATGCCGGTTTTGGCGGGGCGAACCGGAGCCTGAGGTTACGGCGTGTTACCTGCGGCCGGTAGGCGCAAGCATGTCGCTTAGGACAGCATATCCCCGTCAATGCCTGTTGGGGCAAGGGAATGAGCGAGACGGATGGGGGACTTGCGGGGGCTTGGCGGGCAGGGGAACGGTGGTCGTTCCCCTGTTACATCGTGTTACTGCGGGGCCTGACGGTAAGGGACGGCAAGCCTTTGCATGCCGGGAAAACCCGGCATGGCGGCTCAGACTGCCTGGCGGCTGTCCGTGCGGCTCGGGACGAGACGCTTGGCAATACGACCGAAAGCGCGGACCTGTTGTGCGATCACGCCGATTCCGTAGCGGCGCGAACGGCCTGCCGGTGCCGGAAGCTGGTCGCGAATGCCGGTGGGCTCGACGGTACGTTCCCACGAGGCGGTGCGGAACAGCATGTCCCACCACGGGAAAAGCACGCCAAAGTTGCAGCCGTAGCGCGTGCCTTCGTGTCCGTAGCCGATCGCGTGATGGCGGCGGTGGAATGTCGGGCTCACGATCAGGCGCTCCAGTACCGGGCCGAACGGCAGACGGGCGTTGACGTGCTGAACGCTCTGCAGGAAGTTGCCCACGGCCACCAGCACCACATATTGCGCGGGTTGCACCCCGATGAAGAGCGCGATGGCTGCGAAGAACCCGGCCTGCAAGATGTCGTCGAGGAAGTGATTTCGGTCGTCGGACCACAGCGACATCTGCTGCTGGCTGTGATGCACCGCGTGCAGTTCCCACCACACGCCGAAGCGATGCTGCCAGCGGTGATACCAGTAGCCGGCGAAGTCGAGCACCGTCAGATAGAGCAGGAACGACACGATCGGCTGATCCGTCACGCCGGGGTACAAACCGTCGAGATCGATGCTGGGGAGGCCGTGAATGACCATCTGGCTCTGCAACTCGTTGAAGACCGGTTGCAACACCACGAAGAACAGCAGATTCAGAATGCCGAGCTTGGCGATCCAGGTATAAATCACGTCCGCACGCACCTGCTTGCGATCCTGCCATTGCTCGATCGGGCGCAGCGCCTCGAGCGGACGCAGCAGAACGTACGTCAGACCGATCTGCAACACACCGATGAGCACCCAGTACAGGGCATCGTAGATGTCGTCGTCATAGCCCATCAGGTTGAAGTGGAACAGCAGCGGCTGTACCACGTCCACATAGACGAGGGTCTGCGCGGCGGAAATGCCGCTATCGACGAAGTTGATGGCTTCCTGAATCATCTGGCGGCCTTGTCAGTCCGGATTCGGCGAGAGTACGGGGGCACGATCGGCAAAATAGATGCCGTGCGGCGACCGGTTCACGGCAATGGTATCGACCAGTTTGCGCGTCGTCAGGTCAATCACGCCAACGTGGCGTGCAAACCGGAAGGTTACCCAAAGATAACGTTTATCGGCGGACAATTCCATGTCGTCCGGTCCCGGCATCAGGCCTGTGATGTCGGCCACTTTGGTGAGCGACTCGTAATCGAGAATGCTGATGGTGCTTGCCACCCGGTTACTCACGGCGATGTGACGGCCGTCGGAGAGCGAGCGGAAGTTGTGGGCGCCACGGCCGGTCTGAATGCGCTTGATGACCTTCTGGGTGCGCCAGTCGACCACGGCGACATCGTCTTCACCGGTCATGCCGACGAGCAGATACTTGTCGCCCGGCGTCATCCACAGGCCTGCCGGGGTCTTGCCGACCGGCATGCGCCATTTCACGGTCTGCGTCGGGAGGTCGATCGCGACCAGCTCATCCGAGTCCTGCAACGTGACGAACACCGTCTTGCTGTCGGACGAGAAGGTCATGTGGCTCGGGGTCTTGGCCAGCGGAATGCGCTTGGCGACCGTCACGTTTTCGCCGTCATAGCGATAAACGTCGACGCGGTCCAGGCGGAGTGCCGCCGTCACGAACCATTTACGGTCGGGCGAGAAGCCGAGCTGGTACGGATCGTCGATATCGGCCACCTGGCGTTGGAACTTGCCGGTCGCCGGATCCAGGAACATCAGGCTGTTCGAGACCGAATTGGCCACGATCAGCGAGCGCTTGTCGGGCGTGATCATCAGGTGATGCGGCTCTTTGCCCGTGGGCATCGTGCCAACGACCTTATGTGACGCCTGATCGATGAGGGAGAGCTGCGCCGCGCCCGAATCGAGCACGATAACCGTGCCGGCATGCGCAGGCGAGAAGGTCAGCGGGAGAGCGCTGGCAACCAGCAGGGAGAGTTTCGCGACGGCGCGCGCACGGCTGGCCAGTCGGGAGAGCTTGAAGGGCTTGGAAGAAAACACCATGAATGCCTAAGGTGGGGCGAAAAACGGTGACGTTGGCCGGTAAGCGTAACGTCGATTCTCACGTTAAACGCGCCAGACACCTCGTCCGTTGACAAGAAAATGGGACGAATCGTAACCGCTGCCGTATGGCATCAGGCAGCCTGATCGCCGCCAGTCGCGACACCGTCCCATTGCGCCAGCAGGGTCAGGGCTTCGCGGGTCCATTCGAGCCAGCCTTCTTCGTAACGCACCCCCAGCCGAAGGATGTGGCGTTGCAGCGCGGCTTCGCGAGAGGGCGTTTCGCCTGCCGGAAAGTCGCGCGTTTCAATGGCCTGGTAAGCCGCGAGCCTCTGCGCGTGGAGCGCGGCGCGGCGTTGCAGTTCGGGGCGAAGACCGAGCGGTCCGATGGCGGCGTCGGCCCGCAGCCGGACCATAAGATCGTCGCGCAGTTCGGACGGCTCGGTCGGCGTGGCGGCCCAGGCGAGCAGTTCGTCGCGCCCCGCGTCCAGCACCCGATAGACGCGCTTGCGCGTGCGTCCGCCGTCGGGGGCGGCCATCGAGTCGATCCATCCGGTCGTCTCCATGCGCGCCAGTTCGCGGTAGATCTGTTGATGGGTGGCGTGCCAGAAGAATCCGATCGATTTGTCGAAACGGCGGGCAAGGTCGTATCCCGAGGAGGATTTCTCCAGGAGCGAGGTCATCAGAGCGTGGGCGAGTGGCATGCCCGCTAGTCTAGGCACTCTAAAGGCACTATGCAACTCGTTGCATAGTCGCGCGGGCACGAATAAAATCGTCGTCAAACTATGCAACCGGTTGCATAGCCGGAAAAACCTGAACGCCCCCAAAACCCACGGCCTCCCCGCCGGACGATGAGAGAGACAACGATGAGCGGCTATCCCCACCTGATGCAGCCCCTGGATCTGGGCTTTACGACCTTGCGCAACCGCGTGTTGATGGGCTCGATGCACGTCGGACTGGAAGAAGCGCGCAACGGCTTTGCCCGCATGGCCGAGTTTTACGCGGAGCGCGCCCGGGGCGGTGTGGCATTGATGGTGACGGGTGGGATCGCGCCGAACGACGCCGGACGCCCGTACGCTGGCGGCGCGAAGCTCAGCACCGGGGAGGAAGCGGACAAGCATCGCGTGGTGACGCAGGCCGTGCACGCCGCCGGCGGCAAGATCGCCATGCAGATCCTGCACTTCGGGCGCTATGCCTACCATCCGGATCTGGTCGCGCCCAGCGCATTGCAGGCGCCCATCACGCCCGCCAAACCGCGCGAACTGACGAGCGACGAGGTCGAGGCAACCATCGACGACTTCGTGAACTGTGCGGCCCTCGCGCAACACGCTGGTTACGACGGCGTCGAAATCATGGGCTCCGAGGGGTACCTGATCAACGAATTCATCGCCGCACGCACCAACCATCGCACCGATGCCTGGGGCGGCAGTTATGCAAACCGCATGCGCTTTGCGGTGGAAATCGTGCGCCGCGTGCGCGAACGGGTAGGGCGCGAGTTCATCATCATCTACCGTCTGTCGATGCTCGATCTGGTCGACGGCGGTTCCACCTTCGACGAAGTGGCGCAACTCGCCCGCGCGATCGAAGCCGCCGGGGCGACGCTGATCAACACCGGCATCGGCTGGCACGAAGCCCGCATTCCGACGATTGCCACGAGCGTGCCGCGCGCCGCCTTCGCGTGGGTCACGGGCAAGCTCAAGGGGCATGTGGGCATTCCGCTCATCACGACGAACCGCATCAACATGCCCGATGTTGCCGAGCGGATTCTCGCGCAAGGCGAGGCCGACATGGTGTCGATGGCGCGCCCGCTGCTGGCCGATCCCGAATTCGTGAACAAGGCGGCGGCCGATCGCGCCGAGGCCATCAACACCTGTATCGGGTGCAATCAGGCGTGTCTCGATCACACGTTCAGCGGCAAGATCACGTCGTGTCTGGTCAACCCGCGCGCTTGTCATGAGACGGAACTGCGTATCGAGCCGGCGGGACGCAAGCGCCGTGTCGCGGTCGTCGGTGCAGGCCCCGCAGGGCTGGCCGCGGCCACGGTCGCCGCGCGGCGGGGGCACGATGTCACGCTCATCGAAGCGGACGTCGAGATCGGCGGCCAGTTCAATATGGCCAAACGGATTCCGGGCAAAGAAGAGTTCTTCGAGACGTTGCGCTACTTCCGTCACGAACTCGAAGCGAGCGGTGTCGACGTGCGTTTGAACACGCGCGCCACGGTGGACTCCCTCGTGGGTGGCGGCTACGACGACGTGGTGCTCGCGACCGGCGTCGTGCCGCGCACCCCGGCCATCGAAGGCATCGATCACCCGAAGGTGCTCAGCTATATCGATGTGCTACGCGGCGGTGCCACGGTCGGCAAGTCCGTTGCGGTGATCGGCGCGGGCGGCATCGGCTTCGATGTGGCCGAGTTCCTCACGCAGTCCGGCGAGAGCGCCACGCTGGTGCCCGAGAAGTTCTACGCGGAGTGGGGCATCGATCCGTCGTATGCCCACCCGGGCGGTCTGTGTCCCGCGGCGGCCCAGACGTCCCCGCGCAAAATCTACCTGATGCAACGCAAGACATCGAAGGTCGGCGACGGCTTGGGCAAGACCACGGGATGGATTCATCGCACGTCGCTCAAACATCGCGGCGTCGAGATGATTCCCGGTGTGACCTATCGGCGTATCGACGACGAAGGGCTGCATGTCACCATCGACGACACGCCTCACGTGCTATCCGTTGATAACGTTGTTTTGTGCGCCGGACAGGAGCCGTTGCGGGCGTTAGCGGAAGGATTGCGAGCGGCTGGCGCGAGGGTGCATATCATCGGCGGGGCCGATGTGGCGGCCGAACTCGACGCAAAGCGCGCCATCAAGCAAGGCACGGAGACGGCGATCGATCTGTAAGAAAGTTTTGGGATCCACGCGAGCCGCGGTTGTCGTTGTGCGACAATGGCGCCTCGCGATCGTCGGGGTTCGATAGGACGTGTCGCAATGCCAAAGCGTGTGTGCCAAGTGCCAGGCATGCCGCGGATTGCCGTCGTTACGGGGTCACCCGTCGCGGCCTCAATGGGAATCCGTACCGTGTGGCCGACGGTGTCATCGTCAATGATGCGCAAGTTATTTCCGGCTCTCTCACTCTCTGGTCGCCTCCGGCTACAGAATCTTGCCGTTGTCTGCATTGTCGCCGCGCTTAGCGGCGGCCTGCTGACGTTGGCTTGGGGAACGTACCGGCGGGCTAGCGAGGCTGAGTTCGCGCTCGACGCGTTGCGCGCCACGCTGATCGCGATGGAGAAGGCGTCTGCCGAGCGCGGCCCTGCCAATGCGGTGCTCGGCGCTGACCTCCCACTCCCGGTCGATTCCGTCGCCGCGTTGCACAACGCCCGCGAAACGACCAATGCGCGTCTTCAGGAACTGCTCGCGGCGCTCTCGCCAGACCGATGCGATCAATGCGGTTTTAGTCTGCGCGCCGTCGAACGGGCGCGACTCGATCTCGCGGCGGCGAGTGCGAACGTCGATTTGCTGGTGCAGAGCCCACGCGAAATGCGCAGTGACGCGGCGGTGCGCGAGGCCGTCGAGCGCATGGTCCGCGTCATTGCCGACTTCACGCCCGTGGTGACGTCACGCATCGATATCGTGTCTCGCGGTGCCCCCGGCGCGCTCCCTTACCTCATCCTCGCCCGCTTTGCTGCCGATCTGCGCGAGTACGCCGGGCAACTCGGCTCGAACTTCACGGCAGCCCTTGCCACCCGGCAGAGGCTCACCGAAGCCGACCAACGCACCATCGAGCGCACGCTCGGGCGTATCGACCAACTGCACGACATGATGACGTCGCGGGTGATCGAGCCGCATGAGCTTGGCCCCGATACGCTTAACGCACTGAATTCCCAGTACTTTGCCGCCGGGCTGCATTACGTGGCGACAGTGCGCACGCTGGCCTCCCAGCCTCGGGCGACATCGCTGACGACGGCGGAGTTCGCCAGTCACTATGTGCCGACGATGCGCGCCATCACCGATTTCCGCGACCGCATGCTGACGCTGGCGCAACACGAAGTGGATTCGCAACGCTCGCGCGCGCTCCACCTCATGATCTTCACGGCAGTGGCCGAGTGCATTCTGGTGCTGGTGCTCTTTGTGGTGCTGCGCAATTTCCGGCGCACCGTCGTGCAACCGTTCGAGGCCGCTACGCGTTTCGTCAACGCGCTGGCGCAGGGCAATCTCGACGCCACGGTGCCGGGCGAGGGCTTGCCGATGCGTCGGCCGCAAGTGAGCGCCGTGTTCGATGCCTTGCGCGTGTTGCGGCAGAACACCGTCGAGTTGGTGCAACTGCGGCGCGAGCGCGCGCGGCTGTTGGGCGAGCTGGAGATGACGGCAGACACGGACCCGCTCACGCATTTGATGAACTGGCACACTTTCGAGCGTCAGGCGCAGGCCTTGTGTGCGATGGCGACGCCCGGGCAGGTCGCGCTGATCAAGTTCGATATCGATAATTTCACGCAGATCAACGCCAACTGGGGTCACAGTGTGGGCGACGACGTTCTTCGTCGCGTGGGCGCAGTGTGCCTGAACACGTGCCAGCCGGGCGACCTCGTTGCCCGACTGGGGGCGGATGGTTTTGTGATGCTCGCGCGCGTGCTCGACGCCTCGCGCGCACGACAGTTCGCGGAACTGCTGCGCGGACGCATCGAAGCCACGGCGCTGACGCTGACGAATGGTGAGGTGCTGCCGCTCTCCGCGAGCTTCGGCATCGCGTTGTCCGATCCCGCGATGTTCGAGGCGAACCGTGTCCCCACCAATATCTCGGTGCTGTTGAGTCAGGCGGAGCGTCAGTTGAATGTGGCTCGGCAGGCGCGGCGTCGCGCCATGGAATAGGGCGCCACAGTTCCGCGCGCCCCAAGACGATCCACGGAAGATTCGCCGCGGATCGTGTCCCGATGACGGCTGCCTGAGCCCGATCAAGCCCACATCGGCGTTGCCGTGCCCAGCGCCATCGCAGGCAGCGCCCAGTCGACGGGCGTCCCCGTCATCGACATCGGTGTGGCGACACGGCGCACCGGGCCCCACGACGTATCCTCGATTCGCGACGAAAGATCGTCAGGCGTCTCCTCCGCCAAGGGCGAGGGCGGGTTTTCCGGCGTGCGATGCGTCACGAGCAAGCGCGCGGTGCGAGCTAGCGAGGCGCGCACGGTGGCCCCGACCCCCTGCGTCTGACGAAGCGCCAGCGCATGGACTGCCGCGGCTGCCATCAGGTACCCCGTTGCGTAATCGATGCCTTGCCCGGGGAGCGGCACCGGGCGTTGCGCCCCCGCGGCGCGCATCCCCGCGTCGGCGATACCGGCGCTCATCTGCACCAGACTGTCGAAGCCGCGTCGTGTGTGCCACGGCCCTTGCCAGCCATAGGCGTCGAGCGAAACGTCGATCAACGAGGGATTGAGTTCGCGACGACGCGCCGCGCCCAGGCCGAGATGCTCAAGTGCGTCGGGACGATAGCCATGGACGACGATGTCCGCGTCGCGCAGCAACCCTTCGAGCGTAGCCCGTCCTTGCGGCTGTTTCAGATCGAGCCGCGCGCAGCGCTTGCCAAGCACTACCTCCGGCACCGTGCCCGGCTCGTCCCAGTTTGGCGGATCGATGCGCAGCACCTGCGCGCCGAATCCCGCGAGAAAGCGTGTCGCCGTAGGCCCCGCGAGAATACGGGTCAAGTCCAGCACACGAATGCCGCTGAGCGGACGCTCCCGTAACGGCGTCCACGTGCCGGTGTTGCGACGCGTGTCTGGCGCAGATCCCGCATCGAACGTCTCCCAATGCAGCAGCGGTTCCGTTGCCACGGCGCCCCCCTGCGGATGGGCATCCCACTGCGCAAGGGAGCGCATCGCGGCCGCACATCCGCCTTGGGCGACGACGGCCGTCTCCAGAGCATCGGCCTGCCATGTGGCGACAACGCGCGCGACGGCTTCGCGCTGCGCCTCGACCCCGAGCACGGCCAGCGCAGCGGCACGGTGATGCGGTGCGTTCGTATGCAGACGAATCCAGCCGTCGGCCGTCGGGTAGTCGCCCGCAATCGGATCCCACAGCGGCGGCGACGACCATCCTTGTGGGCGTAGTGACGTCTGAAACCAGAACGACGCCAACCGTCGGTCGACATTCACTTGCGGACACGCGGCGTTTGCCCCTAAACCGTAATCGCCGGCGGCACCGGTCGTCAGCCCGGCAACGGCGAGCGTTGCGGTGGCAATGGCGGACGTCGCGAAATCGGTATAGGGAAAGACGCAAGGCAACGCGCCACTGCCGCTGATCGTGAGATTGGGATTGGCTGGCGCCTGTGCGTCAACGGCCTGGCGCATCTCACGCAAATAGGGGGCGACGAAGCCGGTGTCCTCATCGAGCGTTACCTCGGGCTGGGAAATGCCTGAAACAGCGAAATGCATGGAAAGTCCTCGAACGATTCGATACGTGGTGCCGCAATGTGCCGCGACGCAAGGCTGCCGACGCATTGAAGCTTAATCCGATAGGCCTTGTTGTCAATGTTGATGGACTGCCCGGTCTGGATCGCCCGCCTCGTGCTACGAACGATTTTTCATTTCACGTAACATGCATTTGGGTACTCGAAAGCGACATTCATCAATCTGTAAAATTTTTAGGAGTTCTACATAGTGAGAGATCTTGCCGAGAATGAGATTGCCGTGGTTTCAGGTGCAGGACTCACGGGAACTGTGATGGGTGGACTCGCGGGGCGCGTGGCGGGGCAGGCATATGGCGCAAAACTTGGCGTATCCATCGGCGCAGCTCTCGGATCGGCATTCCCCGGCATTGGAACGCTTACGGGAGCGATAGCAGGTGGCGCTGCCGGTTATATCTACGGGGGACTTGCCGGTACGCTGGCCGGCTCCTATCTATTGAACGGCGTTCAGGATCAGGGGATATCGTTTCTTATCCCGGAGGCGTTCCTGAACGTGTGAGATGGCAGTGCGGTGATCGCTATGCATCGTGGGCAAAGATTGCCGGCGATTTGGGTTGTGGGCAGCATGAAATCAGCAGCTGATGTCGAAACCGTTAAATTGACAATTTATCGGGGGTAAATGCGATGAGAGATATCGCCAGCCATGAACTTCATGAGATTTCAGGCGCAACGAATAACGGCATAGTGATATGCAAATGGGACGCCCGTTGGAGAATATGGGTTTGTGAACCAGCGGCTCCTGAATTTGAATGTCCTGGTTACGTATGTACCGAACCATCCTTGAATTCATTCATCGATAGTGATCTGCAATAGCGAAATCTCCGCGCGTTACATTGTGCTTCGCCTACGGTATCTGACATACCTCAGACTTTCATCGAGCGGTATCGTGGCAAGGGAAATGACTCAAACAGTGAATTGTTTCGGCAATCCGGGAACGACTCGGGCATCTGCATCGCAATGCGCTGCAGCGACAAGGTTGCCAATGCATTGAAGCTCAATTTCATGGATTTTTTGGAAATATTTTGATGAATTTCCGGGGGTGAATTCTCCGGTTCGTATGACTGACGATTTTGCATTATGTGTAGTATCAATTTGCCCCCCGGTCTGTAAGACGTTCATCGTGTTTATTACTTAGGGGTTGAATGCCATGAGAGAGATGGATCAGCAGGAAATTTCTGCGGTTGCGGGGGCAAATCAATGTGGCGCTGTCGTGTGCAAACGTACGAGGCAAGAGACGGAGACCAGGTGGGTTTGTACGCCGAAGTACCCTCAATGTCCGAATTCTGAATGCCAGGATACTTTCCGAAACATATTTCATGACAGCGATAAAGTGAACTGAAATCGCTGGGGTTGCCGGGGCAGGAAATACTGCCCCGTAGCCACCAGACTCTCTGTGCATATGGCGTCGCAGGCATTCGGCGATTGCCGAATCGTATTCGGCTGCTTGGGCGGCCGCTCCGGATTTCATGCGTCTCAATTCCCCTTTGTTTCGAGCCGAAGCCGAACAGGCACATCGCACGTCGACGCTTGGCAAAATCGTTCTTCTGCGTCCGGTGTCGTTTACGGTCCTGACGGTTGCGGCGGCTTGTATGGCAACTGCCGTCGCGTTGCTGTTTGTGTTTGGCAGCTACACGCGCCGGACCACCGTCGAAGGCGTGGTGGTACCCGACGCAGGCCTTGTCAAGGTCTACGCTCAACAACCCGGCATCGTGCTGCGCAAAGTCGTGACCGAGGGACACCGCGTGGCGCGCGGGGCGGTGCTCTATATCGTGTCTACCGAGCTGCACAGTTCAGCGCAGGGTCGCACTCAGGCTGCGCTCATCGAGCAGGCCCGCCAGCGCAGAATTTCGCTTCTTCAGGAGATCGACAAGACTCGCGCGTTGCAGCGGGACGAACGCGACACGCTGCAGGCGAAACTCGCCAGTCTGCGCGCCGAGTCGGCGCGTCTTGACGATCAGCTTGCCAGTCAAAGCGAGCGCGCATCGATTGCCGCCGACGGGGTTGCGCGCTACCGTCGCTTGCTCGCGCAGGACTACATTTCCACCGATCAGCTTCAGCAGCGACAGGCAGATCTGCTCGACCAGCAGTCGAGGCTGCTCGGCCTGCGTCGCGAGCGCGCCAATGTGAATCAGTCACTCAAGGAGACCGTGAATACGCTCGCCGGTCTCGCGCTCAGACATCAGAACCAGTTATCCCAGGCAACACGAAGCGTGATCGATGTCGATCAGACAATGATCGAGAGCGAGGCCCGTCGCGAGCTTGTCGTGACCGCCCCCGAAGCCGGTCTTGTGACTGCCGCAATTGCCGAGCCGGGGCAGATGGTCGATACCGCACACCCCGCCGCAAGCATCGTTCCAGACGGCGCGCGTTGGCACGTTCACTTGTTCTTGCCAAGTGAGGCCGTCGGTTTCGTGCGCGTCGGCGACCGGGTGCGGGTTCGCTATCAGGCCTTTCCGTACCAGAAATTCGGCCAGTACCACGCGCGAGTGACCTCGATTGCGCGCACGGCCCTGTCTGCCGTCGAACTGTCGACCGGCGGCATGCTCTCCAACGACCCGCGCGGCGGCCACGCTTTTTACCGGGTGAGCGCAACCCTCGATTCGCAAAACGTCACCGCTTACGGCAAGCCGCAGCCGCTCCAGGCTGGCATGGCGCTTCAAGCCGATATTCTTCGCGAGCGCCGGCGCCTGTATGAGTGGGTGCTTGAGCCGCTATATAGCCTGACGGGCAAACTCTAATCCTTCTGCTCCCGCATGCCCTTTCTCGATCGCCTCTCGTTCGGCGTGGCTCGCAAGCTCCCCATACTCCTGCAGACTGAAGCCACGGAATGCGGGCTCGCATGCCTCGCGATGATCACGGGCTATCACGGCCACCACGTGGATCTCGCGGCGCTGCGCGGTCGTTTTCCCGTTTCGCTCAAAGGGGCCGACCTCGCCCGCGTCATCGAGATCGCCCAACAACTCGATCTCGGCACCCGTGCGCTGACGCTCGATCTCGATCAACTCGGTCAATTGCGCGTGCCGTGCATTCTGCACTGGAATTTCAACCATTTCGTGGTGTTGAAGGAGGTCGGCAGCAAAGGTGCGTTGATCTACGATCCCGCGCAGGGGATCCGCAAAGTGCCACTCGACGAGCTGTCGCGTTCGTTTACCGGCGTCGCACTGGAACTGTGGCCGACGAACCGTTTCGCGCCGCGCGACGAGGCGCCGCCGGTCAGGCTGCGCCAGTTGCTGGGCCCCGTGTCGGGGGTGTCACGCTCACTCGGTCAAGTGCTGATCCTTGCGCTGGCGCTTGAGGTGTTCGCTCTGGTGCAACCGTTCTTCATGCAGTGGGTGATCGACGAGGCGATCGTCAGTGCCGACCGGGATCTGCTCACGGTGCTCGCACTCGGCTTTGGCTTGTTGCTGTTGATGCAGCAGGCGACAAGCGCCATCCGCACGTGGGTGCTGATGTATTTCGGGACGACGCTCAACGTGCAGTGGCGCGCCAATGTCTTCACCCATCTGCTTAGTCTTCCCGTGGGGTACTTCGAGCGGCGCCATCTTGGCGACGTTGTGTCGCGTTTCGGCTCGATTGACGGAATCCAGCAGACGCTCACCACATCGTTCCTGAGCGCGGTGATCGACGGCTTGATGACCATCGTCACGCTCGCCATGATGTTCGTCTACAGCCGCATGCTCGGTTGCGTGGCGCTCGCGACGATGGCGCTGTACGCGCTGCTGCGCTGGCTGTGGTATCGCCCGCTTCGGCACGCGACGCAGGAGCAGATCGTGCGTGCGGCCAAGCAGCAAAGCCATTTCCTCGAAACCGTACGCGGTGTCAAGGCAATCAAGCTGTTCAACCGGCAGAACCAGCGCCGTGCGAGCTGGTTGTCGCTGCTCGTCGAGGAGATCAATGCCGGCTTGCACATGCAAAAGCTGCATCTGCTCTATCAGCAAGTCAATGGACTGCTGTTCGGCGCCGCGGGCATTCTAGTTATCTGGCTCGGCGCGCGGATGGTGATGGACGGACAGTTCACGGTCGGCGTACTCATGGCGTTTACTGCCTACAAGGGGCAATTCGACAGCCGGGTGGGCAGCCTCATCGACAAATGCTTCGAGATCAGAATGTTGCAGTTGCAAGGTGAGCGGCTGGCCGACATCGTATTCACGCCACCGGAATCCGACACGAGCCTGCGCCACGTGCCGGGCGAGGCCGAAGCGCTGACGGCGAGCATCGAGTTCGACGCGATCGGCTTTCGCTATGCAGACGGTGAGCCCTGGGTGCTCGACGGCGTGTCGCTCTCGATAGCGGAGGGCGAATCGGTCGCGCTGGTGGGGCCGTCAGGCTGCGGCAAGACGACGCTCGTCAACGTGTTGCTCGGCGCACTCGAACCCACTGCGGGCATCGTGCGGATCGGCGGCATCGACGCCGGCAGGCTGGGCCTGGACAGGCTTCGAACGCTCGTCGGCACCGTGTTGCAGGACGACGTGCTGTTCGCCGGCTCGATTGCCGACAACGTCAGCTTCTTCGATCCGGATGCCGATCACCGGTGGATTGCCGAATGCGCGAGGCTTGCCGCGGTGCATGAGGACATTGTGGCGATGCCGATGGGCTACAACACGCTGGTCGGCGACATGGGAACGGTGCTGTCCGGTGGCCAGAAACAGCGGGTACTGCTGGCCCGTGCGCTATACAAGCGGCCAAGGATACTGGTGCTCGACGAGGCGACAAGCCATCTCGACCTCGCGCGCGAAAGGCAGGTCAATGCGGCGGTCGGCGCGCTGTGCATGACGCGCGTGATTGTCGCGCATCGGCCGGAGACGATCGCGTCGGCTGACCGTGTGGTGTTGCTCGACGGTGGACGAATCGCCTTCGACCGCACGCGTGCCGCGTCGGAAACGGTGGTGCCCGACGGGCAGAGAGGGCCGAGCGGTCAATGAAACGTCAGGTTCTTTTTGCACTGTCAGCTGTCGCATTGGTGGCGGTTCCCGAGGCTCAGGCACAGCGCCTCGACGTGTTCCTCACGCGTGACGATGTGTCGGAGACCCCGGCCGCGCGGCTTCTCGGTGGCGTTCCGTGCCCCCGGCTGTCCGATGCGCGCCCTCTTGAGCTCGACGACGCGATCCTGCTGGCCGTCTGCACCCATCCGCAGGCGCGTCGGGCCTGGGCTGAAGCGCGGGCACAAGCCGCCGCGCTCGGCCTGGCGACGGCTGCGTACTTGCCGACGTTGAATGCAACCGTCGGGACGCAACGCAATACGTTGTCCACCACCTACGACCACAGCACATTCGGCGCGGGCTCGATCCGCCGGTCGCAGAACACGTCGAGCAGGTATGGCGCGTTGGACTTCAGTTGGGTGCTGTTCGACTTCGGCAAGCGCGACGCCGCACGGCGTCAGGCCCGCGCGCTGCTCGCGGCGGCCAACGCGACTCAGGACGGCACGCTTCAGACGGTGTTCTTCAATACGGCACAGGCGTTCTACACGCTTCGCGACGCGCAAGCGTCGCTCGACGCCGCGCAGCGCACGGAAGCCATCGCCCGTGAGAGCCTTGCCGAAACCGGCGCCAGACACGAAGCAGGCGCAGGAACGCTTGCCGATCAGCTACAGGCCCGCACCAGCTACCGGCGCGCGGTGCTTGATCGCGTCAGCGCAGAGGGGAACGCACGCGCGGCAACGGGCGCACTTGCCGTCGCCATCGGGCGAGACGTGAATGTCCCCCTGCAAATCGTGCCCCGGGAATTCGACGCCGAGGTGGCTGATGAGATCGGTGACGGCATCGACCAGTTGATCGACGAAGCGAAGCGGCGGCAGCCGAATCTCATCGCCGCGAGGGCGAAGCTCGATGCCGCGCATGCCAGCGTCGACGCGGCCCGCGTGCAGGATCGGCCGACCCTCTCGCTCGTCGGCAGTCTTAGGCAGAACGATCCGTCGTACAAGCAGCAACCGCAGTCCGTGCCGATGACGCGCAGCCGGGGCAGCATGATCGGCGTGCAGTTGACGATTCCCCTGTTCGAGGGGTTTGGATCCGGCTACCGGGTCGCGCAGGCGAGGGCGCAGGTGGACGCGCAAGCGGCCGCGCTGCACGACACCGAGTTGCAGGTATCGCTGGACGTGTGGCGCAGCTATCACGCCGTGCAAACCGACTCGGCCAACCTCGCCAACTCCCGCGACCTTCTCGACGACGCGCAACGAGCGCTAGACATGGCAAGGGGGCGCTACAAGGAAGGGGTTGGTACTTTTGCCGAACTACTCAATGCCCAGACGTCGCTCGCGGACGCGCGCAAACAGCGTGTGCTGGCGGTATCCAAATGGCAGATCGCACGCCTGAAGCTCGCGGCCAGCCTCGGCAATCTGAGGTTGTGGAACGCCAACCCGGAATGAGTTTTCGTTCGCTGGTGCGATCTCACGATCTCGCCATCTGGCTACCTGCCTCGCTAGCGTTGCCTGAACACCGCACGATCGCCCGCCCAGACCAGCGCCATCGTCGCGCCCATCAATGGGAAGACGCAGCCGAGCGCGATCATGCCGACCGTCCAGCCGCGCATGGGCGGGCGCGATTGCGCGCGCGACGGTGCGCCGAGCGAACGTGCCGGGCGGCGCATCCACCACATCACGGCACCGGTCACGGCCATCGCGAACAGTCCCATCGAAATCAACGCGCATAACCACTGGTTGGCCAAGCCGAAATAGCGGCCCATGTGCAGCGCGGTCCCATAGGAGACGGCCTGCGCGACGGCACCGTAGGCGTTGTAATCGATGTCGCGTAGCACCTTGCCGCTGTACTGATCGAGGTGAATGGTGCGCTCCGCTTTCGGATCGGCCGGGAAGTAAGAGACGGTATAGACGCCGTCCGGCTTTGACGGCACCACCAGGCTGTAACCGCTCTGAACGCCGAGCCGCGACGCGATGGTCATCACGTCGTCGATCGGCAGTGCGCCTTGGGCGCGCAAGCTGGCGGGCGTGAGACCGCTGCCGCCGGCGCTTTCGTGTCCGGCATGCCCCGCGTGTTCGCCACCGTCTCCCTGTGACGCCTGGCTCATGCCTTGCATCGACGCCATGTTCGCCATGCCGGGCATGGCCGCCATGGTGTCGGCGCCGGCATTCGCGGTGGTGTTCGTGGTGGTGGCCGGTGGCATCGATTCGGGAACGGTCGTATTGCCGACGGCCCATGGAATTTGCGCAATGGGCAAATCGTCCATCTTCATCGGCTTGACGGGGATTTGCGAGCGCACCGGCGCTTCGCCCCAGACCCCGGGCGGCGACCCCATGCCGACCTTGGACGTCAGCACCTTGAACTGCGCGCCCCATGAACCGGACCACGGCAACCCGGACAGCACGAACGCCAGTCCGCCCGCCGCCAGCCACAGACCCGCGACCCCATGCAAATTGCGCAGCAACGCACGCCCCCGCAACTGCAACCGCGGACGCAGCGTGTTCGCCCAAGTCGCGCCCGCGCGCGGCCACCAGAGCGCGAGGCCGGTGGCGAGCATGACCAGCGTCCAGCAACCGGCCAGTTCCATTAGCAATTCGCCCGGCTTGCCCAGCATGAGCGAGCGATGCAGCGCCCGGGCTTGCGCCATCAGCCGATGCTCGACACTCAGCGTGCCCAGCACCGCCCCGGTATACGGATTCAGATAGACACTCTCACGCTCGCCACCGGGCAGCCGGAAGATGAATTCCGCGCTGCGCTCGGGGTTCCGGTTCACTTCGACGGTGCTGATTTGCGAGCCGTCGGGCAGCGCCTTCGCGGCGCGTTCCATCAACGTCTGTTCGCTGAGTCGCGGGGCGGTGGAGGCCGCCACGATCAGGCGGTCGTGATACAGCCACGACTCGATCTGGGGCTGGAAGACATAGATCGTGCCGGTAATGGCCAGCACCATGAGCCACGGCATGACGAACAGGCCTGCGTAGAAATGCCAGCGCCAGAGGGTTCGGTATTGCCCGGCGGCGGTCGCCGGTTGCGCTTCACGCGCCTGGGAATAGGGGATCTGCATGTTGCAACGATTCCGTCTCGTTCGCCACTGCACGGCAATGGCACGCGCATGCCGCTGGCGTGAACGTCAGTCGGACATGAGGCGCGAATGATGAACGACGCCGTCACCGAACGTGGCGAGGCATCGGACTACGTGCGAGATCAGGAAACGGCAGGCGGCGCGCGCGCAGGCGGCGTGTAGGCGAGTGGATGACTGACGGGAGCGGTGTGTGCGACCGGGCCGGCGCGGGCAATCCACGCGAACGATACGGCACCCGTGAGCGCCGGCATCACCAGCGGCGGATGATTGGCGAGCAGCGAACAATAGCCGCAAACATCGCCCTGACGCTCATGCGCCGTGTGGGACATGGATGCGCCATGCATGGCATCGCTGTCGTGCGCATGGGCCGATGCCACCATCGCCACCGGCAGGGTGCGCGGTGCGCCATCGACCGAGCAGAACGCCACGTCCAACAGACGCGCCTGCTCCGTCCGGTGCGCAGCGAGCACCTGACTGACGACCGGCATGCACACGGCAAGCCACATGGCGGCGAGGCCGAGCCATGCAGTCAGGCGTTTGCGGGAGGTCAGGGACATGCGAAGCAGCGGATTGTGTGCGAAGAAGCCGGAATGCTATCACGCGGGACATGCCCGAATGTGGCCGAATACGGATATCGATATGCGGCGTTGCATATCGGGTGCTGCGCGCCGCTGCCGTTTTGCGAGGGCACTGCGGCATTTTGCCGCCATCGGCAAGTCCCCGACGTCAGAGCATGCCTGCCGTCAGTGCCTTGAGCGTGGCGGCGGCGCGCGTCGAGCACTCCAGTTTTCGGAAGATGCTTTCGACGTGCGTGCGCACCGTACTCGGACTGAGCGCTAGTGCCCGCGCGGCCTCCTTGTTACTGAGTCCGGCGCTGATCTGACGCAGCACATCGAGCTCGCGCGGCGACAGGAGCGAACTGCCGTCGGACGCCGCCGTGCGCGGGCGCACCGTCTGTCCCTGGGCCGTCGCGACGATAGCGCTCACGATCTCCGGATCGAATTTCCCGGCGCTGGCGTCGCGCACGAGTATGCCGGGAGCGTCGTCGAACGAATGCGCCGGCCGCCACGGACGCTCGGCCAGCAACGCCTCGAACGCCACGACAGCGGCAAGAATGCGATGCGGCACACTCAACGCCGGACCGGCGACGCCACGGAAATACCCGCTGCCATCGAGCCGCTCATACGCATAAGACGCCATCGACAATCAGCCGGGCAAGGTCGTGCTCGTCGGCCACTCGTGGGGTGGCGCGGTCATTACCGAAGCGGGCAAGGACGACAAGGTCGCTAGCCTCGTGTATGTCTCGGCTTTCGCGCCGGACGCCGGCCAATCGGTCGATACGCTCTCGAAAGACCTGCCCAAGGCCCCCGGCACCGATCATATCGTGGCCGACGCCAGCGGCTGGTTGAGCCTTCCGCCCGCCGACGTCGCCAAGGTCATTCTGGACGCGGTGGCCAGCGTCAGGTAAGACCGCATCAGGACGGCAGAGCCGCTGGCCGGCCGCCCGTCCGTCACCAGGGAAACAACGATAGCGGGGCGATAGCCGGGATTTTTGAATCCGTTTGTGTCGCCTATCCGGACCGATACATTCGGACATCAACGACGACGCAGTGGTGGTATCAGTTCTACTTCGCGACGGGGCGTGGTGCGAAGGGCTACGCCGCGAACACCGACGCGTTCAACAAGCTGATCTGGCAACTGGCCTCGCCGAAATGGCCGTTCGACGATGCGACTTACGCGCGTTCGGCCGCGGCTTTCCATAACCCGGATCACGTCGACATCGTGATTCACAACTACCGCTGGCGTCTGGGCTTGGCGCAAGGCGAGTCGCGCTTCGATGCACTGGAGAAGCGTCTGGCAACCGGGCCGACGATTGCCGTGCCGACGATCACGATGGAGGGCGACGCGAACGGCGCGCCGCATCCGGCCCCGGCAGCGTATCACCGGGAAGTACCAGCATCGCGACATCGGCGGCGGCGTCGGGCACAACCTGCCGCAGGAAGCCCCGAAAGCGTTTGCCGATGCGATTCTGGAAGTCGTCACGCTTTAAGCCGGTCATTAGCTCGTCAAGGCAGCGCCCGCCCGCGCAGAGCGGGCTGCCTTCATCAACCGATACCCGCCCGACCCGCCTGACTCGCCTGATCCCTCAGATCTGCCACTGTTGCAACGCGAAGTCGTTGCGAATCAGGCGGCTGCCGAGCAGAAAGCGTTTCACGCCGTCGAGGAGTTGAATGCCCGGCGGCGGAAGCACTTCGGCGGGATAGTTGGCGATGGGATGCGAGATCTTGATGGTCTCGATCGGAATCCCGCTCGTGCGCTGATGGAAGTCGAAGTAGGCGAGCGGGTCGCGGTCGATGTCCGCCAGGGCGGCGCGCCTCGCCCGGTTCCATGCGCCGGGCAGATCCGGCGCCTGTCCCAGTATGTTTGTCGACGCCACGATGACCGACGATCCCAGCAGTTCGGGATGTTGCGTGGCTTTATCGATGACGGGATAGCCCAGGGCAGCGAGCGTCGGCCCGAGGTCCGATGGCGCGGCGTAGGCGCCGATGGACCCGTGTTCGAGCGCGGCACCTGCGTCGCGCCCGAGCATGTGCACGACGCGCACGCGTCCCGTGAGCCCCGCACCGTCGAGTACACCGAGCAGATAGCGATGGATGTACGAGCCGAGCGGCACGCCTACCGTCTTGCCGTCGAGCGCCTTCACGCTGCGTACGCCACCGCGCGGTGTCAGCAACCAACCGGCCAGACCAATCTCTTCGAAACCGATCAGCCGCCCCTTGAGCCCTTGCGAGCGCGCCACCACGGCGGGAGTGTCGCCGTAGATGCCGACGTCGAGCGTTCCGGAGAAGAAGGCCTCGTTCAGATCGGGGCCGTTCGAGAACATGTCGAAGCGCACGTCCTTGAAGCCGAGAGGGGCCAACTCGCGCAGCAGATAGCCGCGCTCAAGGGCATAGCCAGTGGGCGCTGCCGGGGCGCGCGCCGGGCCGATCACGCCGAAGCGCAATGTCTTGCCGTTGCCGGTTGCGGCGCGCACGCCGCTGCCTGCGAGCAGCAGTCCGCTAGCCGCTGCGCCCTTGAGCAATGCGCGGCGGGTGCGGGAAACGTCGAATCGTGTGTCTTTCGTCATCAATGAGCCTTCGTTAACAAAACATAACTGGCGTCGAGCGCCGCAGTGGAGTGCCGGCCGGGGCCCCAGCCGAGGGCGTCGCGATAACTGCCCCAGGTCGCATCGCGCAGCACTTGCGCATCTTCGGCATTCGCGGGACGGTCCGCCTGCGGGGCCACGAAGAGCGCGTCCTCGGGGCAATAGAGCTCGCACATGAAGCAGGTCTGGCAATCGTCCTGCCGTGCTATGCGGGGAATGCCTCCCGCGACCGCTTCGAATACATTGGTCGGGCATGCGCGCACGCAGATGTTGCAACCCGTGCAGCGCGCTTCGTTGACGATCTCGATCATGCGAGGGCTCCGGTCAAGGCGGGACGTCCGGCAGGCGACGCGCTGTCGTGGGGCTGACCCGGCGGGCGAGCCGGGCTGATCGACGGTGTCGAATGCGTCGAATGAACGGAACCGAGCTCCCGAACGCTCACCGGATGCTTGCGAACCCAGACATCGTCGAGCCCGCCGCTGAGCAGCCGGTGATGTTGGGCGTCGTCGGTGGTGGTGAACTCAACGCGACGGTGCATGCCGCGTGTCTCGGTGCGGTGCTGCGCGCTGCGGTACATCCAGCGTGCCGTGGCAAGCATGGCGGCCGCCTCACGGGCGCGCACGGCGTCTTGCGCATGACGTGCCGGGGCACGCGTGCGCAGGTGTAGCCATAGGGCGTCGAGCCGTCCGAGCGAATCCGCCAGCAAGTCGGCGCTGCGCCACCAGTTGCGCTCGAACGGGAAGACCTCGTCCTGAACCGCACGAACGACCTGTGCGCTGTCGATGCCTTCGTGCGCTGCCGTGTCCTGCAATGCCACGCCCCCCGTGTGGTAAAGCGACGCGCTCGCGGCACGACGATTGCCTCGGGCAAAAGTCGCCGCGCCGGCACCCGCCCAGAATCCCGACGACATGGCCCACGCGGCGTTGTGGCTGCCACCGCCTGTGAAACCGCCGCAGATCAACTCGCGCGTGGCGGCGTCTCCTGCGGCATAGAGGCCGGCGACGGACGTCGTGCAATCGCGCCCGGTGACGTTCAACCCGCCGGTGCCGCGCACCGTGCCTTCCAGGCGCAGGGTGACGGGGAAATGCTGCGTAAAGGGGTCGATTCCGAGCCGGTCGAACGGCAGGAAGAAGTTCGGCTGCGCTGTACGCATCCACGCGCGCACCTGCTCGTCGGCTTGATCGAGGCAGCCGAACACCTTGCGGGTGGCCAGCTCGCGAGCGATCACACCGCGTCCGCGCGCCGAACCGGCGCCCTCGATCTTCTGGCCGTCTTCGTCATAGAAGGTCGCCCATTTGTAGAACATCGACTTGGTGACGGAGGCGAACGCGGGGCCTAGGCCGTAGGCGTTCGAGAACTCCATGCCCGACAGTTCGGCACCCGCTTCGGCCGCCATCAACTGGCCGTCCCCTGTGAGGACATTGCAGCCGAGTGCGCGGCTCAGAAAGGCGCAGCCTCCGGTGGCGATCACCACGGCGCCTGCACGCACCAGCCAGGTCTCTCCCGTCTGACGGTTGACGCCCGTGGCGCCTGCCACCGCACCGTCGTCGTCAACGAGCAGCTCCAGCGCGGGGCTGTGGTCGAGAATGCGCGCGCCGCTTTCCTTCACGCGTTTGCGCATGAGCCGCATGTAATCCGGCCCTTGCACGGAAGTGCGTTGCGACTGTCCGAGCTCGTCCACCGGGAAGGGGTAGCCCCAGTCGGCCAACTGCTGGACGTTGTCCCACGTTTGGGCGAGCACCCGGTCCATCCACTCGTGCTCGGCCAGGCGACCTCCCATCTCGAAGCGGCTCGCCTTGGCACGCTCGCGCGCCTCGCCGTCGTCCGGCACATACCAGACAGCGGTGCCCGAGGGCGCCGTCGCACCGGACGTGCCGCAATATCCCTTGTCGGCCAGCACCACTTTCGCGCCGTTGGCGGCCGCACTGATGGCGGCCCACGTGCCGGCGGGGCCGCCGCCGATCACGAGAACATCCACCTCGTGACGCTTGCTGACGAAGGCGTCGGTCACTTTGCGCTGTCGCGCGTCTGCCTGAGTCATTTCCTTACGCTCCTGAGTCGAATTTCGATATGCCGATTCATCATTAGGGACGACGCCAAAACGCGGTACGGTGGCCGATCCCCCCGGCGATACGACGCGCTTGTCATCGGCACGTTGTCCCGCCCATCCCCTACAAAATATCTGGCGTCATGCAGCAACCTTCCGCACTTCCTGCCGGCTATGGCAATGCCGGCCAAGACATTGCCGTGCAGGCGGCGTCCCATTTGCCGTTGCGCTCCAACGGGCGCGATCTCACGGCCCGGCAGCGCGAAATTGTCTGGACCGCGTTTCGCAACAACGCAGGCCTGCGTACGTGGTCCGACGACGTGCTTGGTGCCCTGATCGAAGCGGGCCATTTGCAGACGTACCCCGACGGCACGCTGATCTACGCGGCCGGCGATCCGTGCACCGACATCCACGTCATCCTCTCGGGCGTTCTCGAGTGGCAGTGGACGACCCCGGAGGGCGGGCGCGCCGTCGAAGACTTCATTCCCCCCGGCGAGGTCGCGAATTTCATTGCCGTGCTCACGGGCGAGACCTCGGTTCACCATCAGCGCGCCCGGGGGCTCACCCGTCTGTTTCATATTCCTGCTCAGGCGCTGCAACGCCAGTTCGAGCGCGATCCGACGCTCAGCGCGTCGCTGCTGCGTCTGATCGCCGGGCGCGCACGCGGTCTGCACGACCGGCTCGGCCGTCACAGCCTCATGCCGTTCCGGGCCCGGCTCGCCTATCAGTTGCTGGCGCTCGCCCAGCGCTACGGCGTGCCCGATGGCGATGGCATCACCCTGAGCCTGAGACTCTCGCAGGAAGACCTGGCAGCCTTGCTGATGGCGTCGCGGCAGTATCTGAACCGGGAATTCCGCTGGTTCCTCGACCGGCACCTCGTGCGCGTGCGCTACGGGCGCATCACGCTGCTCGACAGCGAAACGTTGCGGGACATCAGCGAGGGCAGGCAGGTGCAGCCCTGACTGACTCGAGAGGATCATTGTGGAAGTGAGGTGGCTGCGCGATCTGTCACCAACCGGACAATGTTTCGCGAGATTTCTTCTACCTAAATTCTTCGGCGCAAAGCGCGGGCTCCGCGATGCGGCACGCATTCGGTGCGAGGGTGTCGCTCGAATCGGTGCATGTCGCATCGATTGCGCCCCAATTTCGTTCATCTTCGCGTAGCGCGCAAACGCTTCGGATTGCGGTGCTGTCCCGACTTGAGAATCGATACATTGGTTGCACGCACGTGAAAACCACAAGACTCTGAAGACGAGACATTCCATGAAGAAAAGTGCTATCGGCCCTCGCGACACCCATCTGACGACCCACGGCCAAGACCCGGCATCAACGTCGGCAGCCCCGCAAAACACCCCGTCCGGAACGCCCGCCGGGCGAGCGAAGGACGGTAGGTTCGCGGGACTGAAAAAGCGCCCGACGGGGGGATCGTCGACGGCATCGAAAGACGCCGGCCCGCGCCAGAGGGTGCTCAACCAGAAGACATTTGCCGACAAGAGCGTCCGTCCGGACAAGCTCGTTGCGACCGAGCTGGCGCATTCCGGCATCACGCTGGCCGACGGAACGCCTGTGCGTGGCAATCACTTCGGTACGCCGAAGTTCGTCATGCCGAACGCGATGGGCAACGAGCCCCATACCGACAGTCACATGCACCCGACCAACTACGTCCAGCAGGGCCTCACGCCCAAGCAGGTGCTCAGGATGATGGATGAGATCGGGATCCGGGCGTCGACCATGATGCCGATTCCGACGTCGCTGCAAATTCTGGAAAACAACCGGCAAGCCATCAACCCGGCGGCCTTCGCACGCGAGACGCAGGCGGGCGCTGTGGTGGGGCATGACCACGGCCACGAGGCGTTGCACGACTGTGGGCTGGAGTCCTACTACGTGCCCAAGGACATTCAGGAGCGGGAGATGAAGCGCAACGGCGGCATGCCGCTGTCCATCGAAGATTTCAAGAAGAATCCGGGGCTGATCGACGAAATCGTCCAGCGTGGCGAACTCTATCTCGACACCGCAGTGAACAGCCATCTGGCAAGTCAGCTCAACAAGGCCAATCTGAGCCAGGCCGAGCGCAGCCGTCTGGACCCGATGATCACGGGTTTGAACCTCGGCGATCTGCGCAGCGGCGTGAAACTCCTGGTGGAGCTTTTTCACAACAAGGGCACCTTCACCGGTATCGGCGAAATCACGGTTCACAAGGAACTCGTCGAAAACATGTACGCTGGGCAACGCGGTCAGTCGAACACCCAGAATCGCGGCAACGGCCTCAACGGCCTGAAGAACACGCTTGAGATGGCGGGCGTGGTGGGCATGCCGGTTGTCCTGCACTGCGACATCGACAATCTTCGCGCCCAGATCGAAGACGCCCGTCACGGCGACAACGCACCGGCGCGCGATCCGGCCAACTTCGCGGGCCTGCGCGAGATGTTCACGGATCCGCGCATCAAGGACACCACGATCATCTGGGCACACGGCGGCGGGCTTGGCCGATTCGTGCAGCAAGGCAAGGGTCACCTCGACCGTCTGACGCAACTGCTCAAGGACTGCCCGAACCTGTATCTCGATATCTCGTGGAGCGAAGTCGCCAAGCAGGTCAACAATCCGGCGACGAAGCAGGCCTGGGTCGAATTCCTCGAGAAGAACAGCACCCGCATCTGCTTCGGATCGGACACGCTCGCCCCGGTCAGCACAGCGAAGTGGAACGAGACCAAAAAGATGTACACGGAGGTGATGAGCCAGTTGTCGCCCCAGGCGAAGGAGAACATCCTGAATCACACCTACGAGAACGTCATTTCGGGCGCGCGAGACAAGGTTCGCGACTTCGAAAACAACGTCCTCACGCCCGCGTTCTACGAGAAGCACCTCATCAATCCGAACGCAGAGCAACCCCTCAGTGCCGCCACGGTGCGCGCCGAAATGGAGGCCGCACGCGCCGCCTGAGCGTACCGCTTCGCCGCCTCACCGTTGCAGCATTCCCCGAAATCTCCGCGACGCCCGCATAGCGTCGCGGAGCGCGATTCCATACGGAGGCAATCGTGAGTCTTGAACTGAGGAAGTTGGGCGCTCGCCTGATGGACACGCCCACCGAGCCTGACGTCGACCCAGCGCGTTCCCAGTCGGGGCCCGTCGCGCAACGACATTCCCGCGAGAGCGTTCCATCGCTCTCGGGCCTGAGCGGTCGCCGGCAAGCGGCGCAGGCGGCCGCGTCAGCCCCGCAAAAGGGCAAGAGCAGCATGCGTGCTCAATTGAGCCGCATCAAGGCGCAGTTGCAAACGGCGTCTTACAAACATGGTTTCGGTATTTCGCAAACGACCGTGTCGCTGACGCCATTCCATACGATCACGTCGTCGGCGAAACCCAAGAAACAGAGCGTGGTGCGCAACGAAGGGCAAGACGCGCCCACGGTGCCCGAAACGCTTACCGCATCAGGCGTCTCGGCAGCATCGGAACGTGCCACGGCCAAGCCGAGCAGTGCGCTGACGAAGCTGGATACCCCAGCAGAATTGAGGCGTGTGCTGGACAAGCATTTCAAGGGGACGCCTGCAGAGAAGCAGCGCTTGAGCGCGACACTTTCCGGTCTTCGTGAAACCGCGGATCTCAGTCACGCGCAGACGGCATTGCTTGCCAAGTCGCTCGCACTGGCGTTCCCCTCGGCGGATAAGGCCATCGACGCCGTGCGCGGACTGCGCGATCTGCGCATCATCGACGACATCCTCCACCCGTCGCCCGATCACAAGCAGGCGACGCCCCAGAGCAAGATGGGCTGGCAGTTCGCGGCACAGCTCGAATCCATGGAGGGCGGCATCGGCCTGGCGCTTCTGGATAAGGTCACGTCTCGCCCCAATGCCGGTGGTGACAGGCAACGCCTGCCCATGACCGAGGCACAGACCGGCATGGTCCGCGCCTATTTGCGTGCCGCGTCGGAGGTAGCGCGTGTCACGGGCGGCGACCGTGTCGACCCGGCAGCCATCTACGGGCAGGGGGCCATTGCCACGGCCATCGACGCAGCGCGTGGCGCCGGCGATGCACACGCGTGGCCGGGCCGCGCAGGCGCCGCAACGCCGCCGGGCGTCTCGCTCACGTTGGCAGAAAAGGCGCTGCTGGCATTGCACGACGAACTCGATCCCGCCGTCACGCGGCGCCACGGCTGCGCGTTCGCCGTACAGATGTTGCGCGGCGACATGGTGACCGATGCACGCCGCAACGCGGATGGCAGCCCCAGCGAGTTCCAGCGGGTCGAGTCCCGCGCCGCCAAGAGTTGCGGCAAGCACGTCGATCGCGCATTGCGCAGCGACACGAGCAATGTCCTGAAGTCCTTGCTGAGACGATTCGGGTTGCATCAGGGAAAGAGTCCGTACCACGCATACAACGCAGTCATCGCGCCGGACGGCCGTGACGTCGGCTTTGGCCTCTCGCACACGGGCGGCATCCATGAAGGCCGCGCCGTCAAGGACATGATCGACGTGCTCGAACGAGCAATGAAACAAGGCGGCGGGCCAGGAGGGCTGCCATTGCTGGACGCCCATGGCAAGGCGTCCACGTCATCGCCGGACGATGCAATGCTGCGCAGCCTCGTCCGGCTCGCCGTGTTGCAGTCCGTGCAAGCGAATACGGTCCTCCTGCCGCGATACGCACGGGGTGACGAGCCGACCGCGCAGATGCGCGCCGCTGCGCGTGAAGGCGTTCTGGGGATGATTCGTCACCCGGCTAGCGGGAGTGCCGGGCGCACCGACTCGCTGACACGTCGGATCGACGAGTTGCTCGACGAGGAGGGCGGCCGCCTCACCCCTGCGGCCTTGCTGCGCTGGGCGGCCGATGCCGGTGGCCCGGCAGACGAAGCCGCGCTGAAGCACCTCACGGGCAAGACACCCGCCGGCGCTCAGCCCGATTGGGCGCTATTTGCCCAGGGCTTCGCCCGCGCGGCACTGGACCAAGCCCCCGCCGTGGAAACGCCGTCCATCAAAGGCGCCACGCGGGAGGCGGCCAGCAAGGTGCTGGCCGACATGGTGCGAGGCGAAGAACTCGGCTCGGGTTTTTCGATGACCCATGGTGGCTTCACGCAAGGCACGACGCGCGGCATCTCCGAGATCATCTCCGGCATTCTGAGCGCGGGCACCAGTTCGCTGCGCCTCGATCTGGGCGGCGGTCGCAAGCGGTATGTCACGTTCGAGTCCGGGGTCGGCACCGACCGCAGCTATCTACGCATGGGCGTGGCCACGGTCAAGCAGGCGCAAGGCGGGGCGGGCGCCTCGATCGGCCCTCGTCTGGCCGTCTCGGAAGAGTACAAAGTCTCGGCGTCCGCCGGGGCGGATCTTCAGCAGGCTTATGAGGACCTGCATTATGAAGGCGCTGTGTTCGGCTTCCCGCGACATCTGTCCGGCGGTGTCGGCGGCGACCGCGACCTCGCCGCGAAGAAGGCGCAGCTCGTGGCGTTGTTGCTCGACGTTGCGGGCGGCGGTCATGGCGACGGGGCATTGCAGCGGCCCGGCAACAAGGAAGATCAGGGGTCGCTGGTCAAGTCGGCGTATCAGGCGTTCGGCGACCAGATCTCGGTGGGACGTTTCGAGATCACCGGACCCAGCCACATCACGACCGGCAGCGTGAACGGTGGCGTCGGCGTGACGGCCGGACACTTCAGCGTGGGCCCCAATGTGCGGATCTCCGGTCAGATGAAGATCAGCGCAACCGACTATCAGGATCTCTCCGGCACGCTGAAGACGATCAAGACCGCCGATGCCCACACGTTCAAAGCCAGTGTCGACGGTACGCTCGCCACCTTCAGCGGACTCGTGACCGACCAGTTGGCGAGCACCGCCGCAGGCGCCGCGTCGCACGCCGTCGGCGACCATATCTCGACATTCACTCAACTGGTTGCGGGTCGCGTCGGTGCAGGGTCGGCAGACGTATTCAAGTGCGGCGAAACGCGCTCGACCAGCCGGATTCTGGTGGACGGCAAACAACTGCCGACAAGTTGCGCCATCACGACCTACGACGACCCGGCGTCCTTCGTGGGGGCGTTATCCAGCGACTTCGATCGCTTCGCGCAAGACAAATCGAAGAAATTCTTCGGTGCGCGCCACGGGAGCGCGCCAGAGGTGTCCGTGGACATCGAAAAGCGCGTGCTTGGCGAATTCACGGGTCAGTTGCTGGCGCAGCATGACCTCACCGCAGCGCCGCAGCTTTATTGGGAATGGGGCAATCACGTCGATACGGTCAATCTGCTGGCGGCCGACGCGGGCCTCTCGCGCAAGCTCAACGACATGCCGCGTGCGGCCGAGGCCGAGACGGACATGAGACGTATTCACCATGATCCCGCGTATCGGGAGGGGCGTTTCGTGATCAGCGCCAACATCCAGTCAGCGAGCGCCACGAAGGGGCTCAACGGTCTGGTGGGCATGACGCACAACATGGAGAGTCGCGTCACCGAACAGTCGCTGCGCTTTAGTTGACACGTCGCCGGGCCGCGCCACGCACGGGCGACACCCGTGTTTGCAGCGGTCCGGTGGCATTCGCTCAGAAGATCAACGTCGCCGTTGCCATGAACGTTTTCGTGCTCTTCAGACGATTCGTGGCGGCGACGGTCGGCACCCAGCGCGCGGAGAACGATAACGGATGTTTGCCGTCCAGCTTGGTGTCGTAGGTCACGATCGGGCCCATCGCAAAGTCATGGCCGCGAAATCCGTTGAGACGATCCGCGCTCGGGCCGCTGTCGTTGCCGAGTTGTTGCGTCGTGCCTATCACCAGACCGATGCCCAGGCCGTTCGAAAACTTCTTCAGACCCATGACGTCCAGCGTGAAGAGCGGGGCGTTCTGGTAGTCGGTGGCGGTATTGCGCGTGTAGAACTGCACTCCGGCAATGACGTCGAACTCGAGGTCGTAGGACGGCACGAACTTCGTGTAAGCGACCTGCGGGATGAACGTCCAGTTGTTCAGACTGGGGTTGGCCAGTGAATTCGGGTCGTAACGCCCGGTCGGCGCCCAGATCGCCACCGAGAACGACATGTGATCGGTCTTCGAGAAGTGATAACCCGCGATGATCGGCGTGAAGGTAATGTCGAACAGATTCGATGCGTTCTGCGACGTCGTGGCCGAGCGCTCGCCCACGCCGAGTGTCGCGCTCGCCTTGGTCCACAAATAGGGCAGCGTGAAGCTAGACGCGAAATTCCACGCGCCGGTGCCCGTGTCCCACGTTTTCATCAGCGTGGCGAGCGTGAACGACAGTTCCCCCTCCAGCCCCAATGACGTCTTGCCCGCAATCGGCGCCTGACGACTGCCGCCCATGTTGCCGTCGAAATAAATTTCCGCCACGTTGACGGCCCAGATCGGCTCCGGGGAGACGACGCCCGCGTTCGGCTGCACGCCCGTGCCGCTGAGCGGTCGCCCTAGCGCGCCTTCCGTCGCGTTGGCTAAGGGCGTAACGACGGCGAGCGCCAGCAGCGTAGCACTCAGTGTTTGCACCGCACGCGCTCGCCGGCGCACGGTAGATCGGGGATTCGTGAATGACGAAACAGACGTGGGGCACAGATGCGACATGTTGGTGGCCTCGGACATCATTGGCGGGGATTGCGTGAACTGCCGGGATTGCCGGGACTGCCGTTATTGCTATTACGCTCGCCGGCAAACCAGCGGAAATACGGGTTGGCGCCGTCGAGCTGCATGGCTGTGCCAAGTTGACGAGCCCACGTGTTGCGATCGCCGTCGAGCGCGAAGGCTTGACGTCCGACCCACGGGGCGTATTCGATGTCGACTTCCCTGAGCGCTTGTGCTACGCCCGGCTGCGCGAAACGCTGACGAATCGATGCCGCATCGAGCTCTTGATATCGCGCACGCCGGTCTCGAAATTGGATTCAAGGCTATTATCTAATCCAAACAAACTCAATTGAAATTTTTGACGTCTATATAAATTATTCTTTGACTTGATTCGTTTGTTTGCTTAATGTGCTTATGGCATTTGAATTGGCAAAGGAGTGCCGAGTTATTTTTAAGATAATTTAAATTACCGGCATTATGAGGCGGTCGTCGGGCAAAGGGCGGTGGTCCGGCAGATTCTGATCGCCTTGCTTGCAGACGGTCATGTGCTCCTGGGGAGCCGGCCGCGCGCAGTAAGCCTCCAAGGATGACGACGATGCGCTCGTCGCGTTCTCGCAAATCTTCTCTCAGCAAAAGCACGATACAGCCGCGTTCTATATGGGCAACTCGCCGGGGGCGGGATCAAAGCCTATGGCATCGCGCTCAAGCTGCACCCCGGATGGGCCAAAGCGTCCGCCAATATGGCGTTGACGCAGGACTTGATAAAAGCGCAGGAGCAATCCGACGACACGCAGCAGCAGCCGGCTTCGGGCGAAGAGAAGCGTCGCCGGATGGCGTTCGGGATGGCGGCTTCGATGGCTAGGCGCAGCGATTGTCGTTGCCGCCGGGATATTCGCCTGCAATGTGCGCGCCGACGAGCCGCCGAAGACCATAATTATCGTATCGAACGCAATAACCCCCTGGAAAATCAGGGGCTTCTGCCAGCCGCTTCAGCGATCGCGTTTCACAACGAAGTGCTTCACACCGATGCGTTGCTCGGCAAAGGCCGCCTGGCAGTATTGGAGATAGAGCTGCCATGTGCGGATGAATGTGTCGTCGAAGCCTTGCGCGCGCACCGCATCGAGCTGCGCTTCGAAGGCCGCGTTCCAGTGTTGCAGGGTTCTGGCGTAGTCGAGCCCGAAACTCAGCGTCTCGGTCACGCTCAGGCCGCAATCGCGGGCCGTACTCACGAATCGTTCTGCACTCGGCAGCATGCCGCCGGGAAAGATGAACTCGCGGATGAAGTCGCTCGAGACGCGATACGCGGCAAAGGCGTTGTCGTCGATGGTGATCGACTGAATGAGTGCGCGACCGCCGGGCAGTAGACGGGTCTTGAGCGTGTCGAAGAAGGTCGGCCAGTACGCTTCGCCCACCGCTTCGAACATCTCGATGGAGACGATGGCGGTGAATTGCCCCTGCACGTCGCGGTAATCGGTGAGCGAAATCTGGGCGAGGTGCCCCAATCCTGCCGCGTCGATGCGCGCTTTGGCGAGTGTGTATTGCGCTCGCGAGATGGTGACGCCATGCACCGCGATTCCAAGCCGCGCCGCGTGCAGGGCAAATCCGCCCCAGCCGCAGCCGATCTCGAGCACACGGTCGCCGGGGCCTAGCGCCAGCGTATCGACGATCCGCTGGTACTTGGCGTGTTGGGCCGCGGCGAGCGAACGATTCTCGTCGCCCTCGAACATGCGGCTCGAGTAAGTCCACGTCGAGTCGAGCCAGAGGCCATAGAAGTCGTTGCCGAGATCGTAATGCGCGTGAATATTGCGACGGCTGCCCGCGTGCGTATTGCCGCGCAGACGATGCCGCAGGCGATACCAGACGTTGGCAAGCCGCGAGCCCCTCACTGTCTCGGAGATCGACGAGAGATTGCGAATCGCGAGCCGCAGCAGCGTGACCATATCGGGTGAGCTGACCCATCCCGCGCGGTACGCCTCTGCGAAGCCGACGTCGCCTGCGCGCAGAATACGGCGGCACGCGCGCCAGTCATGTACCAGCAACGTGGCGCCCGGTTGGCTGTGGGGGCTGCCTAAAACGTGGCGGGTGCCATCGGGACAGATGAGCGTCAGATGCCCGGTCCGGATGCGGCGCAACAGTGCGAGGAACCATCGGGCCGAGATCGGCGCGACGGGGTAGGGCGAGAGCAAACGAAGCGGAATCATGACCGTATCTCCCGATCGGACGGCGCGGTATTTCCCGGTGGCGTTGCGGAGAGCGCAGGGGGTGTCCGGCCGTGAAAGGGCACGCGCTTGAGCCAAAGCAGGAGCGCTTGCCAATGAATTCTTACGACAATATTGATCGCGTTCAGAGGGTGCGCGAGCGCCGTTCCCAAGACGCCCCGCGCAGTGAACGGCTCGGCACGCATGGCAAGCGCCGTGCGCAGGCGTAATTCGTCCCCCACGTAGTAATCGATGGCGACCGACCATGACCGTCCCTCGCGCCGCACATGGAATTCGTACCGACCCTCGACGTCGCAGAACGGCGAGACGTGAAAGACCTTGCGGCAGACGAGCCGGGTGCCGGTGTGAATGGCAGCATGGGCAGTGGCGCTGAGCAAATAGCCGTGATGTTGGCCGAAGGTGTTGCGCACGTCGGCGTAAAGTGCGCGCAGATTCCCCTCGCGGTCGTGGCAATACCAGAAGCTCACGGGGTTGAAGGCGTAGCCCGCCATGCGCGGAACCGTCTGCAACCAGATCACGCCGTCGGCCGGAATGCCCGCGTCCGCGAGGCGCGCTCGCATCCATGGCACCAGCGCGCTGCCGTCGTGCGGGCCGTAGTCGCTCGACTTCAGGCTGAGCACGCGCCATCGGTCCCAGGCGAACCAAGAGCGGCACACCGCCCCGGAACGTTCCAGATCGCAGGCGAGTTGGAACATCGGATAGGAGAACGCATGCCTGACCGGGTGCAACCGTGCGTGGGTCACGTGGCCGCGCAGCAACCAGACGGCGGGCAGCGGGGAGGCGTTCCGATACCGAGAACGACATGTGGCTTGCGAGGGCTCGCACGCCGAGTTCGTCGAAAAGCGCGATCAGGTTGGGATACGTGCGGTCGTTGAACACGAGAAAGCCGGTGTCGACCGGGGCGCTGACGCCGTCTAGCGTCACGTCGACGGTGTTCGTGTGCCCGCCAACGTAGCCGCCGGCTTCGAACAGCGTCACGCGATGCTTGCGGGCAAGAAAATAGGCGCTGGCGAGCCCGGCAATGCCTGCGCCGACGACGGCGACACGTTGGCCGGGCGGCTGCGTGACAGTCGGTGGGTTCATCGATATCTCCCGTCAGAAGGGGGATTTGCCGGACATGCCGGGCGCCAGATGCTTTTCGAATAAGTAATGGCCAACACCCCATTCGCGCCCTCGCGCGTAATCGAAGAGCTCGGCGACGGCCATGTAGAACATGCGCCACCGTTGATCCGGCTTGGCAGACCTCGCCCTGATGGCGGGGATCGGCGGTAAAACGTCGCAATTGACGGTCGGCGGAGGCCTCCCCGGCCACGGCGGCGAGCCAGATCAGCGAGGCGACGACGATGGTGGCCACAGACGGTGTCTTCGGGTTGAACGCAGGCACGAAGAACGCCGTCGCCAACAGCATCGCGATCACGCCCGGTCGACCATGCCCGCGTTCTGCGTGCGCCATTGGTAGAGCCATGCGGCAATCAGCGCGAGGCTCATTCCGGCAAATGCGATGACGAAGGCGGTGGCGACGGCAACTGGCATGCGGGCTCCGACAGCGAATTCGGGGTGCGATATTGCGCTGTACGGATGCCACGCGCCGGCGGATGCACGACCCGCAGAAATATTTCAGGGCAGCGGACGGAAAAAGGGCTGTCCCGAATGCGGACAGCCCTGTCAGATAAGGCGGAGAGCCATGGCGAGTAATGCCGTCAGGCGGGACGAATGGTCCCTGTGGCGACCACCGGACCGGTCGGCTGACCGGTCGGCGAGCCACCCGGCGGTTCGATCGACACGGCGAGCACGGCGTTGCTGCCGACCTTCGCGAGGATCTCGGGCGAGAGCGCCATCGACGCGGGTTGGTCGGCGGCAAAAACGCCGAGCGGAATCGGCTTGGCATTGTGCGGAATCAGCCAAAGCTCCGTGGTCCGGCCGGGCTCGATGGTGGGTTTGTCGGCCGGCACGACGACCATGTTGGCGCGGTGCATGTCGAGCGTTGCTGTCCAGTGGGCAACGCCGTCCTGCCGCGCGATCGTCGCCACCATGTACGCGCTGGTGGCGACCGGCGCAGGCCCGCGTGGTTGCGTGAGCGTGCCGACGTTGACGGCCAGCAGAGCGAGCGTCGCCACGCTCGCACCGATCGCCAGCCAGCGCCAGAGTCCCAGGTTGTCCCACAGGGAGGTCATGGCAGCGGGCTTCGGCTGGGCGGCGGTTACTGTCAGACCAAGGTCGTGCTGAATGCGCTGCCAGACGCGTGGCGGCGGTTCGACCGGCGCGACATCTTCCGTCAGTGGTGCAACACGCTGCTGCCACTGGTCGAGGCTTTCCCGGACGAGTGGGTCGACGCTAGCGGACTGCTCCAGCTCGCGTCGTTCCGTGGCGTCCAGTACGCCGAGTGCATATTCGGCGCAGCGCAGGTCGTCGTCTTGGTTGGCGGGCGTATTCATTGATCGAGGCACACCTTCAGTTGCATCAGGCTGCGCCGGATCCAGCTTTTCATTGTCCCGAGCGGCACGCTCAGGCGGGTGGCAAGTTCGCTATACGAGGCGCCGCTAAAGAACGCTTCCCGCACGACGCCGCGCTGCTGTGGTTCCAATCGCTGCATGCAATCTTCGAGGCGCTGGCGCGCTTCGGTGGCTTCTGCCAGGGCTGCGGGCGTCGGATCTTCGGAGGGGATGGCAAGGGCGTCCAGCTCATCCAGCGCGGCCTCGCGGTGTTCGCGCAGACGGTCGATGGTGCGGTTTCGTACCAGTGCGATGAGCCACGTCATGGCGTTGCCTCGGGCGGGGTCGAAAGCCTCTGCACGTCGCCAGATGTTGACGAAGACGTCTTGAAGCAGGTCTTCAGCCTCGGCACGCTCGCGCACCATGCGCAGGATCACGCCGAACAGCCGTGAGGACGTCGCCCGGTAGAGCTCGGCAAACGCCTCGCGATCTTCTTGCCCGACTGCGACGAGGGTGCGGTTTAACGTGTCGTGCCATGTGGCGTCGGCACGGCTTTCGCCCGAGCGGGAGAGGCTCGACGGACTCGATGGACGTACTCGGTTGGCGCTTTCGGGCGTGTCGCTCATACGGACGAGGCCGTGGCATGGGCCATAGCGTTGACGTTGCGAGCAATATAGCACCTTCGATGTGACGTGGCGCATCGTGTCCGGCGGAAGCAGACTGGCGCTAGGCATAGCGGTGCCTCGAAGAAAGTCCATGCCGACGAATACGGGCGACATAGGCGTTCGGATGCATCGGATTTGCCGGGGCGCATCCGTTCCGGCGCCCCGGATATCGGAACGCTTCAGGCCTGTGCGACGGGGGCGGTGAAGAAGCGTTCGCGCATCTCTTCCAGCCCCAGCGATTCCAGCACGCTCTGTAGGCGCTCTGCGGGACGGCGGCGCGGCAGATTCTTGTACTGCGCGACGATCAGCTCGTTCTTCATCGAGTGCTCCCAGCCCACAAGTTCAGTCACGTTGACCTGATAGCCATGGGCTTCGAGTTGCAGGCAGCGGAGTACGTTGGTGACCTGACTGCCGAATTCGCGCGTGTGCAGCGGATGACGCCAGATTTCCGTGAGCGCATTGCCCGCCAGTTGCTGGCCCTTGTGCTTGCGCAACACGGCAGCCACTTCGGCCTGACAGCATGGCACCAGCACGATGTGGCGCGCCTGTTTGGCCAATGCGAAGCGGATGGCGTCGTCGGTCGCGGTATTGCATGCGTGCAGCGCAGTGACAACGTCGACCGTCTCGGGCAGCGCCGACGACGTGATCGAATCGGCCACCGAAAGATTCAGGAACGACATCCCCGGAAAGCCGAGGCGTTGTGCCAAGGCTTGCGAGGTCTTGACGAGGGCTTCGCGGGTTTCGATGCCGAAGATGTGTGAATCGTCCGCCAGCGCTTTGAAGAACAGATCGTAGAGAATGAAGCCCAGATAAGACTTGCCTGCGCCGTGATCGACGAGCGTCACACGGCCGTTTTCGGTCTTGACTTCCTGAAGCAACGGCTCGATGAACTGAAACAGGTGATAGACCTGCTTGAGCTTGCGCCGGCTGTCCTGATTCATCTTGCCGTCGCGCGTCAGGATATGGAGTTCCTTGAGCAGTTCGACGGACTGGCCGGGGCGGATTTCGTGGGTGTTCGACATGGGGAAACCGAGTAAGCAACGGGAGGGAGTGCCTCCCGGAAACCGCTAGTTTACCGAAAAGAGCGGCGGCTAGCGCTGACGACCGGAATTCGTCGTGACTGACGTCAAATGAGATGGGTTCGTTTTTCCGCATCTCCGGTTCGCGTCGCGTCGCGTGGTCGAGTGGGTTGTGCTGTAGAACCGATCTGCACGCAATCCTGAAGGACCATTCCGATGCAACCTACGCGCATTCACTCAGGCCGCTCATCGCAGACGAGCGACACCTCGGCCCATGACGCCAGCCGACAAGGGCAGGGCGGTGCGACACCCGCCACGGGCAACAATCACGACGCGGCCGCAATGTCGATGCCGCTTCAGCAATTGAACGCAATGCGTCCGGCTCGACGCACCTTGCCGGCCCCACCGCAAGGTTCGACGGCGGCGAGCGCATCTCATTCGGGGACGAATCCGGCGCGAGCGGGCCGACGTCCGTTACCCGCGAATCCGGGCATGATGCCGGGGCAGTATGGTGCTTCGGTCGCGGGTCCGGTGGCCCATGCGCCGCGCGCGATGTCGAACACCGCGCATGTGGCCCCTCGTGCGTTACCTGCCCTGCCTGCTGCGGCGCCGATCCAGAGTCGCCCGGTCGCGCAAGCTTCCATGACGACGGCCGGCCCGCGCAGCCATCGTGCGTTACCACCGACACCCGCGATCTCCGCACAAAGCGCGCCGGTCGACCCGACCATCCCAAGAACGGTCGGCGGACGTCGCGAACTCGCCCAGGGGCTTCTGTCTCATGGTGCGGATGTTCGAGGCGCGGCGCTGGCCTCGGGGATAACGGAACCGCGGGAACTGGCGTACTTGAGCGCCTGGCACAGCGTGTACACGGGCACCGCCACAGCCTCTCAGGCCGCGCGGACAATCCAGAATCCGTCACGGGAGATGATCGACCAGTTGGCGTCACTGGAAGCCGACGCTGCCGGCGGGTCGAACTACCATTCGTTGCCGCCGTATCCGGGGTGATCGTCAAAACACCAATGGCCGCGCCCCGGAACGGATCGCGCGGGGCGGTGATCTGAGTTCGACGAATTCCCTCGGGACTTCGTCGATCGCTACCCCGCTTCGCTTGTGGGCCGCGCAGACTTTGTCGGCACCCTAGAGTCTGCTGTAACGACAGTCTCGATTGCCGATGCTGATCGGTTTGGCAAACTTCTTACGGCAACCTGCGATGCCCACCAACGTCCCTCGACAGACCCCGACCTCCCAGACTTACACGGGAGACCCCAATTACCGGCAGCATCCTTCCGGTACGCCCCATGCGACGACGCCGGCCACGTCCGGAAATTCGTCCGCATTCCCGAGTGCGTCGGGTCCGCTTCCGCCCACGAGGCGTTCGCAACGTAGCAGCGACACGTCGCCGGCGCCGCGCCGCAGCTTGTCCAGTCAGCCATCGCTGCACGGCGTCCACTATCCTCCGCAGTCACAAGGTAGGCAGACGAGGGAGACCACCTCGTCGAGCGCATGGCTCAGCCGTCTGTGCTGCCTGTCCGACCCGGCACAGGACACCGACCGGCTGGCGCAAGCGCAGCGGCCAGACTTGTCGAATATCCTGCGCATCGACAGGGCGCTGGCGCAACAACGCACCCGCGACGCGCTGCTGCCGTTCCTCGGCAACCGCTACAACATGAATCAGGTGGCGGACGCCATCGGGCAGCAGATCGGCGATGGGGTGTGCTACGGCCTGAGTATGGAGTGGCTCGCCCACCGCCGTTCGGGCGGTGCCGGGCAGCAACCCGACAGTCTGGCGGCATTGCGATCGCCCGCCGCCCTGACGCGGGCGCAGGCGGTGCAAAACCGTTATGTCGGCTACCAGCAGAGCATTCAGGCGGTATCGCACGATCCTTCGGTGAGAACCGACATGGCCATGATGGAGATGTTCCGCCAACATCGGGTCCAGGCCGGCCGGGAGGCGGGGCCGTTCAGTGGGGCGTCTGTGGGGACATTGACCCGAAAGCCGGGCGACTACGTGATTGCACTGGCGGGTTACGGGACGGGACATGCCATCACGCTTCATCGTCCGACGCGGCACGAGCCAGACCAGCGACTCACGGTTTTCGACTCGAACATGGGCGAGTTCAAGGTGTCACGCCGGAACGAGAAATACTTCTTCGACGCGATGCGCGCGCGTTACGACGTGATCGGCTCGAGATTCACGAGCGCCACGGCGTATTCGATTTCGATGGAATAAAGCCGTTGGCTTCGACGTTTTCGAAGGCATAGATAGCACACATTATCTTGCCGCCCGGGTTTCTGCTTCCATTGGGCCGCGGCCACGAGCCGCTGCACCGAAGCCAGGGCTATTCAGGGGCCGGACCCAGGCCTATCGAGCGCTCGCGTACCGCTGTGACGCGAGCGCTCGACAAATCCAGACACATTCCTGGCGTTCTTACGTCGACTTGGCCGGTGCCTTCGCGCGCGGCCGAACCTCTTTTCCGACACATGTCTTCTATCTCACGTTCCGTCAGTACGGCATCGAACGGCGCCGGTGCGCTCAGCCGGGGTCGACTCCTGTTCGCGAGCTTCATCGGCACCGCGATCGAGTTTTACGATTTTTACGTTTATGCCACCGCCGCCGCGCTTGTGATCGGTCCGGTGTTCTTCCCGCACGGCTCGTCAACCGCGCAGGCACTGTCGGCGTTCGTCACCTTCGGGATCGCGTTCATCGCGCGTCCGATTGGTGCTTTCCTGTTCGGCCATTTCGGCGACCGCTTCGGACGCAAGTCGACGTTGGTCGCATCGCTGCTGGTGATGGGCGTTTCGACCACCGCAATCGGCTTTGTCCCCGGTTATGACGCGATCGGCACGCTCGCGCCTGTGCTGCTGTGCGTGTTGCGATTCGGCCAGGGTATCGGGCTGGGAGGAGAGTGGGGCGGTGCGGCGCTGTTGGTTACGGAACACGCGCCTGCCGGCAAACGCGGCTGGTTCGGCATGTTCCCGCAGCTCGGCCCGTCGATCGGATTTCTGATGTCGAACGGTCTGTTTTTCGCGCTCGCGATCGGCCTGACCGACGAGCAGTTCCGGAGTTGGGGCTGGCGCGTGCCGTTCCTGATCAGCGCTGTGCTCGTGGCGGTGGGGCTTTACGTGCGTTTGACGATCACCGAGACGCCGGCGTTTCAGGCGGCAATCGAGCGCAATGAGCGCGTGCGTGTGCCGGTGGCCGTGCTAATTACCCAGCACTGGGCGCCGACGCTGCTCGGTGCGTTGTCGATGGTCGTGTGCTACACGCTGTTCTACATCTCGACGGTGTTTTCGCTTTCCTACGGCGTTGGCACGTTGCATATTGCACGGCCGAGCTTCCTCGGGTTGCTCTGCATGGCGATTGTGTTCATGGCGATCGCCACGCCGATATCGGCCTGGGCGTCTGATCGCTACGGCCGCAAACCGGTGTTGATCGTCGGCGGATTGCTGGCGTTGCTGTCGGGTTTCACGATGGAGCCGCTGTTGGGTAGCGGTTCGATGCCGTTTGTCGCGCTTTACCTGAGCATCGAGCTTTTCCTGATGGGCGTGACGTTCGCCCCGATGGGTGCGCTGCTGCCGGAACTATTCCCGACGAATGTGCGCTACACGGGCGCCAGCGTCGCATACAACCTCGGCGGCATCCTCGGCGCCTCGATCGCGCCGTACATCGCGCAACTGCTGGCCGAGCGTGGTGGCCTGTCATGGGTCGGCGCGTATGTGTCGGTCGCTGCGGTGGTTAGCCTGATCGGCGTTTTGCTAATGAAAGAGACACGTCATGCGAAGTTGATGTAAGCGGCTGCCGAAGCCGCCGTGTGAGGGCTGCGCGGCGGCTGGATTGCTGGTTTTCGCGGGTATCTTTTACTCGCAAAATGGGTATTTCTTTCGCGTATCGCGTTGTAGCGTCGAGTAATAAATCGCGTTGGTAACAGCGCGCGGAAGCCCTATATGGGCGTCGTCGCCGGTGCTAGACTTCCCGCGCTAACCCATTGACCATAACAAAGCGTAATCAAAAGCGACTCGCAGTTTGGCTTGGCCTCGTTGCCATGTGGCTGGTTGTCGTCGCGCCTTTGGTCAGTAGCTCGCTGATGACGCAGAGGTGGGACACCCCGCACGGCACGCTGTGCTCAGCGGCATCCCAATTTGAAAGCCATGATACCGCCGAGCATCGGCAGCATGTGGCCCACGGCGACGCATGCTGCTATTGTCATTTCCTTGAGCACCACGCGGTGGTGCTTGGCATGCCGCTTCCCGGAATCTACCTCGCGTGCATCGTGGTCGTTCTTGCCGTTACCACGTTTGCCCTGCGATTCATACCTATCGGTGCGTTCCCGTCGGGGCGCCCCCGAGCCCCTCCCTTCGCATTCTGAGCGTGACAACAGGAAATCCCGTGGCACACCACGTCACGGGGGCCCCGTCATGGGGGCGTCCATTCAGAACACACACGAGGAAAATCATGTCTAGCGCATCGAAGCGTTTAGCGGGGGCTGCAGTTGTCTGCACGGCCGGTCTGCTCGTATCTAATTTGGCGCAAGCGTGCGCCACCTGCGGCTGCTCGTTGAGCACAGACGCCGCCATGGGGTATTCGGCGTTGCCGGGATGGCGCATCAGCTTCGACTACAGTTTCATCAACCAAAGTCAGTTGCGCAGCGGGACAGGCGCCGTATCGCCGTCGCAAGCCGCCGCAGTCAACGACGCGGGGGGGAGTCAGGAAGTCGAAAAGCAGACAATCAATCGGTACTACAACCTGGGCCTGAGCTATAGTCCGAACAGCAGTTGGAATTTCAGCGCTATCGTGCCGTTCATCGACCGTAGCCACACGACCTACGGAAACGCCGGTGCAGGGCAGCTCACCCCCGATAATGTCAGCGGTGCCACGAGTAGCGGACTGGGCGATGTCAAACTGATTGCCAACTTTCAAGGCTTTTTGCCGACGCACAACCTCGGTGTGCAGCTCGGCGTGAAACTCCCCACTGGCGCCTACGGCGGCCAGAATGTCGTGACCGGCGCGACTGTCGGTCATCCTGTGTTCTTCTCAACGGGGCCGAATGTCGCGGGTGGCCAAGCGCTCGACACGAGCCTGCAACCCGGCACAGGCAGTACGGATATCATCCTCGGGGCTTACTATTACCAGCCCGTGAGCCAGGATTTCGATGCGTTCGTGAACATGCAGTTTCAATCCGCAGTGATGGAAAAGCTCAATCAGGTCAACGCGGATTATCGCCCCGGCAACCTCACCACGGTGAGTGCGGGGCTTCGTTACGAAGCCAATCCTACGATCGTGCCGCAGCTTCAGATCAACTTCACGCGCAAGAGCGCGGATCAGGGCGCCTTGGCCGATACCACCGATACCGGGGGGACTGTGGTCTATCTGAGTCCCGGTGTCACCATTGCGGTGACACATAGCTTGCATGTCTACGGCTTTGTTCAGAAGGCGCTCTACAGCAAGCTGGACGGCTATCAACTGTTCCCCCGCTGGACCGGGAACGTTGGGGTTTCTTATGCCTTTTAAGCGATTTAGCCCGAACTCCAGTCCCTCGTTGTCGCGGCGTCGCTGGTTGCAGGCGGCCGGCGGCATTGTTGTGGGCACGGGGTTATCCGGATGGGGAACGCCGGGACACGCAAACAGCCTGACAGTGGGGGCGCCAGCTCCACCGCTGGTGCTGCAAACGCTGGACGGTCGTGAGATCGCCACGCAAGCGCTGCGTGGCCAGGTCGTCGTTCTCACGTTCTGGGCGACATGGTGCGATCCGTGCCATGAAGAATTGCCGCTGTTGTCTGCTTACGCAGAGCGGCACGCCCGCGACGGGCTTCAGATGCTGGGCTTCAGCCTGGATACGCCGGAAAACCTGCCTATGGTGCGAAAAATTGCTGCGAGCCTGAGCTTTCCGGTGGGTTTCCTGGGCAGCGCATACGCCGGTGGCTATGGGCGTATCTGGCGTCTTCCGGTGAACTTTGCGATTGATCGTGCGGGCCGCTTGGCGCACAACGGTTGGGACGATCCGGCACCGCCGGCATGGACCACAGAACGTCTGGAGAGGTTCGTCACGCCGCTATTGCGGGCTTCGCGATAGCGGCGTGCGGGGGACAGTCGCAGAATGATTTCACCTTCGATCCGCCGCCTGCAGCACTGCTAATGCGCCGTCAGAACGAAAATGCCGCGGTGACCGTCACCGTTCCGGCGTTGATGGGGTAAGAGGTGCCGACCAAGCTGTAAGAACACGCTAGGGTTGCTAACCTAATATCATAAAAATCAACGACTTACGTGGTATTAAGCGACGCTGCCCTCCATTTCGCCCCCGTGAATTGGGTGGCTGCCCAACTTAATTTCGCTAACTTGCGAATTTCGCCAGCAGCCGTGAGAGTCTTCGCGCGCTGTCGGCATATCAAATGCCGACTACGGTAGCCAAATTTGGACAACGTACAGGGGGCAGAGATACGTTGTACTCAGTCACCGCTGGGAGGTGCATTCGGTCTAGGGAGTGGCCGTACAGCGTCGCGCTAGAGCCAATGTCAGAGCCCGTTGGTGTCGCAACGTACAAATAGATGTCGACAGGAACGGCCACTTCATGCACATCTATTTGCACGGACAGTATCTGCGCCTTCAGCGCGGCAAAGAACTGACAACCGGCCTCGTTGAGATTGGGCAAGCTCAGAAAGCTTATCTCGCTATCCCCCTTATCTGGCATCAACCCATGTGCCGCGTCATTGGGTTTGGTACCGCAATGGTGTCAAGCTTCGGTAACTTGCTCGTTAAAATTTTCCTAACGACGATTCGCCAAATCTCGCAATTCGTTCGTAATTCGGAGGTTCGCAGTCCTGCTCAACCGGTGATTGGGTAAAATGATGCAAAAGTCACCGCACCCGTAAGTTAATTCAGGCGCGGAAGTTAAAAAATGCTCGAGAGGCTAAGTCGATGAGCCAGAAGAAGCGAATATCGGGGATATGGCACGCGTTGCTCGCGGTGGGGATTGTGTTCGTTTTCGTAGCAGCACCGAATGGCGGGTGGAAAGCGTTCCTTTTAGTTGCGCTACTTTGGGTTACGATTTCTGCGCTCAGGGCCGAAAAATCAAATAAATTCCACACTTCGGCCCAATCTGAAGTCCGGCCGAGAAACGACGCCTACCAACGGTCGACGGAAATGCCAACGAAAAGCCTTCATACCTCAGATGAGGAAAATTTCGTTACGGTGCGACTCGCTGAACGTGGGTCGGAGACCCAATTCCAAATTGCGCCTCCCCCAGTGGGCCTGGCGCAAAAAGTTCGATGGGTACCAAAAGGTGAAAGTGTGGTCGTGGGCGGGACAGCAATCGATGGCGGGTTGTTCTATCTCGGGACCGTTCCTGGGGGTGACAAATACTACGGACTCGATGCGTGTGTGGTGAACTCGAACCTCAAGGTCGCTACCGCCGGAGATTCTGCCTCGACCGACGGTGTCGATTATTGGCAAGGATATGGTGGGATGTCACCCGCGCAACGTCGAAACGTTATTGATTGGCTCGCGTCTAGTAGGTCGGATACTAATGCGCACCGAAGTTGCGTGAATTTCTACATCAGTGGGCTTGAGCGACGGGTTCTGGTAGACGGCTTCGAAGGGCGGGTCGACAAGAGCGAATTGAGTGCCATTGGCGATGAATTGCGGCGACTAAAGGCAACGTTTCCCAATCAGGTTGCGATGGGAGCCCTCGACATGTTGTTGGACGCAGTGTTCATACAATCTGTGCATCCCGGCCGGACTTATGAACATCCCCCGGAACCCTCGGAGAATTACTTCGAAGTGCCATTGGCCATCCGGGTTGCGTTTGGTCAGGCGGCAGTGGACAAAACGCCTGTGCCTGTCGCATGGGCATTGGCGTGGGTGTTGGCTGATGGCGCTGTTGTAAAGCGCACGCCCGCTCACCGTTGTGAGCGTGAATTTAAGCTCCTGTTCCGCAGGAGATACGCGGAGCAGTTCCGTGAGGGCATAAAGCTTACCGAGAACAAAACCAAACTTCAGGTGCGCAGCCGGACGCTCTTGCCGGCGCTTTATAACGTGACGTATCCGGACTACATCACGTCACTCCCTGACCAGGCTGCTCTGACCGGGCCGCGAAAGAAGCTTCAGCAACTTACTTTCGAGTGCACCGACATGCTTGACGCTTACAGTCGTTTTCTCGGCCGTAACCCTGACTCGGCTGGTTCGTTAGAGGGCATGCTTCTTTTGCCTAGAGACCTTTGGTCCGAGTCCGCGAATCAAGAGATTGACAGGCTAAAAGCGGCCGTGATTAGTGGGGCATTCGTCGCGACGTTCGACGCGCTTTTTAAGCAGTTCAATGCAACGTCAGGCGTCACTCGTGACAAGCTCGCCGAACTCGCGTCTGTGCTGGACAAGGTGGGGATAGGCATGGAGCCGGATGTGCGTATTTCCGGCCGTACACCGAAGTCCACAGACTTCGTCGCACTGTACTCGTGTCCCGTCTCTGGCAAAGGTGACCTCGTTGACGGAGCATTTCTTACGCAGGCCCTGATGGTCGACATGGCGGCGTCCGTCGCGATGGCAGACGGTAGCGTCTCAGACCAAGAGTTGCAGCTAATCTATCGCCAGATTGATTCTTGGCCACAAACATACCTTGGCCAGCGTGAACGGCTCAAGGCGCGGGTTCAGGTGCAGATTGCGCAACCGCCAACGCAGGCGAGCCTGAAGAAGCGCTTGGAACCGTTGCCACCCGAGGCCAGAAGTGCTGTGGCCCACGTTGTGGTGGGAACGGCCAATGCGGATGGCGTAGTCACCCCTGCGGAAGTAAAGCTTCTGGAAAAGCTTTATCAACTGCTCGGGCTGGACCCCAAGCGATTGTACAGCGACCTGCATGGGGCGACAGTTGGAAGTTCGTTTGACTTACCGAATCTCGCCACAAGCTCGGAACAGCGTTTGGCCGGATATCGTACTGTAGAGTTCGCGTTAGACACCGCTCGGATTGAAGCACTTCAAAAAGAAACTGCCAAAGTGTCTGAGATGCTGGCGAAAGTATTTGCTGAGGACGAATCCATAGTGGAAAAGCCGACTGAGGGCGAGGCTGCCTATGAGGCGGGTGCGGTCAGCGGAACGGGTCTTCTCGGGCTTGACGAATCGCACTCCACACTTCTTCGGCTTCTTCTCTCAAGGTCAAGTTGGACTCGTGCGGAGCTTAGTGATGCTACGTCGGGCTTGGATTTGATGCTTGATGGTGCTATAGAGCAGGTCAATGAAGCTTCTTTGGACTACTGGGATGAGCCGCTCATCGACGGTGACGACCCTTTCGAAATTAATCAAGAACTCGCTCAACGGTTAGTTACATGAATCCCATCCGCCCTAAGGACCGCGACGCGGTGCTGCAATCTCTTCGCGCAGGCGTCGTGCCCAGAAATGGTCAACATTTAATTCAGGTCGGCCGACAAAAGGAACTCGATGCGCTACTCCAGGATATTGAGCGTGTCGCTGACGGCGGGGCGAGTTTCCGCGTTGTCATTGGTGAGTATGGCGCCGGCAAGACGTTTTTTCTGAATCTCGTCCGAGCGATTGCTCTGGAAAAAAAGCTCGTCACTGTCCAGGCTGACTTGAATCCGGACCGGCGCCTTCATGCCTCCGGTGGGCAGGCGCGGTCTCTGTACAGCGAACTGGTGAAGAACATCTCGACGCGTACGAAACCAGACGGCGGAGCCATGGCGGGAATCGTTGAGAAGTTTATTGGGCAAGTCAGAACGGAGGCAAAAGCGGCTAACCGGTCAGCCGAAGACGTGATTCGCCAGAAACTCGACGTTTTAACAGAGATGGTCAATGGGTACGATTTCGCCGACGTCATTGCGGCGTATTGCAGAGGTTTTGACCAAGGGGATGAAGAGCTGAAAGGTAACGCGATTCGTTGGCTCCGGGGAGAGTTCACGACAAAGACCGATGCCCGCGCTGCCTTGGGCGTGAGAACCATCATCGATGACGCTTCCGTATACGACCAGTTGAAACTATTGGGGCGTTTTGTGCGGCTCGCTGGCTACAGCGGGCTGTTCGTTTGCCTGGATGAGCTAGTCAACCTTTACAAGCTTGCAAATGTGCAGGCTCGGAACTCCAACTATGAGCAGATTCTCCGAATCTTGAATGACTCCCTTCAGGGGTCAGCGGAGGGACTCGGGTTCGTGCTCGGAGGTACGCCTGAGTTCCTGCTCGACACGAAGCGTGGCTTGTACAGCTATACGGCACTTCAGTCGCGGCTGGCCGAGAATACCTTTGCCACCGGCGGACTCGTAGACTACACAGGCCCAGTAATTCGCTTGGCAAGCCTGACGCCCGAAGACTTCTATGTGCTGTTGGACAAGCTTCGGCAAGTGCATGCATTTGGCGACGAGGCTAACGCACGCATACCTAAGGATGGTATTGCGTCATTTATGGCCCACTGCGCTACGCGTCTCGGCGACCAGTACTTTCGGACACCCCGAACCACCATCACAGCGTTTATTAACCTCCTTTCCGTTTTGGAACAAAATCGCGACGCTGATTGGCGCCAGCTTGTTGGCGCCGTCGAGGTAGAGAGCGACACCGGGGGGCTGGATGACGTTGCTGTAGAGGCGGATGATGACCTTGCAAGCTTCCGCATCAACTGACTCTGCGAGCTTTAGTCTGCTCCATGAGCAAATTAAGCGATGGATTTGGATTCAGCAATGGACAGAGTTGCGAGACGCTCAGGAGCGTGCTATTCCGGCGCTTCTGGGGGGCAACCGAGACGTCATCATTGCTGCGGCAACCGCTGCCGGAAAGACCGAAGCAGCTTTTTTTCCCATTCTTTCGAATTTGCTAAGTGATGGAGCATGCGCCGGTTCGGTTCTTTACGTGAGCCCTTTAAAAGCGCTCATCAATGACCAATGGTCTCGCTTGGACCGAATGTGTGAGGAGCTTGAAATTCCTGTGGCCGGTTGGCACGGAGATGTTTCGGCCAGCCGAAAGCAGAAATTTTTCAAGAATCCGACTGGCGTTTTGCTCATCACTCCGGAATCGCTTGAAGCGATGTTCGTCAACCGGGGGGCAAGGGTTCCGGACACGTTTTCGTTGCTCCGTTACATCGTAGTCGATGAACTACACGCGTTCATTGGTTCGGAGCGAGGCAAGCAACTCCAATCGCTGATGCACCGTGTGGAAAAGGCTTGCGGACGAAAGTTGGCCCGAGTTGGGCTATCTGCGACATTGGGTGACATGCGTCTTGCGGCCGATTTTCTGCGCCCTGGCTCGGGCGATGACGTAGACGTTATTGAGTCGAATGGAGGTGCGCCTGATTTGAAAGCCCAACTAAAGGGCTTTGTGTTCAAACCGGCTCGAGTTGAGCTGGATCCTGATTTGGAGAATCCAGCTTTTGAGGATTCGGTGCCGGGAAGCGTCTTAGACGTCGCGAATCACATTTATACGACCCTCAGGTCGTCAAACAATCTCATCTTTCCCAACAGCCGGCAGCAGGTGGAAATGTATTCGGACCTTCTGCGGCGTGCTTGTGAACGGGACGGTAACCCAAACGAATTCTGGCCGCATCACGGAAGCTTGTCTAAGGAGCTTCGAGAGGATGCGGAGCGGGCTCTGAAGGACGGGGCCCGGCCAGCAAGCGCCGTCTGTACGACAACGCTCGAGCTCGGCATCGACATCGGCTCGGTCCGAAGCATCGCTCAAATTGGGCCACCACCATCGGTCGCGAGTCTCCGTCAACGCCTTGGTCGCTCGGGACGACGGAAGGGTGAATCGTCGGTATTTCGTGGGTACTGCATCGAGTCCGAACTCACACAAAAATCGGATTTCTCTGACCGAATCAGAGAAGGATTGGTCCAGTCGATGGCGATGGTCTATCTGCTGATACGACGCTGGTTTGAGCCTCCCCGTGCCAACGGCATGCATGCATCAACGTTGGTGCAGCAGATACTCTCGATGATTGCCGAGCGGGGCGGCTGCTCCGCCGCATATCTGTGGGGTGAGCTCGTCACCAGCGGGACTTTTGGTGCGGTCAGTAAAGACACTTTCCTATCGGTACTCTGGCAACTCGGGAAGCTTGACCTCATCATCCAGTCGCCGGATGGAACCTTGCTGCACGGAAAAAAAGGAGAGCAACTCGTCAGCCACTATGAATTCTATGCATCGTTCGCTACCGATGATGAGATGCGCCTAGTTGCGAACGGGCGTCAGTTGGGTAGTGTTCCCATCGGGCACGCTCTATCGGTGGGGCAAGGCATCATTTTTGGCGGTCGACGGTGGCGAGTTCAAGAGGTGGACCAAGCGACAAAGACGGTTTACGTGCTTCCCGATAAAGGTGGTGCGCCGCCAACGTTCGATGGGAACGGGGCGATGGTCCATGACGAGGTGCGACAAGAGATGCGCCGCATACTCGCTGGGAGCGAAGAGGTCCCACTTTTGGATAGGCAGGGTAGGGCTCTCCTCGCTGAGGCCCGACGTTACTACGCGGATGCGGCGTTGGCTTCTGAGGTGTTTGTACCAGAAGGTTCAAAACTGCACCTTGCTACTTGGCACGGGGATTGGCTGAACGACGCCCTTGTGCAACTACTTCGCACGAGAAGGGTCGACGCCTTTAATAATGGTCCGGTTGTCTCAGTCATGAACTGCGACCTCGACAGGTTGAAGGACGCATTGGAGGAAATTGGAAGCCTCAACGCAGATGCCGCAGTCGAGTCACTAGTTGGCATCGAAAATCTAGAGCACGAGAAGTGGGACTGGGCATTGCCAGACGACGTGAAGCTGAAGTCATTTGCGTCGACTCGGCTTGATATCGACGGGGCGCTTCGGTTTGCGTCCAAAATTGTTACCAACCAGTCGACCTAGGAAAGCCAACGCAGCCATATAAGTCCTTTAGGATGTGTTTAGTGCTCCCGTGGCCACTCTCGGCTTCTTGCGGCCCGGGCACTCGACGCGCTCACCGCTCTGCGAACGCCCTCGCTGCGATAACGACGGTCCTTACCACGCCAGAGCGCAGAGCGTCCAACGGCGTGGCATTTACTAGAGATGCCTTCGGGGTGACAAAGAATTGGAGCTTGCTCCATGCAGGTATTTGCCCGAGTTCCCGCGTTACGCGCATCAGCGTTTGCACGCTGCCGGACCCGCTGTAGAAGGCAGGGCAGATTTGTGCGCCGCTCGGTCTCGGTACGCGATTTGTCGCCCATATGGGAACTGGCTAGTGGACGCATCGAGCCTGGGGTTGGGGCGGTCGAGGCGGCTGCTTTGGTTCTGGACGCCGTGTTTGATGTGTCGCGTGCTTCTGTTGGGCTTGATGACGATGCAGCTCGTAGAGTTAGCGTTGAATTTGCCGAACTTCAAAGTGACTCGATTGAGGCTCGCGTCCTTGCACCACGGACAGATGCAGGCGCCCAATGTTCGGAGCAGCGGTTTTCGTCTTCGGTTTCTCACTAACTCCGACCATTGGAAGGTTGGTGAATTTCGTTGGTCGGTTAGGGAGGCAAGCGTGTTCTTACACAAGCGGGATACACCAGGTTATTTGGTGCGGATTGTCAAGGCTATGCTCAGATGTCCGCTTCCCGGCTATGTTGAAATGTCCGTTTTGGTAGACTTCGCAAGAAACAGTATTGCCAAAAAAGGACGAAAAATGAGAAAAGCCGTCAGGGGATTTGCGACCGCACTACTTGTTGTCATGACTGTAGCCGCTTCCGGGTGCGCGACAGTCGACTACCAAGCCTACGAGGGACGAAATAATCGCTATCACGGCGATGGCGGCACCAAGGTCAGCGTCGACGGCGTAGACTTTTGGGCTAATGGGGCACCCCCACGACCCTTCACTGTTCTGGGCATTGCGACGAGTGAAATTGGGAGTGGGGTCGGAGACGAAGCAATGATCCGATCTGCGGTTGCAGGGCAAGTAAAAGCACAAGGCGGTAACGCGGCAATTGAAATATCAAACTCCGAGAAGTTTGCTGGAATGCTGCAACTCAGCTCAACTCTTTACGCCACCGCGAACACGAAGCGCATGCGGTTCGCTGTGGTGAGGTATGTGGACTAACCGGCCAGAAATCTAGCCACGAGACGAACTGCGCAGAACACTGAGATCCTGCTGCGCTGCCTCATCGAGCGGCCACGACCGTTTCTGCAATCGCAGCAGTGCCTCCAGCATGTCGTCCTGCCCGAGCGAGCGCTGTGACTTCTTGCCGGGCGGTCGGCCGCGTTTGCGAGGAGCCTCGTCTGCAACCGTTGACGGCAGAGACTGGGACCGCCGGTTGTCTCGCTTCTCCTGAACGTACTGCGCGAGCTGGAGTACGTGCCCAAGACGCTTGTTGTCCACAATCGCTCCCTGATCGACCTCCGACAAGCGATCGTAGATGGTGTAGGGAAGGGCAGCACCATTCGCCCGGGGCTCGATCCTGCCATCAGGGTACTGGTAGACGTCGATGTACTGGCTGGCCAGCTTGCGGGTCTCTGCCGTTTCGGTCAGGAGATACAGCTTCTTGTCGTATTGGAGCGTGAGACTCTTCGATACGCAACGCGGCTCGCGCCAGGTAAAAATCAGATCCAGGTTCTCATCGGCACGAAGTTGACGGTGAACATTGTGTTCATTGCGTGGCGGTTTGCCGAACCGGGCGTTGTAGTCCGCGACGAAGGTCGGCATAAAGGCATTGGCCGCGTCCATCGTGCTGATGCCAAGCAAGCGCAACTCCTTGACCAACCGATCCTGCAAGGTCAAGTGCGTCCGTTCGACGCGCCCTTTGGCTTGGCTGCTGTTCGCGCAGATTCCTTCAATGTTGAGCTCGAACAGCGCTCGCGCGAATTGGGTGTGCCCATCGCCGCCTGCGGCCGCCTTGCTGTTCACACGGAAGACCGCTGCCTTGTCGCTATAGAACGCCACCGGCTTCCCGTGACGCTCAAGATACGCGCGGGTCGCCTCAAAGTAGCTGAACGTGGATTCGGACGGCACGAAGCGCATCTCCATGATTCGACTGGTGGCGTCGTCGACGTAGACCAATGCTGTACACGCCGGCGCCCGATCCTCAAACCAGCGATGATCGCTGCCATCGATTTGAATCAGTTCCCCGAGGCAGGCACGACGGTTCCGGGGCTGGTAGACCTTCGGTGGTCGTTGAGCACGTGGCGTCCACAGTCCGCCAGCGATCATCAGCTTCCGCACGGTCTCTTTGGCGAAGGACAATCCATGAATCTCATGAAGCTTCTCACAGGCCAACGTCGGCCCGAAGTCCGAATACAGCTCACGGATAATCGTCAATGCCAGGGCCTCGCGCGAGGCCGGGAGCCGATTGTTGCTCGGGCGACCGTACCGACGGGAAACCAGTCCAGCCGGCCCGTGTTGCCGATATCGCTCAAGTAGCCGGCGAATCTGCCGGTCTGTCACGTTTAGACGCTGCGCGGCAGCTACCGATTTGAGACGCCCCTCGACGACAGCCTGAATGGTCTTGAGGCGATCCAGCTCCTGCATGCTCACTGTAATGACTCCGGTTCGCGCCATCGATTCGTTGCCTCGCGTTCATGATCGGGGCATCTGAATACCACACGAACGGCTCGAACACGGACATTTGAACTTGGCTAGAACCGGACATTACAACTTAGCCACTACACGGATATTTCGCATAATGTACATTATGTTAAATAATAAGCGAGTTGATGCAATCGATCCCGAAATGCCGTGTGCCCGAACGGTCAACAAGAGCAGCAGTCGGCGGACGCAATTTAGGGTAATGCCCCCGGTTTTTTCGGACACAAATGTGCAACTTCATTGAATTTGCACATTTGTAGCGGTTTTCTGTCGCAGAAATGATCACTCGCAGAATCGTAGTGAAATTGTGTCCATCGCGGTTTGACGGGCGTCTATAGCTTTCCCGTGGCGTGGATGATTGGCAGTATCTGTTCTAGCCTCCTCCGCCGGCTGGGGTTACGTGCCATCCTCTCTCACTTGTTCGGATTACCCTAACGCTGGCGCCACAGGTGTGAAATTCTGTCTAGATTCGCAGACAGATTTTTAGGCGACAGTTTGCCCCGAGGGCCCAGATATGCAAGCGTCGACGATGGAATGTTGTAGGCTCTCCCAAAGAGCCTCCAGTTGTCTCCCCCGGCATCTTCCACCTGTTGTAAAAATGTGTTCGCTAATCGTCGGGCCCCGGCATTCAATAGTAGTTCTGCTGTGTGAGCGTCAGAGGCAATGGTGGCCAGTGACGCTGCGTCGCGAAACACGTGTCGTGCAATCTGTTGAATTCCGGCGAGCCCCATACCGAGAAGAGGCTCTGATGTGGGTTCACGCGTGGGATCGGCAGTCGTCCACAAGTCATCCGATGCAGTTTTAACTCCCGTGCGATCGATCCATTGCCTCAGTAGCTCGCCTAACGGCGGCACCACGTACACGATTTGACATCCGGGCTTTCTGTGCTGAGCTTTAAGGACGGTCTCATGTTGCCGAATAGCGATGTCCTTGCCCGACAATGCATGAACTTCAGGAAGGCTGAGCGTACCGTAGTAGCACAGTGAAATCATTAGCTGGCGGCGCAATCCTTCACGCGTGTCGTCGTTTTCAATCGCACGCCAGAGATAGCTCATTGCCGAGCTGCTTATTGGCTCGCTGTGAATTTTGCGATTCGTGCCAGCAGTCATCGGATTGGCGTCGGCCAACGGTCCTATTCGACACGGACGGATCTCGAAGCGGTTCGTTGCGTAACGTATGTTGCTTAACCACTCATAGAGCAGGCGAATCGCGATCATCGTCGAGCGAATACTTGCCGGTGCGAGGGGACCACGAAATGGCGCCCACTCTCCGCCGGGGCCGCTGCCCATAATCCATAAGGTCCGTGGACTGGGACTCAGTAGGAATGACTCAAACGCATCGAAATCACCTCTGTCGAGCGAGCTCATCGCCTTGCCTCGCTGCACGTACGCCCAATTCACGATTTTTTCGAGCGCGCGCCGGTAACTGCTTGCCGCTGCAGGTTGATCTCGAAAGGTGTCTAGCCACGCGTTGATCGCTTGCAGATCGCTTTGCAACGGTATCGACGGACCTTCCGGCGCGCGAAACACGCCGTCATGACCATCGAGTTCCGGCCCCGGGTGCAGATCCGTTAGGTGCTGCGGGCGATTCAGCCTAGTTGTGGCGGTGGTATTGCCGTTGCCTTCATTGGTCTGCCCCGAGACGGCCTCGTAGTTGACACTCTCATGCCGTTTGGACAAACGTGAAGCTACGCTTGGAATCGCGGCAAGAATCCGTGATGCCTGATGAATCCACTCGTTATAGCCCTCTCCTGCGCAAACGAAGATCCAGACCTGCGGCGTGACGGTGCTGGGAGTCGCCGATTGATAGGCATAGCTCAAGTGACATGGCCATGGCGGATTCGACGAATTGAGTTTTGAGCGAAACTCATTGACCAGCTCCATCCAACGTGGGTTGCCCGGCCCTGTTGAATCCAGTGTCGTTAACCGTTTTTGCCATTGCACGCACACGGCGTAATCTGCCAGAAAACTCATGGCACAAAACCTGACCCAAGTGTCCAAGCTAGCGATAACGTCGACAGGCCAAGTAGCCATTCGACTGCGTAAGACCGTCGGTGAGTCAGACGAGAGTGCGCCTAGTGTGTCTTCAAATCGTTGGCGCCAGAGCATAAAAGCACTGATTTCAGGGGGCTCATCACCAGGGGGGATGAGCATCGCACCGTCTTCGTGTTCCTCCAGCCAACGGGTGACGTAGCTTCGTTTCGACGAGTCGGCACCGAACCCTAGCGTACGCCACAGCCATCGGCGCAACGCACGATATAGCGCCATCTGATGTTGGTGACGGATCAGGCTCCGCTCAAAGTTCAACGGCTGTGATCTTAGCAACGCACCGAGAATGCATATCTGGTGTGATGGGGCCAGAATAGCTGCGGACACCTGTGTTTCACTTACTAGGCATAGCGCGTGAAATGTCGACTTCCGACGCTCTCGCTCAACGTTGGAGGCTGAACAGGACCAAGTGGACTGATTGGGCCACGTGAGGCTCAGCGCAGAGAGTCCGGTTAGCCACGTCGCTAACGATTCGTATGTGCCACCGGAAACGATGTCGGAAAGTGGGTTTTCCTTCGACGTTGGTTTCCAGGGAGCGCCATACCAATTCCAGCATGAGGGGCAGCGGAACGGTGCATCAAATGTCGCACGTGTCAGTGCATATCGGGGTGTGGGAGCGCCACAGTGAGCACACTTTGAGCGTAGCACGTCCCCGTGGATCGGGCACTTTTCGAGTCCTTCAATTTGGCAAGCCGCGTGATGAAACCCAAGGCTTAGGCAGGTTGGACAAAATCTGAGTGCCTCGTCGCTGGCCAGCCAACTTGCCCAGCGGCCAGGTTCCGGCAGTAGTACCCCTTCGCGGATTTGTTGGATCAAGGCATCTTCAGATTTGTGTTGTGTCATCCACTCTCCCCAAAGCAGGTCACGTGGATGCCTCCGGGAATAGTCGTTGGGGGCCAGTGGCCTGCCGAATACACTGGCGCACAGCTCCGACGCGCTCATGGCATTCGCAATTGCAAGCTTCCCCAGGCACGTGTAAGCGCTTTCACCGACGACGAACCATGCCGCTGCCCAGACCAACCCGCCGCGGAGAGCGCCGTGTGCAGCTCCGCTGCTGAGTGAGGTCGTCAAGGGATTCATAGACCCGCCAAATCTTGCGCAAGCGTCGCTTCAAAACCACTGCGTTGTACCGCCTGAATCCATGCGTCTCGTGATGCCTGGAAATCTCTGCGATCCTCGTCCATGTGGGTGCACAGGAAGTCACGAATGGCTCCTCCGACCCATTTCATGCCGATTTCGCCGCTTTGGCCTGTGCGGTGGTTGCGGAAGGTGGCGAAAGCGTCCCAACACGCCCGCGCCTCACGCTGGATACGCCAGCCTGCATCGTAGGCGCGCGGCATGAAGAATGAGGAGATACAGACACGGCTGTGCGATGGAAACTCGAAAATGTCTGGGTCGTCATAGCACTGCAGCGTAGCAAGAAGGTCCTGCTCTGAACGGATGCCATGAAATGCATAGAGCGTGAGAAGGAACCTGCCAATTAAATCAGTTCGTTTCGCGGTGCGCAGGTCGGTTCGAAGTGTGTTGAGCTGATGGTGACCGAACAGCACCACAACGAGGGAGATGCCCTGGCGCGTCAAGTCGTTGGACAAATCACGCATGTGAGTGAAATCCGCCTCTTTCCAATTCTGCGCTTCGTCAACAAACAGCAAGATACGGTCGCTCGCGTTCGCCTGCGCTGCTGTGAGCATCAACGAGTACACACGGATGCGACGTGCGATCGCGGTTCCAGTGTTCGGGCTACCATGACCGAGATCCAGCAGGAGATCGGTATAAAGGCCGCGCTCTGTTGGGTGGTCGTGCTCTTTGGCGTTCACACGCAATCGTGGAACATCTGCGAAGTGTTGCGTGACTGTCGCCTCAATCAGGTTAATAGCGAACGTCTTGCCGAAGCGTGACTCTGCGATAAAGCAAACGCCCGACTCGTAGTGAAGCAATGCGTCTTCCACGATTTCGAAGGCTTCTTTGATTGCCGGCGTCGGAGCGATTACCTGGTCTTTGATTAGGGGGTGAGTGTTCAGCTTTTCGTCGCGCAGCTGTAGAAGCTCAGTTAACGCCATTGGCTGGTCTGCGGGCGATGATCTCGCATCCATATCCTCTCTCCTAACGCCCTTTCCACACGACTGCTTTGAGTCGATTCGTCAAGGGGCGAATGTGCGGTTCTTGGGTAGATCGTTTCGGGGCGGCTGTCGTGGCAACGGTGACGCCGCTCTCGCGCTCCAGGTCGGCAAGAAAGGTTGCATCATGAGAAATCTTGTTGGGTCGCTTGCGAGAGCGTTTTTCGACACGAGTGGCCAGTGTGCGCGAAAATCCCTGGATGGGATCGTCATCGAGTACTTTGACGTCATCACTGGCTTGGATTTTCCTTCGCATCTCCAGCGTGTGTGCATATCTCCCCCACCCTGAGTGCAGTATCGTCAATTCACCAAGAGCAAAGCCATTGCTTAGATACGCGTCGCAGGTGCGTGCATCGCGCGGCACATGTACCACAATCCGCTTGCCGATGAGATGCCACGCGCTTTGCAGGTAGGCGTTGCTGTATCGTGCGCCACCAAATTCGACATAGGGACGCCGGCCCAGCCGTATCGAGCCATGTACGACGGGCGTGACAATTTCTACACCCAGTGCGGGTGAATTCCACGATGGTGCGGGCAAGGCGGGCAGCAAGGGACCATCGAATTTGCGTTGAGCGAAGGCACGAAGTACATCTAGCGGTGATTGCCCTCCGAGCGCCCGATGAGGAGTGGCGTTGTAATTGGCACACAATACGTCCGCGAGATAGAGCAATTGCTGGTAAGTGATCCCCAGTCGGCTCGCGGTACGCGCCGGATCACGTGCACGGGGGTCGCCCGGATGCGATCCGGTGGTTGACGGCAGGCGCTGGAAGCCTCGCGTTTCCAACGTTTTGAACCAGCGCTCAAGCAACGCGTTGTGCCCCCAATCGGCCAGTCCCCCATACGCGATGATGCAGCCGAGCCGACGACGCAGATGCTCCGCGATAACGTGGCTGTAGTGCTGCATAGCATTGTCTAGATTAAGCACACAGGGGCTGCACTGGGCCAACTCAGGGATGAGGCCCGAGGGAAATCCAGCACCTTGGGCATACTTTATGCCCAATATGGATGCTTCCATCGGCTGCCATGGAACGTTAGCCGCCACAAATGCCGCTTCTATCGTTTGGGCGGACGGCTGCGTGGTAATGCCCACTGAGTAGCCCAACACGCATCGTGAGTAGCTGTCCAGATACGCGATGAGCCACAGCCGTTCGATGGGCACAAACTGGGGTCCTACCGGGCCCGTAATCTCTAGCGTGCCGATGCAATCAATCTTGTGCGCATCACACTGTCCGATGTCAAAGGGCGCCATCGCACAAATCGGTGAGCGACGGGCGGTACCAAAGCGCAGTTTGTAAGCGGCATTCTCGCCAAAGCGGGTGTCGACTGCGCCGTGCGGCGAGCGCTGGACAAGCTCAGCGATGTAGCGTGCCACAGATCTGCGCCCTTGGCTTTTCGTGTTCAACGGGTAGCTCTGCTGGTCGACGCCAGCGTCGAAACACCAACTGCAGAGTCTTGACCAGGCTGTTTTTGCAGATACCCTAGCCTCGGCGACTTCCCCAGAAATACGACGCCCAAGAATGAGCGCATCGAGCTTGTCCTGAATCTCAGGATGCTCAGTGAGAAACTGTGTGAATGCGCCGGCGTGCCCGTTCCTGTCATTGCGATTCGGCGGCGATTTTTTTCGTCGATAGTCGCATGTTCGCATCCCGTGAAGTAATCCTGCCCAGCCATACAGCCGCCCGTCATCTGCGAGCGTTACGCATCGATTGAGTTGCCTTATCAATACGCTGCGAGACACCTGAGCAATTTTTGCCGCACGAGTAAGGTGACCAGTTTCCACATACACCGCGATGCCGGCTGACAAACGCTCGAAGCGCTCTCGCACAGGCTCAGCGAGTTGACTGGCGTCCACACGTCGCCAGTCTTCGACGTTGCGCCACTCCCATGGGAGGGTCCGAGCAGTTAGTGGCCGGCTCACGACGGCTCTCCCGCTCGCAAAATTTCGGTGCGCAGCGAAAGCGGCTTGTTGGCCAATGCGATCGCGATGCATCCGGTCTGAACGAGTCGAAACGCCGCGGCGATATAGGCGTCACCTTTGCCAATCGGGTCCAACCGTGCGATATCCATTAGCGAGGTGCCCTGCCCTGCGTCGAGGAGCGCCCCTACGGCCATAGATTCCTGCGTCAACGGCATGCCGCGGTATAGCGCAAGCCAGTGAATAATGCGTAACCAGTTCTGAAGATGTGCGCTGTTGGCATGCAAGTCGTGCTCACTCAGGCGACAGTGCTCGGCCTCACATGCTTGGGCAAGTCGTACGCAGGCTTGCTCCCTTGCCGGGTCGGTAACATCCCCCAGGCAACGCCACTCCCAGGTCCCATCGCGTCGGAGCACTTCCGCGCACCAAGTGAATGATGAACTGTGCACGTCAGCCGGCAATTGACGTGGCGCTGGCGCGTAGTTCACTGCAACGATGTCCGGTGTCGACTCAGCGACTACAAAGTGGGCCAATTCCAGTTTTCCACTGAGGACCCAGTCGCGATCCGATTTTGGACTGTAGGCGTAGAAGAGGTTGGCTTTACGATGCCCGCGCTTGTCGTACGCGTCGGCTAGTGCCGCGCGCATGCGAGTCCCTGGGCGTGCGTTGGATGCGGGACGTGAGGAAATGCTGGTCATGGCGAGTCTCCCACGCTCAGTGGAAAGACGCACGCCTCATGAAGGCAGTACCACAGCGCTTCCTAAGTGAAGAAAGCGAGACGCACCAGTCCAGCCTTGACATGGCTGCTTACGCGACCTATGTTCAAAGCGAGTGCCCCACCGATCAAGGGGGTGTGCTAGTGGTAATCAGCGGGTTCTGTCGCGCCTACGGCAGAGCCCGTTTGTATTTTCATGTTGGCGCTCGTATACGTCTCCTTCCGGATCGTTATGATCCGCCTCCTATATCGATAGGTCGTAACTCGCGCAAGGTCAAGTCCGGCGCGCGGTTGTGCCGTCCAGCAAGCCGCGAATGTGGGCTACAGGTGTTCGCCAAACGCCTTGTCCATGTCCTCGGCCCGCTTGCGCCTCTCGGGGTGTAAGTATTGTGAAGTGGTGGCCAGGCTCGCGTGCCCCATTTGATCTTTCACCACGTCGAGCGCAGCACCCCGCGCTACGGCGTGTGTGCCAAAGGTGTGCCGCAACCAGTGGGGGGTGGCCTGGCGGATTTGGTGGGCTGCCCCGGGATTGTCCGTTTCATAAACGCTTGCCGCCTCAGCGAGCGTTTGGCGAAGCATATGGGCGAGTCCATTGGGCGACAGGGGCTGATGCGGATGGCGCTGCGCATCCACGCCCAAGCGGCCGATGAGCGGGACATCCGGATCGATGTGGTCTACCACGTCCCCCATACCACGCTGCGCAAGATAGCGTTGCAGCATCTGCACCAGAGTCGTGGCCAACTCGACCACCCGCGTATGCTCGCCCTTGCCCGTGACAACCAGACGCCATCGCATACCTAGCCCGTCGAGGTTCTCGCATGACAAGTCCCCTACTCTTGCACTGGCAAGTTCAGACAACCGCAGGCCCGTGGCGTAGGCAAAGCGCAGCACGAATTGACGGCGTTGCGCTATCGGGTCGACGGGGTTCAGGCGATCTAGGTAGTCTTTGAGCAAACCCCAATCGCCCTGCGAGAGACTGCGGCCGCGATTAGCGCCACGATGCGGGTGTCCCGGTTTCGGTTTGGCGATGAGCAGCCAGGGGTTGTAGCGCAGATACTGCACCGCCATAAGCCAGTTGAAGAGGCGCTGCAACACCGTCATCGACAGGCGGATGCTCGCCGGCGCGAGTGCCCGCGCGAAGGGGCGCCAAGTGGCGCTATAGCGAGGCAGGTGTCGTGATGCAATCCAGTGTGGCGCGGGCGAGGCGAGAAACTCCCGGTAGGCCGCGCCATCCTGCACGTCCACATCGGACAGTGCTTTGCCCCGCTCGAACCAAGCCCAGTTCAAAAAGCGTTCGGCGTGACTGCGATAAGAGCGCCATGTATTGCCGCCGATCGGGTGCAGCGTGGCGAGCCAGGCCTGCACGGCGCCGAGATCGTGTGCGACCATGAGCCGACAAGTGCTGCCTATCAAGCGATTGTGGCCATCTTGTCCGTCCAACCCCATCGGGACGCTCAGGAACTCAAGTGGCGCGATACCGCCCAGTTGCGGTCGTAACAAACGCTGCACGTCAAGCCCCGCAGCGCGGCGCGGCACCAAGGCATGAGCAGGTACGCCCTGTCCTAGCGAGCCCTCATGCGCGTCTAACCATCGCTGCAGGCGAGTGGCTGCGACCGGTCCCAATCGGTGTACGCGGGCATGCCAACTCGGTCCGTGAGTACGGATAAAGGCAATCAGATCCAGCAACGTGAGGATGCCAACGGTCTCAAGCCGACCGGCAATGGCCTGATGGAACCAGCCGCGCACGTGATGATGCACTTGCGGCTTGACGGCCAGCAACTGCTGCAGCCGGGCCAAGGCCCGCAACTGTCGAGCCCGAATCCGATCGTTGCGCACTTGCCGCCGATCGGAGCGCGCCTCTGGGTGCGCTTCTTGAAAGAGCGCAAGCAGCTCCTTTTGAGTAAAGCACTCATACGGATCGTAGGCTTCGGCAAAGGCTTCCAACGTGGGTATGCTGCTCGCGGATGCCGCGTCACCGGACATCAAAGACGAGCCGATGAGCACTTCTGGTGCGATGCCGAGCACCCATGCTCCCGTGTAGTCCCGTTCGCGGCGTGCGGCGGTGACCAATTGCTCACGTATCCAACGCAGCGTCGTTCGGGCCCGGCGCAGATCGAGGCCGGTCTCCAGGTACTGGTCGGCCAGACGCTCGAGCGGCAATCTTTCCAGATAGCCCCGGAACAACGCGAAGTGCTCGAGGCCGAGGTGCTCTCGGGCGGCCGGGGATGGGCCGGGGCGCCCCTCGGTGCTGATGAAGGCGACGTCCGTCACGTCGGATGAGCGGGGTTTGACGTGCTGCATGGTCTTGCGCGGGTTACCTGTCTTGCGAGGATGCTTCCCCCCAACTCGTGCTGGATTCAATGGATCGTCGCACGTGGACGCCCTACCCGGCTAACCAAGGGGGCCGCGCAGAACGCCGCTAGGGCATTGATTTGCAAAAGGATAGCGTTTGGACCTTGCGTTGGTGTCAGATATATTGAGCAAAATCGGCACTGATGCTTATGGCACTAATCATCAATGCAATTTCAGCTTCGGGGCGCTAGTGTTCCCCTGAAAGTGCGGTCTGATGACGAACCGCCCTGTTGCGCTGTCGATGACAAGGTGCGGGCTTCCCGCATTTTCGACGCCACCTACTCTCGGATTTCTGTCGCCAGGTTAGTGCCGTTCATCTTGAGGCGTTCGATCAAGCTGGGGGCGGATGCGGGTTTAGGATGCGGGAACAGCGTGAAGAAACCACGCGCATGGTCAAGTGCCATCATTATCCGGACCAGCGTGTCGATGCTTCCCGTTCCGCTCAGTTCGAAGCGCTTGTAGGTTCTCAGGGAAATGCCGGCCTTTTCTGCGAAGGCCGCTTGAGACCGCCCGCTTCGGCTCCGCTCGCCGCGCACTCGCATCGCTAGAAATTTCGCAATCTCTTCGTTGCTCGCGGCCTGCAAGAATTCCAGTTGTTGATTAGGAGTCATGTAGAGGTGCCATATTTGGCACCATATTCGATGCCATCTGTGGATAACCTGTGCATAGTACTACCGACTCAGGCACAATTGGTCATCGAACACCTACGGATGTGGCAAAAATATTCAACCCATTTGGTTTATTTTTTCTCGAAATCGATTGCTGTATTGCTTTGATCTTTGCTAGACTGAAGCAAGATTATTTTGGCATCGGGGGAAAAAATGGCACTCACCGCATTTGGCAAGGCTGTGCGGAAGGCGCGGGTCGATATTGGGCAGACGCTGCTGTCGATGGCGGCAGATCTGGGGACTACGGCGTCCTTTCTTAGCGCTATGGAGACGGGGCGCAAGAAGGTGAACGCGCAGTGGGTCGAGAAAATTGGATTGTTTTTCGAGCAGAAAGGACACCCGATCGCCGATTTGGACGAGCTTGCCGTGGTGTCGAATGAGGCAGTTCCGGTGGACGGCCTTCCCCTTCAGCAGCAAATGCTGGTGGCGGGCTTTGCGAAGTCGAGTTTTACGGCCGAGGAGCTGAAGCAGATTGCCCAGTTGCTCGATAAGATCAACAAGCGGAAAAAAGAATAATGACGCAGGGCGCTGAGAAACGACCTTATGTGATGCGAGGTAACCGAGTGGTACACCGATCTGCGGTCGAGATCGTTGACAGTGCGAAGACGTTCTGCCGACTGTTCCATGTCAGCGGCAAGACACGGCTTCGCTTCGCTGAGTTCATCGAGTCGTTAGCGCTGCGTTCAATTTGCGTCGATCCGATCGCGGACAGCGAGTGGTTGCTGTTCACGGATGCAATTTGCGAGCCGGGGACATTTACGATCCTTCTTCCCGAGAGCACGTACATCAAGGCATGCCGCGGCGACGAGGCGGCGATCAGCACTATTTGTCATGAGATCGGGCATTTGATGCTTGGGCACAAGGCGGTGCTGCACAACGAGAAAAGTGCGGCACCTTCCCAAGGGGAGGATGCGGAATGGCAGGCGGACGCTTTCGCGGACTACCTGCTTTCGAAAATGGGATTCCCGTCCATCAGGCAACTGACGCTGGATTTCGACGGCGAATAAAAAAGGCCCTGAGCGTTAGTGCGCTGAAGGCCTCGAAGCAAAACGATATTCGAAAACATACCACTCAACGATCTCATGAGTGGCGCGTCTTGATGTAAAAACTGTGTGAGAGCAGCGATGGTATGTCTATTAGGCAGCACTGTCAACATCAAGTTCCATGCTGAGATCGCTGATTTGGGAGCCACATATGGCGACTAGCAACAGCGAAGAACAGGTCATCTATCGGATGACCATCACGGTCAAAGGACGCGTTATCAGACGCGCTAATGGCCAACCGTTTCGCATTGTGCTGCGTAATGCGCAACCGAAGTAACGGTGTGAAAACAGCGTAGAACCGCCTGGAGGGGGATTTCCTCCTCCAGCTTGATCGATTGACATGGAGCTGAGTATGACAAAAAAAATCTTCGTCGAGCGTCGTCCCGAGGGGGACTATGCTGTGCGCCGTCCAAACTCGCAGCGCGCCAGCGACGTTTTGCCGACGCAGCGCGAAGCGATTGAGCGTGCTACAGAGTTAAATCAGGGGACGCCACCGCTTGTCGAACGCGTACGCCACACGAGCAAAGGTGGCCCAGACAAGTGGCGCAAACCGTAGGCTGACGTGAAGATCAGGAGTTTTGGGCGGCGTCGTATGCCGCCCTCTTTCCCTTCGGCCGACGAGATTACGCCTTGCGCGCAGTTCCTGTTTGGAAACTAGGTGAAGGCAAAAGCATTCGCCCGGGCATCCTGAAGTGCGTGGTGCTCGCCGCCATGTGCAAAAATGTACTGAGTGAAACGTTCAGGATCAATTTTGAGAAACACGTTCTGGTGCCGCCATCCGCGCGGCAAGGATTTTCCGAGCAGGCCAACCAATAACTGGTAGTCGCAATCGGAATCATAACTGAGCACGGGCTGCGGCCGTAGCGGCGTCTCTTGCAGCCACGCAATAAGTTCCTCGCGCAACCTTGCGGAAGGCATTGATCGACCAGGGATGCGCCCGAGTTGAGGGAGCACGATTTCGTTCACAAAGTTCGTACAAAGGGATCTGTCAAAGTCCATGCATTCGCCATAAAACTCGCGCCCGTCTTCACCCACAATGGCAATGCTGATTAGCTGACGGCTTTCAAGACTGAAATCGGTGAATTCGGTATCAATAAAGTAGCGAGTCTTCCACGGACTGCGTGGTCTTCTAGGGGGTGAATCCATCTGCGGTGCTCCTCATCGGCCGCCTTAGTCTGCAAGAAAATACCAATTAATTTACCTTGCCCGACATCTTCAAAACCGCGCTCAAATATTAAGGCTCCGGCGTGTTTGCCACTAACGCACTTAGGGGCGGGCGACTCGCTTCTATAAGTAGTATCTAGGCCTCAGACGGGAAGCGAAAGGGATGTCTTGTAACCGCCACCATGTGCACCTTCGAAATCGAATTCGTACAGGGTCGTCTTGCCAAGACTTGGTTGTCGTTGTCCCAATAAAAACGTGAATGCGTTCGGTGCTGCGATGAAGAGATGCAGCGGTGCTCTGCTCAGATTACGGCTCTGATTTATCTGCAAGGCCAACGCTTGCATCGTGTTTCCCGATGGTTGGTGGCGTGCTATCAGTTGAACGTTGCGGGACGTCGGTTATCGGCATCGGGATGCACTGCCCAACTAACTTTGTTCAGCAGATTTTCGTAACGCGGGGAGCCGCCAGTCGTGTGCTTCTTGAAGGCTATCGCTACCAGCTCATCGGCCAACCACGTCTTGATAACTTGCGCGAAAATCTTCTTCGTCGCGAGATGCAACTCTTCTGCATCTTCAGCAAATCCAGCCTTCCACTCGGCGATCTTCCCAGCGGCCTCTTCCTGTGATGAGTACTTAACTTCAGCCTCTTTGATCTTATTGTAAACGTCCGCTAAATATCGCCACTGAGCGGAAAATCTTGCGTATAGGGCGGTATACACTGAACCAAAAACGACAGCCACGAGCGTCATGCGGTTGGTTACGAACTCAACCAAATGAGGCCAATCAAACGACCAGCCTCTCGTTTGATCCAACATGTCCTTCAAACCACAGCTCAAAGGGATTATCAGGAACAATACCCACGCGGCAACGAACAGGGCTCGAAGAATGATGACGCTACCTCCGTTGGACAACCCAGCCCAACTAAGCAGCCATTCGCCAGATATAACGTTCACGACAGCGTCGATAGCGTGTGACACCTTGCGAGTTCTTCTGATACCAGCTGGCATGGTCTGTTGGTTCGCATAGACTGTATTCGCAATTCCGCCCGTCATACTTGATCCCCTCCAAGATTTTCTAATTTTCCGATTTTCTAAGTGCGAGATTCTTCCATGATCGTGCGGCCCAAAATTTGGGGTGCCCAGTCACGGAAGGCCTCCTCTCGAACACCGTATGGGATCTCGCGCGTGATAAGGACACCGCCAACGTGGACTTCAGTGCACCGCTCAACGGAATAGATCCCTACAAGTGCCCATTTGCTAACGGGGCCACGCGACATACGTTTTGTTTTATGAACGATCGGGGCACCTGAACAACCAGAGCCAGCTACTTCGCTAATCTCGAAGAATTGACTGCCTTTCACTGTAGGGATGGCGTACGAATAGTGTCGTCGAACATATCCAGTGGTGTAGACAAGATCCGGCCTCTGATGCGCTCCGGGGTCGAATCGTGCATCGTCAGGGTACCCCCAGCAATCGTAGTGCATCGACGCGCCTTGCCAAGATCCGTCGCACTCAAAAATGCTCATCCATCGACCTTCGATTTTCATCACCGCTACGTCCGCAGTAGGGCAAAGTTCTCGCTCTCTGACAATTTGGCCGCTCCATTCGTTGTTTGCATCCACATAAAGGACCATGATGGTTTCTTTGTCGCGACCTTCAATGACGTGCCGAGCGGTTAGCAATGCTCCGCCGGAGCCGACGTTGAACGCCGTCCCTAGGAATGCATCCATGCGGAATCCGTCTCCGTCAGGTATAGCTGATATGACGGGGACCACAAAATCGCGGATATTGTCACGCTGGAATGGATGAGCCATTGTTTTCGTTTTCCCGATCTATAAGAGGTTGACCGACACGCCAGCAGCTTCCACGTCAGTCAGCGTGGCGAAGTGAGTTGCTTCGTGGCAAACGAAGCCTCCGGCATCGATGACGTCAACACCGGTGTACCCAGATCGCGTAACCACGTTACATGTAAGCCCTTCACCCGGCGATTCCACACGGCGGGTGTCGCCGTTCCAATCGACAAAAAAACCTGTTGTAGTCGGCATGTTTTCCGCTAGGTTTGCTCGAGCACGAAGGCTTGGTGAGTCCCGTACTCGGCAAGGACAGCACTGGCGTGTTTAAGCACTTCGGAGCGCAGGGCCAAATCAGGGGTTCCAACGTCTGGTGCGTTGATCAGAGTGTCAAGTACCTCGGCTAAAGCGTTTCTCGCGTCCAGAAGCCGTTTGAAGTCTCGCTCGCTGATTTGTATCATTCTCGCCTATCCTGTCTACTAGTCAGTCGCGCCAGTCGTGGTAGCAATACCACCCTTCCCGCGGCACCGATGCGGACTGGAGCCGATACTCGTAGAGTGCTCTGCTGTGGCGCACCTCCTCGCCAACGGCCCAAGTGAGTGTCACAGTCGCAGTCAGCTTGCCGCGTGCCCCCTCTTTCATATCCTCCGATACATGAACATAAGAGCAGCGCTCGCGCGCATTCTTCAGGTCATCCGCGAATCGCTCGTTGAAGTGAGCGAGAAGCTCCTTACGACGGAGTTCTCGTATGTAGGCGTTCATAGTACTGGTCCTTTTCCGGTCTATTTGTTGGCGGTCGCTTTCAGTTGTAATGGCACGCCATGCAACCTAGCGTAGTCACCGATCCGCGCTGCCGCGTCGAGCATAAACCGATCGCCCTCGATTCGAGCGATGCCAGCGTCAAGCATTCGATGCAAATCGGCGCGCAGTAGGATTCCGTCAGAAATCCGGCTGTCGAACCGCCAGTTCCTTCCGGGTAAGTGCGCTGCTTCAAGTGCGGCCCTAACCGTAATCCCCGACACCGCGCAGCGCCAGCCGAAGTAGCTTCCGAGTCGTTGCCTAAACGCGGCTTGCCGCATGCGTCGCTCTATTTCGGTCGTCATCTTCTTTGACGCAGGACCAGCATCGGCATCCTTCTCCACAGGCTCTTCGCCTGCAGCACTGAATGGAGCAGCGAGTGCAGAAAGACTGATCTCTACTTCACTTACCGCTTGCACGCAGTCGGCCCCCTCGACGGTGCGTTCGTCCTCAAACCATAGCGTGGCAGACTTCGTATTGCGGGCTCGCTGCGGCCATCCCGCCATCTGCTGATGATATGCAACAGACACGTCATCGATCTTGAGTGCGACCCAGTTCCGTATCAACTCGCCGGCCATATGGATGAAGAGCGCGTGCGTGGCGCCCCGAACTTTCACACGGGCAACGCGTGTATCCACATATTGCAAGAAACGCTCATCGGGGATGTCCTCGTCGTCCTCGCCGACGAAAAGGCCGAATTGGACAGCAGAGTATTTCTGCTCGCCGGTCCAGCCTTGCTTTAGCCAAAAACATACTGCCCCGCCTGTGGCCGTGATTGCGTCAACCAGCTTAACTTGGCCACGCTTGCGAATGATCACGGACGTGAACCCGCACGCGGACAGCACCGCCGGCACTAGCGCGAGTGCCATTTCCTCGTTTTCGTACGATTCGGGCGACCGCGCCTGCTTCTTGGACATCGTGGCTTCCTGTGAACAAAGAAAGTGTTTTCCTATTCATCGCAATCGAGCCCACAAGACGCTGGGAGCCGTCGAATCACCCCGTCTCTCTCCAAAGCGTCTGCAAATCCGGGCGCGTCACCTGTGAGATGAGACGTGTCCTGTCGGACGATGCCGTCATGCTGCCGCATCGTGACGTCGTGACCACACTCGATCACGAACTCGATTATTTTTCGCCCAATCCCACACCTCTTGAAGCTGGGCACATCCTCTAGGTGACAGTACGTCACCAGCAATGAGGCAGGTTGGGTAAGGCCCTCATCGAGAGGGATGAATTCAAACATACCTAAAAGTGCACTGTCATGCCACGCGGTGCATTTAAGAGCGTCCTCGTTCCACCTAAGCTCTATCTGACGGCCGCACTTGTCCGTAATCATCATCTTTTCACACATCGCGTTTTTCCGTTGTTCCTACTGCCTAAATAGCGCGTGTTCTTCCCGCTCATTCGGCCGACTTCGTCGTAAACGGTCCGATGTCTCCATCGCCACTAAGGCCGAGACCAAGAGCCACCAACATTGGCTTCACTACTTGATTCAAAACCGCCCTAGCCACGGCTTGTGCGTAGAGTGCTTCCGTCCGCCCACTCGTCTCTCCGTGGTGAACCAAGACATTTCGCCTGTCTTGTAGCTCATTACACTTCTTTATCAAGTTTGCGTCGGTGTTACCGACTGCCAGCTTCTTCAATTCAACGCCGAGCAGTTGAGCATAGATGTGTCCCAACAGCGTCGTGTACTTCGTGAAGCCCGTATTGCCGTCAAGCACGCTCTTGCTTACGGCGTCCGCGAGACGCTCATGGTGGATCAAACCATACACAACCGGCCGAAGTAAGGTAAACCGAAAGAACAACTCCATCGAACTCGCAAAGAAGATCGTCGCGGCCTCATAGTGCTGGTTGGAGACCAGCTGCATCCCTTGCTGGAAGCGGTACCACGCTGGCCGCATGAGACGGGGATTCTGGACGTAATACGATCTCAATCGGTCTGAAGAAAATTCGCCTATCGCATCTTCCCGAATCTCATTCGAGATCGCGTCATACATCTCGTCGTACATTGCGTCGTACATCGCATCGCGCCGCGCGTCAGCCTCGTCGTAACTCATGTCATGCTTCTCTTCATATCAATCGATTTTTCCGTGACGTTGCGATTCATTCATTGATAGTCGCCGAAGCGTACCGTGAACGAGTGATACCCGACGATTGGGGCGATAGCTTGATGCAACCTCACTGCAAATGGTTCGACAATTGCCCACGACGGAAATTGTTTGGCCCCAGTCTTGATGTACCTCAGACCGTGGTCGCGATTGAGCTCGACAAGCATGGTTAGAGCCAACGTATCGCGTTCGTCCTCCGTGAAGTGGTCTAGAAGGCGGAGTTCCTTTGCCTTCCGGTAGCACGCATGCAAATCATGTCCAAACCGCCTGGAAAGGTCCCGAACACCTATGCCGGAATATCGAAGATACGCTTTGAGCGTGAGCTCGATGCCATGCGCCGCAAGGAAGTACGCAGGTGTTGGCGAGACAAATTCGAATCCGGGCTTCTGGCCAAGGTGGGTGTCAACGAGTCGCGCCGCTTCGATGTACTCGTGGGCATAGCGCGCCAATCCGGTTGCAGTAGTGCGCTCGTCATCGTCCCGCTGCGAGGCATTCTCCACTGAGGTCATATTCGTTTTCCGGCGTTGCGAAGGTCATTGGTTCGGCTGCTTCGGCGGTAGCCGAGTGATGGATCCGACGTGATTTTCGGGAGTATTTAACAACCTCGGGGCATCTGGATCACCCGGCAGGTTTGCCCACATATCTCGCTTTACCCCATCGAGACAATGCATACGAGACTCGTCCGTCACGTCAGTAATCCACGGCGGCGTGTGAGCTGTGTCGCCTAAGCCAGGTGTAATCAAGTACGCCTGCGGGTCACGAATCACAGACTGTCGAAAGCTAGAAATCTCGGCCGGATCGCCCCGACGCTCCACCACCAGAGCTTGCTGCATAATCGCGGCGTAGCGATCGCAAAACGCTCTGTCTATAGCCGTGGGACTCCGACCGTAGGAAGAACTTGTGGCGAACGACATAAGGCCGACCATTGCCGCACGGACGAGCAGATTTTTGCAAGCGTGGATAGTCATTGTGCGTGTCTTTTTCCTAGGCGTTCGTCGCGATAGCATGCTGCGCGAAAATCTGCTCAAGTCGTGCGATCACTGATTTCGCAAGTTCGACGACGTCCAATTCTGTGCCGTCGTCCCAGCGCACCCACCGTCCTCCCGAAGCGTTCAGCGCAACACTGTTGAGTGCCGAGCCTCCAATTGCCCCCGATATTTCGTAGGTCGACGGATCCGGTCTGCCACGCGTAAGTGTCATGTGCTTCGCCTTGTTGCACACGTCGGCACAGTGCTTAATCACAGCGTCATTCAGCACCGCTCGATGGTCTGCATCGGACAATACCGGCTTGAGGTAATCGGTTACGTGGTAAGCCGTGGTGAAGAGGTTATAAACGTGGTCAATCGATTCCTCCGCCTCAAGTCTTTCGAGTTCCCGTTTCGCCTTCGCCAGCATCGCACCCGCAGTACTCAGTTCGAAGAAGCTCATCAGCAGTTTCCCTTGGCGTCATGGATTCCAGGACTCGCGGATGACGGTGTTCCCAGCAGCGTCGGTCTGGAGAACGCTGATGGTTCGCCTAAAGCCCTTGATCGCCGTGTGATCGGTGACTTCCACCTTCCCCGTCACCTCGTTTCTCTCATTGACAATTTCATACAGCTCGACATCCGTTTCCTGTAACGGTCCCTTCATGTAGGACCGCTCAAGCTTCAATGATTCACCAGGAATCAACTTCACTTTTTGTTTCCATTCCGGCATCGTCTTACCCCCTTTTTCCTGTTAGTTCGTGGCGGTCACAGCGATGTCCGCTGCGAGGGTCATGATGCTGTGAGCCAATTGCCGCACATGCAGAGGATCAGTCGCTCGGCGCAGCTCCTGCGCAAGTTCCTCTATCCTTTCCGCGACCTCGCTCGTCGGGCGATCAACTATCCGCTCACCGACGACGCGGATAGAACGCTGGTTCTTCGATGCCATCGTGTTTCCTAGTCGTTAGACGGTTGCCACGGCAGGAGAACTCGTGCTCGCTGTTCCCCGTCGTCTTGCCGGATAACGAGGACTGCACCGCCGGCGGGAACCCGCGCCCAAGTGTCAGTCCCGATCATGCCCAGGTTGCGGAGTGTGCTCACGCAGACACGCAGCTTGTCGCCCTCGAAGTCGGACGGGCTCATCGCGGCGTAGCGCAACGCTGCCGCTTCGAGCTCCTGATGCAAATCGACCGGGACCATTACGAGGTGCTGAGTCATTCTCTGATTTTTCCTACCTCAGCTTCTCGATGTCGAAGTTATAGAGGTCGCAGGCTAGTTTGCGACCACGCTCCTTTTCACCTGCATCAAACGCACCAATCATCTCGCGCAGCATGCGGTCAACATACTCTGCCCTTTCTAGGTCACGCTTGAGCTTTGGGCGAATTTCGGCCCATAGGTCATAGAGATCCTCTCGATGGGCCTCGTAGGACCTCCATTCCGGATACTCGTCGTGCGCATAAACCATAGCGCTTGCGACTGCCCCGGATAGGTCACTCAGACGTTCCTTTAACGACATCGCTTTTTCCTATGCTTGATGAACTTCGAAATGCACAGCGGCATACGTCGGGTTGCAAGACCAAACCTCTTTGCCTCCCTTGTAGAACCGCGCCCATCCGTTCGCAACGATCAGATCGGCCATCGGGAAGACATGCGAGTGACCGGCCGCTACAGCGGCCAGCATCGTCGCCTGCTTGCACCTGGCCGTGTACTTGCCGTCCCTGAGCGGTTTGACGTCCTTCATCGCGCTTTTTCCTACTGTTTTGGAGACGGTACTGCGAAGGTGTAGTGGTATGCAACGACGCCGGCAAACACCAAAAGAATGATGGCTGCGACCGCCAACCACTGCCGACGTGTCGATGGTAAGTCCGCCAATCCCGTTCCGCCAGATAGGACGACGACGACAACCGCCGCGACGATCATCGTGCCTTTGGCTAGCCATCCAAAGCCAACCTCAGCGATTCTCGCTGCACTGAGGCGACGGCGGAAGATACGCCGCGACGACGGGATTGACTTATCGAAATCGGTCATCGGCCTTTTTTCCTATGAGAGGGGGATACCGAGGTAGCTCGCGATGGCCTTTGCAATTCCACTTGCCGCCGCGTCCACGGCAACACCGGCGCCGCTTGACATCACCTTGCCAACGAGGCCTCCAACCCAAGTACCCAACTTAGTTTTGAGGGTTGCTGGATCTTGTCCCACATGTGCGTCCAAGTCCTCCTTCAGGGCTATTGTTTCAGTATTGCTAATGCCAAGAGATTCCAAATATGTCTTCAAACTCGTCCAGTCACCCGCCTGCCCGACAACCGTGGCAGATTGCTCGACGGTAGTGTTGGCGTTTGCGACATTGCCGACATTTCCGGCTATATTCGTATTGAAGATCTGCGTCACACGTTCCTCCGATATCAGCTTTGGCCCGCCAACGGGAGAATCTCCTGCGTTTGGGGCCTCCCGTTGAATGTCAATCGCGAATCCCAGTATGGCCGTCTTAACCTCACTCACGAGTCGATGAATCGCTCCCAGAGGGATCTCAATCCATGCCTCAACGCACTGCATGTTGGGTGTCAATTTGGACGCACAATGAATAGCCAGCTCTGTTGGCCAGGCAATCCTCGCTGAGCCTCCAGAGTCACCTCCTAAAAGGTTCTGATAGGTGCTGATCGCCTGGTCAAGACGGGCAGTGCGGTAAGACTCTTTCAGCTGTTCCGGCAACACTGAGACGGGGATTTGAAGTCCATTGGCTTTCATCCCAAAAGGCCCTACAAAATGCCCGTAAGAGCGCACGCCGACAACTCGATACGAGGGGAGAGCTGCGCCTTCCGGGTATCCGCTGAGTTCACGATCTACCCAAGAGGCGAATTCTCGATTGTCTAGGCGAGCAGCCAGCAACTTACATTTTCTAAGCAATGCAGAGACGTCACCGGCCTCCGAAATTGCACTCGCTTGAATGTCTTCGATCAGCGACATTTGCCCTTTTCCGTTGGTCTTAGTGCTGCTTTACGCTGACAAACGTGAGCGACGGTGCAGGCTTCGAGAAGTCCGCGACGTTGATCCGGTCGGATGCCTTGCTTATTGCCTGCTGCCGGTCAAACGCGAGAACATCGACCGCGAACGTCTCGCCGGTCCAGTTGTCCTTAAACTCAACCGTCCAGTTTGGATTCGCAGCGCCGCGCGTCATCGCGGCTTCTTCGTGAAAGGTGCTCATGGCTTCCTTTTCCCTTTCCTGTTCGGTTAGATGTCTTCAAAGGTGCCGAGCCATCCATTCACACAAATCACCTCATGGGCATTGCGGTCGAACGCCTCAAACTCACGGTCAAGCTCGACATGGGGCTGGATCAGCAGGTGTAAGTCGCTGCCCAATGAGGTAGCGATAATTTCGCGCGTGAATCCGCTCGCCCGTGCCTGTGCTTCGGTAACCACCCGGTCGATGGTGGGATACTCCGTCAGTTTCGCCCAATCAAAGTGTTTTCGCGCTTCCGCAATCGGTGCACCAAACTTTCGGATTAGCGCTTGGGCATCTTCATCCCGGGTCACGACTGGGTACGCGTGGAATCCCAGCTTGGCAAGTGCGGCCGTCCGGTGGCGTCCTTGCTGGAAGAAAATAGGATCGCCGTCTTGGACCCACGGCAACGAAAAATCGAGAGTATCGGGAATCTGTAAGACGTCGCAAAGTCTTTCTGGGTTCGGCTTGAAGTCCTGTTCGATCGCTTCGAATACGCGCCTTGGATCCAAGATGACGATCACCGGCTTCTGTTTCCGCTCGCGGTACTCAAGCTCCCACGCGCCGTCATCCTTCAGTTCCCGTGTTCTTCTGCATACAATCATTCCGTAACCCCGATTTTCCCCTCACTTCTACAGCAGCCCAAAATGGCGCCGGAGTGCTCTCACCAATGCGTCTTCTTTTCTCTCCGGGTAGTCATTGCCCATGCCGAACCACTTCCTCGCGTACGTCTGCGCTTTCTCGCGATCAACACTGTGCTCAGCTGCAAAGCTTGCAGCTACCTGCTCCGCTTCCTGCTCGTTCAAAATGTCCGTGCCGCTCATTGCTGGCTCTCCGATTTTCTAGTTTTCCGTCGTGTTAATGCGCCATCGCGCGAAGCTCGCGAGCGGCTACCGGGCTTTCATTGCTTCAATCAATCGCGATACGTCCGGTGCTGTTGCGACCGCTTGGCCGATTGAGAGCAGCTCGAAGCTCAGTCCGCCGCGAATGTCCGCCTGAACGTGCTTGTCAAGCTCGGCCAGACGCGCCTGGTCGAAACTAGGCACTCGATTCGGGGACGGGTCCGAAGATTCGTAATGTGCTCCTCCGGCAAAGTTGCGAAAGTACTCCAGAACCTGCTTCCGAGAAAACTTCGTCCCCCTCCGTACGGCGCCTACGGCACCGACGTATTGCGACATTGATACCTCGCGTCGGCCCAGTCCATCGATGGGAGGTAGTAGCGATAAGTCGGTGCTCGGTGAAAGGGCCAATATGCTGGACGTCTCGACTGCAAAGCCCTCTTCGGCATCTGCCTTAATTCCCGTAGAAGGATTATCGATCCGGAACGCTCCCATGAAAGAGAGCAGCATCTCGCGTTGCCGGCCTCCGCCTGCGATACAGCTTGGTGCCAAGTCAAGACGCAGTTCCCTAGAAGTCGCAATCGCTTCAATGTCCGGCGCGATGATTTTGGGTTCTTTTTGGAAACCGTATTCACGCCATGCCTTGCCCAAAGAACCTTGAACCAGCAGTAGATGCAGCGTCGTGCTGCCGCGGCGCAGATCCCCCGCAGACAACTGATCAGGACTCCCATGCCACCAATCCTTCAGAAGCCACTCAAGGTCTTCGAGGACTGCCTCGTATTTTCTATTTTTCACCGCTTCCATTTATTCCGATCATTTTTTGAGAGCACTTACTGCGTCGAGATACTGCTGCCATACATCGGACTCCACGTCAGAACGTGCGGTATTTGCAAGTTCCTTCAGAGGGTCCAAATTGGCCGCCATGCCCGCTTCAATTTGATCAATCTTGGTGATGGAGTAAACGTAGCCGTTAAGCGGCTTCCCTGTGGCATCGGTCGCCCGAATTATGAAGCGTTCGCCATCGTCGTAAAGGCGGATCTGGACAGTTGCGCCTTTATGCTCAAAGGTTTCAAGAATCATCATTTTTCCTTCGATTAATTGAATCGCAGTCGACGCCGCTGGGCAGATGCCGTCCGGCGACGGGTGGTCTATTTCGTCAGGTGTCGAAGCCTGATCGCGTCGGGTAATTGGAGGAACTGCCGGATACACGCGTCAACCGTGCTTCCGAGCGGCCAGCTCCCCTTGGCTGCTTCGAGTGCAGATTCAGCAGCTACAAAGTAGACCAAGCCAAGCCTGCTGCGGGCGTCCAATGCCTCGATTTGCGCAGCGAGTTCGACTTGCTTTCGCCGAACCTCCTCGATCTCGGGAATCGTCATCTTCGTTCTTCCGTTGTTCGTTTATGACGCTGTACGAGTTCGAACATCCGCGAGTGCGCACGCGTACAGTTGCTGATTTGACGGTGTCCAGGTGCCCGACTTCGTCGGGTGCACCACGTAGCTACCGCCTCGCTTCTTGTACTCCACATACGCGGCGTGAAAGATGGCGCGCTCACGCACCTTAAAGCGATCGAGCGCCTCTCTGAGTTCCGTTTCAACCCCAAAGGCCTTCGAGGGGGAAAGAACGCAAGTCGTGCCGAAGTGCTTAACTTCGTCTGTTTCTGCGTCGTGGACCCATACCACTCGCTTCAAACCCTTCTTTCCGCAGCACTCACAAAAATCACGTTCATCGTTCACGCCCACAACACTGAAACGGTTTCCGATTTCCATGACGATGATCCTTTTGTCCGGCATTGAGGACTTGCTCTATGCATTCACCATATACCCCCATTGGGGTATATCAAGGTGTTTTTGCACTCCAAAGCAAGATCTCTCGGACGTATGCCCAAACCACGTCCGGCATGGCTCGGTAGTCGCTCGTATTGGCAGGTGCGAGCCACTTATCGAGCGTTTTGTCCGGCACGCTGATACGCTTTGCGAACGCAGCTCGCGTCATCCCCAGCTTGCCCATTGCGTCTCGAAGGAACTCCTGCTGAGATTGAGCGCCTGCTTGTTTAACTTCCATCAAATCACTCCACTTACGATTGTGGCCAGGCGCACCGGATCGCTCTCGACCATCTTTTTAACGGCCGTCAGGCTCGAAACTCCAATCAGCTCCTGTATCAGCTTGAGGCTCCGGCCCTGCCGATGCAGCCGCACGGCGAAGGTGCGGCGTGCCGCGCTTGCGTTGCCGTTTGGGATGCCTGCCTGGTGATGCAGGCGCCTGTAAATCTCCGTCAGCGATTCACACGAATAGCTAGCAACTCCATTGGGGCTGACACGCTTGGTAAAGGAAAACGGCGCACCGTCTGCGGCAAGAAACAGAGGGCTTTGAGGGTCGAGCCCGCGATACGCGGCGCGCTGATTCGTCACGCCTTGGCGTGTCGCTGCACGGAGTGAGAGATACGAGTCGATGGCCTCGCAAACCTTCGCACTTGTGAAGAACAGCGGCCTCGCCTTGCCATTAAAGGCGATCTCGGCTCTGACCACCGAATCGGCCTTGATCTCGCCGTTCACCTGGAGGTAGTCGGCCACGGTCAGCTTGGCGATTTCGTTGGGTGCCAAGCCTGTGCCGTAAGCGATAAGCAGTAGCGCAACGTCGCGCTCTTTGGATTGGCCGGTGATGGCAGCGACCTTCCTCGCGTGACGAATCTGATGGTCCTCTATGACGGGCGCTTTTGCCATCCTGTATTGAACTCCCCTTGCGTTGTATTACGAGGGAGTATCTGGTGTGGGCACCAAAAACGCAAGGCACGCGCCCGTGATTCCAACGGTCCTCGGAAAATCCGCTCCAAACTAGTCACGAAAATTTTGAGTCAAGGAGACCGCGTCAGAATCGGTGCACAGCACACGGATTACATGACTCGGTTCGCAGAATTGAACCCATATTCTGTCCACGGCAGAGTCCGCAACCGTTTTGCACCTATTTTCTGTCGCGTCACAGAAGTGCACTTAAATTGTGTCCACATTGATGGACGAAAATTAGGGTGTCGATGCCGCTCTTCAATTGGTAAGTTATTGATTTTATTGATTATGCTGGATGACTGCGAGTGCCCTACTTTGTGTCCGCCAACTCTAGATTTAGCGTAATTTTGTACCTGCGCGTTTTTGTCATGCACAAGCCACTCCTCACGATGGCTCAGATCAATGCGTGACTGAAGCAATCGACGTGCGACAGATGACTCCTGCAGATCGTCTGCTGTGTGCGATAAGTGACGTTCATCTGGACTCCGACTCTTGGTTCGCCTGCGACCGATTTGCCTATGGGTGCGAGTCAACCCATCATCACGATGAGGCCGCACCGCTCGTCAACCACGTCGGTGGCCTTGTCCGATTTCTCAAAACCATCAAAGCGAAGATCCAATCCAGTCATGACTACCCAGAAGATCTCCAAACGCGGCGAGTTCAACCCTAACTGGCCAGTGCCCGATGAATACCTGCTCGAACTAGGCCGTATGGTGAGCCTGTGGGGCTCTCTCGAATCGACGACTGCCGTCGCGATCTCGAAACTGGGCGGCTATGAATCGCCAACCGACATTCGCGCGTTGGCGATGGTGGCGCACAGCAACTTCCAGCAGCGGATAGACATCGTAAGTTCGTTGTGCGGACAACTTGTGGATCAGGTGCCGCACCTCAAGGACTACGAGAGCGTTATTAGGAAAGTCAGGGCGGCGCAGGCGGGGCGCAACAAGTACGCACACAATGCGCTTTCGCTAGACGAAAACGGCGTTGTTCTCCTTGCGTACATGTCGGCCCGGGGCACCTTCAAAACTAACGTTGAAATTGTGCGTATTGCCGACATCAAAGAGGTCACCGCCAAGATCCACGAGGCTGCGGTGGCCTTGCACGGAATGATCACCAACACCGTGATCAAACCCATGTGGGAGCGCTGAGTGTTTTAGTGTACGTCCATGAGCGCCGCGACTCTTCTCCGGGGGCAGGTCAGTTTCCGCGATTGTCAATTAGCCTGACCGCGTTAGTAAGGCGGGTCTGAGTCGGCGGTATTGATCGGAAACAGATCCCTCCTGGGCCGCAGAGAGAATTCCAACGCTTAGGCAGGCTCCGACAGCTGAGATTAACGCCGTTAAGCACTTCAATGTCTGATCGCGATCGCTCGACTTACACGTGCCGCGTCGAACAATCTCTCGTCCGAGATTTTCAGAGACTGTTTACTTTCGAAGGAGTCGCCGTACAGTGACTCGTATCGGAGCGTTAATCTTACATCGTGGTTCGTAAGAAAATCCACGATAGACATGAAACACAGATTATTGGTGTCTTCCCGCACCGTAATCAGTGGCGTCTCATTACCTGCCCGGATGACCGAGTCAGCAGCCGGCCAAGCAGATCGGAAGCAGTTCACATTGACGTAGCGCAGATCCTCGAGCACTTTTGGCCATACAGTATCGCCAAGCCCTCGATACTCTTTACCGTCCACATTCAATATGGCTTCCTTGAGGATCGCTGGCCCTGTGCCTTCGTTTGAGAGGTAGGCCCCCATGTGCTTGCCTTCGTTATCCAGATGGGGGGTAACGATGGCATAGGGTCGGGCAAGTCCCTTCGAGATGTGAAGGGCTTGAAAGGCAAACACCGCTGAAATCACGGCAGCTATAGCGCTCGCGACAGCTGCGGCTGCGGAGGCCGAGAACTTGACTCTGCACATTATTTTCGCTGAGGTTGAACATCACGCTTACTTGATCTCCGTGCACTATCGCATCATATGAGCCGTTGATGCATTGATATCGCTCGCGCACATTTCAAATCCATCGCCCTTTCACGGATAAGCAATTGATGGGTTGCATTGATGTTGGAAAAATCATTCACACACGTCACTCGCCCGCTTCCGAATATTCGGGGTTGGCTAGATAAACGTGACGCCTGTGCGGACCGTTTGGCTAAACGCTTCAAATGTCCCGGTCCTATGTAGCGTTCTAACCTGCCATACATAGAACGAACGCAATGCCATACTCGTATCGACGGGCCGGTTACGGTAGCGCGTTCCTCGAGAAACAAGAGCGGTCCCACAGTTGCCGCTCAACTGTACCGGCCGCGCTGGTCCCCAGCCGGCATTCCAATAACAAAGGTCTGCGACAACCTGTTCATTCAACTCAACCTCCAATTGCCCACCCTTCGGAATGACTTCGGCAAATTTAGCGCCAGGGAGCGTTGGGAGAAGGATCCGTTTCGGATATAGGTCGTGTTGGAGATATCCTAAGCGATTAAATCCGAGCGGGGCAGCGAGCGGCCAAGCTTTGCATTCCGTATCCATTAGTTGGTCGAGATCGGGCAAAACCAAGGCGGTTGCAGTGCTCAGTGGCTCGAGGAATCTGCTGGCGAGCATTGCCGTGCCCGCTGCCAAATGTGTTGCTAGGTCCGCGTCGGCGACCTTGCTGCCGTCTGCTTGCGCCCACCGAACGATCGAGACTTCCATGCACCGCTCCATCGACATCACAATTGGCGAGGCGAAAGCTATCAACTCGTCGCCCGGTCGCGCCGTTTGTACGCGGCCAAGTAGGTTTCTCAAAGATGCTTCGAAGGTTGCGGCATCCCCGTCGAAATCCGTGCTCTCCGGAAACCAAGTCGGACGCATAGAGCGGAGCGACGCTAACGTCGGGTGGACGGGCAGCGCCAGGAGCGCTTTGGTGTCAGATAGATCGCGCGGCATGCCCCAGAACGTCTCCGCGACCGCCAGTGTGCGGAGGTAGGCAGAGATGGATCGAAGGGCAGTTCGCGACGACAGCTGCCCAGAAAATCCGTCGCCAAAGGGGCGCAAAAAGTGTGCGGGGTTTCCTTGGTACGGTGCATCTGGGTAAGCCGAGTGATTCGCAGCCCACTCGAAGGCCATTTGGCGGGCAAACGGAAGTCCGGTGCCGTGCTCGAGCTCGTTCATTGATGTCCGGAAAATCCGTGGGAGGTCTGAGCCCTGTACCCCATCAAAATCTTCGGGAATAGCGAATTCGTCGGGCACCTCCTCCATCACTTCATGGGCATCGTCGTCCCAAAGATCAAGACTTCCCAGTAGCGTCTGAGAAAGGACCGATGGCTTCAAAACACATCTGGCAAGATCGGATGTGGGCGTGTAGCCATCGGTCTGCGCAGCCATCCAGAAGATGCACAGGATCTCAACCGCTTCGGCCTCTAGTTTGCACTTGGCCATCCGCTTGAGCAGTGCCGACTCAGTTTCGGCTTTCACCTCCTGCTTCCCTAGTCGAGTCGCCAGTTCTTGCATCGTCCACCATCTCGCCGAGGTGGACGGCCAACCGAGCCTGGCCGTGAGGATGCAAATCTCATTGCTCAAACTGCTGTCCTCGTGCGCGACTATTTCCGCGCCCCAACGCGGCATCTCTAGCGGCAGGGTGCGCGTGTCCTCAATAATGCAGTCAACCATCGCCTCCGCAAATTTCACAGCCTCAGCGATTCGATTCTGTCGCAAATAGAAGTAGACCATCAGCTCCGTGGGAGCCAGGCGCGGAGGATCGCGATCGTCAAACATGCCATAGGTCGTTGCGGTCACGAATTCGTCGCAACGTTTCGGATAGTGCTGGGCGACCAGATCGAGCCTGGCGCAGGTCTTTTCGCCGCTCTCCATAAAACCGATCCAAGCGCCTCGGCGAATCTGTGCCTGAACAAGATACTTCCATGCCGCGTTCAAGCCACTTAGTTTGCGCCTTGTCTGAAATGCGAGGTCAGACAGCACTAGGGCGCCCTTGCTCCAAGCATCACCTGACACAAGCTGGCCGTCGAGTGCCGCTAGGAGTTGCTTGCCCTGCCCGGCTTTATCCCAGTACTTGTACCATTCTCGGAGAACCCTAGTCTGCTCATCGTAGCCGCCTGCCAGGCTTCCCAGCAGCTTATCAAGTTGCTCGGGTGCAAAATCCGAGACGTTGCCCGTGAATGGACTGCCTTCTTTCTCACGATCGCCGTCAGCGGACCCCGAGCGCTGGAGCACTCCCACGTCCCATCCAGAATGCTCTCGCAAAACGCGAAGGCGATCCGCTGCACTTGAGCTACCCTCCTGTGCAAGTTGCCTAAGCAACTCCTGAATCTCCAGATGCAAACCGGTTCGCATCAGTGCATCTAGGGGCCACGCGTCCTTGACCCCCTGTCGGACGTAGGCGTGCAGACTGTCTTCCGCTTTCGACCAATCGCCAGCGGAAGTGTGCTCATCGAATTTGATGACCAACGCTGAGGGCTTCAATTTCGCGAGCAGCCGATCGGCCGCTGCAAGAACATGCCACGTACCCTTTCCGTCGGTGTAGTCAAGGATGTGATGAATCTGCGGTGCTATAAGGCTCAGTAGGCGGCGCGCGTCGTCCGGTGCAGCTTCCGCTAAGTAGCCGATGGCGTCTACCGTGTTGTTCAGCGTAGGATCCTTGCGATGCGAGTATCCGGTCGTCAGTTCCCAAGTTTGCTTACACAGTTCGCGGGCACTGGTGTGCAATTCATGGGCCAGCGCGATGGCACAGAGTTGGAGTGGCGTCTGAAGATGGACGCTCGTTTCCTGGCGAATCTCGGCGTCAAGTTGGTTGCGCTGGGAGTGGATAAAGGTGGCGGCTGCTTCGTCGCTCATCTTTGCCAGCAATCCAGACGCGTATTGCGCGCGAAACGACGCGTCGTCAAACCAAGTGCACCGGCCGGCCGCCTCCATTGTGTCTTCGCTCAATACAACCGTGCCTGAGTGACCCAGCAGGACGCTTCCCCGCCAGATGTCGCAGGCGATGCAATGCAACGCGCGTCTAAAGTCGTCCGCCGCGGAACTCGCATCGTAGCCTTCCCTGAAACGCCTGAACTCGACTATCCGCAGTAGCTCAAACAGCTCGTGGAAGTCCACGAATTCTCCGCGCCACCAACAATGTGCAACGTGCACTGCTGCCGATGACAATGCATTGAGAAAGTCGGTGATGTTTGCCCTGTCCTCGTAGGTTGGAGCGCGGACAAGGTTGAACTCAGTCTGACCTTCGGCTGCCATACACAGGTTCAGATGGACTCCACTAAAGAACCAGTGATGGGCGAGAGTCGCCAAATCTTCTGCGCGGTCGTAATAGTTGCCTTTGAGCCATTCAACGGGGATTGGCTCGGTCAACGGTTTGGAATCTTTCGACAACGCCGCTTCCACCGCGGCGACAAGCGGCGTTCGCGCAATCTCGCTGAAGTCATCCCGCTCGACGATTCTCACGCCAGCGATTGCCGCCGCGCGTACGCACGCGTCACTGATGACATTCTTTTTCTCTCCGGGAGCGAGTGAGGCTGCCGCGGCCATTAAGTCGTCCAGGTTGCCTTCCTCAATGAGCATACGCACTCTGGGGAGCCAAACGACCGGCGCATTGCCGGAGATCAGTTTGTTAAGTGCGGTCGAGTTTGTGCCCAAGACGCCGAGTCGCGCAAAAGTGCTCACCAAAAACTCGAATTCATCCGCTCCCGTGTTTGACGTGTACCTGCTGGAGAAGCGGCTAAGGCCTCTGAATCGGCGAAACGCTTCTTCACCGCACGTTTCAGCCAAGACCGTGTCGCCGCGAGAATGCAACGCCATTCCGATCGCAGCAACCCGAAGGATATCCGCCTCGTGCCGTGACGCCACGGCCTCGTTGACGACGCCCATATCGGAGGTCAGCGTCAACGTGAACGAGACGAGCCTAGCCATATCGCCGTCTTGCATCTGGAACTTGCTGCCGCCGACCATTCGTTCCCTAAGGTGGGCGAGTCGGTAGGCATCGGCGAACGCCTTGGTGTCCAGCGCGGCAACCAGGGCATCGGAAAGTAGCAAGTCAAAGAGCGACTCCGGATACCCCTCCTCCAACCGGAGCATGATCCAATCGCGGGTGAGTCCAGTAATGAGGTTTTCTGGAGCACCTAGTCGCGCTTGAACTGTCCAGAGCCAGTTCACACGGAGTGCGGTTGGCGCAGAGCTCTCCAGCCAATAGGCTACAGCGGGCGTCAGCTCATTGACACGGTCAGCATAGCCAGCGGTTGCTCGCACGAAAACTGCAAGGCTTTCGTGGAAAACCTTCAGTCCAGCCGCGGAAGAATGAAGTAGATGCTCCACTTTCGCGACGTCAGGCTCTGCGTCTCTGACTTTAGCCGCGATTTCATTGAATGCGGTTCTTGGCCAGAAGAACGAGAACGCGCAGACCAGCCGTAGTGTGTCCTTGAGGCTAGGTGGAAGGCGCTCCCATAGCGATGCGTAGTAAAACTTTGCGTCTTTGCTCAAATCTCCTCTTAGCCGCCCAATATCCCATTCTGAAAGGGTGCCGCCTGCATGCTCAAGCTCGGACGTGGCATAAATGACGTGTAGTGGATGGCCGTTGGTCTTCGTGCGAAGAGCGGTTGCAGCGTCTTGCAGGCGTCTTTCTGCCTCGTCGCAACCGGCAAGGCCAGTGCTAAGCCTGCCCTCGTGAACTGCCTTGCGCAGGTACGACAGCACTGCATTTTCGGACATTGCAGGCAGCGTTCGCCATTCAGACTTTGGGGCGATCGCAAGTAAGTCTGCTGGGAGCTGAGCGTCGTCGACAGGCTGCGTTCCGACGAGCAGCACCATGTTGTCTGGGCATGGAATCACTTGGGAGAACACGTCCTCTAGAGGCCGTTTGTCAGCTGCGTTAATCCGCCAGACGTGGTCCAATCCATCCAGTACGAGTACGAACGGCTTGCCTTGTGCCTTGTAGTGCAGTGCACAGGCTTCAAGGAGCATACGTAGACTCCCCGATGGGGCCGAAACCTCCGGATGACGCCGCTTGACTTGTGCCTCGATTGACTGTTCGACTGCGTAGCTGTTGACTCGATCGAGCCCCCGCTCAGTTGTCGAGAGGAAGTAATGGTGGCGTACCGTTGGAACATCGCTTTCGGCGAGTGCGTCACACAATGCACTTAGGTAGGTACTTTTTCCGCGGCCGGGCGGCCCTGTCAGCACAATCACGCCACCGACAGTAGCTACGGTATCCCGGATGAACTCCCGATGGAATGTCTCATCTGGCGCCTCATAGCCTAGAGGGACAGCGAAGTCTTCAGGTAGAGGTGCGGGCGGCGTCGATCGTAGGATTGCTCGAACCTGTTCTAGGGCGATCCAACCGTCCGGCGGCGGAGAGTCTTTCTGTGTCGCCCAGTTCAAGGCTACTGATTTAAGGATGGCAATTCCCTCGGGGGTACCGTGTTTTCGCAGCCGCGCATCGATCTCCCGTTCCAGCGTCTCAAACCCCTTGTCGCTGTGAAGAATATGCAGTTGACTGAAAAACGCTTCACAGTCTTGCTCACTGCCCAGTTCAGCGATGACCTCAAAACGCTTTGCGTCTGGGAGCTTGGCGAAGCAGATATTGTCGCCGTCCAGGCAGGCCTCGATATCGGCATCCGGGAGGCGATTGGTTGTCAGTGTTAGCTTGCCGATACGAGCCGGGTCTAATGCCTTGAACGCGTCAAACCACTTGCGCAACATCGACCGGGATCGTTCCGTCTTGCCGGTCTTCGAGAGGATCCAATCCCAACAAAGTGGGTGCCTGTCTGGGGACGGCGTGAATTTGATCTGGTGCAGCTCGACCCGCTGGTCTGAACGCTCGACGACAATGTCATCCAGCCCCATCGGTGCGACGGCCTCATCGTCGCACTCAAATTTCACCTTAGTGTATCGAGCGGGCGCATCCAGCCAGTCACAAAGTACCCGGAGGCCTTGTCGGTTCTGATAGATGTATCCAGCTGCAGTGATTGCGGTGTTCTTGATGTTGTCGGACATAGGTGAGTTCGCCTCCCACCGCTAAGGACACCTACTATTAAACACGAGGCGTTGAGTGGCTATTAAATTGCACGGGATGATGTAGGTCCTGTCGACGTCGGCAAGGTTCGCGCAGCGACGGGACATCAACTCCGTCGGACCGCTCTACCAAGGTGGCCACAAGTACCTCGGTATCACACAGCGCCTAGTTTCCCAACGATCGGCCTGCTTGCGCGCTTGGGGCGCGCCCAGCGTATGCTGAGCGAATTCTCATGTATCAGTTTTCTACTGAGATTTCGGCGGAAAAAATCCGGCGCGGTCATCACCTTTCGCGTTCTCGCCTGCAAACCATTGATAATGAACTTCCTCGGCGATTTCGCTCGGAGGCTCTTTGTTCTCAATCACAATGACCTGTACGTCTTTCGTTGTTTTGGCAAGCGAATCCCAGAAAGCCGCTTCAATGCCGGCGTCAATCTGCCCACTCTCCCCTTTTACCGATTCGCTCCTTTTACTCTTGTAGCTTGTCAGCGGTGAGTCGATGATGACTACTCCGGGATGCGGCACGTTATTTTTCGCACAGTATCGCAGTAATCCAATTGCAAAGGCTGCGTAGAGAACTGCCCGGACGCCTTTGCCAGATGACTGACGCGGCTTACCATCCACAACGATGTCGTATGATTTTTCGTCGAACTGGACTCGTGGAGTACCTTTCCAAGACCATTCGACCAAGACGTCTTGAATCTCTGCGCACAACCTCCCGAGCTCTTCCGGCGGAAGGCCCGCCCAGGTTTTCTTGGGCGTACCGCTTTCGGCGAGGGCTGCACTAATGTCGTTCTGGCGTTTAACCAATTCTTGCCAACGTTCTCGTTCAACTCGTGTAGCGTCACGTTCGGAATGTTGAATCATGAGTTTCTCGAGCTGCTCAGCCGTTACCTCCAAACGTGGGGCCAAAGTGCTAGTCAACTCAGCATTCGAATTGTTGAGGTCGAAATCGAAGACCTTTCTGTCAAATTCGACCAAACCTTGACGACCCTTAACGTCGCTAATTGCCGCAGCCAAGTCAGTTCGATGCGCGTGGATTTTCTTAGCTTCGGCCACTGCCGACTCTCGGATTGGGGGAGCGGCGGAATCCGGGGGATGCGAGTGACCTGGTGCCATTATCTGGTCGCAGACTGGACAGGGAACGTCCTGAAGCGCTTCGAAATAGAAAGAGCTTTCGGAAATGAAGTCGAGTCGGTCCAAGTCAGAGGCGTACCGTTCGTCCAGCAGTTGATACCTCGAAAGAAGTTCTCGAAAGCCGAGCAGCTGCGAATCGGCTTTCAGTATTTTCCAAGTTGCCTCTTGCGACTTTTCGAGCGCTTTTTCCCGAGAGGCAACGAGACTCGTAAGCTCGCCTTTCAGGCGCTGAATCAAGTTGTCTAACTCTGTATCGTCTGTCGATGCATTCAATCCACCCGGTATTGCGAAGCGCTCGTTCAATGGCTCCAACATCTCGTTGACAAGTTCGAGCTTTGCCTTCAATCGCGCCTTCACGATTTCGTTCTTTTCTCCGGCCGCTAGGCCTTCATCGTCAACTCCAGTGAGGACGTACGAAAGAGCACGTTTGCGGGCAGTATCACCGAATCCGGGCTTCCCTGTTACGGGGGAGTGTTGATCGATGACAGAGACTTCGTCGATAAGGAACAGCGGTTCAATAGTGCGGATAGTGAAGCGTTGAGTTTCGCCACCGACGTTCTTGCGAAGGCGAGCTTCGTTGATGTCCGCGAACGGCAACAAGATTGACGTAACGTCCGGGCCTTTGCTCAAGCCTTTTCTAGTCGGGGCTATCGGCTCGCCTGCTCCGGAAATATCGTCGATGGGTACTCGATACACCATCAGACCGCCGCCGTCTGTTGGGCGCTCCAATGTGATGACTTCATCATCCGAGTTCACGAATTCGACGGCGAGGTGAGTGTATCCCGCCGCTTCTTCGACATGCTTAAGATTCTCAGCTCCGAGGATGAAGTTGATGCATTCCAGAAGAAAGCTTTTCCCGGTGTCGGACTCGCCCGCGAGCACGTTGGCGCCGCTGTAGAACTGAACCATGGCATCTGCCAGACCAGGTCCTCGGAGCCGAATCTTTCTAATTTGAAGCATTGTCACAGTTCCAGTAAATCAACAGCGGTGAGGCTTTCGAACTCTGAGCCCCATCGTCCCAAGTTTTGCACCATGAAAGTTTCGAGCTCCTCGTCCGTGTGCTCACGAAACCGGCCGACTGTCCATTCAGCTCTAGCGACCAACTCCTGCGCGTAGGCAGATTTCAGTAACTTGATGAACGCGTCGGTCATATCGGTGGCTCGGTACAAGAAGCCCTGTGGAGCAAAGACGAGTTCAATCAATTCCTTCCCGAGCATCTGGGTTAAACCAGCGTGGATGACTTTTCGCTTCACGAGTAGCTCGGTGCCTCGATGAGGCATCGCCGGATGTAAGCTAGCTGGGCCAGCATCCACGTCACCCGAGTGGACGAGCAGGTAGTCGTAGGAAACGAGCCGCTGGAGGTCTATTGCATCACCTTGCGCCGCGTTGAGGATGAACAGAGTCCGGAACCCGTACTCAAGAGCTGAATTGAACGGGCGAATCTGAGGCGTTCGGATTGGCTTGTCCGCGCTATTCATGGATTACACCAATCGAGGATGTCTTCGTTCGCCATCTGGTGGCACATGCCTTCACGGTCCTTGCCTGTCACATGGGGAGCCAGCGGGTGTGCACCAAGTTGAATCGCTTGGGCGGCGGCAACTGTGGCCTTTAGGCGCGCCATTGGACTTCCATTGGAGTCGGTGTAATGGTGGTACAGCCCGTCGCTGAATTCGGTGAGCAGCGAATCGAAATAGGCTTGGTCCGCCATCTGGTCGCGAGCCAGCTCTTTGAGCCCCTCTGCGCTGTAGAACACCAATCGAGAGCGCTCGAACAAACGTGCGTGAGGTGGGCTATGTTTGAAATCTGCTGCGTCAACGACCTTCGTGCCAAGAGCATCACCGATTACGCTGTACAACTGTCCGATGTATTTCGTCTCGTTTGCTGCGACCGTCGATGGCGGCGGAGGCGGCGGCGGCCTGTCCAGCAATGGTGCGCCGAACACCGTCATGTGATATTTAGTTTGAGCGTGCTCCGCGATTAGGTCGTGAGGCTGCTTCGCAGAAAAGATGCTGAAATCGAAGCTGAGGATGTGCTGCTTGAGCTCAAGAGTTAGTGCGATGGTCTGCTTCGAAGTTATGGACTTCGAGTAGTTGTCCCAAGAATCAATCATCGCTTTCTGAAGGTCGGCCGGCACGTCAAGCAAGTCCTGAAACGTCGAAGTGACGCCCTTGTGCGTCACAAAAGAGTAGAGTTCGGGCGCCGCGTAGTCGCCGATATGCGTGTAGTGCAGCACCTTCGCTATCTCGATACCCGCTTTGGGCAAACCGAGCTTCGCATCATAGTGCTTGCATTGGTATAGCTGCCAGCGACGCGGGGTTACGCTCGATGCGTCGAGCCAGACGACAACGTCTCGACCTTTATCCCCAGCGCCCCCCCGGACTTGCACCTCGACCACATTGATTTGCTTTGCAAGGAATTCGCTCGCCCACTCGAGCGTAAATCGCTCGAAGTCGTCGGCGCTGAATTGTGCTAAGCGGTCCAGTGGGGCGACGGGAAGACCAACTCCCAGTCCTAGCAGTCGAGCATTGGCACCGGGCCAAGGTGTTGGCAGTGGCAACGCTGTAAGCGCAGTGCTTGTGCCTACTTTGGCAGTTTTGGCCACAGTCCCCTCAGATTAGATGTCTTTTAATCAATTGTAACAAAGAGACATCACGGCGCATCTCAATCGGCGCTGCGATTTACGTGGCCTGACGGATATTCTTGTATCACTGGCGCCTAGAGAATCACGGCCCCGTTGGTTGTGGGCAGGCCAGAGTCTCATAGACACCCACGCCATGGTTCATTGGTTAACGATTTGGACAGGAATTGCGATCGCTTTATTCGCGTCACTGTTTCCGACAGTTACACCCAACCTTGGATCGAGGGCAATTTAGGATCGGTCTTTGCAGTCCTTTCCGCATACTCGCACACAAGAAAGTCGGCGCTCGGCCGACGCCTAGCGAGCTATCACCATTTTCCTCCAGAATTCAGCAGAATTGTTATTGGATTTGTCGTTATGCTAACAAAATATTATAACTTTCGGCGAAGAATGATTTGTAACTCCTTGGGTTTTTTTATGTCACGCTATGGAAAGCACGATGGCGTTGGATAGACATATTTGGTAGACGACGAAGGACTCATCAACGCTCACCTGATCAAACACATCCTTACTTCCAATCGCTCCGATAATTCATCCCCAACCGGTGCCGAAGGTCGCGGCATCCTCTCTCGCCCCCAGCGTCACTTCCAAGTACGCGGATATATGATCCGGGTGGATTTTATAAGTGCCCGACATCGCAAACAACGGGCAGAATGCCGCTGTCCGCACGATCAAAGGTACACGGGTATCCGACCCTAAATAATGCCCTCTGCTGCGGTATACAGCCAGCCGGCGTATTCAACTTCATTTTTCGGAAACGCGAACCAATTTTCTCGGAGCGAAGAATGAGAGGCGACGGGCCGCTGACAGCCAAACGCATCCGGCAGTACCAGTTGGTCATTCGCGGCACGTACGTAAAGGTGTTTGGACGTCGTATGCTATTCGAAGTTGCTCCTGCGATCATCAAAACACGGGAAATATGACTCGCGTCGTGCGAGAATCAGACCGTTATTGCCAACTGCACCAACGTTCATGGACGAGAACATCAACAATCAAATCCTCGCCGGTGAGATCACCGCGCTGACCATTGACACGTCGATCTTTGAAAAGAACAGTCTCGCGCTGGAGAGCGGGTTGCTCGCTCAGCTCGAGCAGTTTCGCGAAGGCGAGTTTGCACTCGTCATAGCTAACACGGTGGCTAACGAGGTCAAGCGACATCTCGCGAAAAATGCAACGGACGCGACGAAGGCGTTACGCACTGCACTGGCGCATACCGCCAAGCATCGAGCGTTGAGCTCGGCGCATCAGGAGGAACTGACCGCGCTGAGCAATGTGGCGGCATCGGATGATGATGCGCGCGCCCGGAAGCGGTTCGACGACTGGGCACAGCGTGTGGGGGCGGAAATCCTTCATGAGAACGAATTTGCCTCGATCGGTGAAGTCATGCGCCGCTACGAGGCTGGTGAACCACCGTTCGCGGAAACCGGCGAGAAAAAACAAGAATTTCCCGACGCAGTGGCACTGTCCACCCTCGAAGGCTGGGCCGCGGCCCGCGACACGCGAATTCTGGCCGTCGCACATGACAAAGATTGGCAACGTTATGGTGCGCAGTCAGAGCGCCTCGTTGTGGTCGACGATCTCGCTGATGCACTGTCTACCATTCAGGGGCTGGGAGCGGCTCGCGAGCCAGCAGTACGCCTCGCTACGCAGTTTTTAGCCGGAGATGCTGTGGGACTTCATGCCGCAATACTCGAAGCCGCCCGACACCAGGTGGACAAGTTCGAGTTTCGTGTTGAGGCCGACTCCCAGTTCTCGGTGGAGGAAGAAGGCGTCGAAGCAACAGTGGACGATATCAGCCTCGACATTCCCGACGCGACCGGCGCCACGCTAGACACGATATCGCACGATGACGGACAGGCGGTGATCAAGGTTAGTGGAACCGCTTCTTTGCAAATCGACGTGCACTTCAGCTTTGAAAAATTTGACAGCATTGATCGCGATTATGTTGGCATGGGTAGCGCCACAATTCCCGACGACGTCGAAATTAAGTTCGAGGCGCTGGTGACGGTTCAGATCGATGCAGACGGGTTGACACTAGACGGTGTCGAATTGTTGCCGGCAACGCACGACATGTATTTCAACGACATCGAACCAGACTGGATGAGCGACCCTGACAACTACGGCGCTGACGACCAGGGGTAAGGTAAGCGCGCGCTTTCCGCCGGTCGAGACTGCGTTGCCTTGCGGCCTCGTTCCCGTGCTTGTATCGGTGACGGGCCTCGTCGCCACATGCTGGCCGAGCATCAGCCGCGCTTGGTTGCTCGACCGCGCGCTCTGCGGTTTGTCAACTCACGAATACCAGCAGGCCGATCGGCCGGCACAATAAAACTGAATGAGAGTTGCGATGTAGCGCGCTGTCTGTTCTGGGGCAATCATGCTCCTACCGATGATAGACGCGCCGTCGGCAGGCAAGGTGCTAGGGGAGACTGCCGCGTAGTTGGCATCGCCTGACCTGAACGCCGGCGAACGCCGATAACTTGCCGACAAACATGGCCGCCAAAAAGACCGTTGTAGCTTCAAAACCGCCTTTGAGTTCACTTGGGACCGAACGACTGTTGTGGGTCGGGTTGCGACGATCGCGTTTGTCTCGATGCGGCCAGTTGCGGTCATCGGCCTTCGCGACTGACCGGTCATTTGAGCGTCTGCTTCGCTTTGATCGCGGTTGGCCGCGCCTGCAATCACGTCCGATAGAAATGCTATTAGCGCCACAATTCGGCGCGATAACACTGCGTAATCGTGGTCCATTACCCACCAACCTGACGGTCCTGTCTGGAATGGCATATGGACCGCGCCCGGCTACTAGTCAGAGAAGAAAATGAACTTTAAAGACTTATTCTCTCAACTTCATCGTGTAGAAGCCCCTTTAGAAGCCTTCAAGAAGTTGTCTCCTACAGCCTGCCGACCCAAGCCGAAAGCCTCGGATGTTGACGAGGCGTTGAGGGCCCTCTCCTATAACGTCTCGCGTAACAAGACCGGAACGGCGCTTTCTGTGGCAAGAGCGTTGTTGATACTGTTGGGGCCGGAGAAAGCGATATCGCGAATTCAACGAGATGGAGTCTTCCGAGCCTCCCACTACTCCTTTAACAGTCCAGCTGTGCAAGCCGTTGTTGCCGATTGGGCAGATAATGCCGTGCTCTACGGTCTCAGCGAAACAGACGCCGACTATCTTCGCTCAGTCAAAGCATTGTGGTCACTGGCTCCCTGTCTACAATGGGCGCGCCGGTCACTCGTTGATCGGATGAGATCAAGGCAATCTGTCGCAATCAAGACGTTGCTGGCTCACGTCGATTTAGCCTTCGCTTATGGCATGCCCGGCAATACGGAGTTGTCCACCGAATCTGCGGATGCCTACTCAAGCGAAGCTATGGCTGAGGCATTCTCATATCTCCTGCGTCTGTTCCACTTGGAGTTGGGAATAACGGCGCAGCATTTTCGGATGGTCGACGACTCCGCCGTTTCAAACACGTTCTATCAAGACATGCTTGTGGACGCAGCGAAGATTTGTGAATATCTTGAGGCCGAGGTGCTGGTTGACGCATTTCCCTACTCTGCAACGGCAAGTGGCAGCGAGATCCGGATTAGCGCAGACGACCCCATGCTGGAGAAGTCGATCCGCGCAGGATACATTCAGTCTGATATGCAAAAAGCGATTCGCCTCCGCGCGCTGATGGAGCATGGCAAGGCCCAAGATCAGGAAATCCTCTCCGTCACCAACTTGGCACAGATCTACTACGAGAAACTCGGCGAACAGGTCATCCACTTCGTTTCCAAACCAGTCCCGCGATATGTTTCGATGTTGCCGCTCGTGGACGAATTACTTCGACCGTTTTCCGGGAACGGCCTGTTTTTGGAAGACCTGTTTAGCATCGAAATGCTGGGCACCGAGGACTATGTCGCTCCATCCGAAATTATCGATTCACCCGTTGTCGGAAACATCTCGGTAATCGACATCTTGAAGGTGCAGCGCTTTTTCTACTTCATGCAGCTTGGATTCCGGCGCGCTATCGACCGTCATTCGCCAGTTACCGACCGACCTAATGTTTATCTGACCTCCTGCCTGCCGGTCTTCGAGCACCAGAAGCTAATGGTCATTCTGGGAAAACTCTTGGGTGACGAGAAGGCCGCGGAAATGCTTCAGTTCCTAACGTGCGATCTGTCGTCCGACTATATCGACCTGCAATACACGCCGATCATATCAAGCGGCGGGTGGTACATGCTTTCGTTAGTGGTTCTCTCTGGCTCAAACCTTGTCCGTAACCTGCTGTGCCACCACGCCAAACGGCTTACCATGCGAGAGAAGATAGACCAAGATCCAATGCAGGCAGCGCTGAAAAGCGCTTTGCAAGAGGCTGGATTCCTGGTCGAAATGGAAGTAGACACCGGGACGAAGAACAACAAGCTAGAAGTTGACGTTCTGGCTTATCGAGACGGGCATCTTTTCCTGTTTGAGTGTAAAAACTCGTTCCACCCCTGTAACGTTTATGAAATGCGTACGAGTTTTGACCACGTGGCGCATGCTGCTAACCAGCTGACGCAGCGCAAGACGTGGCTATCGAAATCGGAGAACCAACGTCGAGTGTTTGATACGCTTTCTTGGACGGTCGCGCCTGCAGCCAATGTGCATACCTGCATTGCCATTGGCAACCGCGTTTTCACCGGTTATGAATGCGAGGGCCATCCAGTCAGGCAAGTGCACGAGATGTTGAATCTCCTCCGGCGTGGGTACATCGTGATTCAGGACGTCTCGCGTCGACTTTGGCAGAGCGACCATTTCTCTGTCGATGACTTGTGTGCGCACTTGGCAGGAACAACGACCGTCGCCGACTTCATGACGGCTATGCAACCCTTAGACAGGACGCTTTCGTTCGGCACATCGAGACTAACGTTCTCAACGTACATGCTTGATGGGCGAGATCTATCGACTATCGCCGAAGCGCGCTACCCGTGCATCGAATTTACAACGGGGGCCGCGACTCAATCCATCGAGGATTAAATGCAGAAATCAAGGGGTCGTCTAGCAATCGTTTGGCCGCCGCAGTGGCCCGCTGCTGCGAAGAGTGGCGACCGTGGAATACTACTACTTCGAATGTCTTACGACGGCTCGATAGCTGCCGGTCACGGCGGCGAGACGGCTGACCGAAGCGGGTCGAACTGCGATGGCCAACCCCGCTGTGAAGTCGTGTTTCCGATTTCCTCGACTCTTGCATTGCAACATGCAACGAGGGCATCAACCAGCAAATGCGGATGTCCTTGTTGGTAGGACGCTACTCCCGTCACCCTAGACTAGCGAGAAATTTGTAACAGTTACCAACATTACATTTTCCTCGGAAAATCTGTTCGGAGCCAGTCACGAAAGTTTTGACTCAAGGAGGCTGGATCGGCATGAATGCACACTAGGCATCATTACCTGATTCGGTTCGCAGAATTGAACCGATATTCCGTCCACGGCAGAGTACGCGACCGTTTTGCACCTATTTTCTGTCGCGCCACAGAAACGCACTTAAATTGTGTCCGCATTGATGGACAAAAATTAGGGTTTCGATGCCGTTATTTTCTTACTAAGTGATTGATTTTATTGATTTGTATGGATAAAGGTGAACGCCCTGCTTTGTGTCCGCCAACTGCAGCCCGCATACCCACAGAGTTCGCGCCCACGTAATCACATGCGCGCGAATCACCGACCATTCAAGGGTTCGATTGAGCATCGGTGAGCTGAGAATCGCGGAATCCACATCCACGCGACCGACGACGCTCCGACACGAGCGCTGGACATCTTTTCGCACGCCAAGATCGGTCCAGCCTATCTTGCCGGCGTCCCGCCAATCGCTAATTGTTTGATTTTCCGGAACAATGATTTGGCTGTGAGTGCCATACTTTCCGTCCGTCCACTGCGGTCGCTCGTCCTCGTATCATGCGCCTGCATGGGCACTGGATGGGCTGCGGAACATGTTGACGACAGGCGTCAGACCACCCGCAACCCCAGTTCGGTAACAAGCTCTGCTGCTTGTTCGTACGAGATGGTTGCCCCTCGAAACAATCCGGCGTCAATCAGGCGTACACCATGTAAATCCACGCCGCGAAGATCTGCTCCCTCAAATAGGGTATCCCTGAGATGTGCATTCCTGAGACTGCCACCCTCGAACACCGCATCACGAAAGTCTGCCCCTGCAAGATCCGCATCTGAAAAATCGAGATTTCGCAGGGTTGTCTTGCGAAACGACACTCGGCGCAGATGTGCGCCGACCAGCAACGTCTCATCAAATTCGAGTCCAAGCGTCGCGCAGTCTTCGAAATTTGCCCCTGTCAGCTTGCAACCGCGGAAATGAACCGCCCCAAGTTTTGCACGCCGCCAATTCGTGTTGTTGAGGTCGCTCGACCGAAATACTGCATCGACCAGATCTGCAGAACGGAAATCCGCTTGACGTGCCCGGCATTTGATCCAATGGGTATGAACGAGTGCAGCACCCAAAAAAGATGCCTGTGCAATCGCGCATCGTTCAAACGTCGCCCCCCGCAAATTCAGCCGTGAGAGGTCCGCATCGTCGAAATCACAATCCTCGAAATGTAGCGGTCCCCTCGCCTCCTCGATCAATTGCTCGATGTCCGCACGACCGAGTGTCCGGTTCAATACCGTTACACCTCCGGCTGTCGGCGCAGTGTGATCAAGTGTCATACATCAAGGCTCCAATCTAATTCGGCGAAGATCATTCGGCGTGTAGTGTACTGGACAATAGTGCGTTTCCGGGTCAAGTCTTGAGAGACACGATCGCTCGTCACCCGATGCGCAGAAGTCTCGATCAGTGCTTTTTGCGCCAGCACTAATTGCTCAAACCATATGCTGTCTTGATAACGCGGCCGAATGACTGAGCCGCTGGTGTCTGGGATTGACGCTTCACCCGAATGAAGTCGATTCCCATGGGTGGCGCCCCATCGGTGATGGAACGGGGCTCGATTCGATGTCCACTGGCGTCCCGGGGCGAAACACGAGATCGGAGGGAATCGTAACGCCAAGGCCGACGAGCGTTCCGACGACCTCCATCCTGCCGGGGCGACCTGACTACGTGTCCACCATGATGGAGGTCGTCTTTGACAGATTGAAAGTCACGGCAACGGCCACATCGATTTCGCCTCGCCCCACTACCCGCCTCAAGCTGTGGCCGTGGCCGCTCGACAAGCCTGACTTCTATCGAAGATAACGGCGAACTGAAAAATTAACAAAACTGACACCCGTCAAATCCTGTTTTTTATTAATAATATTAGATCCGATAAGATCAGATCTAATATTTTCTTTGAAACTAATGAGCTCTGTGTTTGAGTGTAAAAATGATCGCCCGGAAAAATGACTTGGTTTTTTTCTCCAGAAAACGCCTCCATCCAGCCCGCCATGCTCTGCGGGCTCACCGCCTGATCGTCCTGTCCGGAAAAAATCGATAATGGAACAGAAAGAGGCTCGTGATTGTGGGGGTCAAAGCGATAATCATTCAGGCTCCAAAGTTCCGCTCGGATAGTGGGCATTATTGGCATAAAAGCATCTTTGTAGGATAGAAGTTGCTCTGGCACCCCTCCCATTTTTACCAATTGATCGAAAAGTTCAGAGTCACTTTGCGTTCGAAGCCAACAGGCCTCTCGAAGGGTATTTGGCGATGGTGGCGCAGCTGCAGACAAAATTATTCGATTGGGGAGTTTGAATTTATTTCGTCGCAGTGCCAGAAGACACTCAAATGCAACAATAGCCCCAAAACTATGGCCAAAAAACAAGCAAGGCCTTTCCGTGACGACGGAAAGATGGGGCAGCAAATGGTCAACATGAGATTTTATTTCATAAAACGGATTCTCCCGGATTCGGGTTGCTCTCCCTGGGGGCTGGTAGGTCAAGACCCGTACATCGGTAGGTAAGATATCCGTCCAGGTATTATAGTGATAGGCATTTCCACCCATATGGGGAAAGCAGATCAAAGTAACCTCGAATTTCTCTGATCGGGAGCCAGGAATCAGAATTTCATTCATAAGATCGCATAGGGATCATTCCAGGAAAGTTCGCGATAGCGTAAGTCCTGCTCCGCTTTGGTAATGCCCTTTTTTTCGAAAATATATTTCAACATGCGTACGGACAATCTACAAAGATTTTCATTATCTTCATGTGATTGATATCTCGCCTGATGATAGCATTTCGATACCTCTGAATATAGACTTCCACATTCTTCGTCAAAGTACCTACCCTCACCCGATGGGCTTTTATTGTGGTTTCTTGTGGCCGCAGCATACGATAGCGATCGAGCAACAAACGCCAATGCGTTTCCTGCTCGAGAATTTTTAGAAATAAATCCCAACTCCATCTCCATATCTCCGATTGAGCATACGGACCGTGTTTCGAGGAAAGGAATGATAGATCGATTAAGCTGACTTAGAATACTGGCTGGGCCGATTTCCACGACCTTTCTCACACCATGGAGGTATAAGAAGCGGATCGTCTTAAGCCAATTCACGGGGCGATGCAACTGCTGTGAGAGAAGGTCTATCCATTCAGAGTGGTCGTCCGGATACGGATAGCCAGAAACATTTGAAATTACTCCATTTTTCAATTTTCGCCACGAGACTTTTTTCAACTCCTCACGAAACTCCCGTGCCGATTCCTGCATCCATCTAGAGTGAAATGCACCACTCACCTTCAAGCGCTTTGTATGAACGTTAAATCCCGATAATAATTCCGTTGTTTTGCGAAGAAGTGCCAGATCTCCTGATAAAACATATTGCTCTGGAGCATTATTGCAGGCGATGTCTAAAGGCTGTCCAAACTGGTCAAGATCAATAAGTATCCTCTTCAAATTCTCAATGGAAATCCCGCTGACAGCCAGCATTCCGTGATCCACCTGGCAAGCGGCCTCCATCAATTGGCCCCGTTTGTTGATGAGTTGGAGTCCCTCTGAAAACGCGAGCCCACCGGCCGCTACCAGGGCACTGTATTCACCAAGACTATGGCCGGCGAAGAAAGCCGGGAAAATAGGTGCTTCGGCTCGAATAGCCTCAAGCATTGCAATCTCGACCACAAAGATAGCGACCTGTGCCGAATGCGTACTGGCAAAAGCGAGTTCGGACCCAGAGAAGCAGATTTTGGCAACGTCCCAACCTAACACGTCATTGGCTTCCTCGAAAACCAACCGTGCCGCGGTAGAGGACTCGAAGATGTCTTTGCCCATGTATGCTTTTTGAGCACCTTGACCAGGGAAAACTAAGGCGAGTAGGTTCATAGCACCTCCTATATGCCAGAAATCGAGATGGCGAATAGGATTTATTTAATTACGCTGGACGAATAACTTTCAAAAGTTCTGTAAGCGTTGGAGTTTTCCATAGCTGATCAAGATCAAAATTGCAGTCGAGAATATTGGATAATCTTGAAATAAAATACGTAGCCTTAAGTGAATCCCCTCCAGATCGAAAGAAATTTTCATCGTCCGACACGTAGGACGAGCCCAAGATGCTTTTCCAAAGCGCCCTGGTTATCTGCTCAGGATCGTATCCGACGTCATTCGGTAATTCTGTATTTGAAAACCAAAAATCACGGGTATCGAACACTGTTCCCGGGATCCGGGCGTAACTAAATTCAGAATACAAAGCAGACCAATCACCCGAAATTCCTTTCATGTAGTTTTTAGAAATTTCCGAGGAATTATTTGTTTCAATTTGCGACAAGTTCGGCCATAAATTCAAGGCCTTATCAAGAAGAATAATAGTTTGCTCGATTGAGTCAGATGAAAATGCGAATCTGCATTTGAAATGATGTCGCACTGCGAGTGATCGCAATAAACCGCCGAATTCAGGACAACGTTCTATTAGATATTTTCTGAGAACCCGAATATACCCCCGAAGGGAGTCAGGCGAATGCGCAGACAACAGCACTACGCCTTCTAGGCTGTTTTTTCTCCATGTGACCGGCGTCTTCTGAATTTGCTCACCTAAAGCCACGTGGCAATTCGTGCCATTCATGCTGAACGCGCTTACTCCGCAATAACGTTTGCCACCTATGGGCCAGCGAATTAGATGGTCGTTCACGTATAGCGCCGAAGAAAAATAGTCAATGCTCTCGTTCGGCTGAATGAAATGAAGGGATGGAAGAATCCATCCCCGGTTCACCATCAATGCTGCACGGACCAGTCCAGTGATTCCTGCCGCACTATCCAGATGCCCCAACAGACTCTTTACGGATCCGACCGCGCAGTGGTGACGCAAATCACTGGCCCATTTTTTAAATACCCGAGATAGCGCCTCAAATTCTATAGGGTCACCCAGCTGAGTACCCGTGCCATGTGCCTCCATACATCCGATTTTCAGGTAGAAATTTTCGGAAGCAAGGTCACTATTATTTCTTGCTTCGGCCCAGGCCTGCTCGATTACTGCCACCTGGGCTTCGACATTGGGTGTGGTGAGGCTTGACGTTGAACCATCTTGATTGCTCGCAGATCCCAGAATCGTCGCGTAAATTTCATCTCCATCCCGAAGTGCTTTACTCAGCGGTTTGAGCACCACGGCTGCCACACCCTCTCCAATTCCGGTTCCACTGGCCTCCCCCGAAAAAGTTCGCGTCATCCCATCTTTGGATTCGATTCCGATGCTTTCAAAAGATGCTGCAGGTAGCAGGTGTAATTTAACCCCTCCTACCAACGCCATTTCACAATCACCTTGGCGCATCGCCTGACAAGCCTGATGCACAGCAACCAGAGAAGAGGAACAAGCCGTATCAATTACCAGACTTGGGCCTCTCAGATCGAAAAGATGGCTAATACGTCCCGCAATCATGGGGGAGAGATTCCCCGTGATAGCCAAATTGAAGAGTTCCGGATTACGCTGGCGGATCAATTGCCCATACGTCAGATCATCCGAGCCGGCGCAATATCCCACGTAGACACCGACCGATCGCCCCTTCAACCTGGGAAGCGGACAATGCGCGTCTTCGAATGCGAGCCATGCTATGCTCAAAAACTGACGTTGCACCGGATCCATAAGCTCAGCTTCTCGAGGGCTGATCCCAAAAAACTCCGGATCAAAGTCTTCGATCTGATCCAAGTATGAGCCTACTTGCATCTCTGCGAGCTTTTCGGAATCCTTATCCACTCTATTTTGACGTGACGAAGGAAATGGTCGGACCTGTGGAATCGCTTCCATATTCAGTTTCCAGAATTCCGAAATGCTCCCTGCCCCAGGCCACTTCCCCGCCATCCCGATAATTGCAACTGGCTCCCGATGGAACTCGACTTCATCGAGGTATTTGAGAAGTTTCTTCGCCAACTCCAGGCTTATATTTTTATTTGAAACTTCTTTAAGAATTTCTAATTTTATTTCAGTCACGATATGCAGTTCGAATTTGTTCGAAGGCTTGCTCGACCGTAATTCCCTGGGTTTGAAGTTCGTCTAGAATCCTGTCTATATTGGAGTCTTTGTCACCATTACCGCCGACATCATTGACCTTCTCCGCTCCCGTGAAGGCAACATGCTTTGCCTGATCCGAGATCGTAGCGATGACAAACAGGTCAGGAATCGAAAAGGCGCCCGGCCAACGCTCATCGATCCCTCTATGCAACCTGACCAAAAGCAATGAATTCCCACCGGCTCGGTGAAAACTTAGATTCCTAGAAGTAACCTCGCGCCCTAAGATCTGGCACCACAGACATTCAATTTGCCTCTCCAACTCCTCAAGTTCGAGACTGTCAACTCGGCGCTCTTCCGCCGTCTCTTCGTTTTGCAGAGAAATGAGTTCCGAGACATTTGGAAGTCGTTTCAAATCAAACTTTCCATTTCTAGTAACCGGAAATTCGTCTAAGAACGAATACCATGCAGGAATCATATAGGCAGGCAACTTGGCTGCTAAGAAGTCAGACAATTCCTGAGAATTGATTTGTGAACGGGTCGTGACGTAGGCAACCAGTACTTTTTGTCCAGTCGGATCCAGTTGAGCAAGTGCAATCACCTCGCGGATCGCTGGATGCTGTTTCAGTGATAGCGCAATCTCACCCAGTTCTACGCGATATCCACGGATCTTTACCTGATGATCCGCTCTTCCCAGGAATATCATTGTTCCATCCTGACGCCAGGAGCCAAGATCTCCGGTGTCGTACATTATTCTTTGATGGTCGACCGGGCCGTTCAACTCATCTGTAGATCTGTCAAAAGGATCCGCTATAAATCGCTCCTCAGTGAGCTTTTCAATTCCCGTGTAACCTTCTGCGAGGCACTCGCCGCCGATAAAAATCTTTCCCGGAATTCCAATGGGGCACGGTTGATTGAGATCATCCAATACGTAGTAGCGCGCATTCTGAATGGGTTTTCCATATGGAATACTTACCCAATTAGAGGAGTCCTCTGTCACATCGAAATAATTTGACCAGACGGTGGCCTCAGTAGCGCCTCCCAACGCAACAACTCGAACCTCGGGAAAGAGTTTCCTCAACTCACCGGGAATAGACACAGGTACCCAGTCGCCGCTTAAAAACACCAACCGCAATGCATGAGAGGGAGTGTCGCTTACGGGGATAAATTGGAGTATTTGTTGCATTGCGCCAGGAGCTGAATCCCAGAACGTTATCTTCTCGTCCAGCACAATTTTAGCCAGACGCTGCGCGTCCAGTACTTCGCTCTTGTGCGCTACCCGGATTGTTCCACCCGCAGCCAATATGCCAAAAATATCGTATACCGAAAGATCAAAGCAAAGTGACGTAATGAATAGAAGCTTGTCGCCACCATTTACCTGGTAACGACCGTTCACCCATTCAATCAGATTTATTACTGGCCGATGAGCGACTTTCACGCCCTTGGGAGTTCCAGTTGATCCAGACGTAAATATTACATAAGCCAGATCTTCGCTGGTCGCCACAGGGGTTAAGCAATCTGCATTCTCATTCGTAAATTTCTTGTCCGACTCGACATAGACGATTTTTTTGAGTGCTTCAAACTTTGGATTATTGATTTTAAAATTTGAAAGAGATTCTTTGTCTGTAATAAAATGACTGATCTGAAGCTCCTCCAGGATCGACATCAATCGCTGCTCCGGAATATCAGTTTCAACTGGGACATAAAATCCGCCAGCCTTCAGTACAGCCAAGACCGAAATAATCATGCCCGCGGATCGATCCATCATTACTAGAACCGGAATTCCTTTATTAACTCCAATTCGCCGCAAAGAAGCAGCAAGTTGATTGGCAGAATTTTCCAGTTCAAGGTATGTATAAGAGGCACCCTCTTGCTCGACTGCAATCGAATTCGGTGAAATCACTACCTGGCGCTCGAAAAGCTGATGGATTAAGCATTTTCGATCATACGGAGTGGATGTGGCATTGAACCCATTCAACACATCCTCCCTTTCCATCTGCGACAATATTGAAATATTATCAATTGACTGATTCGAATTTATCAGGATATTTTTGAGAATATTTAGGTAATTACATGCAACTCTTTCGGCAGTACTTCGCTTGAAAATATCCGACGCAAATTCGATAGAGATTCTAGGGTTTTCGGGGTCATCAGTGACAAACAAACTCAGATCAAATTTTGCGCCCTGATAATTCCAATCTATTTTTTTCAAACTGACGCCAGAACCAAACGGGGGTACTGATCCAGAGGCAATCATTGAAAAAAATACATTGAAAAGCGGGTTTCTCCAGCTTTCGCGAGAGGAATTGAGCTCCGCAACCAATTCCTTGAATGAGAAGTCCTGGTGATCCAGACCATTAAGAATTTCTATTTTTAAAAATTCAAGCAATTTCACGAAAGTCCAATCCGGATTCAATTGAATGCGAATAGGGAGTGTTGTAGCCAACATGCCTACCAGCTGAGAAGCTTCTGGTTCCATGCGGCCGCTGGCAACAGTGCCCAAGTTGAAGTCACTTTGCCTGGAGTATCGGCGGAGAAGGATCACGAATGCCGTCAAATAGACCATATACGGCGTAGCATCATTTTTCAGCGCCACTTCATTCACGTCTGCCAGTATTTTTTCGCTCAAAGTTCGATGGAGTGTTTCGCCTTTGATTTGCGGGTGTGCGCTTCGGGAAAAATCATTGGGCAACTGAATTTCCGTTGTGCTTTGGCTTAGCCTGTTGCGCCAATAAATATTGGCCTTATCGGAATTTTCGTTTCTCTCTCGCCTTGCCCAAAACTGAAATGCTGAAGTTTCAATCGGGTCAAGAACTTCACCGCGATAAAGCGCAGAGAGATCCCTTGTAATGATGTCAATTGATGTTCCATCAACTGCAATGTGATGAAAAATAAATGCCAGATATACCGCACCGGGGCCGTTATCATCGACCGTCTCCACAACATCCAGCCTCGCGACGCCAGATTGCGTAAAGTTGTAGGAGCCTAGATGGGCCTCAAGCCACTCGGGTAGGTCCGCCTCATGAATTCCAGTGGAGGCTTTGAAATTGTTTGATGGTTCCTCACCAGATGACTCGACCCAAACAATCTGATCTGCGTCCATTTCAAATCGACTCTGCAGGAAGAGGTGGCGTTCCCTGAGCGCTGCCCAGGCTTCTCTAAGACGCTCTATACTTAGCTTTCCATTGAGCTTGAATAGAAGCGGAATCAGATATGGCGCGCGTCCCGCTGTCACTTGGTCCAGAATATAAATCCGCGTCTGTGCATCATTAGCTTTCACGCGTTTCTGTTTGGGCATTGGGGTAATAGCTCGTCCGACACCCGTGCTTGCGTTGTTTGCATTCGCCGCGACCTTACCTTGAGCATCAGCCTCAAAGTAATCTCGCTGTTTTCGGACCGTATTTAATGAATAGAGATTTACGATCGAAGGGCGCGCCCCATAAAGGCCTTCAAGCCGAGATGCCAGTGTGATCACTTTCAGCGAGTCACCACCAAGACTGAAGAACGACTCGTCAAGTCCAGGTACGCCCACTCCCAAAATCTCACTCCAGATCCGTTGAATTGCTGTTTCTGGGTCTTCGAGTTGCTGTGGGGGCCGCTCTGGGCGCGCGAGTGACCCCGTTAGCTGATTTTGCATTTGCATCGAACCGCCCACGGGCCATGGCCTCAAACCCTGCGGTAACTGGTTCTTTGCTATCTTTCCATTGATATTTAGAGGAAGCGCTTCTACTTGAAGGTACCGAGTAGGGACCATGTAGCCAGGAAGTGCATTCCGAAGCGTCGTGTGAAGAGACGCTAGAACCTCTTCTGGGACCGAACTTTCCAGAACCAGATATGCAGCGAGCGAGTCACCCCCCTGCTCTTCTTGGGTCAGGGTCACATAGGCGTCTTGAATTTCTGGTTGTCGTAAGAGGTGGCTTCGAACTTCCTCAAGTTCCACTCGAAACCCTCTCGTCTTGACTTGGGAATCGATTCGTCCGAGGAGATGAATTAGGCCATCCTGGTCCCAGTAGGCCAGATCGCCCGTACGATACAAGTATTTTTTTTTTCCATTTGGCCAACGGTGGTTGACAAATTTTTCGGCCGTCAGCGAGATGTCGTCGTTAATATACCCCTCTGAAACACCATCACCTCCAACGTACAGCTCCCCCAGTGCATTTGGCGGTAAAATATTACCGCCTTTGTCCATTACATAAGCTGTTGATCCAAGTAATGGCCGCCCAATCGAGATTGCACTCTGATTAATTCCTCTCGGGATGACGTAAAAGGTTGAAAACGTAGTATTCTCGGTAGGTCCATACCCATTCACCACGGTCAATCCGGGGGACGATTCTTGGGCCATTGCGACTGCGTCAGGAGAGACGACATCTCCTCCCACGATCAGATAATCTACAGCTTCAAACAAATCTGGTTTTTCCCTGATCATCCGAAAAAAAAGTGGTGCCGTCATCCACATTGTGTTCGGAGTAAATCGGTCAATTGAATGGCTCAATTTTCGGGAATCCAGAAGCGTCATCTTATCAATGAATGCCACTGAGCCGCCGTGCAATAGTGGCGCCCAAATTTCATAGGTTGTTGCATCAAAAGATGGAGATCCGGTCAACAAGACCTTCGTGTCTTCGCTCAATGGAATCGGGTTATTCGGCTGAACTAAACGAAGTATGTTTCGATGTGAAATTCCGACTCCCTTCGGCGTTCCCGTCGAGCCGGAGGTAAACATCACATACGCTCGAGTGTCAGCATCAACGCCAATTTCGTTTGAACGTTGAATCCCCACCTGAGAATCGGCTGCTGCGAGAACCTGAGCCCAATCCAGTATGGGGATCGCTAATGAGTTCGCATTGCCCCCGAGATCCAAGCACAAACAACATTGGGCTGTCTCGACCATCATTTGCAGACGAACGACGGGATAATCCTGATCCAGAGGAACGTACGCCACACCCGCCTTGAGAATCGCGAGGATTGCAACCACATAGTCGACATTACGTGTCGCCAAGACAGCAATGGAACTTCCTCTCGCTGGTCCCTCTTGCGATAATCGGGAGCGGAGAACTATTGCGATTCGATCGGTGAGTTCATCCAGAGTCCGGTAACTCAATTTTTCATCTAAAGATACAAGGGCTACCCGTTCCGGGAAAGCCGCAGCCATTTCCTTGAATCTCGAAATAACCGTTCCATTGTTTTCACTTCCATCAATCCCGCCAGGATTGAATCGTGCGACCAGATCAAGACTTACATCGTCCGGCAAGAGTGATAGGGAATTTATGCTTTTGCTACCGTGGGAAGCAACGATCTGATCGCACAAATTAACGAAACTTTTGGCATAAATGTTAATTGTCTTGTCGTCAAATTGCTCCGAATCGTACTCAACCGACAATTCAAATTGTCTCGCCCCACGCTCCAAATACTCAATGACACTGAAAAGTAACGGAAAGTGGCAGAAAGGATAATTAATTCGCAAAATCCTTCCAGCATTCCCCAGGTCGAAGTTGAATTGTTGTGTTGTGTAGGCGACGCTGTAATTAAAAGATGAATGCTCCACCTCAAAGGGAATTTCGCCTTGCAATGGATATAATTCGTAATCCATTCTCTTTAGGCAATGCGCATTTACCTCTTTTACAAAATCAGAGAATCTGTCAGTGGTTTTTATTTGATGTCGGCTCGGGAGAGTTCGAGCAAATAACCCCACTACGCCCTCGGTCTCGCGAGTTGCCCGACCGTTCGAGGGAACTCCGATCAGGACCTCATCCTCGTGGGTTATCTTGGAAATTAAATTGTTCAGAACAGCCAAGAAAAATGAGTGTAGAGTTGCCTCGTGCGACCGGCAAAATTCTTCCACCCCCTTCACCAAATCTTCCTCCAGATTAACCCGGAGGGATTTACCTCGACCACCTGCCTTTCCCGAGACCTTCACGGTTTTCCCGGGAAATTTTGGGCTTCTCAGTGGTTTCTTTAAAAAATCACTCCAATAATTCTGCGCAAGCTTCCAGCGCGGATCGATTTTATTCAGAGAGTTCAGCGAGGCGGCAGCGACTTTATAGTCAAATGGGGCATTGCATTCCTCCCCTTTCAAGTACGCTAGAAAGTCAGAAAGAAATACCTCCAGTGATAATCCGTCCATCACGAGATGGTGAAAATCAATCAATAGATGATGATGCTTTCCTCCATCATCAAATAAGCAAGCTCGTACCAGCGGCCCTTTGTCAAGAGAGAACGGTTGAGCAAATTCGAAAATTTCCTTTTGAAGGCTTTCTTTCGAAATGTGAGATATAACGAATGGAATTTTCGAGACCACATCAAATTTCTGAAAAAGCTCACCACCTTCAACAACGAATCCGGATGTCAGCGCCGGATGACGCAAACAAGATGACTGGAACGACGCTCTAATATTTCCGACAGATATTTTTTTTGATAGTTGAAGAAGAACCGGAACATTGTAGGCCCTGGCTTCGACATGGGACATCGTGGCGAAGTATAGTAATTTTTGAGCTTCATTCGCAGGGATTTTTGTTTTTGTGTCGCCGGAAATTACCTCACATTTCACCGTCCCAGAGCGTCCGCCTTTCGGTAGATTGCCTATAAATTCGGCAAGCTCCTCCGGAGAATTGTGCATCATGACGTCCGAAAAATTAAGCTCGACATTAAAGTATGATTCGAGCTGATTCTTTAGAGCCATAACTTTAATAGAATGGCCGCCGGCATCGAGGAATGACTGATTCCGTTTTACACTTTTTACTTTTAAGATAAGAGCCATTATTTGGCAAATTTTGTCGCAAATTTTCAGCTCTTTGTCATGATGCATGAGTCGTCTCCTACTCGTAATCGCTCCATCAACTCCGGTTCCATAGTGTTATTTTTCTTGTTAAGTTGTCTTATCAAAACGAAAAGATCAAGGAAGTCCGGAGATTTTGGGTGAATGACGTGCCATGAAGACGAGCGAGTTCACGAAGTGCAGATCGCATTGGCCTTGAAATAGTTGGAGTTGGCCACGAAGGTCGAATCGGTTTGTCGTCAGGCGGGTATTCGCGAGGCGACTGTCTATAGCTGGAAGACGAAATACGGTGGCGTCGGCCCGTCGGAGCTGCGCGGAACGCGCCAGTTGGAAACACGCGGGTCAGCTTGGTCATCGCCACTGGGCTGCCGATGCGCCCGCCAACTCACGCACGTGGATCTCGTCACCGGCGAACGTGCGGGCGTCACCAACGAAGACCACTCGCCCGTCGTCGAGCACGCAGGCAGTATCCGCAATCGATAAGGCCGCACGCACGTTTTGCTCGACCAGCAAGACGGCAATGCCTTCGTCACGCATCGCCACGACGACATCGAAAACGTCTTGTACGAGTCGCGGGGCCAAACCCTGGGACGGCTCATCGAGCAGCAACAGTCTTGGATTGAGCATGAGAGCGCGTCCAATCGCAAGCATCTCCTGCTCCCCCCCGGATAACTGGCGGCCTTTGCTTGCGCGGCGCTCACCCAAACGGGGAAAGGTCTCGTAGACCCGCTCGACGCGCCATGTTCCGGCGCGCTCAAGCGGTACCTGTAAGTTCTCCTCCACGCTCAGGCCAGCAAACACCCGACGCCCCTCGGGGACGTAGCCCACGCCGAGCGACGCGATACGAAATGGCGGCCAGTCAGTAATGTCCTCGCCGAACATGCGAATGTTGCCCTCGCGTGGTGGCGTCAAGCCCATCAGACTGCGCAGCGTGGTGGTCTTGCCGGCGCCATTGCGTCCGAGTAGCGCCACGACCTCCCCTTCCTGCACCTCGATGGATACCCCGTGAAGGACATGACTCTTGCCGTAATACGTCTGCAACCCATTGGCTTCCAGCACTTTCATTTCGGGGCTCCCAAATAGGCGGCCTGCACCTGCTCGTTCGCTGCTATGTCCGTCGGTGTGCCCTCGGCTAACACCCGCCCTTCGGCGAGTACCGTGATGCGTTGCGCCAACTCGAAAATGACGCGCATGTCGTGCTCGATCAGGATCATCGATAGTCCCTGGTCGCGGTTGAGCGTACGGATGAGTTGCGTGATCTCGTAGGTTTCCTGGTCGGCCATCCCCGCCGTTGGCTCGTCGAGCAGCAACAGCGTTGGATTGAGCGCGAGCGACATCAGAATCTCAGTGGCGCGCTGGTCCCCCAGCGGCAACTCGCCCACACTTCGGTCGCAACGTTCAGACAAGGCGGCAAGCCCGATCAACGCGTCGGCACGCGCCTCGATCCTTCGGCGTTCGCCGGCGGGAAGCCACAAATCGAGGCGATGGTGGGCTGCGATCTCGACGGCAAAGCGCACATTCTCGCGCGCCGAGAGTTCCGGAAATATCTCTGTGATCTGGAAAGTTCGCGCCATTCCCATGGCGACGCGGCGATGCGGGGGCAGCGCCGTGACATCTTCGCCTTTGAAGAGAATGCGGCCCGAGGTCGGTGGAAATAAACCACTGATGAGATTGAAAAACGTCGTCTTGCCAGCACCGTTCGGGCCGATGACCGCGCGCAACTCGCCCGTGTCGATCGACATCGATACCCCATCCACGGCACGCAGGCTGCCGAACTGGTGCGAGACGTCCTCGACGACGAGCAGGCTCATGATCTGCCTCGTCGATCAAGCACGCCAAGGACACCTCGTGGAAAGAACACCACAACCAGGATGAACAGCAGGCCGATGAAGGACATCCAATTCTCGGTTCGGCTCGAAATGAAATCCTGGACCACCACGAAGATCGCAGCCCCGATCAGTGGGCCCCAGAATGACCGCATGCCGCCAAGCACCGCCATGATGACGAAGTCACCCGACTGATCCCATCGAAGGCCATGCGGGTCCGCAAAGTTATTCAGCAACGCAAAGAGTGTGCCGGCCAAGCTCACAAAGAAGCACGAGATGACAAACGACAACCAGATGTGCCACTCGATCGGAAGGCCCAGGAAACGCGCGCGCTTTTCATTCTCACGGATCGCCAGAAGTGTGTGGCCGAAAGGCGAGCGCAGTATGGCGGCCATGAGGGTTACGGAAATCGCGAAGCAGGCAAGCACGAAGTAGTAGAACAGGCGCTCGTCGGAAAAGATGTCGATGGTGTAGGCGCCGAGTCGGATCGGCATGCGATGCCAACCGGAGAGACCGTCGTCTCCGCCAGTGACCGAGTTCCACGTGAACGCGATGAAATAGAAGACCTGACCGAACGCGATGGTCGCCATCGCAAAGTACACGCCACGCAATCGAACGATCAGCGCCCCTATCACCGCCGCAGCCAATGTCCCGGCGACAACCCCAACCAGTATCCCGAGCAGCGTGTCGGGCGTCAGATAGCGAATTGTCATGCCCACACCGTAGGCGCCAAGGCCGAAATAAGCCGCGTGGCCGAACGAGAGCACGCCGGTGAATCCCAGCAGAAAATTCAACGCCATCGCGGCCAGCGCCATGACAAGCACCCGCGTGCCCAATGCCGGGTAGCCGCCAATCGCGCCGATCCAGAACGGCATCGTCAGGAGCGCCGCCGCGACCAGAAAATTGTGGAGATGCCGCAAAACCGGGCTCACTTGATTCTCCCGACTTCACCCAGCAGACCTCGGGGCCTGACCAGCAGTACGAGTGCCATCATCACGTAAATGACGGCTTCCGAAGCCGATGGCAAAAACACCGCAGTCACGCTTGCCGCCACCCCGATGAGCAATCCCCCTAACAACGTGCCGGGTAGACTGCCAAGACCACCGACGATGATCGACACGAAGCTGGGCATGATCAGCGAATCCCCGATGGTCGGCGAGAGCCCAAGCATGCCTGCGGCAAGGACACCAGCCAAACCTGCCAGATAGATACCCATGCCGAAGTTCAGGCTGCGCAGGATGCGCACATTCACGCCAAGGGCGGCGACAGTCTCGAGATCGGCAGTGCCGGCGCGAATGCGAATACCCAGTCGGGTTCTGTTGAGCACCAGAAACAGCCCGGTGACGACGGCGATGGCCAGCATCACCATGAACAATCGATACCCGGTGACAAAGAAGAACGTGGTGCTCAAAGGTACGTTCAGTATGTCGGGAATTTGGTACGGCAAGGTCTGGGGGCCCCAGAGGAAGCGTGTGCCGTCCTGAAGGATGAAGGCCAGCCCGAAGGTTAGCAATAAGCTGTAGAGCGGATCACGGCCATACAGACGTCGGATCAGAACCGCTTCAATCAGCAACCCAAGCACGGCGGTGAGCACCGGTGCCAGGAGGAGCGCGATCCAGAAGCCGGTGTACGGCATCATCGTGTACGCCAGGTACGCGCCCAACGCCAGAAAACCGCCATGGGCGAAGTTGATCACGCCACTCAGGTTCAGGATCAGCGACAACCCCAAGGCCATGAGCGCGTAAAACGCGCCGATGATTACCCCGTTGAACACGTTAAAGAGAATGAGTTGCGTCATACGGGCACCTTGCCTTTGGCAAACCGATCCGGCACACGCGTTGTGCGCCGGATCGGCCGTCGGATGTGCGTGCGTCGGGGACGACCGATTACGCCCAGGTGATATGACACCCGGTCTGTTCGACCGGTAAGGCTACGTCCTCACCCTTGATGACGGTATCCACGTGGAACAGGTCCTCCGGGGTGGGGCCCTTCTCCACTGCGTGCCCGACATAGAGCGAGGGCATGAGTTGGTGGTCGCCCGCACGATAGAAAGGCGTGTAGGGCATGAGCCCGATTTCCGGAGGTAGCTTGAAACCCTCGAGGGCGTGCGCGAGTTTGACGGCATCGAGCGTCTTCTCCTGATTCGCCACAAGTGCGGCTGTCCAGACGGACGCATAGCCGAACCAGTGCCTGGCCGTGGGCACCCGACCGGCTTTCCGGCGGATGTCTGCCACGAACTGCGCGACGTGAGGCACGTTCGGCTGATTCCAGTACCACTCGAACACCCATGTGCCGATACGGGCGTTGGGCGGCAGGCCTTCCAGCACTTCAAGTTCCTGCTGCGCGCCAGCCAGATGAAAACGCTTGTCGAGACCGAATTGCACGGCCTGTTTCAGCGAGTTCACGGCGTCGTCCCCGGCGGTGAGGAAAATGATGACGTCCGGGTTTGCGGCTTGTGCCTTGATCAGGTACGACGAATAGTCGGTGGCGCCAAGGGGTGTCAGGGACGCACCAACCTCAGTCCCTCCAAACTGCTTCAGACTCGCTTCAAAGCCTTGTTGCAGTGTGTGGCCGAATGCATAGTCGGGTGTGATGAAGTACCAGCGTTTTCCGTACTTATCGAAGAGCAGCTTCGAGACCGAGTTGGTTTCCATGCGCGTGGTGTTGCACACGCGAAATACATTCCAGTGGCAGTCGGTACCCGTTACGGCGTCGGTATGGCCGCCGGTCACGATATGTAGCGTACGCAACTCGTTCGACACTTGCCCGAGGGCCAGTGCCATGGCGGAGTTCACATTGCCAAGCAGGAAATTGACATGGTCTCGCTCGATCAGCTTGCGCGCTTTTTGCACCGCAGCACCGGTATCGGCGCTGGTCGAATCCTCGACCACCAGTGATACCGGTCGACCAAGAATCCCTCCCTTGGCATTGATCTGCTCGACCGCGAGCTCGCAACCGATTTGCTCGTTTTTGCCAAGTTGTGCGTAGGTGCCTGTGAGGGGATTGCAGAGGCCGAATTTGATTGGCGTCTCGCCGCGAGCCTTGATGATGAAAGGACTGGCCAATTGCCAAGCCCCGGTCGCCGCCACCAACTTGAGAAGGGTTCTGCGACTAGGTTTGTCGAGTTCCTGTTGAGTTTTCATTTTCACTCTCCTTCCAGGTCAACCAACCTCGAGGGGAGTATCAGAAACCTTCGGCGCGAAGCTGGCATGCGGGGCTTCAACTCGCGAACCCGACGCGCGGGCCAAAATGGCAGGAACAGGTCGCACCTCGGGGATTCTCTGCCGAATTGCCCAATCAAGGGGAAATCCGCTGAAACCCGCTAGATTGAATATAGTGCAAATCACACTTGTGATGCGTGTCGAATTGACCCGCCCTCGGTTGCGTTGACGATGCCCAGTTTCCGAACGTCGACGATCGGATATCGATCGTGTCCCGCGCTGCCTAACCATATTCTGAAATATTGGTTGGATTCACGAAAGGCGCTCCCTATAGTCGCTCGAACGCCGTCTTTGGCCTACAAGCGTCTTCATGGACGCAACAACGAGTCGTAGAAGTATGGATGAGCCTTTCATTGACGAATGGTTGCCATCGCACCATTTCGGGCAACATGCGCCAGCGGTGACACGTGTGGCCGAGGTCTTGAGGTCGTCGGCGGCGCAACGCGACCGGGAAGGCGGTACGGCATGGCACGAGCGTGAGGTGCTGCGCGACAGCGGCCTGCTCTCGTTGGCGGTGCCGCGCGAGTTCAATGGTCTGGATGCAGGGTGGAAATCGATTCTGCAAATCGTTCGCCGCCTCGCCGTAGAAGACAGCTCACTTGCCCATCTCTTCGGGTTTCAGCATCTTCAGGTGGCGTCCGTCCGCCTGTTCGGTTCCGTCGACCAACAGGCGCACTACCTCGGAAACACAGTGGGCCGCCGCTGGTTCTGGGGCAATGCTGTCAATGCTCGCGACACACGTCTTGCGATCGCGAGAACACAAACCGGTTTTGAACTCAACGGCGTCAAAAGTTTCTGCTCGGGTGCGCGAGGCGCCGACATGCTCATGGTCTCGGTGACGTTGGGCGACAAGCCCACCGACCGGCGCTTTCTCGCGATTCCGACCATGCGGCAAGGCATTACTGTCCATGACGACTGGGATAACGTCGGGCAACGCCAGACCGACAGCGGCACGATCACGTTCGAACGTGTGGCAGTGGACCACTCGGAGGTGCTAGGGCCGCCCGGCGTGGCAAGCAGTCCACGCGCCACGCTGCGCAACCTCATCGGTCAATTGATCCTCACCGAAATCTATCTGGGCAACGCGCTGGGGGCACTCAGAGATGCCATCGACTACGTGAAGCTAAAGGCGCGCCCGTGGTCCATGGCGGCCGTGGAGCACGCGCGCGACGACGGATTACTCCAATTGCGAATCGGTGGCATGTGGCCTCAACTGAAATCCGCCCTGTTGCTGGCCGACGACGCACTGAGTGCATTCGAGCACGCCTGGCGCCTCGGTCTGGACTTGAGCGCGCAAGCACGCGGCAAGGTCGCATTGCAGATCGCAGCGGCAAGGCTTCATGCCGGACGTACCGCGCTGGACATCACCTCCGGCATTTTCGAACTCATGGGAGCGAGCGCCACCACGCGCCGGGATGGTTTCGACCGGTATTGGCGCAACGTACGCGTTCACACGCTGCACGATCCGCTGGACTATCGGCAGAAAGCCATCGGTCAGTGGTTGTTGACCGATGCGCTTCCCGATCAATACACCTAGCCGCGCGCCCCGTTTCCAACACGATGTGAAGACGATCCGGCGAGGATCGCAAAGTCTGGCCAGGTTTACGTCAATGAAGTCTGATCTTGAATGAGAGGTTGAGCATGGATCGTCGGGGATTTGTGAGAACGCTGGGGGCACTTGGCATAGGTGCCAATCTCAATCTGATACCCACCGCGCATGCGGCGCAGAAGATTGTTGTAGCCGAGAGTCAGGGGTCCAGTTGGGCGATCCCGTATCTGGTCTCGAGCAAGGATTACTGGCGCCCGCAGGGCATTGAGGCGACGACGCTCGCCTTCACGTCCGGCCGGCTGGCGTTCGATGCGGTACAGGCCGGCAAAGCCCAGTTCGCGACCACCACCGACAGCGTGATCGGACTCGCGGGCGCGAATGGGGTCAATACGGTGATCGTGGCGGAGTTCACGCGCCTGTCGAGCGGTATGGTGGTCGCCGCCCGCACCGACCGGGGCATCGATACGCCGGCGCAGCTCAAGGGCAAACGTATCGCCACGCCGCTGGGTACCAGCGGCCATTACTTCCTCTCGCGTTATCTGTCGCTCTGGGGCCTTAGCCTCAAGGACGTAACGTTGGTCAACGTAGGCGGTGGCGATGTCGTCTCTGCCATCGGTAAAAACGGCGTGGATGCGTTTGCATGGGGATTCGACTCCGGGCAAAAGGCGGTCGGGGATTACCCGGGGCTCGTGCGTCTGCTGCCCGACACCGGTCTGGAGAAGGTCTTCGTCAGCCATTACGTGCTGACTGCGCCGGAAGCAGTCGTGCGGCAACAGCCAAAGCTCGTGGAAGGCGCCGTGCGTGCGCTGCTCACGGCTGAACAGTTCTATCGCGAGCACACGCAGGACGCCGTCGCGCTCGTGGCCGCGCGCACGAAGACATCGGTGGCCGCAACGCAGGCGGGCTTCGACACGATGCAAGTCGGCGTACGACTCGACAATCGTCTGCTCGACGATCTCGTGCTCAACGGCGATTGGGCGATTCACGCAGGGCTCGCCCAGCATCCCAAGGAGGACCTGCGCTCGCTGTACCGAAAGCTGGTCTACACCGATGCCCTCAAGGCGGTCGCTCCTGAACGGGTCACGCTCTCATGAGCGCGTTGCCTCACCCACTCCACTCGCCACCCGCCGTCTCGATTCAGGGGGTATCGCAGCTCTACACGACACGCTCGGGCGACCTGAACTGGGCGCTCACCGATGTCGATCTGGAGCTGGGTGACCACGAATTCGTATGCGCGATCGGGCCGAGCGGATGCGGCAAGACCACTCTGCTTAATCTGATCGCTGGATTTCTCAAGCCGACGCTGGGCACGGTAGCGGTGCATGGCGCGGCGGTGCAGGGGCCGGGCCCCGACCGCGGCGTGGTGTTTCAGGAGTACGCGCTGTTCCCCTGGTTATCCACGCGACGAAACGTGGAATTTGGTCTGAAGCAGCAAGGTGTCGCGCGCGCAGAACGGCGCCGGCTCGCAGAGGAATTGCTCGCCCTTGTCGGCCTCGCGCATGCGGGCGACCGGTATCCGTTCGAGCTCTCGGGGGGAATGCGCCAACGCGTCGCCGTGGCACGCGCGCTTGCGACCCGGCCACGCGTTCTGCTCATGGACGAGCCCTTCGCCGCCATCGACGCCCTGACACGGTCGTTGCTTCAGGACGAGTTGCTGCGTGTGTGGCGCGAGTTGAAGCTCTCGGTCTTCTTCATTACGCACAACATCGAGGAAGCCGTGTTCCTCGCGCAGCGTGTCGTCGTCATGAGCCCGCACCCGGGGCGCATCCACGAGATCGTGGACGTGCCGCTGCCCTACCCTCGCGAGCGCGGCGATCCGGCCTTCGGCCAGATCTATGAGCGCATCGGCAGGGTTTTCGAGACATTGAACACAACGGAGAGCCTGACGTGAGTGCGAGCCCTCAAGGAGGCCTGCGCCTCCTGCCCGAAAGCCCGGACACACGTGCCGAGGCGTTCCCCCGATCCCCATCCGGGAATGCTGCAGCGTTGGCATCCCGGCCGTCCGGTCACCAGGACGCTGCGCGTCGACAAGCCATCGAAGAAGCCGTACGACAGGCGCGGCGCACCCGTTATTGGAGTGCACTCGGCAAGCAGTGGCTGCTAGGCACTCTCGGATGTCTGCTGTTTCTGTTGGTGTGGGAGTTCGTGCCGCGCCTCATTCCGGGGATCAACCTCAACATGTTCCCGCCGCCGTCGCGGGTGGCGGATGTTTTCGCCGAGATGACCTGGGGTACGGGCGAAATCTGGCCGCACGTCGGAGCGAGTCTTCAGCGCGCGCTGGGCGGCTTTTTGCTGGGCTCGACGCTCGGTGTCGCCGCTGGCGTGCTGACCGGACATTTCACTGCCCTGCGTCACCTGAGCGATCCGGTGCTGCATGGGCTGCGCGCCATACCGTCCATCGCCATCGTGCCGCTCGCGATCGTATGGTTCGGTCTGGGCGACCTGTCCAAGGTCATGCTGATCGCCTGGGGCGCGTTCTTTCCGGTATGGATCAACACGTTCTTCGGCGTGCGCGACATCTCACCCGCTTATCTGCGCTCAGCGGCGTCGCTCGGCGCAGGGCGTGCCGCCACCGCCCTTCAGGTGGCGTTGCCGGCAGCGTTGCCCTTCGTTTTTGCGGGTTTGCGTCAGGCGACATCGGTCTCGTTCGTGGTGCTCGTGGCCGCCGAACTCGTCGGCTCGGAAAGAGGGCTTGGCTACCTCATTTCGTTTGCGCATTTGGTCTTTCGCGTCGACATCATGTTCGTGGGACTGATCTATCTCGGGGCGCTCGGCTTCGTGGCCGATCAGCTTTTCGCCTGGCTGCTGCACCGGGTGTTCCCGTGGTATGGCGCGCAGGCAAAGCGATGAACGTCAAAGCCGATCTGATCCTGCACAGCGGGCACGTTCTGACCATGGAGCCCGGCGCAGCGCCGGCGCAGGCCATCGCCATCGCGGGCGAGCGCATCGTTGCGGTGGGGCTCGATGAGCACGTTCTCTCCCAGTCGAAAACGCCGGGGACGAAGCTCGTGAACCTGGCCGGGCGGACGGTCATCCCGGGTGTTATCGATGCGCATGCCCACATGGAGCGAGAGGGCCTGAAGACGCTACGCCCGTCCCTGGCCCACGCGCAGACGATTTCGGATGTGCTCGACGTCATACGCAGGGAAGTCGCGCGCACCCCCAAGGGCGAGTGGATCATCACCATGCCCGTCGGCCAGCCGCCGTTCTATTTCGGTGGCCCGAGCACGCTGGCGGAAAATCGCATGCCGGACCGTCACGAACTGGACGCCGTCGCCCCCGATCATCCTGTCTACATTCCGGGACTCTTCGGTAACTGGGGCGTACCGCCGGGCTACAGTGCGCTCAACTCGCTCGCCCTCGCGCGCAACGGCATTCACGCCGACACCTGCCCCGATTGTGAGGGCATCGACATCGAGATCGGTGCCGACGGCCAGCCGAGCGGGATCATCGTGGAGACCAACAAGCGCCCGCTCATCGAATTCGCCGTCCTCACGCAAGTCCCTCCGTTCGATTTTGCGGACCGGCTCGAAGGGTTGCGCCGCTCGTTGCCGCTGTACCACGCGTTCGGCACGACCAGCGTGTATGAGGGGCACGGATCTGCGCCGCAGACCATCGCCGTCTACCGTGCGCTGTGGGAGGCGGGTGAACTGACGATGCGTACACGCCTGTGCGTGAGTCCGACGTGGAACGACGCAGCACAGGCGCGTCTGGCCATGCGCGACTGGCTGTCGTTTGCGCGCGGAAAAGGGCTGGGCGATCCCTGGTTTGCCGTCTCGGGCGTGTTCATCGGGCTGGGCGGCTCTGCAGCGACCGCACGCGCTGTGCGCAAAGTGCTGCCCAACACCGGATGGTCTGGATTCGTCGAGTGGGCCAATCGCATCGAGGACTTTCGCGATTACGCATGGCTTGCCGCCGAGTTCGACCTGCGCGTGCACAGCGTGGTGATCGACCGATTGAGCGAGGTGCTGGACGTCTTCGAGGCCATCGACAAACGCTTCGCCCTCGCGCAGCGGCGCTGGGTGGTGGAGCACGTGGGGCGCGTCGAACCGTCAGATTTGCCACGTATCCGACGGCTTGGCCTGCGTGTGACAACGATCCCGTTCTACATGCTTTGGAAAAACGGGGCGTCACGCCTTGCCGAAGCGCACGACGGTAACCGGTTCGTTCCGCAGCGCACCTTGCTCGAGGCCGGTATCGACGTCGCGTCGGGCAGCGACAATATTCCCGTCAGCCCGTTCAGCGCGGTTTGGGCAAGTGTGGTTCGTGCGGAGCGCACGACAGGGGCAGTCATCGGCGCGGACCAGCGGCTCACGCGCACACAGGCGATCGAGACGATTACCCGCAATGGTGCGTACCTGAGCTTCGAGGAAGCGGACAAAGGGACGCTCGCCCCCGGCAAATGGGCGGATCTGGCGGTCCTGAGTGCGAATCCGCTGGCGATTCCCGAGGCCGATCTGCTGACGCTGCAATCGGCGCTGACGCTGGTAGGCGGCCGGGAAGTACATCGCGCAAATGAGGATCGCGCGGCGCCCTAATCCCGGGCGGTTATGCGTAATTGCGTTCGATGTCGACGCGCCTGCCCGGCGCGTTGCCCGACTCGCTGCGCGAACGGGCCTGGGTGATATTGCTGAACGGCGGCAAGTCCTGCGTGAGCCAGACATTGCCGCCGATCACCGAGCCTTGACCGATGGTCACACGTCCGAGAATGGTTGCCCCGGCATAGATGACAACGTTGTCTTCCACGATAGGGTGGCGCGCAAGCCCCTTGCGCGGGTGCCCGTCGTCGTCTGCCGGAAAGCGCTTTGCGCCGAGCGTGACGGCCTGATAGACGCGTACACGCTGCCCCAGGATGGCGGTCTCGCCGATGACCACGCCGGTGCCGTGATCGATGAAGAATCCCGCGCCGATCTGTGCGCCGGGGTGAATGTCGATGCCCGTCTCCGAATGCGCCTGCTCGGCAATGATCCGGGCCAGCAAGGGCAGATCGAGCCGGTACAGCTCATGCGCGAGCCGGTGATGAATCATCGCCAGAATGCCTGGATAGCAGAGCAGAACTTCGTCCACGCTGCCGGCAGCGGGATCTCCCTGATAAGCCGCGATGACGTCGCAATCGAGCAGGTCGCGGATCTCCGGCAGACGGTAAGCAAACTGCTGAATGGCAACATGTACACGCGCTTCGACGACTGACGTATCCGCCGCTTCGTCATGCCGATCCTTGTAACGCCATTCCAGCGTCGCCTGCTCGGCCAACTGCGCGAGCGCGGTTGCCAGCGCGTGACCGACGTAATAGTTCTCGCCAGCGTGCAGCAGCTCGTGCGGCCCCAGACGCATCGGATATAGCACGCCCTTCAGAAGATTCACGATCTCCGCCAGACGCTCGCGCGATGGCAGGTCCCGGCTTCCCGCTTCGAGCAAGCGTCGCTGTGCTTCACGCCAGCGCACCCGCGAGGACTGCAACGACGACACCACATTCTCGATCTCGAACACTGCCACGAATGAAAACTCCTGTTGGGCCGGACATGGTCAGGCCCGGCGTCAGAAGGTCGCAAAGTAGCCGGTGCCCTCACTTGCGTCAACGAAGCAAATCGGCTTTTCATAGCATCGCTTGCGATATGAGAAGCGCAGTCGTTTCGTGCATATCGATCCGAGAATCGGTTATTGGATCGCACTGCCGTGCCATTTCTATACTGCCAACCGGTCTGGCACTCGACAAACGAGAGTGCCAACGTCAAGAGAGAAATCAGACTCACAAGGGAAATGTCATGAGCCTTCGTCCACTACAGGACCGCGTCATCGTCAAACGCCTCGATCAGGAAACCAAGACGGCTTCCGGAATCGTGCTGCCGGATAGCGCCGCAGAAAAGCCCGATCAGGGGGAAATCGTTGCTGTCGGCCCGGGCCGGCGAGACAAGGATGGCCGTCATATCGAACTCGACGTCAAGATCGGCGACCGGGTGCTGTTCGCAAAGTACGGCGGTCAGGCGGTGAAAGTCGACGGTAACGAACTCCTGGTCCTGCGCGAAGAAGACATCGTCGCGGTGATCGGCTAACGCAATCGCTTCTCAAAACTATCGAGGCTAGGAAACCATGGCAGCCAAAGACATCGTGTTGCGCGACGCCGCACGTACGAAACTCGTAGAGGGCGTGAACATTCTCGCCGATGCGGTGAAAGTGACGCTCGGTCCGAAAGGTCGCAATGTCGTGCTCGAACGCAGCTTCGGTGCGCCCGTCGTGACCAAGGATGGGGTATCGGTCGCGAAGGAAATCGAACTCGCGGACAAGTTGCAGAACATCGGCGCCCAACTGGTCAAGGAAGTCGCATCGAAGACGAGCGATCTGGCCGGTGACGGCACGACCACGGCTACCGTTCTGGCGCAGGCCATCGTCCGTGAAGGTCAGAAGTACGTAGCGGCGGGGCTCAACCCGCTGGACATCAAGCGCGGCATCGACCGTGCCGTCGTGGTCGCCGTCGAGGCGCTGCGCGGCATCAGCAAACCGACCACCACCAGCAAGGAAATCGCACAGGTCGCCACCATCTCGGCTAACGGCGAAGAGTCGATCGGCCAGCGCATCGCCGAGGCGATCGATCGCGTTGGCAAGGAAGGCGTGATCACGGTGGAAGATGGCAAGTCGCTCGCCGATGAACTCGATGTGGTCGAAGGCCTTCAGTTCGATCGCGGCTACCTCTCGCCCTACTTCGTCAACGATGCGGAGAAGCAGATTGCGGTGCTTGAGTCGCCCTATGTGCTGCTGCACGACAAGAAGATCAGCAATATTCGCGAACTGCTGCCGCTGCTCGAGCAAGTGGCCAAGGCCGGCCGTCCGCTGCTCATCATTGCGGAAGACGTGGAAGGCGAGGCGCTCGCCACGCTGGTCGTCAACAACATCCGCGGCATTCTCAAGACCGTTGCCGTGAAGGCCCCGGGCTTTGGCGATCGCCGACGCGCGTTGCTCGAGGACATTGCCATCCTCACGGGTGGTCAGGTCATTGCAGAAGAAACGGGGCTGTCGCTCGAAAAGGCGACGTTGGCCGAGCTGGGCCAGGCCAAGCGTATCGAAGTGGGCAAGGAAAACACGACCGTGATCGATGGCGCGGGCGAGTCCGCCAACATTCAGGCGCGCGTTAAGCAGATTCGCGTGCAGATCGAAGGGGCGACCTCCGATTACGACCGCGAGAAACTGCAGGAGCGCGTGGCGAAGCTCGCCGGCGGCGTGGCTGTCATCAAGGTGGGCGGCGCGACCGAGATTGAAGTCAAGGAGAAAAAGGACCGGGTCGACGACGCGCTGCACGCAACGCGCGCGGCCGTCGAGGAAGGCATTGTGCCCGGCGGGGGTGTGGCGTTGATTCGCGTGCGCGAGAGCGTGCGGGAGGTGCGCGGGGCCAACGCCGACCAGGACGCCGGGATCAAGATCGTGCTGCGCGCACTTGAAGAACCGCTGCGTCAGATCGTGGCGAATGCGGGCGATGAACCGAGCGTTGTCGTGGCCAAGGTCGCACAAGGCACGGGCAATTTCGGTTACAACGCGGCCATTGGCGAATATGGCGATCTGGTGGAGCTTGGCGTGCTCGATCCGACCAAAGTCACCCGTACGGCCTTGCAGAATGCCGCGTCGGTGGCGGGTCTGCTGCTCACCACAGATGCCACGGTTGTCGAAGCGCCCAAGGCGGCCAACCCGGCCCCGGCAGGTGCCGCGGGTGGTCCGGGCGGCGCCGGGTTCGACTTCTAAGACGAACGCCAGAGCGAACGCACTGGCGCACAAATAAGCCGGAGGGCCCCATTCAGACTGACACGGGGCCCTCCGGTTTTGATATCAGCCGACGCAATGAGGCCATGCCTCAAATGTACCGGCAGGTAGCCTCAATAGCGACGAGCGGACAGGCGTCTGACCACATCCACGAGTTTGTCGACCTCTTCGCAGGTGTTGTAGAACGCCAGCGACGGGCGGACTGTCGCTTCCAGCCCGAAGCGACGCAGGATCGGTTGCGCGCAGTGGTGACCCGAGCGCACCGCGATGCCCTCTTCGTTCAGGGCACGCCCCACCGCTTCCGTCTCGTAGCCTTTGAGCACGAACGACAGCACGCTCGCCTTGTCCTGCGCTGTGCCGACGAGCCGCACGCCCGGTACCGGCGCGAGCAAGTGTGTTGCATACGCCAGCAGGTCGTGCTCGTACCGGGCGATGTTCTCGATGCCTACCCGGGAAACATAGTCGAGCGCCGCGCCCAGACCGACGGCATCCGCAATGTTGCCCGTGCCCGCTTCAAACCGGTTGGGCGGCGGCTGGAAGACGGTTCGCTCGAACGTCACGTCCGCAATCATGTTGCCGCCGCCTTGCCAGGGCGGCATGTCCTCGAGAATGGCACGCTTGCCATAGACGACGCCAATGCCGGTCGGCCCGTAGATCTTGTGCCCGGAAAACACGAAGAAGTCGGCGTCGAGGGCTTGCACGTCCACGCGCATGTGCGAGATGGACTGTGCGCCATCGACAAGCGCCTTCGCTCCGGCCCGATGCGCTATGTCCACGATCTCCTTGACCGGCACCACGGTGCCCAGCGCATTGGAGACCTGTGTCACGGCCACGATCTTCGTGCGATCGTTGAGCAGCTTGCGATACTCGTCGAGCAGCACCTGCCCCGAGTCGTCCACCGGAATCACGCGTAACGTCGCCCCCTTGAGGGCAGCAAGTTGCTGCCAGGGCACGATGTTGGCGTGGTGTTCGAGATTCGAGACGATGATCTCGTCGCCCTCGCCCACGTGCTGAACGCCCCAGGTCTTGGCGATCAGATTGATGGCCTCCGTCGTGCCACGCACAAAAATGATCTCGTCCGGCGACGACGCACCGATGAACCGCTGTACGGTGCTTCGGGCGTGTTCGTAGGCATCGGTGGCGCGCCCGGCCAGTGCATGGGCGGCGCGGTGGATGTTCGAGTTTTCGTGCGCGTAGAAGTACGCGAGGCGATCAATGACCGACTGCGGCTTGTGTGTGGTGGCCGCATTGTCGAACCAGACCAGCGGTTTGCCGTTCACACGCGCCTGAAGGATCGGGAAATCACGTCGGATCGCGTTGACGTCGAACGGCGCACGCATGCTTTGACCCAGCGAATTCGGCGCAGAGGCCGACCGCTCGCTCAGAAAGTAGCGCGATCCTTCGTCGTGTTTCGCAGCGTCCTGTACCGGGACACGTCCGGACGCGGACAGCAGATCTCTCAGTACCTCGTCACCCGGCAGGCCGAAGTTCTCTGCCCGGCCGCCCGGCAGCGGTATGCCAAGCGGTTGGGTGACAGGTTCCTGCGCGCGCAAGTTGCCATCGGTGAAATAGTAAGGCGATGACAACGCTCCGGGCGCAGGCGACGGCACCGTCAGACCACTGGCCTGGGGGACGCCCAGCGCGGTGCCGCCCACACGTGGCTCCAGCGCCGGTGAAATACTCACGACGTTGTCCGGCAGACCGTTCTGCGCTGCGGCGTGGGGGGCAAGCGCGGGTGTCCGGTTGCCTAACGACAGCACGTGCGTGGGGGCCGACGGGGCAAGATTGGCGCCCGGCACCTTGCCTTGCAGCAGGCTCAGCCCCGGAACACCCGTCCCGGCCCCGCCAGGGCCGGCAAGCGGAGATCCGCCGGGCACCGGATTGCTGATCGATGCGAGGATCGGTGCGGCGGCAGGTAGCGCCGACGGAACATTGCCTACCGCCCCGCTACCCGCCGACACGCCGGGTGCGTTGGCAGTACCCGGCAGCGCGGCGAAAAACTCCGACGCAAGATGGGCAAGCGTGGCCGGATCCGGCAAGCCCGCAGGCGGCGTCGCATGCGGCAAGCCCACGTCGGACGGATTAACGGTAGGTGTCCGGATAGTCATGGTATTTACCGATCTCCACGTCTTCCAGAACAGCCAGCGCATCGGGGGAATGCACCGCCAGCGAGCAGTACAACGAAATCAGATAAGACGCGATGGCCTGATTGTTGATGCCCATGAAACGTACGGACAGACCGGGCCCTTGTTCGCCCGCCACACCCGGCTGATACAGCCCGACAACGCCCTGACGCTTGTCGCCAACGCGCAGCAGCAGGATCTTCGTCTTGCCATCGGCGACCGGCACCTTGTCGGACGGAATGAGCGGAATACCACGCCAGGTCAGGAACTGGGAACCGAACAGGCTCACAGTAGGCGGCGGCACGCCGCGACGCGTGCATTCGCGACCGAAGGCGGCAATCGCCAACGGATGCGTGAGGAAGAACGCGGGCTCCTTCCACACCTTGGTCAGAAGCTCGTCGAGATCGTCAGGCGTCGGTGCGCCCGTGAGCGGGAACAGACGCTGCGCTTCGGCGACATTGGCCAGCAGGCCGTAGTCGGGGTTGTTGATGAGCTGGCTTTCCTGCAATTCCTTGATCGTCTCGATCGTCAGACGCAGTTGCTCTTTGACCTGATCGTGCGGGCTGCTGTAGAGATCCGAGATGCGCGTATGCACGTCGAGCACGGTGCTCACGGCATTGAGGAAGTACTCGCGCGGCTGCTCTTCGTACGGCACGAACGTTTGCGGCAGCGTGCGCTCGTCTTCGCGCTCGGTGCAGGCGACCTTCACCGCTTCGGGATTCTTGACGGCATTCAGACGGTAGATACCGGCTTCGACCGGCACCCATTGCAGCAGGTGCGTCAGCCAGCGTGGCGTGATCGTGGAGAGCTGGGGGACAGTCTTGGTGGCATTGGCGAGTTGCCGTGCTGCGTTGTCGCCGAGCGCCGTCTGGCCGCTCTGAATCGTCGACATGGTGACTCCGGGGTGGATAGAAGAAAAACAGAAATGCTTATCTCGATTTGCGGATTATCGAGATACCCCTTTGCCGGCTCAACATGCTATAGCCGCCAAACGGGCTAAAGACTGAAGACTGATGAAGGACTGAATCTCAGGGGGCTGGCGTTGGCGGTGAAGTTGCCGGTGAATAGGCGGGCACCGGTACGGTGTGAGACGCGCCCGCCGGTGCCGGAATTTCGTCCGGCGCCGCGAGCAGATGGCCGATCGGCACGCCGAAGGCGTAGGCGATTTTTTCTACGGTGACGATGGAGGCGATGGCCGCGCCCCGCTCCAGCTCTCCCACATAAGAGCGATTCAGGCTCGCGTGTTCGGCAAGCAGCTCCTGCGACCAGCCGCGCGATTCCCGCAATTGTCGGATGGCCATGCCGAGCCGATGAACGAGTGCGGTCATGATGATATTTCTCTCACGATGGATACGGCGAGACGCTCGATCATTCCCGGACTGATCTGGACCGATGTCGTGCGCACGACCGGCGGAGCAGTCAGCTCTGTCGCCATGGCAGACCTCGAAAACGCCAACCGTTGCTAGTGCCGCGATGGCCAGCGTCATCCAGATCGCCCTCGAATCCTTCCTGAACGTTGAAGACCTGCGTGAAGCCGGCCTTGGTCGCCGCCTCTGCCGCCTGCGCAGAGCGGTTCCCGCTGCGGCATAACAACAGCACAGGAGCATTCTTGCTGCCGGCCTTCGCTTCGAGTTCGCGCACGAAACGAGGGTTGCGCGTGAGGCTCGTGCCGGTGGCCCATGCCACATGCGCGGCGTCGGGCACGACACCCACGAAGGCACGCTCCTCCGCCGAGCGCACATCCACCAGCAATACCTCCGCAGCGCCGACCAGCGCCCACGCGATCTCGGGAGAAACGGTCCCGGCAAACGGCAGCCCCGCTGACAACGCCCGCTCGTGCGCGGCGATCAGCTCGGCATGCAGCGGCGTGGTCTCAACATCTACTGTCATGGCGTCTCCTTGCGACTTTCATGTGACTGCGGAATCGACGGATAGTCGATGGATTGGCTCACGGCGCAAATTGCCGTCTATAGCCACCGCCAAGCCATTATGAAAGTCGCCCTTCGGCCACTGAACCAACGAATGCTCATTTACTAAGCAGTCGGGACAGAGAAAGGACATGAGCGTCCTGGGCAGCGAGCACCGCGTGACGGGCGACGATGCGGGATGGCACCTCAAGCACCATCGCCCTTGTTCTCTCATGCCGCCCCTTTCTGCATTACCACTGCGCCTTACTTGCTGGGCGTGTTCTTGAATTGCCACACCAGATTGGCAAACGGCATATCGAGGTCGGCATAGACTTGCGCAGCCTTCGGGTCGTCGTTGCCGTGCAACATTTCCACGCCAGCGGTCGCGTAGTCCGTCACCGGGATGCCAACGCCCGCGAGACGTTGCAATCCAACGGTACGCTTGGCATCGCTGAACGTACCCGAAGCGTCGAGGACAACGCGCGGATCGTAGCCCGCGGCCTTGAGCGATAACGCCGGGAACGTGGCGCAGACCTCCAGCGACACACCGGCGATCAGGATTTGCTTACGCCCAGTCTTTTCGATGGCGGCGCGAACAGTCGGATCGTCCCACGCGTTAATCGACGTGCGGCTGATAACGGGCACGCCCGGCAGTGCGGCCGTCAACTCGGGGATGGTCGGGCCCCACATGCCATCCGGTACGGTGGCCGTCATGATGACCGGGATGCCGAGCGTCTTTGCCGCCTTGGCCAGTGCCACGACGTTGTGCTTGAGCTGGCCAACATCGATGTCGCGCACTCCGGTGAACAAACCAACCTGATGGTCCACCAGCACCAGTACCGTGTTGTCACGCGAGAGCAGCGAGTACGGCGCCCCCGACGGGGCGACGGCTTGCGAGACAGGGGCTGCCGAGGCAGTTCGTGCCGTAACGAGCGAAGACGTGGCGATCGTCAGCGCAGCAACGGTTTTCAAGAACGAATAGTTTTTCATGGTCAATTGGGAACGTTTGCGTTTGGGGAGGGCGCGGTGGCTTTCCACCGCCGCCCGACGGTCCGGCGCGCATTCGCTCCGGTTGATATGAATCATATTTACGCAACGACAATTGATAAATATGTCATTTGACAACCTATCGTTGCATGTATAGAACGATAAGCGTTTCCAACGCCACCGCCACGGACATCGAATGAACTCCGTTTCGATCGACCTGAATGACCTCTACCTCTTTGCTCAGGTGATCGAGCATCATGGATTTACCGCGGCAGGAGACGCGGTGGGCGTGAGCAAATCGCTGATTTCGCGGCGGATGACGGAACTGGAATCCAGTCTTGGCGTTCGGCTTCTCCATCGCACGTCTCGCCGACTGAGCCTGACCGACGCAGGTCAGCAGCTTTACGAGCATTGCCGGGCAATGATTGCCGAGGCCAGGGCGGGCGAAGACGCGGTTCGACAACGAACTGCCGAACCGTCCGGACTGGTGCGGATCAGCATGCCGGTGGTCGTCACGGATGTCGTGCTCGCCAAGGTGTTGCCCCGCTTCATGGAGCAGTACCCGAAGGTCAGGCTGGCGCTTCAGGCCAGCAACCGGCAGGTGGACCTTGTCGAGGAAAACGTCGATGTCGTCGTGCGCGGCATGGGGTTTGACGTGGAGGCGTCGAGCCTGGTCCAGGCGCCGTTGTGCACCGTGCGCTGGGGACTCGTGGCAAGTCCGGCGTATTTGGCGCGGCATGGGGCTATCGATAGTCCCGAGGCGCTTCGTCGAGGCGACGTCATGGTCTACGCCTCGATCAACGAGCCGGTCACTGCCCTGCGACTCATCGGGGCGGATGGCGACGTCACGACACCCATCGTTCAGACCCGCCTGCAAAGCGACAATATTGCGGCACTCAAAGAGGCGGCTCTGGCCGGCATCGGCATTGCCAGCTTGCCGCTTTACGCTTGCGCAAGCGAGATCGCTTCAGGTGTCTTGCAGATCGTCCTTCCGGAATGGCGATCCAGAGAAGGACGATTGGCCATCCTCTTCCCGACACGCCGAGGCATGATGCCCGCCGTGCGTGCGTTGGTCGATTTTCTAAAAGTAGAACTGCCGCCGTTGCTCGGATTGGCCCCAAAGCCCAACGCGATGAGCGCCGCGCCCGTCGTTTGTCCAAGCAGAGGTGCGGTGGAAACTACGCCGCAGGCCATACCGCTGCGATTGGCCGGTGCCGCTGGAGGTGCCGGTCGGACCGGATGACGCAGGATCTCTAGCCTTCCGGACCCAGGCGGAAACCCACTACTTGCGTTCTCGCCGCGCACGGAGTAAAAGTCGATCCAGTCGATCCACCCGTGTCAACCGGGAGTCGTGCGCCCATGGACCCACCCGTCAAGCTCAATGCCGATTCGCTGGGGATCGTCGAGTCTGTGATCATGGGCATTGCCGGCACGGCACCCGCCTACAGCATCGAGATCACAACGTCCACGATCATCGCCACGGCTGGCACGCTGTCGCCGGCGAGCGTCCTGATGTGCGGGCTCATCATGTTCGGCATCGCCTACGCATTCATCAATATGAACCGTGCCCTGGCGAGCGCCGGCACCTCGTATTCCTGGGTAAGCATGGTATTCGGCCGGGCGCTGGGCTTCTTTGCCGGCTGGGCGCTCCTGGTGCTGTGCTGCGTATTCATGGTTTCCGCCATGATCCCGGCGGCGAATGCCACCCTGCTCATCTTCAATCGCCCGATGATGAACAATGTGCACTACGTGACGCTGATCGCGGCCGCGTGGCTCACGCTTGTCAGTGCGGTGGTCGTCAAGGGTATCAAGCTCACCAGCTATGTGCAGGTGCTGATGACGATCGTGGAGGGCGTGATCCTGCTCGTGATTATCGTCATGAGTTTCCTCGTGTTCCCTCATGTGCCGCAGCACTCGTTTTCGTGGGGCTGGTTCTGGCCGTTCGCGTTCGCGCCCAAGCAGTTCGCCAACGGGGCGTTGGTGGCGATTTTCTTTTTTTACGGCTGGGATGTGGCGCTGAACCTCAGCGAGGAGACCCGGGACGCTAATCGCACGCCCGGTCGAGCGGCGTTCTGGTCGATGGTGTTCCTGATGGGGTTCTTCCTCGTCTTCATTGTCATCACGCTACTCGGCCTGTCGGATGCCGAAATCCAGCACTACAACACGAATATCATCTTCGCCATTGCCGAGAAGCTATTCGGGCCGACGTGGGGTTACGTCGCAATCATCGCGGTATTGCTGAGCACGGTCGGAACGGTCGAGACGCAGATGCTGCAGTTCACGCGCACACTCTTTGCCAAAAGCCGCGACGGTGCCCTCCACCAGCGCTACGCTCGCCTGCATCCGCGGTGGCGAACGCCGCATATCGCTATCTTCTTCATCTGGATTACGGGGCTCGCGCTGCTGTTGATGTCGTCTTATCTGCCCACCATCAACGTCATCCTGCAGGATTCGATTACCGCCATCGGCTTTCAGATCTGCTTCTACCTGGGCCTGACCGGCCTCGCCTGCGGATGGTACTACCGCAAGGTACTGACGCAAGGACCGTGGATGGCCGTGACCCATGTCATCTGGCCCGTGGCAAGCGGGGTTTTTCTTTTCTTCATCGCGCTTTACAGCATTCCCTCGTTCGATTGGGTCACCAATATCGTCGGTATGGGCGGCATTGCCATCGGTGTCATCCCGCTGCTGCTTAACCGGAAAAAGATCTGGGGGATTCAGCCTGGATGAGTCGCAGACGTTTTTGAAGTAGAAGGCGGCATTGCAATCGCTGTTTTGTGCAAGTAATTCACAATCCAGCGACTGTTTTCGACGGGGAATTGACGCTAGATTCTGGCGATGTTGCTTCATGCGCCAAGGCGAGCGCTGGCAACGGCACCACTGCATCGTTTGATCCAGTGATTCTCACCACTGGATGATGCTTTGCCTCTTTGCCTCTTTGCCTCTTTGCCTCTTTGCCTCTTTGCCCCTTTTGCCCACTTCTTCCGCTCTCACCTCGTGTTCCCTGACATCGCTACCTGCCCGAGCGCCGACGCCCCGCCTTGCGCCGGCCCATTGACGTCGCTCCTCACGCCGGCAGTCCAGTTGCCGCCACAAGCCTGCGACTGTCATTTCCATATCCTTGGGCCCGCCGACCGATACCCCTATTCTCCAAACCGCATCTACACCCCGCCCGACTGTCTCGTGCCGGATTACGTGGCGTTGCGTAATTGTCTCGGTCTGAGTCGATGTGTCGTGGTCCAGCCTAGCGTCTATGGAAGCGACAACACTGTACTCGTCGAGACGCTCCGGACGATGGGCGACGATGCGCGTGGTGTCGTGGTGCTTGACGATACGGCCGGACCAGGAGAATTGGCGGATCTGCATGCGCTCGGCGTGCGGGGTGTCCGGGTGAATCTCGTTGACGTGCAACGTCCCGGTGCGGACCTGCCGGTCGATAGGCTACTTCGCCTGCAGGAGCGGGTTGCACCGCTTGGGTGGCATCTGGAATTGCTCGTTCCCGTCGACCAACATCCGGATCTCTATGAAGCGCTGCACCGGTTCGACGTGCCGCTCGTATTCGGTCACATGGGTTATCCAACGATCGGTACCCCGCTTACACACCCCGGCATGGCGGCCATGCTAGCCCTCATGCAGGAAGGGCGAGCATGGGCCAAGCTGACCGCGCCTTACCGCCTGGAGACGGGCGAGCCGCCGTATCACCGTGCTCAGACGATTGCGAGATGGCTGGTGGCGCAATGCCCTCGACAGGTCGTCTGGGGCACAGACTGGCCTCACGTCATGGTTAAGACACGCATGCCGCACGATGTCGAACTGCTTGAGGTGACGGCGCAATGGATCGAGGCGCCGCATCTGCGGCACGCGATTTTCGCGGAAAACCCTGCCCGGCTTTATCAATGGCATTGACGACGATGCCGTTCGACGCCACTAACGAAGTGCCGCCAGATGGCTGGCCGCACAGATTTGCAAGGAACTGCTATGACGAAAGATCACGCCGTGGGCTTATTGTTGGGAACCTCGCCGCCCGGCGGTGGATTTACACCCTATGGCGATGCGTTTGCCGCAACCATCCACGAAGTCGATCCGGCGCTGACAATCCAGCCCGTGATGACAAAGGGAAGTACCGAGAATATTCCACAACTGGAGGCTGGGGAGCTGGCATTGGGTCTTGCGGGTGGCGAGCCGGCGTTCGAGGCATTGTCCGGCATCGGTCGGCCTCCCGCGCCGCTTAGGATCATCGCGCCGATGTATTCGTCGGCCGGCATGTTCATCGTGCCGGGCACGTCCCCCGCCCGGTCGATCCACGATCTCAAGGGACAGCCCGTGGTGTTCGGCGCCGTGGGCTCCGGACTTGTCGTGCTGGCGCGATATGTGTTGAGCGGAATGGGCCTCGACATGCATCGCGATTTCAAGGCGATTCTCCTTGAGAACGACAACGAGGCGCTCGGCATGTTGACCGATGGGCGCGCTGCCGCATTGTGGGGCGGCGGAATCGGCTGGCCAGCCTTTGAAGCGCTATCGCGCAGTCCTTCGGGCGCACGCTTCATTGTGCCGGACGATGAGGAAAGTGCAGCCATCCTGTGGCGACACGCGTTCCTGAAACGACTTGTCGTACCGATCGGCACCTATCCGGGACAGACGTCGCCCATCGTTTCCATCGGAAGCTGGTCCGTGATCCTGGCGAGCGCCAATATGGACGATGACCTGGCATATCGTCTTGCACGAGCCGTACATCGGGGGGAGGCGGCAATGGCACAACGCGTGAGCTCCGGGCGTGAGAGTCGGGCCGCCAACACCTGGATGGCATGCCCCGATGTCTCATTCATTCACCCCGGGGTGCGTCGTTATCTCGAGGAGACCGGCATCGAGCCACCGCCTGAGGGGGACATAGCGGACTGACACGGCAATGCCCGGCGTGTTTTTTGCGCTACATTAAAGTTCTGGTCATCATGTGTCGATCATGTCCGCCCCTGCGCTAAAGCACGTCAAGACCTATGGCATGGCCGAGCGTGCCAATCATCTTGAGTTCGATATCCGAACCCAGGACGGCTCACCATTGCTGAGCCGTCCGCATCGACACGAGCATTTCCAGATCAAGATCGGTCTGGCCGGAGACGTCGAACAGACATTGGGCGGAAGCGTTCGTCCATTCAAGCGCGGCTATCTGTCATTCGTTCCGCCTTATCGCGTCCATCTGATCCCGCACCCTCCGGGAACGCGGTTCGTGATGCTCAATTTCTCGCTGCAATTCCTTCGCCCCGATCTGAATGTCGATCAGCTCGATCTCGAGGCGGTCGATCTCATTCGCTTCCCGGAACTCGCGCCGTTCATTTATCAGGAGCATATGGATTTCTTCTTCGAGGAGATGGAATTCGGCCCGGTCGTTTCGTTGCTCGATCAGTTGCAGAAAGAGAATGCAGCACGCGGATTTTGCTCGCTCAGTCTGATGCGTGGCCTACTGATTCAATTGCTTTGTCAGGTCTGCAAAAAATATGAGAAGCCCATTCTCGCTTTGCAGGCCAGTCAGGGACAGCATGGACACCCGCGCCGGGCCATGCAAAAAGTGGCGCGCTTCCTTCGGACGAACTTTTGCGAAAAAATCGAGCTGGCGGACGTTGCCAACGCTGTCAGTCTGTCGCCGAATTATTTAGCCCATCTCTTGAAGAAGGAAACGGGAAAGACATTCGTTGAGCTATTGACGGAGCGGCGCATGGAGCGCGCACTGGAGTTGCTTGCGCATTCGAGTTGCCGTATCGAACAGGTCGCGCATCTGTGCGGCTTTTCCGGGCAGGCCTATTTCACGCGTCGTTTCAAATCGCGGTATGGACAAAGCCCTCGAGACTACCGGGTAACGGTTCGCCAATCCATGATGTCAACGGATACCGGCAGTTAGCCCTATTAGCAACGGGCCAAGGTGTCGGACAGTGATCGATTCATGCAGACATTCGCGCTTCCGCATGCGACAAAGGGTTACGAGCAAACGCGTAACCCTTTGTTTTTTGATGCCGGCTGATGCGGCCCGGCCCGCTATGCGCGTGCTACAGGCCGTCCAGGCGAACCCCGCTGAACTTACAGCGCGATATCCGACACCTTCTTCACCACACCGGACTCCACAGGCGCGGCGCCCGGCACGACCCCATCCAGGCTCGGCGGTGCGATGGCCAGTTGCAGCGTTTGCGCCGTGGTCGCCCATTCCGTCGCCAGAAGCTGAGGATTCTCGTTGAGCTTCTTGCCGTAGCTGGGCACGATCTCGCGGATTTTTTGCTGCCAGGCGGGCGTTTTCATCTGATCGGGGAAAACGCGCTCCAGCAACGACAGCATGATCGCCGGCGAGGTCGAGCCCCCCGGCGAGGCACCCAGCAGCGCGGAAACCGAGCGATCCTGAGACACCACGACTTCCGTGCCGAGCTTCAGGATGCCGCCCTTCTCGGGATCGTTCTTGATGATCTGCACGCGCTGTCCGGCTTCCCACAGACGCCAATCTTCGTCTTTTGCGTCAGGCATGTAGTGACGCAACGCATCCATCTTTTCCGAGCGGGACAGCGTTAATTGCTGCGCCAGATATTTCACGAGCGCGAATTCATGAGCGCCGACCTGCAACTGCGGAATGACGTTGGAGGGCGTCGTCGCCTTGGCCAGATCGAAGTAGGAGCCGTTCTTGAGGAACTTGCTCGACCAGGTGGCAAACGGTCCGAAAAGGATCACTTTCTTCCCATCCAGCACGCGGGTGTCCAGATGGGGAACCGACATCGGAGGCGAGCCGGTATCCGCAAGGCCGTAGACCTTCGCCAAATGGCGCGAGGCAATCTCGGGCTTGTCCGTGACCAGGAACTCGCCGCCGACGGGGAAACCGCCGTATTGCTTCGCTTCAGGAATGCCCGACAACTGCAGCAGCGGCAATGCAGCGCCGCCCGCACCGATGAAGACGGAGCGTGCATCCACCGTCTGAATTTTGGTGCTGTCACTCGTGTCGAAAGCCGACACGCGCCAGGTGCCATCTTCGTTTCGCGTGATCGAACGGACTTCGTACCCGGTCGTAACCTTAACGCCCGCATTACCGCTGAGATGCTTGTAGAACTGGCGGGTAATTTCGCCCAGATTCACGTCGGTGCCGAGCGGCGAGCGCGTGGCGGTGACGACTTCCTCGGGTTTGCGGCCTTCCATCATGATCGGCACCCACTCGGCGATCTTTGCCGGGTCGGTCGTCATTTCCATGCCGGCGAAGAGCGGCGAGGTCTTCAACGCCTCGACACGCTTGCGGATGAATTCGCGATTCTCCTGTCCGAAGACAAGATTCATGTGCGGCGTGGAGTTGATGAATTCGCGCGGATTGCCCAGAACGCCCTTTCGCACCTGGTGCGACCAGAATTGGCGGGAGATCTGGAAATTCTCGTTGATACCGATGGCCTGGGTGATATGGACATTGCCCTTATCGTCCATCGGCGTGTAATTCAATTCGCAAAGCGCCGAATGCCCGGTGCCTGCGTTATTCCAGCCGTTCGAGCTTTCTTCCGCGACTTTGTCCAGTCGCTCGAAAACCTCGAATGTCCAATTCGGTTCCAACTCGGACAGATAGACGCCCAGCGTTGCGCTCATGATGCCGCCACCGATGAGCAGCACATCAACCTTGCGATCCGCCTTGGCGGCGCGATACTGGCTACCGAACAGGTACGAGTATCCGCCCCATACGGCTGCGGCCCCAACGGCGGCTGCAATGAACTTGCGTCGAGTGAATGGCTTGCCGGCGCCATCAGGTGCCGTCTTTTTGTCCGTTTGAGTCATGGGGGGTCAATAACTTAAAAATACCGTGCGGCGTCGCCAGACCGAACAAGCCGGAGACGAGCGTTTTATCAACATGCTCGCCCGCCTTTTTCAGACCGGCGGGACACCATAGGATCGGCGGATCAGAAGCGATGCTAAATGCCGGGCGACGCGGAGGCCGGATTGTAGCGCACACCGAATAAGGACCGCTCGGTAACTGCGGCCCGAAAATGGGCGCAAAGATACATTTATTGCGTCACCAACAGTTTATGCTGCAAATGTTGCAGAAACTTGTCGATTGATAGCGAACTGACTGGCGTGACCGGGTTATACCAATTCAGGGAACGCGTAAAACGCGGCCTGATCGACGTATCGCCCGACAGGGTGTCAGTTGGGGGCGTGTTCGTCATCGCATTCCTGAGTAGATGAGGGGGCTCGTCAGGTCGGATATGACCGATAATCCTGGTTTCTCGCGACCGCGCGCCACGCAACCAAGGGTTAATACCTACACGGGTCATTAAAAATTAATCAATGAACGCTGACGTGTCTGACACCCCCGGCGCGGGTTTCGCAGTGGGCTGATCGTAGCGAGCAGGCCCTCGCCGGTTTTGTGCGGCCGGGATCGACGGCACCTAGGTCGAGGGCCGACGACCCCTGTATCGCCCGCTTACGCCTTCCCCAATCGCTTTGCCGGATTGATCAGATACTTCTCTCCGGTACTCCGCTTGGCGTATTGACTGGCCACGCTCGGCGTCAATGCGTCCGCCAAGGAGATCTCCGCCACGTACTGACTTGCAAACGTCGTGCGCAGCCCCCGATTGACTCGCTCGCGCAGTTTCTGCGCTGCCAGTGGCCCGATTTTCGCTAGAAAATCAAACACGAGCCACCCACCCACGCCCCACGCCATCCCCACACGCGGCAGCTCGATGGGTCTGGGGTCCAGCACGCCGTAGATGTAAATCTGCTTGTGCACCGATGAGCCGTAGCGTTTGTATTCTTTGGCCGTGCGACCGAGCGCCTTTTCCATGGACGACAGAATCGTCCCCGTAACAGGGCCTCCACCCAGTGCATCGAAACACAACGTCGCGCCGGTCGCTGCAAGCGCATCGATGAGATCGGCCTCGAAGGTCGGCGAGGTGCTGTTGAGTACATACTTTGCCCCGAGGTTCTGGAGCACCTGCACCTGTGCTTCGCTCCGCACGACATTCACCAGCGCTACGCCCTCCTCCTGACACAGCTTGACGAGCATCTGCCCGACACTCGACGCCGCCGCCGTATGCACGATCGCATGGTGTCCTTCGCGCCGCATGGTCTCGACCATACCCAGCACGGTCAGCGGATTGACGAACGCCGCAGCCCCCTGAGCCGGGGTAATGCCCTCGTCGAGCACGAAACAGGCGTCCCGGTGGATTCGGCGATATTGCGTGTACATCGCACCGCCCACCATTGACACGGTCTTGCCCAGAAGATCCGACGCACGAGCCCCCGCCCGGATCACGACACCAGCACCTTCGTTACCGACAGGCATCGATTGATCGACGCGCGACGCCAGTGCCCCCAATGTCGCCTCGGGAACCGGTGCACGCAGCGTTGGGCGATTGGACGTTCCGCCGCCCGTCGCTTTGCCAATATCCGCAGGCCCGATCAGCAGGCCGATGTCCGACGGATTGAGCGGTGTCGCCTCCACGCGAACGATCACCTCGTCGTCGGTGGGGTCCCCGGGGTCTACTTCCACCAAGGACAACTCTAGCTCGCCCTGACGCGTGATAAGCGAGCGCAATTCAAGGCCGGTAAGCCGCTCAGACGACGTGAGCGCCTCGTCGGGCACGTGAGTCGGGGCGTTCGATTGATGTTCTTTCATATGACAGTTCCATCGATTTCAATGACAAACACGGCCGAAAGTCTCCAACCGTGCGATGCACCAGGGGATGGACATGCCAGCACCATCACCCAATTTCAGTATTTGAATTGTATTTCAGATGTAGAATTCTCGCTGTGAGCGCCATCATCGCGGATGGCGCACGCATAGGCGTAGGCGAAAGCATGGCGGCATGGCGAGGCGGGAGCGGATCGAATCCATGCATAATGCGGCGTTCAGGCTTCTGCCAAATCTTTTCTAGAGCCCTTGGAATGTCGAATTCGCCCACCCTCCAGACCGTTGAGCGCGCACTTAGCTTTTTGGAATACGTCGCTTCCGCGCAGAGCGCACCGACCGTTCAACAGGTGGCGCTTGAGCTTGATCTGAACATCACCACCTGCTATCACCTGATGCGTACGCTGCTGGCTCGGGACTATCTTGAGCGACGCGAAGACGCCACCCTCGTGCTTGGCAGTCGTGTGGGCGTGCTGTTTGGCGCTTATCAACAGAAATTCAACGTGGACCAAGGTTTGGCCACGCTTGTGGGTAATCTCGCCGAACAAACGCAGGAAACAGCATTCCTCTCCGTCCTGGAAGACAGCAAGGTCATCCTGAAAGTGCTGGCCGAGGGATCGGCCCCGCGGTTGCGAGTGACCGGTTTGTATGTCGGCCACTCCGGCAACGAGCATCGTCGTGCATCGGGGCGCGCCATCCTGGCGTACGTCAGCGCGCAAGAAAAGGATGCCATCCTTTCCAGAAGCCTCGCCGATGTGTCGGGCCGCGAGCGCAGTGCGATCCTTAAGCGGCTGAAAGCGGAACTGGAGGTCACGCGCAAGCGTGGTTGGTCGATGGACGGCGAAGCGTCCGTGGATGGAATCTCCAGTATCGGGGCACCGGTGTTCGACGCTGCTGGAGAGGTTTATGGTGCCGTGGGCATTGTCACGCCTACCTGCCGTATGGATCGGTCAAAGGATATCTACGTCGATTCCGTCAAGTCCATTGCCCGCGACGCCACCGGGCTCCTCAAGCAGGCCAGGCTCGGCTGAGCCGATACTCCTCACCGTCTTCCCGCCCTGCCGCAGGGCGGTGGCGAATCCGCCTTCGACACGGGAGTACGGTCTGGCGCTGGTGACGACCCGAGGTAACGCCGTCCATGCGATAGGAACGCCCGCGCGTTCGAGCTTGTCCACCAGCGCCTGATCTTCACTGCACGACAACGCTTCGAAGCCGCCGAGGCGCCGGTAGACCTGCGCGTCCATGCCAAGGTTGGCGCCGTGCACGTGCCGATGGCCGTCTCGATCCCGGTAACCAGACAGAAAGTTCGCTCGTGCGCGTTCGGCATGCGCTCCATGAGACGCCCAGTTGGCAACGCCCACCGTGCCGCAGACCACCAGCGAGCGCAACGAGAGTTGATGCACCAGCCAAGCCTCAGACACCACCGTGTCGGCATCGGTAAAGGCAAGCCAGCGAGCACCTGCGGCAACCAGATGCCGAGCGCCCGATGCACGGGCGAGGCCGACATTGCAGCAGTTTTCACGCAACAACGTGACAGGCCACGCGCCAGCGATCTCGGCCGTCCGGTCGGTGCAGGCGTCCAGTACGACAACGATTTTCACTCGCTCGCCCTGCAAATCCGGATGCAGGGCCGCGCGCCTCACGGACCCCAGACAGCGATTGATGTCGTCTTGCTCGTTGTGTGCAGGGATGCAGACGCCGATCATCCGTGAATCCCTTCGTACTTACGCCACACGTCCAGCCGAAAGCAGGCTTCGTCGTGCGTCACGATTCGTTCGATCCCGGCAAGGTTTTCCATCGCGTGGTGTATCTGTTCGGTCGTCTGTTGCGTGTCGTGAAACTCGGTCTTGCAGTGACACATGACCCAGTCGCCGCCAATGGCGAGCGATTGCAGGCAGTTGGACAGAAAGATCTGAAGGTTCTTGTTGGAAAAGTAGTACGCAAGTTCGGAGACCACGACGAGATTGGCGGATTCGTTCGCGATGCGTGGCCACGAATGGGGGAGATTCAGTTGCGCCAAGTGAACGTTCGCGGCACCGTCCCCGGCCAGGAGACGCTCGCATTCGGCGATTGCCGTTAAGGAGACGTCTACGGCGCAGACGGTTTCGCAACGCCACGCCAGCAATCGCGTGGCATGCCCCGTGCCGCACCCGAGTTCCAGCGCGAGCCCGTACCCCTCGTGTGGCAGCGATGCCATCAGCACACCTCTTTTGCGGCGCTCATACCACGCCGTGCCAACGGACCATGGATCGGGATCTGACCGGTAAAGCGATTCGAAATCGGTCATTGAAGAACGACCTCGAAAGCGCGTTGCATTCTGGCCAGTACGGACGCCGTAAGAATGGGCGGCGCACCGGTGTCGGGATCAGGCACCAACTGACTGTGAAATGCCTGTATCGCGCGGGCCTTGGCTTGCCGGTCGTGATCGTCGAGCGGAATGGCGAGCGCCCGGTATCCGGGGAAGTCGCCGCTCCTCGGATCGGCCCAATGCCAGCCCCAAATCGGCACCTCGACACATCGGCATCGAACAGCCGCCGCCGCGCGCAGACTCGCTCGCGCGGCCGCTTCATGATCGGGATGACCGTCCAGGCGCCATGGTGCAATAACGGTGTCTTCTGTCTCGAGCGCCGCGATCAGTGCCGCCTCGAGCTCTGGCTCATACCGGGCCACGCTGCCGTCAGGAATCGCCAGTCGATCTCGCCGGGCGGATACCGACAGCAGCCGCAGCGCCTGCTCGCTTTCCCATGTGCGCATGCGGGCCAGGGTGTCGGGCAACCATCGCCGTGAGCCAGGGTGACTGGCTTCTCCATCCGTGACGGCCCACACACGAATCGTTACGCCTCGCCGCGAGAGCTGCTGCATGATGCCGCCGCAGCCCAGTATCTCGTCATCCGGATGCGGCGCGACGACGTGAACGGTACGACTGCCTCGCATCAGTTCCGCCACGTCACCCTCGGGCAACGGATGGTGCTGAATCCAGTCCCGCCAGACAGATTCGCGCGTACCTTCACCGGTGATGTACCGCCTCGTCAGAGCGTCCATGGCCCCTCCTCTGCCCGCTGCACCACGGCGAGACCGTGGGCGGCCAGATCCCGCTCGGCATGGCTTTGGCGGATGAACACCGGCAGATCCGCCATCATGCGGGCAAAACGGGCGTCTTTGCACATCGGTGCCGCGCCCAAGGCACGCGACGCATGCAGCAGAACGGTTTCGGCAGCGGTCTCGACGGCCAGGCGTGCGCGACGTACGGCATGGGCACACCCGTCTGTCGAAAAGGCGTCGATCTCCGCCGCAGCCGCGAGCAGCACGCCCCTCGCCTGCGTCAGCGCGATGTCGATCGCTCCCAGATGTGCGAAGGCGTGCGGGTCTTCAGGCTGCCGCCGCAATGTCTGGCGGACGTGCCCGGCAATAGCGCTCGCCGCGCCGTACCAACACGCTGCGATGCCTGCGGCGCCATGCTGAAATCCGGGTCGCTCGACATAGGCGCCGGGGCTGCCGATCATCGACCCGACAGCGTCCTCGAACACAACGTCCACACTGGCCGTCCTCGCCATGCCTACGGCGTGCCAGCCGTCGCGCGTGATGTTGACCGCGGGCTGATTCATCTCCACTTGCACGAGACAGGAGCGATTGGCCTCGTCCCGGACGCTCACGAGCGCGTGGCGCACATGTGCCGCTCCCGAGCACCAGGCTTTGACGCCCGAGATCTGCACGTCGCGCTCACTGTCGGGAAGATGCGACATATAGACGCGTTTGTCGGGGAGCTCAGCGGACCAGACCGCCAGCAGTCCGTCAGGGATCGCGTGTGCGTCGTGCTTCAGTTCGTTCAGGATGGCCAACGCATCGGTATGGCTCTCGAACAGCTTGGCGAGCGTCAGATCGTGGCGCGCCACGGTCGCCAGCATCTGCCACCGTTTGAGGGTATTGCCCGCACCGGGGAGCGGAATGCCGTCATATCCCGCGTCAATCAGTGAACGCAACGACGCGTAGGGTTCGCTCGGAAAATCCGGTTCATTCAAGTGCTCGCTCAGACTCGTCACGGTGAACGTCGGCAGGTTGAATCTGAATCGGGCAATGCCGTCGCTCTCTCGCTTCGCCGCCCTTCTTGTTGCGGCACTCATGATGGCTTCCTTTCCGGACGGTGCAGGCTGCTCAAACGGTTATGATACAGATCCCTCAATGCATAAATAGCGCAATGAGGATGATGATGGGAATCGGCACTCCGAGAAAAAACAGAAGAAGTGAGCGCATGGCTGCCTCCGAAAGTGAGATATCGGGCTTACGGCTCAACGATCGCGCTGTCTGCCGCCCAACGTGGCTGCCAGACTCGCGAAAAATGCGCCGATGAGCAGCGAGATGAAGAGCCACAGGGCAGCGTAGGCAGATGCCTTACGTGCCTTGTCCGCGGTGTCTCTCGCGGCCGCTTCCGTCGAGGTCAGCTTTGCCTGCACACTCGCATACGTATCGCTGACGCGCTTTTCGGCGTCCTGTTGCGTCAGGCCGGTGTACTGCGCAATCCGCTGGGCGACATACTGCATATCGGCGCTCGGCAGCGGTCCCGTGCGCAGACTGTTCAGGAAGATGCGGGCGACTTCCGCTTGTATCGAGGCGAGCGTAGGGGCCGCAGTCTGATCCGTCGGCGCGTTGCTACCGGGAGTTGTCCGAAATATCGAATCCATGGCGTAACCCATCGACCCGCCGTCTCTGTTGGAGGTCGCGGCTGCGGATGCTGCCTGCGCAGCACCGCCCATCACTGGCGCTGTCACGGATGCCCCGGTGTTGACGATCGAGCCGATCACCGAGGTCAGCAATGCGGCAGTCGCCAATGACGCGATCGCCCAGGTGAGCAAACCGTGTGCGGTGTCGCGGAAATAGCTTTCGTCCCGGTGAACGTCGGGCCAGGGCGTTCTCAATCGTCCCGCCAGATAACCGCCCATGCCGGATGCGACGAGTTGGGTCAGCGTAATCCAGAGAATCGTCGAGACGCCGAGCACTTCGGCGCTGACGCCCCGGTTCACCCAGGGCGAGACCGACGACAGCCCCAGTCCCGTGCCCAGCATCAACAGAATCAACGACAGCGCCGCGGCGCAGACGCCTCCCGCAAGGATGGCGCTCCATGACACGGCACTAATGGCGAATCGGGGACCGACATTCATCTCACCTGCCATCGTGGGGGGCGAGTTCAGTGCGTTACTTTCACTAAGCTGATTCATGACGACCTCTGGCGGTTTTGTGCATGTAGCGGCGTCGTGAGACGTCGGACCTTGCACGGGTTGACCATCGACTTCAGTGATTCAGTGAGTTGGCGCCTTATTCCTCATGCCTCCCAATCATCCTCGACGACGAATTCCGGCGAAGACAGGCGGCATCGGAGCCAAGGGAAAACAATACGCGTTATGCGCTGTTGAAGTCAGTTCGCTGGCGTACCAAACGCGAGTCAGTTCACTCACTTTGCGTGACCACCATTCACGCTCCGATGCTCGGACACACGCCATCTGCGCGCTTTGTCGGGTAACGTACCGACGTCATCGCCAAACCCCCATAACGTGACACGGATAACCGATCAGCCTCTCTCACGGTGGATATCGTGCCCCTCGAGCGCATTGCACTCCATAAGAATCAATCACTCTGGGAGAAGCTGGGCCCCGGTCTGATTACCGGCGCAGCGGACGACGATCCGAGTGGCATCGCCACCTATTCGCAGGTGGGCGCCGCATTCGGGTATGGCTTGTTATGGACGGCCTTGATCACGTATCCGCTCATGATCGGAATTCAGATCGTGAGCGCCCAAATCGGACGCGTCACCGGCGACGGCATCGCCGCGAACCTTCGCAAGCACTACCCCGCGTGGATTCTGTATGTCCTCGTCGGGCTCCTGCTTGTGGCCAATACGATCAATATCGCCGCGGATGTCGGCGCAATGGGCGCGGCCCTGAAGCTGCTGATCGGCGGCTCGGCGGTCTGGTATGCCGTCGCTTTCGGCGTCGTATCGCTGTTCTTGCAGGCGTTCATACCGTTTCCACGATATGCCCCGATTCTCAAGGTGCTCACGCTCGCCCTGCTCGCCTATGTGGCTACGGTCTTCAGCGTCAAGATTTCGTGGGGATCCGTGCTGTACCGGACGGTGGTGCCCGAGGTGTCTTTCAACGTCGGCTACATCGTGGCGGTCGTCGCGGTGTTCGGCACGACCATCAGCCCCTATATGTTCTTCTGGCAGGCGTCTCAGGAGGTGGAAGTCCAGCGCGCGACAGTGGGCCAGGAGCCGCTGACCAAGGCCCCGTGGCAGGCCTGGCGCAATTTGCGGCGCATCAGACTCGATACGTACATCGGCATGGCGTTTTCCAACGTGATCGCCTTCTTCATCATTCTGACGGCCGCGGTCACGCTCTACCAACACGGCGTAAGGGACATTCAGACGTCGGCGCAGGCGGCCGCAGCGCTCCGGCCGCTGGCCGGAGAATTTGCGTTCCTGATCTTCTCCGCCGGCATTATCGGATGCGGGTTGCTGGCCGTGCCCGTGCTGGCGGGCTCCTCTGCCTACGCGGTCGCCGAGGCTTTCCAGTGGCGTATCGGCCTCGGGCGAGAAGTCATGCAGGCTCGCGGCTTCTACACCATACTGACGCTCGCCACCCTGCTTGGCGTGGCGCTGAACTTCACCGCCATCGACCCCATCAAGGCGCTCTTCTGGAGCGCCGTGATCAACGGTGTGATTGCCGTCCCGATCATGGCAATGCTGATGCTGATTGCGGCGAGGCGCGACATCATGGGGAAGTTTTCGATCAGCCTGCGCCTGAAGGCGCTGGGGTGGCTCGCCACCGGCACGATGGCATGCGCCGTCGTTATCATGTTCGCTACGTGGGGACGGTGACCCCTGTCACGCAAGCCAGCGAATAATCGCACCGCACCTGGATGATCGTCTGAACCACGTGTATTTCCCGACCACCGCCATCGTCTCGCTGCTCTATGTGATGGAAGATGGCGCGTCTGCGAGTGCTATGGGGTGGTCAAGCGGGAGTTCGATCGCTTGCTTCCCGACATTCAGGCCATTTGACGTTCTCGTCACGGCGGGCGGGAACGTCAACGCGGGCCTCGTCGCCTGTTGTCTCCTGGCTCACGATCGCACGCACGAATGGCATCTGTCATTCACTTATCTATCGTGCCACGGGCCGCCATCGTGGTCGTGATCGTACTCGCCGTGGCCATATCCGCCGTGGTCGTAGCCGGGGCCAGGCCCCCACCAGCAGCCGCCCAGCGATGCGACGACAAGCATCAACAGCAAACTTCGAACAACCTTCATGACTCTCCCCCTCGGGAATCGACGTTTGCGCCGGGCTTGCCGCCGCAAACGCCTTCCTCATCACTCAGCATGAATCGCCGCTTACCCGATTCCTAACGATCCCTGGTGAGATCCTCCCTGACTTCGCCTGCTTGACCCATTCCGCCTGCGTCACCGGAAGTCGCTGCCTCCCCCTTTTCCCGGGAGACGCCGTCTGGTCCATGCGCGACTTGGAAAAACGCCTCCTTGATCCGTAAGAATTTCTGTTCCAGCTCTCTGATTCGGTCTTTGACCTGACTTGGTGTCATAACCCTCTCCGTACGATCAAGTGCCCGCTCATTCATGACAGGCGTCCGGCCCCATTCCATCAACACTTTGCTCGTCGGTGCGATGAGGCGTCCGTCCGGTATCGCACACGGCGATAAAGAAATTGCGCGCCGAATAGTGCACACGATGTGGGCGGTGCAGCCGGATTGGTACGCTGACGTACCGCGCCGACGCCGGTACGCCGTGTAAGGTCGGAAGGGTCGGAAGGGTCGCCATGAGGCGCCGCAGATCACCAACAGCCGTCGAGTCGACAGGCATGGGCGACCCGGTGACGGCAGTCGCCTGAGTTGCGGTTGGAAAAGCGGCAGCCCGAGACCATCCTCTGAAACGCATTCGGCGAGGTTTCATGAAAGCCACTCTGAAATTGCAGGCGCTAGGGCAGAGTCTCTGGCTAGACAACATCACGCGAGGCATGCTTGGCGACGGAACACTCGCCCGTTATCGTGACGAATACGACGTCACGGGCCTGACGTCGAATCCCAGCATCTTCCTCAAGGCGATCCGCGACACGGCGGCATACGACATCGATATCGCGAAGCCTGCCGACCCGCATCTCACCGATGAAGCGCTGTTCTTCTCGCTGGCCATCAAGGATCTGACGCAGGCGGCCGAGCTGTTCCTGCCGGTGCACCAGAAAACCGGGGGTATCGACGGATGGGTCTCGCTTGAAGTGTCGTCGTGGCTCGCCGAGGATGCGGTGGGGACCGTGGCGGCGGCCAAAAGCCTCCATGCAAGCGCGCGATGCCCCAATCTGTTCATCAAGATTCCCGGTACGCCGATCGGCGTGATCGCCATCGAAGAAGCGATCTTCGCGGGCGTGCCGGTCAACGTCACGCTCCTCTTCTCCCGCGAGCAATACGTAGAGGCGGCGAACGCCTACTGGCGCGGTCTGGCACGTCGACGTGACGCAGGACTCGATCTGCACGTGGCTTCCGTGGCGTCGCTCTTCGTCAGTCGCTGGGATGCCGCCATTGCCGGCGAGGTGCCGTTCGGTTTGCGCAATCGTCTCGGTGTCGCCATCGCCAAACAAACCTATGGCGCCTATCGCGAGCGCATGTCGCATCCAATGTGGCGGGAATTGGCCGAAGCCGGCGCGAGCCCCCAACGCCTGTTGTGGGCCAGTACCGGCGTCAAGAGCCGGGAACTGTCGCCGGGCTATTACATAGAAGCCCTCGCCGCGCCGGACACCGTCAACACAGTGCCGGAGGCAACGCTATTGGCGTTCGCGACGGGAGGTCAGTTGATCAGCGTCATGCGCGAGGACGGCGGCAACGCCGACCCGGTACTCGCCGACTTTGCTCACGCAGGCATCGATGTCGTGGCGCTCGCCGCACGCCTTCAACGCGAAGGCGTAGAAGCGTTTCGTCAGGCCTGGGCCGAGCTCATGCAGGTTATTGCGGGCAAACGTCTGCCGAAGGGCTCCTGAGCCCTGCCGCATTGGGAAGCGCCGTGCTTGGGTCGCGCGCTTCATAGCCGACCCAACAAGAGCAGAATTAGCACGATGGCGAGCACCAGCCCAACCGCACCGCTAGGCGCATATCCCCAACCCGAGTTGTACGACCAGGCCGGGAATGCGCCTACCAAAAGAAGTGCCAGGACAATCAGCACTACGATTCCTAAAGACATGATTGACTCCCCGCGTTGGTGAGAGGGAGACTTCTCCTCCCTCAGAGAGAAGTTAGCTGCGCGGCGGCAACGTGTCGGTTCGGTGGCGTACGCGCAGCGTAAATGCGAGTCGTTCATTCTCGGAAGCCCCTGCCATGCCGTGACCGGTGGTCGCGGCAGCCCATTTATGTTCGGTAGTGGACAGAACTGCCGGGCAAACGCTTCTACTGTCGAGTGAACAGCATCGTGCGTTTCGCATCATCACTGCCTCACTGACCCTACGGAGCAAGCCATGCAACTCGGCATGATTGGATTAGGTCGTATGGGAGCCGATTTGACGCGTCGTCTGATGCGCCACGGTCACCAGTGCGTGGTCCACGACGTGTTGCCGTCGGCGATCGACGCGCTGCACCACGAGGGCGCGGTGGGCGCCACCTCGTTCGACGAGATGATGTCCCTCCTGAAGCCTCCCAGAATCCTCTGGCTGATGGTGCCCGCCGCCGCAGTCGAAGCGGCGATTACGGACCTCGGCCCTCGGCTGTCGCCCGGCGATATCGTGATCGATGGCGGCAATTCCTACTATCGGGACGATATTCGGCGCAGTGTCGAACTGGGCGCGAGAGGGATTCATTTCCTTGACGTTGGCACCAGCGGCGGGATTGCCGGTCTCGCGCGGGGCTATTGTCTGATGATCGGCGGTGAAGAGGAGGTCGCGGAGTACCTTTCACCGCTCTTCAGAGCGCTCGCCTCCGGGGCCGACAGCACGCCGGCGCCCGAGGCCGCCGACATCGACCCTGCGAGGGGTGGCAACGCGTCTACCGCGGCGTCCGGGTATCTGTATTGCGGACTTCATGGGGCGGGGCATTTCGTGAAGATGATCCACAACGGCATCGAGTACGGAATGATGGCCGCCTACGCAGAAGGCCTGAACATTCTCAAATGCGCCAATATCGGCACACAGAAGCATGAAGACAACGCTGAAGTGACCCCGTTGCGGCATCCCGAGTATTACCAGTACACGTTCAATCTGGCCGATATCGCCGAAGTCTGGCGGCACGGCAGCGTGATCGATTCGTGGCTCCTCGACAAGTTGGCCGGGGTATTACGCACCGACCCGACGCTGGCGCAGTTCGCCGGTCACGTCTCTGACTCGGGAGAGGGCCGATGGTCGGTCGCCGCGGCCATTGACGAAGCCGTCCCCGTGCCAGTGCTGAGCGCCGCGCTCTATGCACGTTTCAGCTCGCGAGGACAATCGGCTTTCGCGGATCAACTCCTGTCGGCCATGCGCTATGCGTTTGGGGGGCATCTGGACGTCGCAGCGCCCGCGAAACCTCGCGACGCGTGAGCGGCAAAGCGCCATGGCACGTTTCGATGTTTCGATATCCGATGAGGTCCGAACCCGTGTTCGTGAATCAAACGGCATAGCAGCCAACCGTTGCACCATCGAGGGAGTTGTCAGCGATGCAACCCGATGATCTTGATCCGTTGTGCATCAACACCCTGCGCACCTTGTCGATAGACGCCGTGCAAAAGGCGCAATCCGGGCATCCCGGCACGCCAATGGATGCCGCACCGACGGCATATTGCCTGTGGCAGCGGTTCCTGCGATACGACCCGGAACACCCGCACTGGCCGGGGCGCGATCGCTTCGTGTTGTCCAACGGTCATGCTTGCGCGCTGCTGTACAGCTTGCTGCACTTGTGCGGTGTCAGGGCTGATGATTCGACGGATGGATTGGCCGTGACGATGGACGATCTGAAGTCGTTCCGGCAGGCCGGCAGCCGATGCACCGGACACCCCGAGTACGGGTGGACCACCGGTGTGGAGACCACGACCGGCCCGCTCGGCCAAGGCATTGCGACGAGTGTCGGCATGGCGATTGCGGGGCAATGGCTGAGTGCCACCTACGACCGCCCGGGCTTCACGCTATTCCATTACAACGTCTACGCGCTTTGTGGCGACGGCGACATGATGGAAGGGCTTGGCGCGGAAGCCGCGTCGCTCGCCGGTCATCTCAAGCTGGCCAATCTGTGCTGGATCTACGACGACAACCACATCACCATCGAGGGCTCGACTCGCCTTACGTTCACGGAGGATGTCGGGGCGCGTTTCGCCGCGTACGGCTGGCACATCGAACGCGTGAGCGACGCCAATGACCTGACGCAATTGACCCGCGCCTATCAGCGCTTTCTCGACACCCGCGACGCCCCCACCCTTATCATCGTGCAGAGTCATATCGGCTACGGTGCACCGCACCGGCAGGATACGCGTGAGGCCCATGGCGAACCGCTCGGTGTGGAGGAAGTTCGTCTTGCCAAAGAATTTTTCGGCAGCGATCCCGACAAGCAATTCGATGTGCCGGATGGCGTCACCGCCCATTTTCGCGACGGGTTCGGCCGCCGCGGGCGCGATGCCCATACCCGTTGGCTGGAGCGCTTTGCGGACTATCGGGCGCAGTATCCGGATCTGGCCGAAGCGCTGGATCGGATACACTCGCGCGAGTTGCCTGCCGGATGGGATAGCGCTCTGCCCGAATTTCCGCCGACCACAAGCGGTCTTTCGACACGCTCCGCTTCGGGGCAGGTGCTCAACGCCATTGCGTTACAAGTCCCCTGGCTGCTCGGGGGCGCCGCCGATCTGGCGCCCTCGACCCTCACCCGTCTCACGTTCGATCTCACGGGGGATTTTCAACCCGTCGACGCGCAGCCGGGCGGCGACTATCGAGGCCGGAATTTTCATTTTGGCGTGCGCGAGCATGCCATGTGCGCGATAGCCAACGGCATGAGCCTGTCGTCGCTACGACCGTTCGTCGCCAGCTTTCTGATCTTCACCGATTATTGCCGGGCGGCGATTCGGCTGGGGGCGATGATGGAATTGCCGCTCATCACCCTCTGGACGCACGACTCCATCAGCCTCGGGGAAGACGGGCCAACGCATCAACCGGTCGAGCAACTCGCGTCGCTGCGCGCCATGCCCGGCATGACCGTGTTGCGTCCGGCAGATGCCGGTGAAGTGGTCGAGGCGTGGCGCGTCATCATGACGCGCCAGCACGGCCCCGTCTGTCTGCTATTGACGCGTCAGGCCGTGCCGGTGCTGGACCGAACCCGTTACGGGAGCGCCGCAGGCGTGGCGCGGGGCGCCTACGTGCTGATCGATGCCTGCGATGAAATGGACATCGAAGACGGCACCCCGGACGTGCTATTGCTGGCCACCGGCAGCGAAGTTGCGCTTTGCGCTGCCGCGTACGACGAACTCAAGCGCGAAGGCATTCTCGCCCGGGTCATCAGCATGCCATCGTGGGAGATATTCGAGAGCCAGTCGCTCGCCTACCGAGACCACATCCTCCCGCCCTCGGTCGTCGCACGCGTGGCCGTCGAAGAAGCGTCGACCTTCGGATGGGAGCGGTATGCCGGGCATGAAGGTGCGATTCTCGGCCTGCATACGTTCGGCATGTCGGCCCCGCGCGAGGCGCTGGCTCGTCATTTCGGTTTCGATGTGGCGCATGTCGTCACGGCGGCCAAGGCGCAACTCATGCGTCACGGCACCAGAGCGCGTGGGGAGATGTCATGAGCGAGTCCAAAGGGAACGCGTCGGGAATTGCGTCGGGGGCGGCGTCGGTCAGCCCATATGCCGGAAAACTGTTATCGCCGGACAAGTGGGTCAATGTCTCCCGGCTGGTGACGGCGTACTACTGCAACACGCCGGACCCGGACGTCGCTGCCCAACGTGTGTCGTTCGGTACCTCCGGCCATCGCGGGTCTTCGTTTCTGACGACGTTCAACGAAGCGCACGTGCTGGCTATCAGCCACGCCATCTGCCGTTACCGTCAACAACAGGGCATCGACGGTCCGATGTTCATCGGCATCGATACGCATGCTTTGTCCGAACCCGCCTTCGCAACGGCAATGGAGGTATTCGCAGGCAATGGCCTGGACGTCATGATTTCGGCGGGCGGCGAATACACGCCCACGCCCGCGGTGTCTCATGCCATCGTCACTCACAACCGAGGGCGTACGGCCGGGCTTGCCGACGGCGTGGTCATCACACCATCGCACAATCCTCCCGATAACGGCGGCATCAAGTACAACCCACCCCATGGCGGGCCCGCAGAGTCCGCCGTGACCGACTGGATCGAAACGCAAGCCAACGAGCTGTTGCGCAGCGGAATGCAAACGATGCGGACGATGCCGCGCGTGAGCGTCGAGACGGCCATGCGTGCGTCCACAACGCGCCCCTACGACTTCCTGAATACCTATGTCGACGACCTGCACAACATCGTCGACATGGACTTGCTGCATACCTCCGGCCTTCACATGGGAGTCGACCCTTTGGGCGGGGCCGGCGTGCACTATTGGCCGGCGATTGTCGAACGATATCGACTCAATCTGACGATCACCCGCACGACCGTGGATCCGACATTCGGCTTCATGCCGGCCGATTGGGACGGCCGCATCCGCATGGACCCGTCGTCGGCCTACGCCATGCAGGGGCTAATCGCGCAGAAGGATGCGTTCGACGTCGCATTCGCTTGCGACACCGATCACGACCGACACGGCATCGTGACGTCAGGCGCGGGCCTGCTTCCGCCCAATCACTATTTCGTCGCGACAGTCGAGTACCTGTGCGAGCATCGTCCCGCATGGCCGCCTGCTGCCGCCATTGGCAAAACTGTCGTCGGCAGCCAATTGATCGATCGTCTGGCGTCGAAGCTCGGGCGGCGCATTTACGAGGTTCCCGTCGGATTCAAATGGTTTGCCGCCGGACTGCTTGACGCCTCGTTGGCCGTGGCCGGAGAAGAAAGCGCGGGCACGTGTTTCTTGCGGCGTGACGGCACTGTCTGGACAACCGACAAGGACGGCCTGGTTCCTGCGCTGCTGGCGGGCGAGATGATGGCACGCACCGGGCAAGATCCCGGCGCGCTGTACCAGACGTTGACGCACGCCTTGGGCTCACCGGTCGAAGCGCGGCGCGAGGCAAGTGCGACGCCGGCGCAACAGGCTGCGCTTGCCGCATTGACCGCCGACAAGGTGCATTCGAAGCGACTCGCCGGCGAGCCGATCAACGCAATCCTGACGCAGGCTCCCGGCAACGACGCGCCCATCGGCGGCCTGAAAGTCATGGCCGATCACGGCTGGTTTGCGGCGCGTCCGTCAGGCACGGAGCCGATCTACAAGATATACGGCGAGAGCTTTCAGGGAAGCCACCACTTGCAGCAACTGCTGAGTGAAGCGCAGGCCATTGTCGATGAAGCGTTGAAAGGTGCCGAGTGACACTGAGGCGCACCGCGTCGCCGCCAGGTCAAAGCGAACCACCCTGAAACCCCGCCTGACGCAGGCCTGTCGAGATGTAAGAGCAATGCCGCATCCACTTCCACGGCAAGCCGCTCAGGTAGTTCTCGATCATCAGTACGATCGGCCCCTGATTCAAACCGTAGTGCCACGGCGAAGTCCACCCGCCGGTCCCGCCACCCGGATCTGGGTAAGTGAGGTTGAAAGTCGATTTGAAGCCATAGGGATTGGATTTCGTCAGCTTCGCGCCGTGCAGGAAATGCTCCATTACGGGCAGCACGATCTCGGGGGCAAAGGGCAATGACGCGACGACCGCCCACGGCGCGAGCGTCCCGTCGTCGGGCCCGAACGGCACACCCCGTCCGAGGTAATCGTAGAACTTGCGACTCACGCCGTTGATCCTGAGCAGGTCAGGGCCGGGACCGTCGCTTGCCGTAATCCCCCAGCAGCATTCCCCGTAGCCGTTGTATTGCAGCGGATTGACGATACCGTATTGACGTTGCACGTAGGTGGCGCGTCGGCTGTTCTCGAAGTAGTCGCTGTTCCAGGCGCGCATGGCAGCGTCCTGTATGCCGCGAAAATCGATCCAGATGTGAGACAACTGGTGAGTAAATAGCGGTCCCGCGTAGAGATAATCGAAACCGTAGCAATGCTTCCACTCGTAGGTCGATGCCCAGGCCGTGTAGCTGCTCGGCCCCAGCGGATAGCTTGGCGACCCCAGGGCGAGAATGTAGAGAAGCAGCGCCTCGTCATACCCTTCCCAGCGATAGGGAATGAAGCCGTTTTCCGGACGCCACCCGTGGGTAAGCGTCTCCCCGCCGTTTTGAAACCAGGGCCAGTCGGCGCGCTGGTATAGCGCGTCGGCCAACTCCCTGATGGCTTTTTCTTCGGGTATCTGGCCGTCGAAATAGACGGCCGCCGTGAGCATGCCCGCGAGCAGGAATGCGGTGTCGACGGTCGAGAGCTCACATTGCCAGACGCGCCGCCCCGAACGCATGTCGAGAAAGTGATAGTAGAAACCGTGATAGCCCGTGGCATCGGCCTCGGGGCCCTGCGGACTGTTCCAGAAGAACCGCAGCGTCTTGAGCGTTCGCTCCGCTGCCGCGGCGCGCGACATCAGGCCACGCTCGACGCCGACCGGATAGGCGGCCAATGCCAGGCCCGTGGCGGCAATGCTGGCTGGCCAGCCGGGCGTCGTCTTGTCGAGCACCAGCCCGGTAACGTCGTCCGACTCGTGAAGAAAATAGCCGAAGGTCTCGGCCTGAAGCGATAACAGATCGCTTTCCATCTTCAGGGACATAACAATCGCCTCCGGCGCGTCAGGAGATTAACGTGTTATCGAAATTCGAGAGGCAGAAAAAGACTGATGCCCGGCGATGCCGGCGGTGCATACACCACAGGAGGTGCGCCATACACGTAGTCGCCCCCGCCGCCGCGGTACCCGTCGTAGTGACGCGGGCCCTCACGACGATACGTGTCGCGCCGCACGTCATGTTTCACATTCTGGCGCTCGACCTGATTGCCGCGATGTTCCGGCTCCGCACGCACCGCGCACGGTGCAAGCACGCACAGGATCGCCAACACGAGACCGAGCGTCGCCCCGAGGGGCCCCGTGCCGTGTCTTCGCAGGATTGAGGATTTCATCATTGACTCCTGTGTTCTCAGCCTTTGCGGCCCATGTGATGACCTTCGTTACGGAAGACGTGAATGACCGCACTCACGTTCGATTCGCCCATCTGTTATCGCGCCGCATCGGCAATCTGTCTGTTCGCTGCCGGACCATCCTCTGCTTATCCCTTGTTGGTCCTTGTTCATCCTGTCGACGACTGTTCGCTATCGGACAGACGCAGCGGGAGCCCTCCTCTAGCCTCTGGATGACGCTGCCGATGGAGGGAGTCCGAAAGCGGCAGTGACGGCCCTTGAGTGGGCCTGTACGTCAGCCCGGAGGCTGGTAAAGCACAGTCTTCAGGACGATAGGGAGAGGCTCATGTTCACGTGCAGAACCTGCGGCGAGGTGAGCGACTTTCCGGAGACGAGTCCGGAAGTCAACGATCTCGGTTTTTACTTCGATTGCCCCGGCTGCGGTGCGAGAAACAAGCTTGTCAACGTGGCCACACCTGGCGAGACGGCAGCGCTGGTGCAGCTTTCCGACGAGTAAACGACCACGCCGAACGGTCTGGCGCACTGAGTGGAGAATGCAGCATGGACTATGAAGATTGCGATACGTACGGGATGTACAAAACGCGCGCCGCAGCGGGCCCGAACAGAGCCTAGGGGCCCTTGCGCACGCCGTCACGCAGGCGCTGCCAACGCAGGCGTGACGGATCGAGCTCGTAAGCCCCGGCACGAGCGTATCGCCTGCCTGCCGGGCGGCCGCAATGAAACCGGAGACAGGGATATTGCGCGGTGCGATGCTGACGTTCTGGCGCGTCACGTTACCGCTCATCAAGCCGGGGATCGTGGCGGGCGCGGTTTTCGCGGCGGTGACGTCGTTTGGCGAGGTGTCGGTCAGCTTGTTCCTGACGGCGCCGGATACCGTCACGATGCCCGTGCGCATCTTCACCTACATCGATCAGACCCTCGATCCGGTCGTCAATGCGGTGTCCGCAATATTCATCGGCGTGGCGGTGCTGGCGCTCGTCCTGATCGAAAAGACCATCGGCTTGACCAAGGCGCTGTAAGCCGCAGCAGGACGAGCCATTGTGCGCACGAACACCGTCGCCGCAGTGCGCTCGTCCTCGCGGAGGTTTCCGGTCGGTCCAACGTTCGTATCGTTAGCCGCCTAGACGCTCTGCATCCCCCAACGCCGCACCGTCCATCGCGCGAGCGTATCGAAGACGAGATGCTCCACGAGCAAACCGATCAGAATCACGGTCAGCAACCCGGCGAAGACCCGGTCGGTATAAAGCTCGTTGCGGTTCTGATAGATGTACCAACCCAGCCCGCCGGCACCGGTGTTCGCGCCGAAGACCAGTTCGGCGGCGATCAGCGTGCGCCAGGCGAAGGCCCAGCCCACGCGAAGTCCCGATAGCACCGACGGCAGCGCTGCGGGCGTCAGAATCCAGACCACCTGCCGCAGTCCCGACAGTCCGTAGTTCCGGCCGATCATGCGCAGCGTGGGCGACACCGATTCGAATCCGGTGAAGATACTCAACGACAAGGGCCATAAGACCGAGTGCACGAGCACGAAGAGCAGGCTCCCGGTGCCCAGGCCGAACCAGAGCAGCGCCAGCGGCAGCAGTGCAATCGAGGGCAGCGGATTGAACATGCCCGTCAGCAACGACAGCAAGTCGCGCCCGACAGCGCTCGACATGGCGAGCGACGTCAGCGCAAACGCGCACAACACACCGAGGCCGTAACCCCGCAGTAACACCCAGAGCGAGGTGCCGGTGCGTGCGAGCAGTTCGCCACTGATGGCACTCTCCCACCACGCGCGTGCCGTGGCGCTTGCGCTCGGCAGCAACAGATCGTTATCCACCCAGCGCGCAGCGATTTCCCACAATACAATCAGGACGAGACCGATCAGCAGCTTGCGCCAGAAGCTCGGACTTGCGCTCCATCGGCGGATGCTTTTGTCGGCGCCCTTTCCCGTCGACGATGACGCCGATCCTTTCCCCGGCGCGCCGTCATGACGACGCACCGCTCGCGGGAAAATACGTTCGGGGCGGCGCGGCGGACGAAGCCGGACAATTTCGGGGGGTGGCGAACTCAAGTCGTCTCCTACGTGTTTCGCAGCGGCGCAGGCTCGCCGAACAACAAGTCGTGAATACGCGCTGTCGCGCGCCGGAAGTCGGGCGACGCCATATCGTCGAGGCCGAAGGTTCCCGCGTCGAGTTCGGCGCGCAGGCGTCCCGGCTGGCCGTCGAGCAAGACGATCCGGCTGCCGACGATGAGCGCTTCTTCGATGGAGTGTGTAACGAACAGGAGCGTGACGCGGGTGTCGTCCCACAGGCGCAGCAATTCTTCCTGCATCCGCGAGCGGGTGAGCGCATCGAGCGCGGCGAAGGGTTCGTCCATGAGCAACACGCGCGGACGCACGGCCAGCGCACGGGCAATCGCCACCCGCTGTTTCATGCCGCCCGAGAGCGTATGCGGGAAAGCGTCGGCAAATCGGGAGAGGCCGACTTTGTCCAGCGTTTCAAGCGCGCGCTCGCGGGCTTCCCGACGCGATAGTCCCTTCGCGATGCGCAGCGGAAACATTACGTTCTGCACGACGGTCTTCCACGGCGCGAGTTGGTCGAACTCCTGAAACACCACCATCCGGTCGATGCCCGGTCCGGTGACGGATTGCCCGTCGAGCACAATCTCGCCGCGCGTCGGCTTGACGAAGCCCCCGATGGCCTTGAGCAGCGTTGATTTCCCGCAGCCCGACGGTCCGAGCAGCACGAGGCGATCGGCCCCGTAGACGTCGAACGACACATCGTTTACCGCCGCTACATGGCGCGCGTGAGCGCGGAACTCGATGTCGAGGCCGCGCACTTCGAGAACACGCTCGCCGACGCCTTCTTCCAGGGTTCGTGCGCCCTGCGCTTCGTCTTGCACAGGGAACGGCGCAAGACCCGCCGTGGCGGGATTGGTCCAGGCGCGTTGAGGAAGGCTCGTCGCACGCATCTCAACTACCCTGCCCCAGCGCCGGCGCTTCGAAGAAATAGTCTTTCCAGGATGCCGGCTTGTGACGCACGGCACCCACGCGCTGCATGAATTGCGCGAGGCCCAGCGTGTTCTGCGGGGTGATCGAGAAGTTGACCTTCGGGTCGGTGATGATGCTCACCAGCAGCTTCTTGTCGGTCTTCGACTGATTCACGCGAAGGTAAGTGTCGGCCGCCGCCTCCGGTTGCCGTTTGACGAAATCTGCCGCGCGAGCGAGGGCCAGCACAAAGGCCCGGTAGGTCTTCGGATTGTCGTTGCGGAATTTCTCCGTCGCATAAAGCACGGTGGCGGAGCTTGGGCCGCCGAGCACTTCATAGGAATCGAGCACGATATGCGCACGCGGATTGGCAGCCAGTTCCTGCTCCTGGAACGGCGGCGTGCCGAAGTGGCCCGTAATCTCCGTGCCACCAGCGATGATGGCCGCGGCGGCGTCCGGATGCGACATCGTCTGCGTCCATTTGTCGAGGCGGTCGAAGGCGCCGTCGCCCCACTGCTTCGCCGCAGCGTATTGCAACACACGCGACTGCACGGAGACGCCGAGCGCAGGCAGAGCGATGCGGTCCTTCTCGGTGAAGTCGGCAATGGTCCGAATCTTCGGATTGTTGCTCACGAGGTAATACGGCAGACTGCCCAGCGATGCCACGCCACGCACGTTCTGACGGCCGTAAGTCCGGTCCCACACGGTAATGAGCGGGCCAACGCCTGCGCCGGCAATGTCGATCGCGCCGGAAAGCAGTGCATCGTTGATAGCGGCACCGCCCGACAGGCGCGCCCAATCGACCTTGACGTCGATCCCGAGCTTTTGGCCTTCCTGCTCGATAAGCTGCTGATCGCGAACCACGTTCAGCAGCAGATACACGATGCCGAACTGTTCGGCGATCCGGATGCGCCCTTCGGCATGCGCCGCGGGCACGGCCAGCACGCATGACAGGCCGATCAGCAGGGTGCGCGTCACACGCGCGGGACGGCGAAACAAGGAAGCCAGGACAAAACGCATGAGCGACGTCGACCTCAGAGGGACAGGAGAAGCCGAAAAAGTAGCGGCGGCTCCCCCCGAGGTCAACGAAGCGAATCACACAAGGTTATGGCGCTTCGGCATAAGCCTGTCCGGACGGGGGCGGCACGGTGTCGGTGACGTCCGACAACGCGCCATACGCGCCATACGCGGCATTACAGGCACCGCTCGACAGTCTCGACATTGTCGGACGCGTGATCTGGCGCGGCGCCCTGCTCTAACGTCGTTTCCACACATTTGCGGGGGCCATCGCCACGCGCCCACCCGGCGCTCCGCTCATGCCGAGTGAGCGCCGGTGCGAGAGCACTTCACCCCAGGGAAATGGATTTACCGTTCGTACTTCTCAACGAACGCTTCCGCGTTGAGCGCCCGGAAATCCGCCAGCGCGGCGTCGAGCTGGGCCGGGTTCCAATCCCACCATGCGATGGCCTGCATGCGCTGGGCCGTGCGCTCATCCATGCGAAAACGCAGCACCTTGCCCGGCACGCCGACGACGATAGCGTAAGGCGGCACGTCCCTCGTGACGACGGCCCCCGAGCCGATGGCCGCGCCCGTCCCGATGCTCACTCCCGGCATGACGATCGCGTTGTGCCCGATCCAGACATCCGGCCCGATCGTGACGGCATCCTGAGCACGCCAGTCGAAGATCTCGGCATCGTCGTCGAGCGACATGCCGTACGAGCGCGAGCGATACGTGAAGTGATGCAGCGTGGCACGCCACATCGGATGATTCGACGGATTGATACGCACGCCGGTCGCAATATTCACGAATTTGCCGATATGCGCATGCGCGATCTGGTTGTTGCCCATCGCGTATCCGTAGTCGCCAATCGCTGACGAGCGCACCGCCGAATTCGGTCCCAGATACGTGAAGCGGCCAAAATCGCTATCGCGCACAAGCGACGTCGGATCGATCTCCGGCATCTCGGTCATGACACGGGCGCCGGTCCACGGATCGGCCCCCTCCCCACAGTTGATACGTTGCATGCTGCCCTGTCCTCAATGCACCAGACTGCGCAGGTACGCCGACGCGCGCTCCGCACAAGCCACCAGTACGAACGTGACGATCAGCAGATACGACACCGTCTGATAGTCGAAAAGGTTCATCGCCGTGAGCAACTGGAAGCCGATGCCGCCCGCGCCGACGAAACCGAGCACGAGCGACGAGCGGAGATTCTCGTCGAAGCGGAACAACCCGATGCCGAGCAGCGACGGCAAGACGCCCGGCACCACCGCATGCGTGAGCACCGCCATTCGACCCGCACCCGTGAGCGTCAGTGCTTCGACCGGCCCCATATCCATGTCTTCGATCACTTCGGCAAACAGACGCCCCAGCATGCCGACCGAATGCACCGCCAGGGCCAGCGCGCCGGGGAACGGGCCGAGCCCGACCGCCGTCACAAACAGCAGCGCCCACACCAGATCGGGCACCGCGCGCGTGACGCCGATCACAGCGCGCGCGCCGTAGTAAAACGGCAGTCCCGGCGTCACATTCCTGGCCGCCAGAATCGCCAGCGGGAACGCCAGCACAATGCCGAACACCGTACCGAAGATAGCCAGATCGATGGTCTCAAGCACCGGCCGCAGATTTGGGATGAACTGTGCGAAGTCCGGCGGCATGGCGCGCGAGATGATGTCAGCCATGCCGTGCGCGCCAGTGATCAGGTCTTGCGGACGCGCCTGAACGACGATCCACGCCTGCACGAACAACGCCAGCGCGATAAGCACCCCGCCTATCGTCAGCGCGTGACGCAAGCCCGCAGGCATGTCTCCGGGACTGCGACCGCCCCTCATTTCAAGTGCAGTGCTCATTACGACTCATTTTCCTCGTTAAGCATCGTCAAGCCGCGTCAGGCCGCATCAGGCCGAGTTGGTCCGAGTTAGACCGAGTCAAGCCGAGTTAGCCTGGTTAGGCCTCGGTGACATAAAGACTGGAGATCTGCCGGGCGGGCACTTCGCTCGCCGGTTGATCGAACGCCATCACCCCACGGCGCAGGCCAACCATGCGATCCGCATAACGCATCGCAAGGTCCGGCTGGTGCAGCACGACAATGACCGCCAGACCGTCTTCGGTCGCCAGTCGCCGCAACAGACGCATGACTTCGTCGGCGGCTTCGGGGTCGAGACTCGCGACTGGCTCGTCGGCGAGCAGCACGTGCGGCGCTTGCGACAGTGCGCGCGCCACCGCGACGCGTTGCGCCTGCCCGCCCGAGAGCGTGCCCGCACGTTGATTCTCGAGATGCAGCAGGCCCACTTCGTCGAGATAAGCGCGCGCCGGTTCAATCGCTTCGCGCGGCACGCGGCCCAGTGCCGTGGCGAATGTGCGATGACGGCCAAGCGCGCCGCTGCACACGTTGGCGATCACGCTGCGACGCTTGACCAGATTGGCGTTCTGGGAAATCAGCGCGAGCGGCAAACGCGCTTCGCGAAGCGGCTCGCCGGACAACTTGACGAGATCGCGGCCAGCCAGATTGACGCTGCCGGTCGTCGGGCGATTGATGCCGACCACGCATTTCATGAAGGTCGATTTTCCGGAGCCATTGCTGCCGAGCACCACGACCATTTCGCCGGCCGAGACCGACAGATTGAAGTCACGCAACGCGGTATGACCATTCGCGTAGCACATCGTCAGATCTTGAACGGCGAGCTTCACGCCGGGCGCCAGCCGCGTACGGCGAAAGGCCCCGGGCATGACGGCCCCGGCGGCCGCGAATGCGTCAGCCGGGGTCAATGCCAGTCCGTCCGCTACTTTGGACAAAGTGTTCACAGTTTGGACAGGTCGATATGGAGGGTGGAGACGAGATCGCGAATCTGGTTGTAGGCCGCGTCGGTCTGCGGCACCGTCTTGAGGGCCGGCGTGGCGTTGGCGATCATGAACTTTTGATCGGCTTCCGGCAGTTCCTTCAGATCGAGGTTCGACAGGATCTTCCCCAGACGCGCCTTAAACTCGGCCGGCAGATCGCCGCGCACGGCCATCGGGTCGACCGGAATCGGATCCGACTTCCACAGCGTCACATACGCCTTGTCGTCGTACTCGCCATGCAAACGCGCGCTGGCGATTTCTTCGCTGTTGAGCTCGCCGGCTTCGACCTTATGGTTACGCAGCGCTTCGAACGATGCCGTGTGGCTGCCAGCATAGATCGCCTTCACGCCCTTGTCCGGATCGATGCCGTTCTTGCGCAGACCGTAAGCCGGGAACAGGTGGCCCGAAGTCGATGCCGGATCTGCGTACGCGAACGACTTGCCCGCGGCGTCGGCCAGCGTCTTCACGCTCGAACCCGGCCACGTGACGATCGACGCGTAATAGTTCTGCGGCGAGCCGTTTTCATTGGCAAACGTGGCCACAGCGTCGGCGTGCGCGACCTGATGCGCCAGCACGTAGCCAAGCGGACCGAACTGAGCGAATTCGAGCTTGTTGTTGCGCATCGCCTCGATCTCGGCGTTGTAGCTCGTTGCGATGTAGAGCTCGACCTTGCAACCGAGCTTGTCGCCGATCAGCTTGGCGATGTCCGTGTAGACGGGCAGCATGCGCGCCGACGATTCATACGGCTCGACGCCGAAGCGCACGACACCGTCGTTCGGGCACTCGCCAGCGGCGTGTGCTGCGCCGCTGGCAACGGCAGCAAAGAAGGCAACAGCGGCGAAGCGTTTGAGTGCTTTCATGAATTCCCTCTGGGGTTGTACAACGGGCCTGCGAAAACTTTGCTGCGGATTCTAGGAGCCGCATATGACAGAACCGTGATTGATTTATCTGAACGTCTAGATGAATTTATTACTAAAAATTAGGCGTGTGAAACATGACATTTCTGCGTCCGGTAACGTCACAGTCACACATCCATCACGGCTCGCGCACTACAATGCGCCCCAAACCATGAACGTTTGAAGTAGGGGAGATGACATCGCTATGACAGCGAGCGGGAATGCAGTGCCGACGGAAAGTATTGCGCGTGTGGAACGTGGCGCGGGGGTGGCGGTCTGGCGACAGATCGAACAGATCCTCGCCAAGGAAATTGCCGCCAACGGCTTCGGCGACGACGGCCGTTTGCCGAGCGAGGGGGAACTGGCCAAACGTTTCGACGTGAACCGTCATACGGTGCGCCGTGCTGTGATGGGCCTGGCGGCCAATGGCCTCGTGAGCATCGAGCAAGGGCGCGGCACTTTCGTGCAGCCCGGCGCGATCGACTACCTGATCGGGCGTCGCACACGCTTTACCGAGAATCTGCGTCAGCAACATCACGCCGCCGAGGGACAGATGCTCTCGGCCGTGCGTCTTCAGGCGGAACCGGCCATCGCCCAGGAACTCGCGCTGCGTGCGCGGGCGCCGGTATGGCGTATCGAGTCGCTGCATGCGTCAGATGGCGTGCCGCTCACCTATGCGCGCAACTGGTATCCGGCAGCGCGCTTTCCGGATCTGCCGAGTCTTCTGGAAGAGGACAGCAGCATCACGCACGCGCTCGCAACGATGGGCGTGGCGGACTATCTGCGTAAGTGGAGCCGAATCGGCAGCGTGCTGCCCGATACCGAAATTGCATGGCGGCTTGGCATCAATCGTCAGCAACCGGTGCTGTGGGTCGAGAACGTGGACGTCGACCTGGAGGATGTGCCGATCAAATACGGCATCACGTACTTTGCCGCCGACCGCGTCCAACTGATGGTCGATACGTCGATGTAAGCGAAGCGAGGCACCCGCAAGCTGTGGTGCCAGCCCCAATCCCGCCCCGCTCAGACGGGGCCGGTCTTTCCTTTGAAGACAGCGTGGCGTTGCGCTCTTTCCTTGGCGAATTTGTCGCTCAGTCGCGCGTCGAGGTCTTTTCGTTCGACCCGAACGCCGCAATGCGTGCACACGTTGTCCAGCCCTACGTCGTGCCCGCACTCCTGATGCGAATACAGCACCGCCACGCCCTCGTCAGGTGCCTTGCACCACGTCTCTCCCCACGCCCGTAACGCCTGAACGACGGGATACACCTCCCTGCCCTTTTCGGTCAGGCGATATTCATATCGCCGGGGCTTCTCGCTGTACAGATGACGCGCCACCATGCCGTTGGCCTCAAGCGCCTTCAGGCGCGACGTGAGCATCTGCGGGGTCGCTTCGGTCTGGATCTGAATCTCTTCGAAGCGCGTGGCGCCCATGAACAACTCGCGCAGACAGAGCATTGTCCAGCGGTCGCCAACGATGTCCAGCGACCTGGACACCGGGCATACCGTGGACTCTCCAAGCTTGACCATTTGCCTCATTCCTCCGCAGTTACTATTTTTTTCATAGTAACACAAAAAAATCTATCGCCTACGGCTTGCGTTGCGTCACAAATACGGCTCTTCCCCTTTATTTACTTGACACTATGATTTTCATAGTTATATTCTCCGCCTATGCCGTTGCATACCCCCGGGGCCGCCCGACATACGGCCCGGCCAGCGATATCCCACCGCAGGAACGGTGGTCCCATCGCCCTTTTTCAAGTGGAGAATCGAGATGTCGAATGCTGTATATCAGGTGGAGAGAACCGGCCTTCTGTTGGTCGATCCGTACAACGACTTCCTGTCCGAAGGCGGCAAGTTGTTCCCAATGATCAAGGAGATCGCGACCAATGTCCGCCTTCTCGACAACTTGCGCGCAGCCGTCGATGCCGCACGCAAAGCCGGGATTCAGATCTTTTACGTGCCGCACCGTCGCTGGCAGCCGGGCGATTACGACAGTTGGGATCATCCGAATCCGACGCAGCGCCTGATTCAGCAGCGCCACACGTTTGCAAAGGGCACCTGGGGCGGAGAGTGGCACCCCGATTTCGTGCCGCAGGAGAACGACATCATCATTCAGGAGCATTGGGCGCAAAGCGGGTTTGCCAATACCGATCTTGACTTCCAGCTCAAGCAGCACGGCATCACGCATGTCATTGCCACGGGGCTGCTTGCCAACACCTGCATCGAGTCCACGAGCCGCTTCGCAATGGAACTCGGCTACCACGTAACGCTCGTTCGCGACGCCACCGCGGCATTCACACAGGAACTGATGCGCGCCGCCCATGACCTCAACGGTCCCACATTCGCACACGAAATCCTTACGACGGAAGCACTGGTCGCCGCGCTGGCGGCAGCTCAGGGAGAGAAAGCATGAAGATCACCGGAAACCTGTTCATCGGAGCGCACGAAGTCTGGGCCAATGCGGGCACGATGAAGGCCTTGAATCCCGCGACAAACGAAGAAATCGAACCGTCGTTCGCTTTTGGCGGACGTGAGGAGGTCGATCGTGCCGCCATGCTGGCCGACGAGGCATTCGACAGCTATAACGCGACATCGCTGCCCAGGCGCGCGGAATTCCTCGAACGCATCGCGACGGGTCTGGAAGCCATTGCCCCGGCCCTCGCCGAACGCATTTCGCTGGAAACGGGCCTCCCCGCTACCCAGTTGGAAGGCGAGGCCATCAAGTCCGCAGAGCAGTTTCGTCAATTCGCTGCTGTCGTCAGACAAGGGCGATTCCGTCAGGCGACGATCGATCCCGCCCTTCCCGACCGGCAGCCGCGCCCGCGCATGGATCACCGCATGCAAAAGATCGGGCTCGGTCCCATCGCGATCTTTGGTGCGAGCAATTTCCCCATCTCTTATTCGGTGGCGGGCGGCGATACCGCGTCAGCGCTGGCAGCCGGTTGCCCGGTGATCGTCAAGGCACACAATGCCCATCCGGGCGGTTCCGAACTGATGGCCCGCGTCATTCAGCAGGCTGTTGCAGATTCGGGCTTGCACGAGGGTGTGTTTTCGATGGTGCGAGGCGGTGGAAACGCCGTGGGAGAAACTCTCATCGATCATCCGCTGGTCAAGGGCGTTGCTTTCACGGGCTCCGAGGTTGGCGGTATGGCCCTGTATCGGCGCGCACAGCAACGCCCCGATCCGATCCCGGTATTCACCGAAATGACCAGCGTCAATCCGACGTTCGTGCTGCCTGCCGCGTTGGCGGCACGTGGTGCCAGTATCGGCGACGGCTTTGGCGAGCGCATGCTGGTCAACGTCGGACAGGCCTGCCTGAAGCCCGCCATCCTCCTCGCAGTCGCCGGCATCGGTTACGACGCGCTGCGCGAGGCGCTCATCGCACGTGTTGCGGCTATGCACGCCCGCCCGATGTTGACGCCAGGCATCTGGAAGTCCTACACGCAAAACCTCAGCGATCGCGAAGGCGCCGGCGCACAACGCATCGCGCAAGGAGGTGCGGCCCAAGGGGTATGGGACGGGCAATCGGCACTCCTCGAGGTCGACGGCACGCAAATGCTCGAGTCGCCATCGCTTTTCGAAGAGGTATTTGGCCCTGCGGCGCTGCTAGTGCGAGTGAAAGATGTCGCGCAGTTCGTCGCGCTGGCGAAGCAGTTCCGTGGCCAGCTCTCGGCCACGATGCAGATCGACGAAGACGATTTCGAACTCGCCTCATGTCTTTTGCCGACGCTGGAGCGCCGCACGGGGCGCATTGTGATCAACGCCTTCGCGCATCCCCAGGAAGTGTCGTACGCATCGATTCACGGCGGCCCGTTTCCCGCCACTTCGGATAGTCGCTTCACTTCCGTGGGAATGACGTCGATCGAACGCTTTCTCCGTCCGGTGTGTTACCAGGGCTTCCCGGACGCGCTTCTGCCCGAAGCACTGAAACACGGTAATCCGAGGGCGCTATGGCGGCTGACGTTTGGCGAACTGTCGAAGGCATGAGCGCCGGTGTCCTCAGGCGCATCTAGGTGAGTCAGGACCGGCGGCGTTGTCGCCGGTCCAGGGCAATGGCACGTCCGAATCGGGACTGCCGGGAACCTCTGTTGTCGATGAACTTCCACCGGTCGTGCCTTGCGTGTCTGCGCTGGGATAGCACGCGAATCAGACCCGTCTGATGGCTTCGTCTCAAGGGAATTGATACGGTTGCATAGCGGGAAATGCCGAATGATCCGAATCAATTTTTCGTAGACGGAGGAAGTGATGGAAGTTGGAAACAATGCGCCCGGTGCAAATATTTATTCAATGCCGGATGCTGATCAAGACGTGGCGACAAAGCCGCCCCTGACGAATGCGACGCAGGCGGAATCACCATCGCCCGAACAGGCAGCGCAGGCGGACGGCAAACCTGCGCCACGTGTCAAGCGTTCTACGCCGCCCGCCGGCGACCCGCCCAGTACGGCGGGCCGCTTGTCGACGTCCAGCGCGACGGCGAACTCGCGCCCCTCTGCACCTCCGGCATCGGCCGGCAGCGAGGGAGACTTTCTCGGCTTCGTCAAAGAAGAAGGCAAACGGCTGCTGGCAGAGCAGTTTCCGGGGCAGAACCTCGATCCGGACAACATCTACGTGAATCAACGCGATGTCGTCTCGGGCGTGCTCCGCTCTTCTCAGCCGGTGACCCAGGCGTTGCTCGATGTGGTCAAGGACGGTCGGGCGCCATCTTATGATTTGGCGCATACGGGTTTGTTCAAATCGCAGACTTGGGACGAAGAGAGCCGCGTGGCACGGCGCCCATACGCCCAGGGTTCGTCGAATGCGCTCGTCGAGATCGAGAATGAGGTGGCACGGAAGCTGTTGAACGACCCGCGAAATGGGTCACTTGCCAGCCGCTATGATGACCATCTGCGACGCAAACAGTATCCGCTCGCGAATGCGACCGAGCGCGCGCAGCTACGCACGTTCGAGACCCAGCGTCGGGACGACGAAGCCGCGGTAAATCGCTTGATGGGTGAAACAGCGAGCCCGCAGCACTTTGCAAGACAGCAGGTACAGGATCACGTATGGCGCAAGACCGGCGTGACAGTCGACCCGGACCAGTTGAAGGTGGTCGCAGAATCGGGCACGCCAGCAAACCCGATGCGCTCGGAGCTAACGCTGTCGGAGGCTGCGCTGCGCGGCCCGTTCTCGTCGAGCACGCAGTTTTCGTTGGCTGCTCAACCGCATGTGACCGAGGCTCAGCGCGCAGCATTGACCCCAGCACTCCTCTCGCAACTGATGGGCGAGCAGGATGTGCGAGGCGACTACCTGACAGCTCAGGCAGCCCGCTACCAGCAGCCTGAGATGAGCGCGGCGGCCAATGAAGCGCTTGCCAGCCGCGCACAACAGTCCGCCTATGGCGCCAAACTTAAAGGCACCCTGACGACGCAGGGATACAACCTGATCCAGCGCACGATGCAGTCGCCGGACGCGGTCGCCAAGGCCGGTGTCGACAATGCGCTGGGCGGGGTCAAGATCTTCGGGGGCGATCAACTCAAGGACGTCCAGGTTTATCGGGAAACCGACACATCCAGTCAATCAAATCGTTATGTCATGTATGCGCCGGGGGCGCCGGACCAGGAGTATTACGAAGCCAGTAGTTGGCACGCCTTGACCGAGCAGGTCGGTCAATGGACCGGGTCCGAGGCCGGTCGTCGCTATTTGACGAATCAACTCGATCCCGCCAATCGGAAAGCCGCCAGCATGGCCCAGAAGCCATCGACCTGGTCTAGCAACGACGTGCAATGGCAGGCATTCTCGGGCGGACCGAGTTATCGCGGCCAACTAGGCAACGTGGAAGCCGAGCGACGTCGCACGACACTCGCGGAATCTCGCGCGGCACTCATGCCCTCGACGGACGCGAGTGCGTCCACCGCCCAGCGCAAACAACTCAATTCCTTGAGATTGGCGGCCGAATCGGCGCAGCAGGCCTATCAAGCGGTGCAACAACCGACGCCGTTTGCCGAATACGCGCACGCAAAGGTCAGTGACGGCGTCAACAAACAACTCCGTGAGCTCGGCGTCACGCAAAGCATCGACCCGGACAAGGTAGAGGTGGATCTGGCCGGCGACGGCGAAGTCAAGATGTCGCTGACCAACATGGTCACCTACGGGTATCGGGAGCGAAGCGAGCTGAACGTTGAGAGAGTCATGAAGTTTCGCTCGACCGACGGTCAGGACGTGAGCTCGCTCGGCAGGCCGGAGATGCGCAGCTATATCAGTTCGCTGGCGCGCGGCTCCTACATCGGAGAGAAATACGTCCAGGATACGACCGCCACTCACCTGTCGAAAGGTCCCGCACTCGACGAAAAGCGACGACTCCACCAGAACGCAGTACAAACGAGTCTGCAGCGCGATGCGCTTGAGGCAAAGCTCTTGGGGACGTTGAGCGACGATCAGTACGCGTCGCTCAAGCCGATCATCGACCGGTGGTCCTCGCCGGATACGGCGAGTCGGGCAGACATCGCCTCGGGCAAGGCCGCGGGCGTGCATACGCTCGAACTGAACGGCAAGCAGGTCCATGGCACGTATGCCTTCCATATGCCTGGCGCAAATGGCAGGCAAAACAGCGCGCTGGTCTATACGCCGGGGGCCCCGGACGGCAACGTATTCCACACGTATGACCAGTTGCGCGAAGGGTTCGAGACATCGAACAAACCCGCCAATCAGGCGTGGGCCAATTACATGTACGACCGGGTCAATCACACGGATAAGACCGAGATCGGAAAAGTGGTTGAGCGCACGTACCGCAACCTTGACCCGCAGGCGCATGTCAAGGGCGGCGACCGGATCTCGGCCGACACGGCGCGGGAATACGATCGCGGCGTGCTCCGCCTGACCGGGGATGTTTCTGCGACCACGACAACGCGCGGTGAGGTCATTGCCGAGCAAGCGTGGAAAGGCTTGTCTTATGCGGCAGCGGCAGTGACATTTCCGTTCCCGCTCGCGAGTGCTGCGGTAGGCGTGTTGTCCGCAGGCAAGAGTTTTGCGGACGCCTTCAAATCCTATACGGACGGAGACCGTGCGGCCGCGTTCGGAGATTTCGCGAGTGGCGTCCTCGATCTGGCAGGCGCGGCGGGCGACATCCTTGGCAAGGGACTGAAAGGCGGCGGCAGCTTGTTGAAACAAGCCGCGAAGCAACGCGCGCTGGCCGCCGCCGGCGCGAACGCGGTTACGCCAAACGCGCTTCCCGCTTCGGTGCGCAACGCAATATCCGACCAGACTTCAACGATCGGTTCGTCGTACCACGTTCAAGGCGGCCTGCCTGCAGGCCGGCAAACGGTGCACGCGGGGGGCTATATGGACGGCGTGGTCGAAGTTGCCCCACCCAACGGCGCGTCGCGTTACTTTGCCCAGAACGGGAATTCCTATCTCGAAGTACAGCCCGACGCCGATCTGCGTCAATTGGGACTGGTTGATCCTCGCAAGGGCGATAAGCAAGTGTTCTTCGAGACCATCGAGAAGAACGACCTCAATCATTGGGTTTACAGCGCGTCAATGCCGGAGACGTCGCCAGTCTCGACTGCCGCCAACGCGTTACGGGGCGTCGCCGACACAGGTAGCTGGAAGCCTGCCCGGACGGGTGATTCGCTGCGCAAGGTAGAAGGAACGGAAAATGTGCCGGTGAGAAATGTCGGGACCGACTTCAACCGGGAATATGCCGTCCTCGACCCGCAGTCCAACGCACCGTTGCCTGGACGTTATATCGAAATCAACGGAGAACTGTTTAAAAAACCCAGCCTGAACGGGTATCAGGCGACGCTATCGAAAAACGATATTGGCCGAATGGCGACTCAGGGTTCCGGTGTTCTGGATCTTTCCGGCAAGCAGTACGTGAAAATGGATGGAAAGTATTATGAATCGTTTTCCGTTGCCAATGGAGACAGTCGATACATCAAGCATCCGACGCGCACGGGCGATTATCACGAAATCCAGCACATGTCCGACGGCACATGGCGCGCCTTACCCAAAGGCGGCAAGGGCGGTGCTCCCCACTACAATTTCAACTTGAATGCCAATCACCATATTGCGTCAAGCGAGAGGCCCGGCTACAACTTCCCATTTGATCCAGCCAAATACGCGGAATATTTGAAGAACAATAATATCAAGGCGATCATCAGCCTTGATGACAGTCTGGCCAAAGTCAAGAATCTGGGTCAGGCAAAAATTCTCAAGGACGAATTCGATAAAAACGGCATTGAGTGGTTCTTCGACAAGAACTATTTCATCACCGATTTCTTCGATGCGACAAACTCTCCGGGCGCGGATCAGTTGGCGCGCACGGTCGGCTTGATGGAAACGCTTCGGTACAAGTACCCCGGGTCGAACATCATGGTGCACTGTGGCTTTGGTGATGGCCGATCAGGGACGGTGAAATCCGCTTTTGTCATGCATCGTAACTTCTTGGGCAAGACCAATCACCCTTCCGTCAAATCTGCCGACGTGGTGCCGGCGGATGTCCATCCGCCCGTCCAGGTTAAGGCTTATCCACTGGTGTCTGATGCCATCAATGACATCAGACAAACACACCTGGGAGCAGTCGAACGGGAAGAGGACGTCCAATTGCTGAATGAGTTTTTTGAATATATGACTGCGTAAATCGGTATTGCCGCACTGGCGAGCCTGGGGCCCGGGGAGCCCCTAGCTCGCCTCATTGCCTGTAGACCCCCGCTGAAGTCGCGTCGGCACACACTCCGGAGTCCTCGAAACGACGTCCGGCGGATGGCCGAGTCCAAGGATAAACAGATACTCTCGTTCCACCTCGGTCAGCATCAGGGCCGACGCCAACCGATTCAATACCTCTATCGACGGCGGGCCGCCCCGCCCCTGCTCCAGCCATGTGTACCAATTCGGGCTGATGGCAGCGCGCATGACCACTTCCTCACGGCGCAAGCCCGGCGTGCGCCGGCGCCCTTGCGAAAAACCCAACTCGGCGGGGTTCAGGCGAGCGCGACGATCCCTCAGAAACTTCCCGAGCAAGGCGTGCTGTTCGACACGGATAGCTTGCGCGCCGGTGCCGCCCAATGCGACGCCGTCATCCACACGGCGTTCGATCACACCTTCGCGCACTTCGTCGCAAACTGTCAAAAAGATTACCGGGTCATCCACGCCTTGGGCGATGCCCTCAAAGGATCGATTCGCCCGCTCCTCGTGACATCCACTACGGCAATGGGGGCCACCATCGCGGGTGAGCCTGCGAGAGAAGATCAGTTCGTCGCCGATCACCCCAACCCGCGCGTCGCCTCCGAACTGGCGGTGCGCGAGATGCTGCTCGACGGTGTCAATGTCGGCGTGATCCGTCTGTCGCAAATCCACGATACGTTCAAGCAAGGCCTCGTCACCGAACTCATCGAATTGGCTCGCAAGACCGGCGTGTCTGCCTATGTCGGTGCGACGAAAAGCACGGCGGCATTCGAGCAGCCGTGCAAACCGTCAAGCCGCCTGAATTTCCGTCAACACCAGTTCGGCAAACGCCAGCGACGCGGCCGTCCGATGGCCTCTGCGCTTTTGCAGCAATGCTACTGGTCTGCGCGCGACGGGCTGCGCGAGCCGAATATTGCGAAGTCCGGGCGAGGCTTCCCCATCCAGTTGCGGCAGCACCGTCCCCATCTCGCCTAACTCGACAATCTTGAGTACCGCGCCGATCGAGTTGGCTTCGATGGCGATATTCGGCTCGATATCATGGGCACGGAAATACGCGTCCGCATAGGCGCGCGCCGCGAAGCCACTCGTCAACATGACGAGCGGCAAGCGAGACAGCGGCTCGGCGGCAATCGCCTCCTGATGACGAAACGCCTCATGCTTTTCGCTCACGATCAGCATGGGCTGTTCGTCGAACAATGGCGTCGCATGAATGTCTTCTGCGTTCACGTCGGTGAAACCGACGGCCACGTCGACCTCGTCGGCATCGAGCGCGGCTTCGATGGCGTCCAGCGGCATCCCGGAAATTTCGATTCGAACGTTCGGATACTTCTGATGAAACGCGTATGCCCACTTGGGCATCAAGGTACCGATGAACGACGGCGTGCACGCCAGTCGAAGCACCCCTCGAGAAAGATCGTCGACCTCTTGAAGCGCTCTCCACCCCGCTTCCAGCTCACGCAGGGCTTTGCGTGCGTATTCGAGGTAGACGTCGCCGGCATCCGTGATGCGCACGGCCCTGCCCGTGCGGTCGAATAGCGTCGCGCCGAGATACTCCTCGATCTGCCGGATCTGCTGGGACAACCCCGGTTGGGAGACCCCAAGCGCTTCTGCTGCTCGCGTGAAATTCCTGTGCTCGGCTACGGCCAGCAAATACCGAATCTGGCGCGGCACCACGCGTCGTTCTCTCATAACTTCTACTTATCGCTGCGGTTGAAAACATATCTTGGACGTGTGAAGCGCGACGTTTCAGAATCGTCGTGTTCTATCCCGCCCCCGCATCGCACGGGGGTCTTTACTGCTTATAAAGCACAAGTCACGACTAAGGCAATCGCAATGCTCGACAAGTTTATGGAAGTCACCGTTGGTCGATGGTCGGCGCGCATCCGGCAGGATCTTGATCTTCCCGTGCGTCTTTCCCTGCCCCTCGACAAATCGTTTGACCTCGGTACGTTTGACACACCGCTCGTGACCATTCGGGTCAATCACCCCGCCGCCATCCCCGCCCTGCTCGAACCGTCGCTGGACACACTGGGCGAAGCCTACATTCGCTCCCACATCGACATCGAGGGCGATCTCGGCGATGTCATGCGCGTGGCGTACGCGCTGGCGGGCGGCACTTACAGGGTCGCCGGCGCGCTCCCCAAGCTGGCGCGCCGATTTTCGCACAGCAAGAAGGAAGACCGCGATTCGATTCAGTATCACTACGACGTATCGAACGATTTTTACAAGCTCTGGCTGGACGAGCGGATGGTCTACTCCTGCGCCTATTTCGAGCGCGGCGACGAATCGCTTGGCGCGGCGCAATTGAAGAAGATCGATCACATTCTCAACAAAATCCGCGTAGAACCCGGCCATACCTTGCTCGATATCGGCTGCGGATGGGGGGCGCTGGTGATGCGTGCCGCACAGCGCTTCGGTATCAAATGTGTCGGCATCACGTTGTCGGAGCGTCAGTTGGCGCTCGGGCGCGAGCGCGTGGAAATGCTCGGCCTGTCGGATCTCGTGGAGCTCCGGCTTCAGGACTATCGGGACGTGACCGGCGTTTTCGACCGGATCACGAGCGTGGGCATGTTCGAGCACGTGGGACTTGCCAACATGGACGCGTACTTCCGCATCGTCGGCGACTTGCTGGCCGCCGGTGGCGTGGCACTCAATCACGGCATCACGTCGACCGACGCCAATAGCGGCGACACCCCTTTCGGCGGTGGCACATTTATCGACAAATACGTGTTTCCGGCCGGAGAACTGCCGCATTTGTCGTATGCGATCCGCTCCATGCAGAGCGGTGGACTGGAGGTGCTCGACGTCGAAAACCTTCGCCGTCACTACGCGCAGACTTTGCAGGAATGGACGGTGCGGTACGAACAGCATGGCCACGAAATTCGCGAGATGATCGGCGAGACCAAATACCGTATCTGGCGCGTCTATCTGGCAGGTTGTGCATACGCCTTCGAGGTCGATAACGTCGCCATCTTCCAGATCGTTTGCCAGAAAGCGCATCAGAACGCGCAGACGATCCCGCGCTCGCGCGGCTATATGTATTCCTGAACGTTCGGTGAGCGTGTGAGGAGACAGACGGCGTGCGGTAGCGTAACTTGCATTGCGCTACCGCACACCGTCCCTCATTCCTGATGGCTTACGTATGTTGGGCAACAACGACGCCAGCAGCGCGACGTCCGCCAGCGTGACGTCGCATTACCTCGCATTACCTTATTACGCGGCCATGACCGACACTGCCTTCGTCACGAGGTAAGCCTCCATCGCCTCGGGTCCGCCTTCCGAGCCGTAGCCCGAGTCCTTGACCCCACCGAACGGCATTTCGGGAGACGGAGCAGCCGGTTGGTTGATCCACAACATGCCGACTTCCATCTGCTGCGAGAGCAGATGCACATTGCGGAACGATTGCGTGAACGCATAGCCGGCCAGACCGTACGGCAGGCGGTTCGCTTCCGTAATCGCCTCTTCCAGCTTATCGAAACCGCGAATGGCGGCAACCGGGCCGAACGGCTCGTTGTTGAACACATCGGCGTCGAGCGACACATCGGTGAGCACCGTCGGCGCGAAGAAGTTGCCGGTCGTGCCAACGCGCTCGCCACCGGTGGCAATCGTCGCCCCGGTCTTGCGTGCATCGTCGATCACCCGGCTCATGGCCGTCAGGCGGCGCGCGTTCGCGAGGGGCCCGAGGGTCGTGCCTTCCGCCAGCCCGTCGCCCAACTTCAGGCTTTCAGCATGCTTGACGAGCGCCTTCGCAAATTCGTCCTTGATGCTGTTGTGCACCAGAAAGCGCGTCGGGGAGATGCAAACCTGTCCGGCATTGCGAAATTTGGCGCCGCCCGCGGCCTTCACGGCGAGGGCCAGATCCGCGTCCTCGGCAACGATGACCGGCGCGTGGCCGCCCAGTTCCATCGTCGCCCGCTTCATGTGCAGACCCGCCAGCGAAGCCAATTGCTTGCCGACCGGAGTCGAGCCCGTGAACGTGATCTTGCGGATCACCGGATGCGCAATCAGATAGCTGGAGATCTCGGCCGGATCGCCGAAGACCAGGCCAACCGTACCCGCCGGAACGCCCGCTTCGACAAAGGTTTGCAACAACGCCGCCGGTGACGCCGGGGTTTCCTCGGGCGCCTTGACGAGGAACGAGCACCCGCTGGCCAGGGCCGCGCTCAGCTTGCGCACGATCTGGTTGACGGGGAAATTCCACGGCGTGAATGCCGCGACCGGGCCGATCGGCTCCTTGAGCACAGTCTGCTGCGCATTCAGATTGCGTGACGGCACAACGCGGCCATACACACGCATGCCTTCGTCGGCGAACCATTCGATGATGCCCGCTGCCGCCAGCACTTCGACGCGTGCCTCGGCAAACGGCTTGCCCTGCTCCTGCGTCATGAGGCGGGCGATGGCGTGCGCACGTTCGCGCACGAGCGCTGCGGCTTTGCGCATGGTCGTGGCACGCTCGGCGGCCGGGATCTTGCGCCAGGCGGCGAAACCTCGCTGCGCGGCGTCGAGCGCGCGGTCCAGATCGGCGATGCCCGCATGGGCGACCTTGCCGATGGCGCTGCCCGTTGCCGGGTTGATGACGTCGAGCGTCTTGCCGCTGGCGGCGTCGCACCACTCGCCATTTATCAGAAGCCGGGTGTCTGTATATCCTGACGTAACCATTTGAGTTTCCTGAAAATATGAGAATCAGTGGGCAAAGAACGAGGCGCATCGGCCGCCTTGTCAGGCCGCGCGCCTGCCGCGCTTTACATCGACGCTTCGAGCATGTCGTGATAATCCTGCGCGCTGGCGTCTCGCGGATTGGTCTTGTGGCTGTGATCTTTGAGCGCACCCTCGATGATGCGGGGGAACTGCTCGCGCGTCACGCCCAGTTCCGCAAGACCGCCCGGAAGCCCCAATCTGGCGCTCATCTGCGCAATCGCCGGACCGACGTCGTCGCCCGACGCCAGCCCCATCGCCTGAGCCAGCCGGTCGAGCTTGGCGTCTTCCTGCATCGACGGCGCCGCGCGGTTGAACGCGATCACGGCCGGCAGGAGAATGGCGTTCAGCGTGCCATGGTGAAGGCGCGGATTGATGCCGCCGAGCGAGTGGCTCAGGCTGTGCACGCAGCCCAGCCCCTTCTGGAACGCCAGCGCCCCCTGCATCGACGCACTCATCATATTAAGGCGCGCGGCGCGATCCGACGGCTCGCGCGTTGCTCGCTCGATGTGCCGCCATGCGCGCCACAGACCGTCGAGGGCGATGCCGTCCGCGGGCGGATTGAACGCCGGTGCCATGAACGTTTCCATGCAATGAGCGATGGCGTCCATGCCCGTGGCGGCCGTCAGGGCGGCGGGCAGGCCCAGCGTCAGCGCCGGGTCGCAAATCGCCACGCGAGGCACGACGTACGGGGAGATCACGCCGACCTTGCGGCCGTCGTCGAGAATCAGGATGGCACCGCGCCCGACTTCGCTGCCGGTACCGGCGGTGGTCGGAATTGCGATGACCGGGGCCGTCGCCGCCGTGATATGTGCCGCACCGCCTTCGATGACCGCGAAGCGCCGGAGCGTGCCGTCGTGCGTTGCGCACACCGCGACGCCCTTGGCCAGATCGATAGACGAACCGCCGCCGAGCGCGATCACGCCGTCGCACGTGTTCGCCTTGTACATGGCCACGGCCTCACGCACGACCGATTCGTTCGGATTGGGCGGCGTGCCGTCGAAGACCGGCACCGGCGTGCTGGCGCCGAGCGCGTCCAGTACCGTGTCGAGCAGGCCAGCCACGCGAATGCCCGCGTCCGTCACGATCAGCGGCCGGCGGATCCCGATTCGCTCGCACTCTGCGGCGAGCAGACGAATCGAGTCGTAGCCGAACTGGATCTGGGTAATGTAATTGATGAGCGACATGATGGATGACGAAAAGTTATAGGAAGGCTATGCTCACGCAGAGATTTCGCAGTGTATGGCCCATCGCGTCGCGGCGATATTGACAGCATTTGATAGCGATATAACTTTTCATCAACACCATGACGCCCCCTTCGCTCAACTCGATCATCTCCCGATTGCACGTCAAGCAGCTTCGTCTGCTGATCGCCATCGAAGAACACGGCTCCCTGCTGGGGGCGGCCAAACAGCTCGCGATGACCCAGCCCGGCGCCAGCAAGGCGCTACATGAAATTGAGACGACGTTCGGCACGGCGCTGTTCGAGCGTTCGAACCGCGGGCTTGAACCGAACGCTGTGGGGCACTGTGTGATTCGCTACGCGCGCCTGATCCAGTCCGATCTCGCGCACCTGCGTGAAGAGATGGTGGGCATCATGCGCGGGCACGGCGGACGCGTCTCCGTTGGCGTCATCATGGGCGCCGTGCCGTTGCTCACCGACGCCATTACGTCCGTGAGCGAGGCGCAGCCGGAGATGTCGATCGAAATCGTGGAAGACACCAGCGCCACCCTGCTCAGCCTGATCGACGCCGGCCGGCTCGATCTCGCCGTGTGCCGAACCAGCGTGAGCCAGACGCCCTACCTCTACGACAGCGCGTTCGTTCAGAACGAAACGCTCGCCGTCATCGCCAACACTGCGCATCCGCTCGCGAGCGAGGGACGGGTCTCTCTGGCGGATCTCGCGGACTACCGGTGGGTCGTCTACCGCGCGAACATGCCGATGCGACGCCTGCTGGAGCGGGAGTTTCACGACGCAGGGCTGCGCTTTCCCGCGCATTTACTGGAGACGACCTCCGCGTTTGCGACGGTGTCGCTGTTGCAGAAAAACCCGTCTCTGGTCGCGCTCGTATCGATCGACGTGGCGCGCTTCTATACGGAGCACGGCGTGGCCTGCACGCTGCCGCTGCAACTGTCCTCACTCAGCGAGCCGTACGAACTGGTCACGCGACGCGGCGCGCCCGTCTCGCACGGCGCGCAAATGCTCATGGACGCCATTGCCGAAAACGGGGCGAAGCGCGCCACTTGAGCCCGATGCCCCCGCGAGCGCCGCAGGTATGCCTTCTCCGCATGGCGATGGAACGTGCTGCCATCGCCTGCCTTGACGAAAAGTTATAGCGCTCACGCAAACGGTCAGTGTACTGACGCGCGCCACCTTTGTAGACTTCGTCCGGTCATTAAATAACAAGGTGGAGACAATGAGCGGAATAGCGCCCAACAGCGCAGGCAACCCCGGCCTGACGTCTGCGACGAAAGAAACGATGGTCCCCGACGCCGAGCGCCGCCGCGCGCTGCTCGGCAGTGCCGTGGGCAGCACGATCGAATGGTACGACTACTTCCTCTACGGAACGATGGCGTCCATCATCTTCGCCAAGCAGTTCTTCCCCAGCACCGATCCGTTGGTCAGCAATCTGCTCGCGCTGGCGACATTCGCGCTGGCGTTCATCATCCGTCCGCTGGGCGGGGTAATCTTCGCGCACATCGGCGATCGGGTCGGCCGCAAAAAGACACTCGCCATCACGCTGACGATGATGGGCATGTCGACGGTGCTCATGGGCCTGCTGCCGAACTACGACCAGATCGGCGTATGGGCACCGATTCTTCTCTCGGTGCTGCGCCTGATGCAAGGTCTGGCGCTGGGCGGCGAATGGGGCGGCGGCGTGTTGCTGGCGGTCGAGTATTCGCCACGCCATCGTCGCGGCTTCTACGGCGCCGTGCCGCAGACCGGTGCGGTGCTCGGGCTTGCACTGGGCAACATCATCACGTCGCTATTGAGCAATTCGATCAGCGACGCGGACTTCCAGAGCTGGGGCTGGCGTATTCCGTTCGTCGGCTCGATCGTGCTCGTGATGATCGGCATGTGGATTCGTAACGCCGTTGGCGAGACGCCATCGTTCAAGAAGATCATGGCGACGCGCACCGACACGCGCATTCCGCTCAAGGAGACGCTGCAGGATCACTGGCGCTCGGTGCTGATCGCCATCGGCGCCAAGGTGGTGGAGACGTCGACCTTCTTTCTGTATGCGACCTTTACCGTGTCGTACATGATCGGTCATGGCTTCCAGCGCTCGGACATTCTGAACATCGTGCTGGTGTGTGCGTTGCTCGCCTTCCCGTTCATGCTGTATTTCGGTCATCTCTCGGACAGGATCGGCCGCAAGAAAGTCTTCCTGTTCGGCACGCTCGCCTTCATCGTCTGGATCGGCCCGTACTTCTGGCTGCTGAACCAGAAGTCGATTCTGCTCGCGTCGGTGGCGGTCGGTGTCGGCCTGAGCGTGATCTGGACGACCTATGGCTCGATGATCGGCACCCTGCTCGCGGAAGCGTTCCCGCCGTCGATCCGCTATACGGGCATGTCGCTGGGCTACCAGATCGGCGCGGCGCTCGTGGGCGGCCCGATGCCGCTCATCGCTACCGCCCTGGTGGCCTACTTCGGCGGCAGCTACGTGCCGGTGGTTATCTTCATGATTGCGTGCGCCTTGGTGTCGGTGGCGGCAGTCGCACGGGTGAACGACCGCAGCGGGCTGCCACTGGACGACTGATTCAAATCTGATTCACCTCGGTAGACGTCTCATGACGAGGCCGCCAGACGCGTTGTCCGGCGGCTTTCTTCCATTTCGTTGAGCTTTTTTCGCGCTGCCTGTTAGCGAAAAACCGTGTCATCTGCGATTCACGGAGCGTTTCGATAATCCGCGCAGATTCAACTCAGGGAAGTGATATGAAAACGAAATGGGTCCGGCAAGCCGCCTTGGCTGCCGGGGTTGTATTGGGGATGGTCAACGCCGCGCATGCAGCAACGGACATTGTGTTCTGGCATGCGATGGATAGCTCGCTCGGCGAACGGCTGAACGCCATTACGAACGATTTCAACGCGTCGCAAAGCGAGTTCAAGGTCGTGCCTGTCTACAAGGGCGACTACGATCAGACGCTCGCTGCGGGGATCGCCGCCTACCGCAGCGGCGACGCCCCGGCGATCCTGCAAGTGTACGAAGTCGGCACCGCCACGATGATCGGCGCGAAAAAGGCCATTGTTCCGGTGTGGAAAGTCTTTCAGGACGCGGGCGTTGCGCTCGACAGCAACGCCTTCGTGCCCGCCATCGCCAGCTACTACAGCGATGCCAGGACGGGCCGCCTGATGTCGATGCCGTTCAACAGCTCGACGCCGATCCTCTACTACAACAAGGACGCCTTCAAGAAGGCCGGTCTCGACCCGAACCGGGCACCGCAAACCTGGGACGAAGTCGCGCAGGACGCCGCCAAGCTCAAGGCAAGCGGCATGGCGTGCGGTTTCTCGACGAGCTGGCAAAGCTGGGTTCAGCTCGAGAACTACAGCGCCTGGCACGCCGCCCCGATTGCATCGAAAAACAACGGGTTCGACGGGGCCGATGCGGTGCTCGAATTCAACCGGCCGTTGCAGGTAAGTCACATCCAGTTCCTCGCCAATATGGCCAGGCAGGGAACGTTCTCCTACGCCGGCCGCAAGGACGAAGCCAATTCGAAGTTCTATAGCGGCGATTGCGGCATTGTCACCAACTCGTCCGGCGCGCTAGCCAACATCCGCAAGACCGCGAAGTTCGAATTCGGCACGGGCATGATGCCGTACGACGCCTCGGTGAAGGGCGCGCCACAGAACGCGATCATCGGCGGCGCGAGCCTGTGGGTGCTGGCGGGCAAGAACGCAGAGGTCTACAAGGGCACGGCGAAATTCCTGTCGTATCTGACGAGCCCGGCAGTCGCCGCGAAATGGCATGAGGACACCGGCTATCTGCCCGTGACGAAAGCCGCCTACGACCTCGCGCTCAAGCAGGGCTATTACGCGAAGAACCCCGGCGCGCAGACAGCAATCAAGCAGATCCTCAACAAGCCGCCGCTGCCCTACACGCGCGGCCTGCGTCTGGGCAATATGCCGCAGATTCGCACGGTGATCGACGAGGAACTGGAGCAGGTCTGGACCGGCGCCAAGACGCCGCAACAAGCGCTGGACACCGCAGTCGCACGCGGTAACGACCTGCTGCGCCGTTTCGAGCGTCAGCAGAACTGACCCGCTAACGGGCTAACGCGTGCCAACCCGTGCCCGTTAGCCCGCATGTGCCGATAATGCTTCCGACATCCCGTTGCGGCATCATCGGCGCTGACGCAGCGTGGTGCGCCACGCAACGCGCCCTCCTTGAATCGCGCCGTCCTCGATGCGGCGTCACGCAACGTGTCAGCCGTTCGCCGCTTCCGTGTCCAACCGATTGCGGTGATTCGTCGCCAGCGCCTCCTGGTCCGACGCCACCACGACACAGTTTCTGCCACTGGCTTTTGCGACATAGAGCGCAGCGTCGGCCCGTGCCATGACGCTCGCCAGCGTATCGCCCTGGGTGAACGCGTCGACGCCCGCGCTGAGCGTCGGCACGACGTCCCGGTTCGGCACGCAGGAACCCGAGGTGGCGACGATGTCGCGCAACCGGTCGACGAGACGGCCGGCCTCCTCTCTCGACGCTAACGGCAGCAGCAACGCGAACTCTTCTCCGCCAATGCGTCCGACGACATCGTTGGCGCGCACCGAACGGGAGATCAGCGACGCCACATGCGCGAGCACGAAATCCCCCGACGCATGCCCATACCGGTCGTTGACGCCTTTGAAATTGTCGATATCCAGAATCGCGATGGACAACGGCGATTTTGTCGCTGCCGCTGCGGCCACGACCGCCTCCGCACGTGCGATGAACGCCCGTCGGGCGAGCACGCCGGTGAGGTCGTCGTAGGTGGCCAGCCGCTCCATGCGGTCGGCCAGCCGGTCGTGCGCGAGCAGCACCATGCCGACAGAAAGACTCGGCAGGGTCAGCGTCGCCATGCCGAGGAACAGTACATTGAGGGGCGTTGGCTCCAGGAACATCCGTTCATGCGCCAGACCGAGGGCATACGCGACAGACCGCACGGCGTGCACGACAGCGCCCAGGCTTGCGGCAATCGAGACGAAGTAATAGGCGTATTTGGGACGACCCGGCGGACGGTATCTCAAGACCGTCCAGCCAATGTTGAATCGGACATACGCGATGAAGCCCGAGACCAGGGCGCTACGCGCGTCAACGTGAGGGGACACGAACGTCCAGTAGATCAGCAGCGCGAGGATGAAGGCAGTCGCCGCGTATTCCCAGGCGTAGGACGCACGCGTATTCAGAAATTGCCTGAAGCCCTGCACGCCGAGAAGCGAGGCAACGAGCAACAGGCTGCTCGACGTGGCAACGACGATGTCGGACGTTCCGGTGAGCAGCAGCGCGGACGTCAGGGCCAATAAGCCGCTTGCCACACTCCACAGACGAACCCCCGGGACATGCGCCTGGAACAGCGAGCCGAGAACGGCGACGCTCATCACACAGGACAGGATCGCAATGCTGATGAAAACTGCCGGGATAGACATGTAGGCGTGGCGTTGTATTTTGTTCCGTACACGGCCAGAGCGAGCAGACGGTGCGGTCCGACACCGTCGCCGATTTCGGCACGCAGACCCGTCGTCTGCGTCGCTCACCTTGTGTAGTCGCCAGCATAGCCGAATTTCGTGACGGGACCACCTCCGTCAGATCACACACACAACGCCGAGTGTGCGACCGTCCGCCTATGGCGGCGAAATAGCTTGAGGCTTGGGGCTTGAGCCTTGAACTCAGGCACGCGCTGCATGAGCGCGCACCCGAACCGTCACGGATCAGGACACGCTCGACACCGGTGCTCGCACGCCGGCCACCTTGCGCAGCGAATCCAGGCTGAATGCGCCCGCGCCGAAGTAAGTGATCTGCAGCAGACCGCCGGCCATCATCACGTTCTTCAGGAAGTGGATCATCTGGTTCTGATCCGCGAAATTGTGGTGGAAGAACACAGCCGTGGCGAACGAAAAGAGGGCCAGTATCAGCGACACCGGACGCGCGCGATACCCCGAAATCAGCAGCAGACCGCCGCCGACCTCGACGATCACCGCCACGAGGTAGGCGAGCGACGGTGCAGGCAGTCCGACTGCCGTGATGTAGCCGACGGTCGCGGCATGCGCGCCGAGCTTGCCCAACCCGCTCATCAGAAACGGTGCACCGAGCAAGACACGGCCGAGCAACGGAAGAAACTTGTAGCGTTCCATAACAATCTCCAAACAATTAGAAAAAATGAAAAACGGTGGGAAATAGAAGTAAGACGACGCTCAGCCGGTCTCCACCATGACCAGTTCCGCGTCTTCGAAAGCAAAGATTTCAGCCATCGCGACGTCCGTGATCGCCACGCCGTCCAACGGACTCATCAACTCGCCGTTGATGCTGATTCTTCCCGCGGCGACCACGAGGTAGGCGTCGCCCGACGGTTCGAGCGCATGCTGGAGCGTGTCGCCCGCGCGCAGCTTGACTCCCAGCAGACGAGCATCCGCGCGGATCGGCAGCGCGCCCTCGTCGTCTGCATAACCGCTGGCCAGCACAGTGAAGTGCCCCGTCCCCGGATGCGCCGGAAACGGCTTGGTCGCCCAATACGGCGAGCCGCCCGTCTCGCGCGGCCGCAGCCAGATCTGATAGACCTTGAGCGGCACTTCGCCCTTGTTGAATTCCGAATGACGGATGCCGGTGCCGGCACTCATCACCTGCACGTCGCCCGCATGGATCGTGCCTTCCGAGCCGAGGGTGTCGCGGTGCCCAAGCACGCCCTGACGCACGTAGGTGAGGATCTCCATGTCGTGGTGGCCGTGAAAGGGAAAGCCGTTGTCTGTCGCAATCTCATCGTCGTTCCAGACCATCAGCGGCCCGAGCGCCTGATGCGCCGGATTGCCGGACGGCGTGACACGAAAGTGATACTTCGCGCGCAGCCAGCCGTTCTCGGCGCTGTCCAGGGATTCCCAACGTCGGTGGGTCAGCATGTCCATCTCCTTGATTCAGATGCACTGAATGCCCTTCGCTCCCGGCGAAGGCATCAGCTCATGGACACAATGCTATTGACGCAACGATTGCCTGCCTATCTCCTGAAATGCAAAGTATCATTGCTGTCAATAGAACAATCCGAGCGCGTCTGGCGCCCCATGTCTTATGGACCCGATTTCCGATCTGAATGACCTTCGCCTGTTCGCCGAAGTCGTCGAGCGCGGCAGCTTCACGGCGGCGGCCCGCAGCCTTGACCTACAGACGTCTAAGCTCAGCCGGCGCGTTCGTGCGCTGGAAGAAGAACTCGGCGTACGCCTGCTCAACCGGACAAGCCGCAGCCTGTCCTTGACGGAGACGGGACGGCAGTTCCATCAACACTGTCTGGCGCTCGTCGCGGAATCCAGAGCCGCGCGGGAGCTCATCGACCGAACGCGCAGCGAGCCGCAGGGCACCGTGCGGATCAGTTGCCCGTTGGGATTGTTGAGTGTGGGCATCGCAGGGATCGTCTCGCGATACGTTCAGCAATATCCGCAGGTGCAGGTCCTCGTCGACGCGACCAACCGGCGCGTCGATGTCATAGAGGAAGGACTGGATTTCGCGATTCGCGTGCGTCTGCCTCCACTCGAAGACACCGACCTCGCGGTACGCCAACTCGGACTGTCGGCGATGATTCTCGTGGCAAGCCCGGAACTGGTGGCCCGGCATACCGCCCCAGACTCGCTCGCCTCGTTGAGCGACTGGCCGACCGTTTCGATGGCCGACAAAAACGAGCGTCACACATGGCGCCTGACGGATGCCAGAGGCGACGTGAGCGCTTTCACCCATCGGCCGCGACTGGCAATGGACGATCTTGCCAGTCTGCGCGCGGCGGCGATGGCGGGCGTCGGCGTGGCATTGCTGCCGAAGGAGTTCGTGAACGCCGAGATCCGCGCCGGGCGACTGGTCCGGTTGCTACCGGATCTGTCCACGCCCCCCGCACTCGTCCATGCGATCTTCCCCACGCGACGCGGCATGGTGCCGGCGGTGCGTCACTTGCTCGATGCCCTGGTGGCCGGGCTGGCAGACGTGGACGACCTCAACATCTTCTAGCCGTCGCCCGAACGGACCTCAAAAATGGGCCATCAAACCGATGGCCTCCCCCGGGCTTTGATTGCCCCCTTGACGTGTCACTCACGCCAGGCCGGAGCCGGCTTCTGATGGCTGCTGAGGCCTATCAAGTGCGTCTTGCAAGCACTTCGTCTCTCGGCCCGGCGTCGACGACTCGCCCGCCCTCCATCACGACGATGGTGTCGAAACGCGCCAGCAGACTCGGCCGGTGGACGGAGGCGACGATGCACGCCGTCGGGAACGCCGCGTACATGCGCTCGAACACGCGGCCTTCCGCCAACGGATCGAGCGCGCTGGTGGGTTCATCGAGCAGCAATAGCGAACTGCCCTGCGCCGCCAGCGCGCCCCGCGAGAGCGCGAGCCGTTGTCGCTGGCCGCCCGAGAGATTGCTGCCGCGTTCGTTAAGCGCGCTCGACAGTCCGGCGGGGAGATGTTGCAGAACGTCGTCGAATACGCCTGCGTGGATAGCCGCTTGCAATGCCTGTGTGTCGGCCGGCTCACCAAACGTCAGATTCTCCTCGACGCTCGCCTCGAACACTTCGGCTTCCTGCGGGATCAGCGTTGCCAGGGTGCGCAGTTCGGACCAATCCGTCGATTTGCCGTCGCGAAGCAGTTCCCCCTGCTGCGGGAGATAGAGCCCGGCCAACGTGCGAAGCAACGTACTCTTTCCGCCGCCGCTCGCACCGACGAGCGCCACGCGAGAGCCGCGACGAAGCACGAGATCGACGCCACGCAAACCGCCGCGTGCATCGTCGGCGTAATGCCACGACACGTGACGCAGCGCCAGCGTCTGCCACGGTGCGTCGGCGATCACGGCCGGGACGACGGCATCGAAATCGCCAGGGGCATCCCAGATCGGCTGTGCGCTGCCGTAATCCGTATGCATGCGCGCGAAGCTCTGGAAGTTCGACGCCATCGCGCCCACCACCGTCGCCGCCTGCTGCGCGTACTGATAAATCATGAACACCGTGCCCAGCATCACCGTCTCTCCCGGCTCGCGCGACTGCAACACGTAGACCACGACCAGAATCCACGTCAGTCCCATGCCGAGAATATCGACGGCGAACCACTTGCCTTCGTTGAGCGTCACCGTGCGACGCAGCGGCACCATCACGGCGTCGATACGATGTCCCAGCAGTTTGCGCGATGCCGCTTGCAGACGCAGGCCGATCACCGTGCCCGCATTGCCGACGAAATCGAGCAGCGCGGCGGCGTAGCGTCGCTCGGCATCGTTTTCCGCGCGCGCGAGTTGCATCAGCACACGGTCGAAACGCAGGATGATGAGCGCGATCAGGACGTAGCCGGTCACGGCAATGACGCCGCTGGTGCGCGAGAGCAAGGCCAGCGCCACGAGCGGGCCGACGAAGCTGAATGCGCTTTGCAGATAGCCGAACTGATTCTGTGCGAAGTCGGAGAGCGCCCGGCTGGACTGCACCACGCGATGCTGCAACTCACCGGAGTGTCGTGCGTCGCGCCAGGCCAGCGGCGCTGCCGCAATGCGTGCATACAGTTGGTCGGCCAGCCGCATTCGCACCCGCACGCCGACGTTGCGCTCGAGGATTCGCCCCGGGCCGTGCATCAGCCAGGACAACAGATAGATGCCAACGAGATAGACGATCCAGCGCCCGGCGACGGCCATATTGCCTTGCTGAAGCCCATTGATCGCCTGTGCGGCCAGCCAGGGCATCGTCAGACGCAGCAATTGCGCCGCCGATAACAGCGCAGCGGCGCCGAGCAACTGACGGCGCACGCCCTGCGCATGACGCCACAGCGCCCGATAAAGATCGCGCGCGGCACTGCCCAGTCCGATAGCGGGTTCGCGCGAGGGAGAATCTGGCGCTGTCATGCGTTCATCGCTCCTTTGCCATGATGCCGTGATGCCCATGCGGCTGGGCGGCACGGCGCCCGGAGCGCAAGGTGTCCTCACGCCCCGGGAGATGGTCATGCGCCGTGATCGGCGTCGAGACCGGACAATATAGGGGAAAAACGCGCAGACGTCCCGATTACAGACTTGCGTGCACGTGTCGGCTCCTCCGAGACGAGTGCGTCCCGCTGGGCTGCGGGGCATCCGACGTTGCCGGGGTCGTCATCGCGGGGGACACCCGATAGCGTGGCGTGGGGGCGACGTAATAGAACCGCAGCGCGGCATCGGGATAGTGATACGGCACCATCGCGAGATTGACCGCGCACGAGTCGCAGAACGGCATGCGCGAGCACATCACAATCGAGCGCACCACATTTTCGCCCGCCGGGTGATCCGCGTAGATCTGCGCCAGAATCAGGCGCTCGGTGTCGAGCGTGCGAGTCTTGGCGTCGCCAGAGACGGCGTTGTACGTGGGCAGATCGGCGTCGGCCATCGCGAAACGCAACTCGGGCGGTTCCGTCGGCTGAGGCTGCTGAGGCTGCTGAGACGGCCGTGGCGACTGAGGGGATTGTGACGAACGCGGCGCTTGCGGGAAACGTGCCGATGGCGACTGCGGCGAGCGCGCGGCACCCCGCTGCTCATTGCGCTGTTGCGTGATGACGTTGCGCTCGCGCTGGACATACGCGCGGCCGGCATCCACGAAGCGCACCGTCGGCGGGTTCGTGGGCACCGGTGTGCGCTGACGCCCCGAGAGGCAGTAATAGATCGTGCGCGTGCCGTCGGCAAGCGTCACCTCGGCGACCGCAATATTGGCGTTGCGAGAGACTTCGCGCATTTGGTCTTGTACGGCGCGTACCCCGCGCAGGTTGCCCGTCACCAGCGATTGCAAATCCGCCATGCCCGGAAACACCGTCTCGAAGATGGCCAACACCTCGCGCGTCGTCTGCGGGTCGCTCGTGAACGGCAGTTGCGACCAGACGGCGAGCGGTGCCGGGCGCGACATGAAGTCTCTCGCCACGGCGTTGACGAACGCATCGGATTGCGCCGGATAGCGCTGCCAGTGCGCCCACAAGCGGTTGAAGGTCGGCAGCAAATCGGGATCGACGACGGGTGGCGATGACGTCGAGGCCATTGCATCCGATAACGCCCCCGCTCTGGCAGAGGCGACCCGGTGCTCGATCGCTTGCGTGAGCTGACTCACCGCTTGCCGCGCCTGCATGACGGACAACGGAATATCCTCAAGTCCGCGCCAGACATCCGCCGGAGAGGGCGCCTGCTCCCAGATTCGCAGATACAACTGCAACAAGGTGCGCGTCTCGCCATACGAGATCGTCGGCAATACGATGGCGTTCTCCGCCGCCGCACGATGGTGCTGTGCAATCCAGTACTCACGGATGTCGCGATGCTCGCGGTGGCGATACTGGAGATGGATCTGTTGCGGCGATGACGTGGCCGTCTCCACGCCCCCCGCATCTCCTTCATCCCCCGGCGGCGTGAAGCGGTAAAAGACGTCGCGCGACAGTTGCACCACGCCGTGCAGCGTGCCATGACGGTCACGATAGGTGCCGAATGGCGCCGCGACCTGCATGTCGCCGAGCGTGAGGTGTACACGGCGTGCACCGACCGGCCCATCTGTCGTCGCCTGCTCGTAGTAGGCGAGATCGCCGTTCAGTTCCGGGGCGTATACGGCGGGGTCGACCAGCGGTGAGTCGGGGGCGACGTGCGGCACGTCGTGCGTGTCGAATTCGCCCAGCCTGCCGAATGCGAAGAATTGTCGACGTCCGTCAGCCGCCTCGAAGGGCTGCGAATACACCGCCACACGCAAACGCACCAGGGGCGACGCGTCCAACGGCTGATGCTGCGCCACCGTCGCGCCCTGCTCCGTCACCGACACTTCCCCCTCTCGTTCCGTGTGACATTCGAGACACATGCCGTCGACGTCGATCCCCACGCCGCGCGAAATGCGGCAAAGCGCCAGCGGCCCCAGCTCGCGACGAAGGTCGTCGAGCGGACGCAGATCGGACGCATGCTTTCGCGTCTTCGCCACGGTCGTGCCGTACAGCGTGCCGTCGATCTCGAAGACCTTCACGCCGTTCTGCGTCAATTCGGGGCGGTATTCGACGTAGACGTCTGCGGGCAAGGCCCACTGCACGCCGCGTCCGAACGGCCCGCTGAAGGATTCGTGCGGAAAATCGACGGCGATCGGGGCGGCAGGTTCGGAAAGCGACACGCGTCCATTGGGCGCCACCGCCGGGTTCGCCGGATTCGCCGGATTCGCCGGCCAAAGATGCTGCAACAGCGCGAGGGCGTGCTCGTGGAGTGTCCCGGTGCGGATGACGGCCGCAAGGCATTCGAGTCCGGACACGGTCAGCCGCGAGGCCAATGCGTGAGACGCTGGGGCTTGTGCCCCCGGCATCGCGACAGCGTCTCGCCTGGGTCGCTGCAAGGGCGCGTCGGTCGGCGTAATGCCGTACCCCCACGACGCGCTACCGATCACTCTCTCCAGCAATACCTCGGCCACTTCCTCCATGTCGGGCGATTCGAGCACCGGCGTGTCGGGGGATGGCCATCCGGGCGAGACGGTCGCGCCGGCCCGCGTCGAGAGAAACGACACTTCATCGGTGTCGTCGATCTTCGACTCGACCGACGCCCAACGCTCGCCCCAGAGAACGGGGCCAAGCGCCTTGGCGAGACACCACGTGCCGAGCCGATTGCGCGGTCCGCAGGGGGTGATCGGGGTGACGAGTGACGGGGCCTGCGAAGACAGCGATATCGCGAAGGCGCGCCAACGTCCCCGCTCGTCGCGAAGATGAAGCGCAATGCCGTAAGGCGCGAGATACACGCTGGGCGGCGGCCAGCCTTTCGCCCCGTTGCGACTGACGCGAAGCGAAATATGCCTGGGACGCAAGACCTCGGCGTTGGCAAATGCCTCGCGCGTGTCTGCGTCGGCGTTGGCCACCGCGTCGCGGATCGAGGCAACAACGACACGTTGCAAGTCTTCGCGATAGGCCGACAACCCCATGCTCAGCGCGTCGTCGCTATCTGCCGGTACCGGCGATATGCCGAGCGCCCGCGCATGCGGCGCTGGCAAACACTGCGGCGCCACGCGGCCCCCCTCGTCCCGTTCCGGACGCATGCGAAGCAACGAGCGAATGCCGGAGACGGCTTCCGAAGGCGCAAACGTTGCAGGCGGTGGGGAGGCGATGGGCGCGGATAGCGCGTTGTTCCGCCCTATCGTGCGCAACCGGGTGAACGGCCCGGCAGGGACGTTGGCGCCCGCTGCCATACCGGCGACGCCAACGACACCGACCACGCCGGCGACGGTCAATAACGTCCGCGCGAACGTGGCATTGGCGACGTCGCGAGGTGACGCGCCATCCGCGTCTCTCGTCGACGCGACGGTGCGGCTCGACCGTGAACGCGCCGGGTGCCGGTTACCGGTGCGAGGCAGTGCACCGCCGGCACGCCAGTCGTCGGCGAAACCGGAGCGTCTGTTGCGCGGCGCGGTATTGCGCAAGTGCGTGTACGGCCGATGAGCATGGTGCGGCATCGCCTGTTGCAATCGGGTCATTCAGCATGTCTCCTGGTGATTGCGCTGCCAGTGGCCGTCGCGCAAGTGCACGACGCATCACCACTCGCGGCAAAACAGAGAACGCTAACGCGGCGCGACGCCGCACGATTGCTGAAACGAACCGGCGGTTGTGCCAGTTCTGACGATCCCCGTGGGCTTCGGCAACAAAATGGGCATTCGACGCGCCCACTGCCGTCACTTAGTCCGTCGGTGCGACCGGCAGATGCTCACGAACGAAGCGCACCACCTCCGCACGCAACTCCCGGTCTTCCGGCGCGCCCATGAACCCGCCGTGTGGCATGGCTTCGAAAATATGCAACTCGCAAGGCACCTGCGCGCGACGCAACGCCCGGTGCATGCGAACGGCATTCGACAGGAACAGATCGCGCGTGCCGCTCTGGATGAACGTCGGCACGAAACCCCGGGTGCGTGCGGGGACCCGCACGCCATCGACAGGCGTGTTCATGAACGACGTTTCGGCGAAATGAAGAAATAGGGACGCTAGCTGGCGTCGGGCGTCGACGGCCAGTGCTGGAGCGACACATGGAGCGCCTCCAGACTTCGACACCACGAAATGTCAGCGTCGGGGGCGCTGTGGGAGAAACTGGTGGCCGACTCCAGCGTGATGTAGCCCATCAAGAAGCCACCGAGAAAACGTACGGCGTGAACCTGTTCCGCCTCGGACACGCGGTAGCCCCTCAGCACGGCGCGAATCAGTTGCGTGAGCTTCGGACCGGCGCTCGCGCCCGCCTGCTCGGACGTCAGCGGATGACGCGCAGCGGTGAAACGCCCTGGATGGCGTCGGGCGTAGTCGCGATGCGTGTCGGCCAGCGCGCGCAGGGCGTCTTGTCCTGAGAGGCCCGCCATTGCTTGCGCCGCCGCGTCGGCGAGTTGCGCCAGCGCGAGCATGGCGATCTGGCATTTGAGGGCGTCCAGGTTTTTCACGTGCGAGTAAAGACTGGCCAGACGCACGTCGAATTTGCGCGCAAGCGCCGCCCCGGTGAGATGCTCGAAGCCGATCTCGTCGGCCAATTCCGCCCCGCCTTCCACCAGACGCTCTACTGTCAATCCCGCTCTGACCATGACAACCCTCGAATCAATTCCTAACCAAGCAAGCTATTTACCTAATGCCATTAGGAAACGTTCGAGCGAGCAAGTCCGGCGTTCGGGCACGCGAGATCGGCTTGATGCCGAGCGAACGAGACACAGCGCGATGTCGCGTCACTCCGACGTCACCGCATCGCTGCTATGCTCGACGCATTTCGTCCCTCGGATAACGTACGTTGGATCCCTCGAAGTCCGATCTCCGGGCAGTCCCGGATACCCCCTCAACCCCGCGCGCCGCACTCGACGTGCTGCGCGTGTTTCTCATGCTGGGCCTGACGAGCTTCGGTGGCCCCATCGCCCACATCGGCTATTTCCGGCGTGAATTCGTGGAGCGGCGTCGCTGGCTCGACGACGCGAGTTTTGTCGATCTGGTCGGCTTGTGTCAGTTTCTCCCCGGCCCGGCGAGTAGTCAGGTCGGTTTCTCGATCGGACTGCTGCGCGCTGGCTGGCTCGGTGGCCTCGCCGCCTGGTGCGGTTTCACGCTGCCGTCGGCGTTGCTGCTTGCCGTGTGCGCGATCGCTGCGCCGCATCTGGGCGGCACGGCGGGCAACGGCGTGCTGCACGGCCTGAAGCTGGTCGCCGTCGCGGTGGTGGCGCAAGCGGTCTGGGATATGGCGCGACGGCTTTGTCCGGACGCACGGCGTGCCGCCATTGCGTTGATCGCCATCGCCGTTCTCGCTTTGACGACCACGGTCTTCGCGCAACTCATCGTCATCGTGCTCGGGGCCGCGTTGGGTTATGGGCTGGTGCGCTCGGCCGCGCCGTTGGTCACGCCCTCTCTCACGTCACCGCTTGGATTCCGAATCTCCCGCACCGCAAGCGTCATCGCGCTCGCGCTCTTCTGTCTGCTTCTGGCCGGACTCCCGCTACTGCATCCACTTACCGGCGAGCGGGCCGTCGCCATTTTCGACGGCTTCTATCGCTCGGGCGCGCTGGTGTTCGGCGGCGGCCATGTCGTGCTGCCGCTGCTTCAGGAGCAGACCGTGGCGACGGGATGGGTGTCGTCGAACGACTTTCTGGCAGGCTATGGCGCGGCACAGGCGGTGCCCGGCCCGCTCTTCGCCTTCGCCACGTTTCTCGGATGGCTCTCGGCAGGCCCATCGAATTCGTGGCTCGGGGCGTCGCTCGCCACGATCGGTATCTTCCTGCCCGGACTGCTGCTGGTGATCGCTGCCCTGCCGCACTGGCAAGCATTACGGGCGAATGCATCGACGGCAGCCATGCTCGCGGGGGTGAACGCCGCAGTGGTCGGCATTCTGGCGTCGGCGTTGTATTCCCCGGTATGGACGAGCGCGGTCCACAGCCCGGCCGACTTCGCTGTGGCCGCCGTCGCGTTCGCGTTGCTGGTCCGCTGGAAGGCCCCGCCGCTGGCTGTGGTCGCGTTGTGCGCGATAGCCGGGGCAACGGGGATCGTCTGACTGGCCAATTGACGCCGAATGCCGTTGACCTGCCCCTTGGGGCCGGCCTGAAGATGGCGTCACCCGGTCAACACCAAGAGGTCAACGATGAAGGATTTGGCGGCAAATGTGACGGCAAGCCTGAATGCGTCCGATGCGGCACGCCAGCTCGGCGTCTCCAACAAAGCGCTTCGGCTCTATGAACACCACGGCCTGTTATCGCCCGGACGCACGGCCGCGGGATATCGCGTCTACGGCCCGAACGAAATGGTGCGGGCGGCCGAAGTCGTGGCCTTGCGCGCTTTGGGCCTGAGTCTGGCGCAGGTGGCGCGCGTGCTCAACGGCGACGCGCAAACGTTGGCGTCTGCGCTCGAGTCGCACGAAGCGGCGCTGGAGGTCGAGATCCGCGACCGTCTGCATCGGCTGGAGACGATTCGGAGCCTGCGGGCGGGGCTTGCCGCAGGCAGAATGCCCGCCACCGGCGAATTGCCCGGCCTCATCGAGCGCGCCGCGCCCAGCGTGGCGTTCGCGTTGCCGTGGCCATGGGGCGGCGAGTGGTTCGAGTTGCGCGACATCCGTGCGTTGAATTACATCATCGGCTCGCTGGGCAGCGGCAAGACGCGTTTGGCGATGTGCCTGGCACAGGCCATGCCGCACGGCACGTTTCTCGGATTGGATCGGCTGACCCAAGGACGAGATGCCGCGCTCCGCTCGCTTGCGCACGACGCGGCATTGCGAGGCCGTGTCGATCAGGCGCAGGCCTGGCTGCTGGACGAAGGGGCACAGGCGTCCGAGGCGTTGACGGGGCTGCTGGCGGCATTGGAAGCCGAACGCCCAGGGGCGCTTGTCGTCGACATGATCGAGCAGGATCTCGCACAGAACACGCAGGAGGCGCTGATTCGCTATTTGCGGCAACGCGCGAAGACTCGCACACCACCGCTGTTCATGATGACGCGCTCATCGTCGATTCTGGATCTGGCCGCGGTCGGCCCCGACGAAGCGATCGTGCTTTGCCCGGCGAATCACAGTCCGCCGGTGCGCGTCGCACCCTATGCTGGCGCGCCGGGTTTCGAAGCGGTAGCAACGTGCCTCGCGTCGCCCGAGGTCCGCGCACGTATCGCCGCCCCGCCGGAAACTGCCTGACGGCGCCGCGATCCGAAGCTGTCGCGACAAGCGGTTGTCAGGCGTTACCGCTCATTGTCGCAACCCGACACCGGCGGCGATCCTGCCTCGGTACGGGAACGTGCCTGCGTGATATTGCTGAACGGGGGGACGTCCTGCGTGAGCCAGACGTTACCGCCGATAACCGAACCTTCACCGATGGTGACGCGCCCGAGAATCGTCGCCCCGGCGTAGATGACGACATTGTCTTCGACGATGGGGTGACGTGCGAGGCCTTTGCGCGGGTTGCCGTCGTCGTCGGCCGGGAAGCGCTTGGCACCGAGTGTGACGGCCTGATAGACGCGCACTCGCTGACCGAGAATGGCTGTCTCTCCGATGACCACACCGGTTCCGTGATCGATGAAGAATCCGGCGCCGATTTGCGCGCCCGGGTGGATGTCGATCCCGGTTTCGGAATGCGCCTGCTCAGCGATGATACGGGCGAGCAGCGGCAGTTCGAGGCGGTACAACTCATGCGCGATCCGGTGATGGATCATCGCGTGAATACCGGGGTAGCAGATGAGCACTTCGTCGACGCTGCCCGCGGCCGGATCGCCCTGATAGGCGGCGAGCACGTCCTGATCGAGCCATTCGCGGATTTCCGGGAGCTTGGCAGCAAACTTCTGGATGGCCGAATGCGCACGTTCTTCGATCAGCGTTGCGGTGATTTCGGCGTCATGACGCGCTTTGTAACGCCATTCGAGACGGGCTTGTTCTGCCAGACCGCTAAGGACGCTGGTGAGCGTATGGCCGACGTAGTAGTTCTCGCCTTGCTGGTGCAGGTCGAGCGGGCCGAGACGCATGGGGAACAGCGCCCCCTTGAGTTGCACGACGATGTCCGCAAGCCGTTCGCGCGACGGAAGATCGCGGCCGCCGGGCTCCAGCAAACGCCGCTGACCGTCACGCCAGCGCAAACGGGCGGCGTGCAATGAGGAAACGATGTCGTCGATGTCGAACGCTGCCACGTGGGGGACTCCTGGAAAGCTTGTAGTGCCGGCGCGGTTGCTATCGCCGTCGGCACGGAATTTTTTTCGGGACGCGATGGCGCCAATCCACGAAGGATAGCGGGTTTCGAAAGCACCTGTCTTGATGGGGTCTTATCCGGGTTGCGTCTGCTTCAGCGTGTGCCGCTTTGCCTTATTGATCGCTCGCCTCCCTTTCAACCCGCTTTTGCTGCCGCCCTCAACCGACGGCTCAACGCCAATGCCGCCTCCCGATCCGGTATGTTGGTGAACCCCATCAGCAATCCCGACCCCGTGGGCGTGCTGCCGTACCAGCGACTCAGCGCATGCACCGCCAGTCCGTGCCGATGCGCCGCTTCCGCTATCGATACGTCGCTTCGCCGGGCGAACGCGCGTCGCAGATACGCCAAGGTTTGTATGCCCCCTGCCTGAGGCTGGACGTACAAGTCGTCGCCGAAGACTTCGTCAAGCGCATCGACGAAGTAACCCCGCCGCTCGGCATACAGGGTGCGCATCTTGCGCAGATGCCTCGCAAAGTGTCCCTGCTCCATGAAGTCCGCCACGGTGGCTTGCACCGGGACAGAAGCCGGACCGCCAAGCTGACTCGCGGCCTGCGCAAAGCGCTCGATGTGCGCAGCCGGAACCACCAGATACGCGAGGCGGAGCCCCGGAAACAGCACTTTGCTGAATGTCCCCGTGTATAGCACCCGGCCATCCCGGTCGAGGCTCTTCAATGCAGGCAACGGGCGCCCGTGGTAGCGGAACTCGCTGTCGTAGTCGTCTTCCACGATCCACGACTTCTGTTGGGCCGCCCAGTCGAGCAACTGGAGTCGTCGGGGCAAGGAAAGCGTTTCGCCCGTGGGGCTTTGATGCGTGGGTGTTGCCACGGCGAAGCGAGCGTTGGGCGCGCGTTGCATGCCGTGACTGACATCGAGTCCTTCGCCGTCCACGGGAATCGGTGCGAGACGCATGCCGGCACTCGTCAGAAACTGACGCGCAAAGGGGTATCCGGGCTCTTCGAACCATCCCTCGTCTCCCGGTTTGAGCAATGTCCGGCACACGAGATCGAGCGCGGCACGGTAGCCGGGGGTTACGAAGACCTGATGGGCGGTGCATGCAATGCCGCGCGAGATGCCGAGGTAGGTGGCGATGGCATGTCTTAGCGGCCCGTACCCCGCCGATTCGGGGTAGACCATGGACGCGAGATCCATCATGCGCAGACGCCGCCCCGCCAGACGCACCCAGGTTTTGCGCGGAAAGGCGTCGAGCGCGGGCAGGCCCAGTTGGAACGGACGCGGTACGCCAGCGGCCATCTCGGCCTCGAATGGCGCGGGTGCCGGGGGCGTTGGGGCGGCCATGGGCGCCGTTTCGCCAAGCAACGCCAGACGCGGCGACACGAATGTCCCGGCCGCCCCCCTTGGCGAGAAGTAGCCCTCGCTGGTGAGCATCTGATAGGCCAGTTCGACGGTGCCCCGCGCCACATTGATTTCGCTGGCCAGACTGCGCACAGACGGTACGCGATCGCCCGCCCGGAGTTTTCCGCTGGCGATGGCATCGCGGTAACGCCAGTAGAGCTGCAGATAGAGCGGTACGTCGTCGCCGGCTCCCGGCGTGAGGGACGGGAAGTCCATTTTGAATGTCCTATTGATTTCGTCAATTCTTGCATCTGACGACTAGGACATGATTCTCTTAAAGTGGTGACGTTGTGACAAGCCCCCGCCATTCGCACTTTGCGTCACTTTTTCTGGAGAGTTTTGATGAGTACGCTTCGCCTGTCTTATTACACGTTGTCGCCTGAAGCCTATCAAGGGTTTGCCGCGACGAAGAAGGCGCTGGAGAAGAGCAGCCTCGGCAAGCCGCTGGTCGAGTTGGTTTATTTGCGTGTGTCGCAAATCAACGGATGCGCGTTCTGTCTGGAAATGCATTCAAAGGCGCTTCGCGCTGGCGACACACCGGACGTCAAGATCGACAGTCTGGCTGGCTGGCGCGTGAGTTCGCACTACAGCGCACGCGAACGCGCAGCCCTGGCCTGGACGGAATCGGTCGTCGCCATCGACCAGACGCACGCCCCCGACGCAGACTTCGAACCGCTGCGCGAGCACTTCACCGACGCCGAAATCGCCGACCTGAGCTTCGCCATCGCCCTGATGAGCGCGTTCAACCGTCTGGCCATCGGGATGCGGCAGTGAGGTTCGGTTGACGGTGAATTAGGTCGAGTCGCGGCTGTGCGCCTCGTCTGAAGATCCTGTCGGCCCCTCAACGGCACGCAACGTAATCCCCGTCCAGTGTCCGTCGGCCTGTAGCTCGCGGATGAGATCGGCAATGCATTGACGCACGGCTACGGTCGCCGAGCCGACCGGCAGCGAGTTGGACCAGCACACGCTGGCCGGTCGTTGCAGGTGCGGTGCGACGATGCGTCGGGACGGCGGGCACAAGGCCGCCTCGCGTGACGCCAGTGCAGACACGGGCAGAATCGAACAGGCGTCGCCCGAACGGGCGATGTCGATGAGCGTCGGCAGCGAGTCGATGTCCGCGACGATGTTCAGTTCCACATTCGCCTGCGCGAAGCTGCGCTCGATGAGCAAGCGCAGGCCGTTGGATGCGCTCGGCGCAACGATCGGCACATTGGCCAGCTTCGCCAACGCGCACGTGCCATCCGATGTCCCTTCATAGATCTCCGGACACACCCGATGTCCGCCAAGCACGTACAGCTCTTCGTCAAAGAGCGGCATCACCGAGATGCCCCGCGTCTCCGAGTCGCGAAACAGCATCGCGAGATCGAGACGTCCGTTTGCCAGCAACTCGCCGATGTACCCGCTCATGCTCTCGAATATCTGAAGTCGAATGCCGGGGTACTGCTCACGCACACGCGCAAACAACGGCACGGCAAGAATGGACGCAATCGTCGTGGGGAAGCCGACAGCCACCGGTCCCGCCTCGCTGCCCCCGCCCTCGCGCACTTCCTGGCGTATCTGCTCCATCTGCCGCAACACCACGCGCGCATGCCGGTACAGCGCCTTGCCCGCTTCGGTCGGCGTGACGCCCTGGGCGCTGCGTACCAGCAATTGCGCTTGCAACTCGTCTTCGAGTCCGCGCAGTTGTGCACTCAGCGACGGTTGCGCGATATGCAACCGCTCGGCCGCTTTCGAGACGCTGCCGCTATCGACGATCGCTACAAAATTCCGCAGTTGTCTTACATCCATGACGGCTCAGGCCACCGGCATGCGTCGCATGCATCGGTTGGCAATTAGGGAAAAGCCATAGCGTACTGCTATATGGAATTGGAGAAAACCCGGTTTCTTGCCCACTCAACGACCGCAAAACCGAGATTACCGCGCGACGAGAAGAACAAGCCATAGCTTCACCCTATACCCACATCCAAAATCGGTATTTCCTCCACCGGTTCGCGCGCGCCTATAGTCCCGTCAACAAAGCCATTCCAAACAGACAAACAGACGGAGACAGCAGGATGCGAGACGGACTCCCCGCCACTGCCGCGCAAGGCGGCCAAGGCGCGAAGGCAACTTCACAGGCAGTGCAAACCCACCCGTTGCGCGATCTCTGGTGGCGTCTCATGGACATGCGCGTTGGCATCGTGCCGCTGCCGGTTCATCTGGTGCTGATCGCCGCCATCGCGACGACGATCCTGACGACCGGCAAGCTCTCCGCCGAACTGTCTCCGATCATCGCCCTGCTCGCGGTATGCAGCTTCACCTGCATGGAAATCGGCCAACGCATTCCGATTTTCCGCAGCATCGGCGGCCCCGTCATTCTGGTGACGTTTCTGCCGTCGTGGCTCGTGTTCACGAACGCACTGCCCCCGTCGGTCGTCACCCCCATCGTGGCGTTCTGGAAGCAAAGCAACTTCCTGTATCTGTTTATCCCCGGCATCATCGTCGGCAGCATTCTGAGCATGGACCGCAAGGTGCTGATCGGGGGCTTTGTGCGTATTTTCGTGCCGCTGGCCATCGGCTCGGTGCTCGCTGGCATCGTCGGGACTGCCGTCGGCACGATGCTCGGCATGGGCCTGTTCCACACGGTGTTCTTCGTGGTGATTCCGGTGATGTCCGGCGGTCTCGGCGAAGGCGTGATCCCGCTCACCATCGGCTACTCCGAAGTCATGCATCAGAGCGCCGGCGACCTGCTCGCGCACGCCCTGCCCGCCGTGATGCTCGGCAACGTCTGCGCCATCGTCTTCTCGGGCGTACTCAACGCCATCGGCAAGCGCTATCCGTCATTGACCGGCAACGGCCAGCTCATGCGCTCCGGCAACGACGATCTCGGCGCGCACGACGTTCATGACGGCCCCGCAAAAGCCGTCGACGCCACAGACATCGCCGCCGCCGGCATGATCGCCGTGTGCCTGTACTTCGTCGGCATGCTCGCGCAGAACACGCTCGGGCTGCCCGGTCCAGTGATGATGCTGGTGCTGGCCGTTGCCGCGAAGATCGGTTTCATCTTCTCGCCGAAGCTCGAAGCCGGTGCCGGTGTCGTCTACAAGTTCTTCGCCACCGCCGTGACTTATCCGCTGCTGTTCGCCATCGGTGTCGTGATCACGCCGTGGCAGAAAGTGGTCGCGTCGTTCAACGTGCCGACGCTGGTGACGATCGTCGCAACGGTTCTCACGCTCATGGCGACGGCCTTCGTCGTGGCGCGCCGCATGAATATGCATCCCATCGACGCCGCCATCGTGGTCGGCACGCACAGCGGCATGGGCGGCACGGGCGACGTCGCCATCCTCACCGCCGCGAACCGCATGCGACTCATGCCGTTCGCACAAATCGCGACCCGCATCGGCGGCGCCATCACGATCACGCTGAGCCTCATCGTGCTCGCCAAGATCGTCTGAGGCGGCGATCGCCCCCACTCGCTTAATTTTCTCGGAGATTTCTGTCATGAGGCCCCTGGACGGCATCAAGGTCATCGCGCTCGAACACGCCATTGCGGCGCCGTTCTGCACCCGTCAACTGGCCGACCTCGGCGCACGCGTCATCAAGATCGAGCGCCCCGGCGCAGGCGACTTCGCCCGCGCGTACGACGCCCGCGTGAACGGCATGTCGTCGCATTTCGTATGGACGAACCGCTCCAAGGAAAGCCTGACGCTCGACCTGAAGCAGGACGCCGCCCAGTCCGTCCTGCATGACCTGCTCGCCGATGCCGACGTCCTCGTGCAGAACCTCGCCCCCGGCGCAGCGGACCGCCTCGGCCTGAGTTACGAGTCGCTCTCCGAGCGCTATCCGCGCATCATCGTTTGCGGCATTTCGGGCTACGGCCCGGAGGGTCCGTACCGGGACAAGAAAGCCTACGACCTGCTCATCCAGAGTGAGTCCGGCTTCCTGTCGGTGACGGGCTCGCCGGATGCCTCGGCCAAGGCCGGCTGCTCCATCGCCGACATTGCCGCCGGCATGTACGCGTACACGAACATCCTCTCGGCGCTGATCCAGCGCGGCAAGACGGGACGCGGCTGCCGCATCGACATCTCCATGCTCGAATGCATGGTCGAGTGGATGGGCTTCCCGCTCTATTACGCTGTCGACGATCAGACGCCGCCGCCGCGCGCAGGCGCCGCTCACGCGACGATTTTCCCGTATGGCCCATTCGAGACGGGCGACGGCAAGACGGTCATGCTCGGGTTGCAGAACGAACGCGAATGGAAGATCTTCTGCGAGAAGGTGCTGGAACAGCCGACACTGGTCGAGGATGCACGCTTCGCCTCCAATCCCATGCGTCTGGAGAACCGCGACGCGTTGCGCGCCATCATCCACGACGTTTTCATGCAGTTGAATGCCCCGCAACTGGTGAGCCGCCTCGATGCGGTCGGCATCGCCAACGCGAACCTCAATGAGATGCACGACGTCTGGCAGCATGCGCAACTCGCCGCACGCGAGCGCTGGGCCGCGGTGGTAACGCCGAATGGCACGATCCAGGCGCCCATTCCCCCGGGCATGCCATGCGCCGGGCCGGACTTCACACCGCGCATGGACCCGGTTCCTGCGCTCGGCCAGCACACCGACGCCATCCTCGCGGAGCTCGGCCGCTCGTCTGCCCAGATCGAAGCGCTGCACGCGGCGCAGGCGGTGTAAGCGATGTCGACGACCGCAAACCGTCCGGCCATTCCTGTCGTTCGCAGTTGGCTCTTCGTTCCCGGCAATCGCCCGGAGCGCTTCGACAAGGCGCGCGCCTCGGGGGCAGATGCCGTCATTCTCGATCTCGAAGACGCGGTGCCCCCTGCCGACAAATACGCAGCGCGCGAGCATGTGGTGCGCTGGCTCAAGGCGTTGCGGCCCGACGCGTCGGTGCCCGTCTACGTGCGCATCAATGCCGCGTCGACCGAGTGGTTCGATGCAGACGTCGCCGCGCTGGCCGAATGGGCACCGCTGAGCGGCCTCATCGTGCCAAAGACGGAAGACGCCGCCACGCTGCACCGCGCGGCACAAAGCGCGACGCCGAGCTTGCGGCTCGTGCCGCTGATCGAGACCGCGCAGGCATTCGCCGCATTGGAGGAGATCGCCGCGGCACCGCGCGTCGAGCGACTGATGTTCGGCACCATCGACTTCCAGCTCGACATCGGCATCGAGGGCGACGGCGACGAACTCCTCTACTTCCGCTCGCAACTGACGCTGGCGTCACGCATCGCGGGCATTGCGGCGCCGGTCGACGGCGTGACGACCACGCTCGACGATGCGGCACTGATCGAAGCCTCGGCGCGTCGCAGCCGCGCACTCGGATTTCGTGGAAAGTTGTGCATCCACCCACGGCAGATTGCCCCGGTCCACGCGGCTTTCGCGTGGCGTGACGACGAGATGGCGTGGGCGGCGCGCGTGGTGGCCGCGGCCAATGCCAGCGGCGGGGCTGCCGTGGCGCTGGACGGCAAGATGATCGACGCGCCCGTCATCGCGAAGGCGAACGAGATCCTCGCAAGCTGCTAAGGTTGTCGTGCCGTGCGATATCGCGCGGTGTCGGGCGCCGCGTCAGTCGCGCTGTCTGGCAGACGCGCGTCGGGACACGCCAGGCGCCGCGTCCGGCACATCGTCACTGTGACGTACCGACGAGAGCACGCGCTGCGCCGCCACCTGACAATCCTCCCCTTCCTTGCGGTGCTCGATGGCGTCGATCAGCAGCGTCAGATTGCGCTTGGACGCCGCCAGACTCCGCGCCAGCGTCTCAATCTCATGCACCTTTCGACGCAACGCGTCGAGCAGCGTGTCATGCGGCCATTCGTTGAGATCCGGCGGCAGAATGGCGCGGATTTCGTCCAGCGAGAACCCTGCGTTCTGTGCCCGACGAATCAGATTGAGACGCGTGAGCGCGTCGTCGTCGTATTCACGGTAGCCATTGGCCTGACGCTGGGCGTTCGGCAACAATCCCTGCGTCTCGTAAAAACGGATTCGCGACGCCGCCACGCCGCTTGCCTGCGCCAGTTCACCGATCTTCATTTCCCCTCTCCCACCGCTTGACATTAAAGTTAACTTTAAGGTTATGGTCATGCCATCGTCAACTGAAGATTCGAGGCACGACCATGACCCTCTTCACTCCGCTCACCCTGCCGAACGGCACATCGATCCCCAACCGCATCGCCAAGGCGGCCATGGAAGAGAACATGGCAGACGCCGAGCACGCGCCATCGGACGCGTTGCTCCGTCTGTATGACGCCTGGGCGCGCGGCGGTGCCGGCCTGATCATCACCGGCAACGTCATGATCGACGCCCGCGCGATGACCGGTCCCGGCGGTGTCGTGCTGGAGCACGATGCTCACCTCGCCCGCTTTCGTCGCTGGGCGCAGACGGCACGGCAAAATGGCGCGCAGGTCTGGATGCAGCTCAACCATCCGGGGCGGCAAATGCAGTCTGCGCTCGGTCAGCCGACGGTGGCGCCGTCCGCAGTCGCCCTCGAACTGGGCTCGCTGTCGAAACGTTTCGCGATGCCCAAAGCGTTGACCGACGAAGATATCGCCAACGTCATTGCACGCTTTACCCACAGCGCACGGCTGGCCGAGCGCAGCGGGTTTACCGGCGTGCAGATTCATGCGGCGCATGGCTATCTGCTCAGCCAGTTCCTGTCGCCGCTGACCAACAAACGTCTGGATCGCTGGGGCGGAAGTCTGGAGAACCGCGCGCGATTGCTGCTGGATGTCGTGCGCTCGGTGCGCGACGCCGTCGCCCCTGAATTCGCGGTGGCCGTCAAACTCAACTCGGCCGATTTCCAGCGCGGCGGGTTCGGGCCGGACGAAGCGCGTCGTGTCATCGAAATGCTTGGCGCGCTCGGCGTCGACCTGGTCGAGCTCTCCGGCGGCAGCTATGAAGCGCCCGCCATGCAGGGCGAGGCGCGCGACGGACGCACACTGGCGCGCGAAGCCTATTTCCTGGAGTTCGCACAGGAGATGGTGGCCGTGGCCAGCATGCCGCTGATGGTGACGGGCGGGATTCGCCGTCGCGCTGTCGCGGAACAGGTGATCGCGAGCGGTACGGCCATGGTCGGTATCGCGACGGCGCTCTCGCTCGACCCGCAACTGCCGAATCAGTGGCGGGCGGGCAAGGCGTCCGAGCCGCGGATTCAACCGATCCAGTGGAAGAACAAAACGCTCGGTTCGCTGGCGAACATGGCCGTCGTGAAGTTTCAGCTCAGGCGTTTGAGCGCCGGCCGCACGACCCATCCGGCAGTCTCGCCCGTGCGGGCGCTCATCGCGCAGCAGTTGGGTGCGGCGTGTCAGACGCGGCGATATCGTCAGTGGATGGCACGCGGCGTAGCGCGCTGAGCGCTCGGCAGGTGCCGCGTGCCGTTGGGCTAGCGACTTACTCGAAAGCAGGATCGATCGGCACGCGGTAGCCGACGGCCAGTCGGTTGGTCTCGTTGGCCATGCCGACTACCGCCAGCAACTCGCCGAACATCTCGTCGGTCATGCCCGCGCGGCGCGCGCCCGCCGTGTGGCTGGCAACGCAGTAGCCGCAATTGTTCGTGACGCTCACAGCGACGTAAATCAGCTCCTTGACCAGCGGATCGAGCGCACCGGCCGACATCACATCCTTCAGGCTATCCCACGTGCGTTCGAGAGTCGGCGGATGCTGCGCAATATACTTCCAGAAGTTGTTGACGTCGGGAACGCCGCGAGTGGCCTTGATGTCATCGAAGACGGCTTTGACCTCGGGCGTGGCGCAGGCATATTCAACAGGTTTTTGCTGGCTCATGGATGGGCTTCGCCGGACCGGCGCGAGTGGAAGTGAATGCGTAGATTACAAGTATTTCCCATCGAGCGCCGCTTCATCGTCGCGTGAAATCGCGCTGTGGCGGCAGAAAAAGACAGACGCAGCAACGGCTCGCAATATCGCTAATGAGAATCATTTTGCAATATCTTCCGAGATCACCGATCATTACGATTCTGTCTCTGGAGATTCCCCCCGATGGGCACTACCCCCGGCACTACCCCCGATTTCGCGGCTCTATGCGCCGCGTCGCATCAAGTGGCGCTTGAATCCTCGATCGAATCCCCGCTTGAATTGCTTCTGTCGCGTCGGTCGCATTGGCCGTTGGCCGCGCCCGCGCCGAGCGACGCCGAACTGAATGTGATTTTCGACGCCGCGCTGCGCGCCCCCGATCATGGACGTCTGCGTCCGTGGCGTTTCGTGATCGTGCGCGACGAAGCCCGCGAGGATCTCGGTCAGGCGCTGGTCGAAGCGTCCGCCAGACGCAACCCCGACGCGCCTGCGCAGACCCATGAGCAGCGCCGACGCCGGGCCTTCTGGGCACCGTTGATCATCGTGATCGCCGCCTCGATTTCGACGGAAACGAAGGTGCCGGAAGTCGAACAGCTACTGAGCGTGGGCGCGGCCGGCATGAATCTGCTCAACGCCATCCATATGCTCGGCTACGGCGGATTCTGGGCAACGGGCCCCGACGCCTACGACGCCGATTTGCACAATATTCTCGACTTCGAGCCGAACGAGCGGTTGCTGGGCTTCCTCTTTGTGGGCACACCGTCCGAGCCCAAGGAAGCCCCGCCGCGCCCCGAACGAGGCGATTACGTGCGCGAATGGTGGGGACGTTCGTCGATCTGAGTAACGCGCTACGGGACGCAATGGCTCACGACGCCACGGCGTACAGCCTGGCCCGAGCCATGCCCGCAGTCCCGGTAGTCATGACGTCAGGCCCGCCGTCGTCGTGCTGCGCCAGACGAAACACGGCGACGGCGGCTTTCAGCGACTCGGCCTGTTCCGCGAGGGACTGCGCCGCCGCCGATGCCTCCTCGACGAGCGCCGCATTCTGCTGCGTCACCTCGTCCATCTGCGTGACGGCGCGTGCGACCTGATCGATGCCCGAGGTCTGCTCTTCCGAGGCGGCCGAAATCTCCGCCATGATGTCCGTCACGCGTTGCACGCTGTGCGCAATGCTGTTCATCGCCGCGCCTGCCTCTGCAACGATACGGCTGCCCGCCGTCGAGCGCTCGGCAGACGTTTCGATCAATGTCTTGATATCGCGCGCCGCACTCGCCGAGCGCTGCGCGAGGGTACGCACCTCACCCGCGACCACGGCGAAGCCGCGTCCCTGCTCTCCGGCGCGCGCCGCTTCCACGGCGGCGTTCAACGCCAGAATATTGGTCTGAAAGGCAATGCCGTCGATGAGCGCGATGATGTCGCGAATCTTGGCCGACCCCGTGTCGATGGCATGCATCGTGTCGGTGACTTCGACCATCGCCTTGTCGCCCGCCCCGGTCTGTTCGCTCGCCTGACGCGCCAGTTGATTGGCCTGACGCGCATGCTCCATGTTCTGCCTCACCGTGCTCGTCAACTGTTCCATGCTGGCCGCAGTCTGCTGGAGCGAAGCCGCCTGTTGCTCCGTGCGCGCCGACAGATCCAGATTGCCCGACGCGATTTCGCGCGCGCTCGCGGCAATCGCCTCGCCGCTCTTGCGCACCTTGGCCACCGTTTCGTTGAGCTGCGCCTTCATGTTGGCGAGCGCTTCGAGCAGACGTCCCATCTCGTCGTTCGACGTCACGTGCACGGCACGCTGGAGATTCCCGTCGGCAATTTCCTGGAAGTGTCCGAGCACATCGTCAAGCGGACGCGTAATCGACCGGTTCAACGAGCGCGCCGTCAGGAACGCGGCGATGACGGCGAATGCAATCGCGCCGAGCGTCACGGCGAACAGCCGGTCGTAGGTGGACACCGCCGAGTCGAAGCTGGCTTTGGCGCGTGCGTCGTAGCGCGTCTTGAGCGCCTCGTTGGCGTTGACGTACGCGGTGTAGCGCTTGCCCAGCGCGGCCGCCTGCGCGTAATAGACGTCGGTCTGTGCGGCGGCGATGCTGTTCTGGATCAGCGTGAAGGCGTCCTTGAGCGCCTGACGTGCGCTCGTCACCTGAGCGGCGAGGCGTTGCTCTTCGGCGTCGGACGGGAGCGTCAGATACGCTTGCCACGCCTTTTCTGACTCGCCCCAATACTCATTGCCCTTCTGAACGTCGGCGGACCTGAGCTCATCGCTCGGGGCCTGCGGGGCGCGTAATACCACCGCGCGCGCTCGCCCGATCTGGATCTCCGACTCCCCCAGCAATCGGGTGCTCGCCAACTCCTTTTCGTACACCTCGTGCAGGCTGCCGACGGTACCTCGCAGCCCGATCAGCGCCAGCGCGCCGACGACAAGCACCAGACCGGCCAGACTGGCCACGGCCACCCGCAACCGCCAACGAATCGTCCAATTTTTCAACATTTGCGCTTCCGCCTTTCTTCCTGAGCGTGGCCGCCGACACCGGCAGCCCCCTCCGCCACCCGGCACGATACACGTGACTTGATGACAGCATTAGCGGCTCCAACGGCGCGAAAGCAAAAAACTTGAGACAACTTAACCGGGTCGGCGCTTATTGGTGCAATTTCCCAAAGAAAGATGCGATATACGGCACATATACAGCCCATATACGGTGCGTTAGCGACTGATTAGCGTCTGGTAGACGACATTCATCAGGCAAAACAAGACCCAACGGGAAATGACTCACGTGGCGTGCGAAATCTACATCGGTTTGTACGAAATACCCGCCGTCAAACCATCTTGAGGACGTAACCGCGTGCACCGGCGCCGTGCACGAAAATTGCGTCGGGAAACGGCATCCCGTGGCGCGCAAGACAACGGGAGGTTGCCCGACATCGAGCGCGCCCTTCGCCCCCTTCGCCAGGCACTCAAATACACCATGACGTCAAACGCCCGCTCACCGTCGCCTAAGCGTGCTAACCCGGCAAGCCCATCGTCACGACACCGGCTCGGCGCGTGGATCACGGAAAACGAGGCCGCCATCGCGGATCTGCGCACCGAATTCGTGCGGCGCGCACGGGCGCGCACGACCACGACCCCCTTGAGCCCCACCGTCGCGCGCATGCGCGATTGCGTTCTCGACGACCCGGTGCGGCGCATGGACTTCAGCCTCGCCATCTCGCAAGCGTGGGACGATGGCCATCGGCTCGGCTTCGAAGACATCGACACGCTGATGCAGACGATCGACTACGTCGTCACGACGGCCCCCGCGTTCGACACCAAGAGCCTGATCGTCTGCCCGATCAACGCGCTGCTGGACTGGCTGATGTGCATGCCCTCCGGCTATGCCTGCTTTCGCGACCCGGAATTCAATCGCTGCATGCAAGACGTGCTCGGCCAGTGGTGCCAGTTCCTCAGCGGCCCCGACTCGCGAGGCTTTCTCAACACGCGAGCCCCCGACGGGTGGTTCTGCCCCGCCGCGCAGACGCGACTCGGGCTGGAAGCGTTCGAGATGGATCTGTCCCGGCCATTCGGCGGTTTCGATTCCTGGAACGCCTTCTTCACGCGACGCTTCAAGCCGGGCGCCCGTCCTGTCGCAGCCCCGGACGATACGCGCATCGTCGTCAACGCCTGCGAGAGCACCCCGTATCACGTGCGGCGCGATGTCCGTCTGCGCGACACGTTCTGGATCAAGTCGCAACCGTATTCGCTGGTCGACATGTTCGGCGCGGCGCATCGAGGTCTGGCGGCGCCTTTTGCGGGTGGCATGGTGTATCAGGCGTATCTGAGCGCCTACGACTATCACCGCTGGCACGCACCGGTCGACGGCACCGTCGTCGCTGCGTATCGTCTGCCGGGCACGTACTTCTCGGAGGCCGAACCGGAAGGGGACGATCAGGCGGGACTCAACGACTCGCAGGGCTATCTCACGGCAACGGCCACGCGCGCGGTGGTCGTCATCAAGGCAGACGATCCGGCGATAGGCACGCTCGCCTGTCTGTTTGTCGGGATGGGGGATGTGTCGTCGTGTGTACTCCAGACGGAGCGCGGCAAACACGTCGGAAAGGGAGGTGCGCTGGGGCACTTCCAATACGGCGGCTCGACGTACTGCATGATCTTCGAACCGGGCGTGGTGCGCTCGCTCACGGTCGACGAAAATCGCCTTCCTCACGACAAGCCCGTCAAGGTGAATGCAGCGCTAGCCATACTGACGGATGCGGAGTGAGACCCCGTTGCGCAAAACAGCCGGGCCAGCGATGCACCCGGCGTTGGACTTCCTTGCGTCGCCTTACAGCGCGCGCTTGACGGTGCGGGCGGCACCGGAAATATCCTGCCCGACGCCGTCGACGGTATTGCAACCTGCCAACGAAAGCAGCGAACCGACCACCAGGAAAAACGCCATGAAACGCGCCAACATATCGACCTCGATACAAAAAAGCTGAATAACCCCCGGGTTTCCGGCCATCGACGACGTCAACGACGCCACTTGTCCCCCAATGCCCGGCACCCGATTCTTTTTGAATGACGCGAATGCTTCTGCCCGCGTCTTGAAACAACCTGCAATTGTGCTTCAAATTCCCCCGAAAAGGGGTGAATTCAGGCACCCCTGCACGGCTCCCTTCCTACAACAGCGCCAGCGTCTGCCGGATGTGATCGGCAAATGCCACGCTCAGCGGGTTGGGACTTGTGCGATCGAACTTTACCGTAATCCCGACGGACGGCAACGGCGGCAAGGTATCACCTGTAACAATGCGTAAGTCGGGGGGCACCGCCGTTTGCGTCATGACGGCAAATGCCTGACCTGAACGGGCCAGCGCCGTCAGCCCCGCGAGATTGCTGCTCGCATAGGCGATCCGGTAGGACCGCCCCACCCGCGCCAACGCCTCGCAGGCCGCCATGTGGTCGAGCGTATCGGGGTCGGACAGGGCCAGCGGCAGCGGTTCGCCCGGGTCGTCGAGCACACTGTCCAGCCCCGGACTCCCGATCCACACCAACGGCTCGCGTCGGATCACGTTGCGCTCGTCCACACCGTCCGGCAGAGACATCAACGCCAGATCGAGCGCGTGACGCGCCAGTTGTGCTACCAGACGTGGTGTCGGCTCGCAAATCACCTCCACGAAAGCCTGCGGATGCACGACGGCAAACTCGCGCAGCAGGTGTGGCAAAAATGCCGCAGCGTAATCGTCCGGACAACCGAAGCGGATCGTCCCCGTTAGCCCTCGGCCCGACATATCGGCCATCGCCTCGTCATGTGCACGAAGCATACGCTGGGCATGCCCCAGCAAACGCTCGCCGGAACTCGTCAGCACCACGCCGCGTCCGGTGCGCTGGAGCAGCGGCTGGTCGACGATCGCTTCCAGGCGCTGCATCTGCTGGCTGAGCGCCGACTGCGTCCGGGCAATGCGCTGGGCCGCCTTGCTGAGCGAGCCGGCTTGCGCAATGGCCACGAACGAGCGCAGGAGATCGATTTCGAGGGTCAGACTCAAGCTATTAGTCTCGCTTCTATCTTTCATTAGCATTATTCGCTTCTATGAAACCAGAGCGCTGCTTAGACTGCAAGCGGTGGTTGCCCCTGCGCGTCAATTCGCGTGTGCCTGACTTCTATCGGAGATTCCCGCGTGTCCAATAATCAAGACGCCGATTTCTGGCGCAATGCCCGGCAGCATCTGATCCGTTACGGTGGCACGTTCGAGCCGATGATCGTCGAGCGCGCGCAAGGCAGCTTCGTCTACGACGCCGACGGGCGAGCCATTCTCGACTTCACCTCCGGTCAGATGAGTGCGGTGCTCGGTCATAGCCATCCGGACATCGTCTCGGTCGTCACCGACGCCATCGGTAAGCTCGATCATCTCTTTAGCGGCATGCTCTCGCGCCCGGTTGTCGATCTCGCCAAACGTCTGGCCGACATCACGCCGGCGGGCCTCGACAGGGTGATGTTGCTGAGCACGGGCGCCGAGTCGAACGAGGCCGCCATTCGCATGGCCAAGCTCGTCACCGGCAAGTACGAGATCGTGGGATTCGCACAGTCGTGGCACGGCATGACGGGCGCAGCGGCCTCCGCCACCTACAGCGCGGGACGCAAGGGTGTCGGTCCGGCCGCCGTCGGTTCTTTCGCGATTCCGGCGCCGTTCACGTATCACCCGCGCTTCGGTCCGGCCGGTCAGTACGACTATCTCGCGGAGCTGGACTATGCGTTCGATCTGATCGACCGCCAGTCCAGCGGCAATCTCGCGGCCTTCATCGCCGAGCCGATTCTGAGCTCGGGCGGCATCATCGAACTGCCGCCGGGCTATCTGGCGGCGCTCAAGCGCAAGTGCGAGGAGCGCGGCATGCTGCTGATTCTCGACGAAGCGCAGACAGGGATCGGACGCACCGGCACCATGTTCGCGTTCGAGCGTGACGGCGTGACGCCGGACATCCTGACGCTCTCCAAGACGCTCGGCGCCGGTCTGCCCCTCGCGGCCATCGTCACGTCCACCGAGATCGAGGCGCGGGCGCACGAGCGCGGCTATCTGTTCTACACGACCCACGTCTCCGATCCGCTGCCGGCGGCCGTCGGGCTTCGCGTGCTCGACGTGGTCGCGCGCGACGGACTGGTCGCGCGCGCCAATGTCATGGGCGAGCGACTACGCAACGGCCTGCTGGGCCTGATGGAGCGATTCGATTGCGTGGGCGATGTGCGCGGGCGGGGCTTGCTGCTCGGCATGGAGATCGTCAACGACCGGCGCACCAAGGCGCCCGCAGACGGGCTCGGCGCAAAGATCACGCGCGAGTGCATGAACCTCGGCCTGAGCATGAACATCGTGCAACTGCCCGGCATGGGCGGCGTGTTTCGCATTGCACCGCCGCTCACCGTCAGCGAAGCGGAACTCGATCTGGGACTGTCGTTACTCGGTCAGGCCATCGAGCGCTCACTGTAAAGCCGTTCGCGGCGCAGTCGTACGCGCCGCCAGTCAGCTCGCCGGTAGTCGGCCCACGGGCCGGTTGGCAAACGCTTCGCGCCTGGGGCGGTTCGCTATGCGGCTCGATTCAATCAAGGGCATCCCCCCGTTTCATGCTTGCTATTGTTCCCAAAAAGTGGGGGGCGACGCGTTATCAATTTACTGAAAGCGTACCGACACATATCATCAAATCCACCGCGAGAAAGCCCCGTGTTTTTCGATGTCGCGCGAGTGGGCGCCTTTACGTGCCGTGTCCTCTGCAACAATAATTCGGACTAAAAATAATTTAACCGACAAACCACGACGATGACTTGATCGCCCCCGAATGATGGGCGATAGGAACAGTGGGGATCACCATATTCGTTAAGCGTCGCGAGGCGATGGTATCCGGCAGCAGGCAACGGTAGCCGCAGGTGCTTGATGATTTGATACTGTTGAGGCGCTTTATGAATAAAATCCGTACGTTGATTGCCACTGTTCTTGCCACCGTCGCTGCGTCTGCCGTCGCAGCCGAGCCGCAGTACCTGAATTCGGGCAAGGTCCTGAAAGGGTCGTTCCCCTTTACGGAAGCCGTTAAGGTCGGAAACACACTCTATCTGTCGGGCCAACTCGGCATCGTGCCAGAAACGCAGAAACTCGCTCCAGGGGGAGTGAAGGCCGAATCGCATCAGATGATGCGCAACATCAGGACCATTCTCGAAACGAATGGCTACGCGATGGACAATGTGGTCAAGTGCACGGTATTCCTCGCCGATATGAAGGAATGGCCCGCCTTCAACGAAATTTACAAGACCTATTTCACGCAAGGCAAATATCCGGCCAGAAGCGCCTTCGGCGTGAATGGCATGGCCTTCGATGCGCGCGTCGAAGTCGAGTGCATGGCCGCCAAGTAATCGGAAGCCTGTGTGCGTTTGCGGGGGGCACGGCGTGCTTCGGGTTAGAACACGGAATCGTCGCTCGTGTGACGTTCTCGATGACGGCGTCGCGTCAGCATCAGCACGAAGATCGGCAACGGGAGCGCCACTACCAGCAACAGCCATAGCAGCGCATAGACAGCGCCGAGTCCGTCGTTCTGCAAATTGACGTACAGCTTGACCGGAATGCCCTGCGGGAAATAGGCAAAGATCATGACGATGCCGAACTCGCCGATCACCCGCACCCACGCGACGACGAGCCCGGCCGCCAGCCCCCCGCAAGCGAGCGGCAGCGTGACGCGCCGGAAGACCTGCCAGGGCGTAGCGCCGAGACTGCGCGCAGCCATCGGCAATACCAGCGGCACGGTTTCGAACGCCGCGCGGGCGGCGAGGATGAAATACGGCAACCCGCCATAGACTTGAGACAACACGAACGCCGGGGCATTGTTGCCGAGCAGAATGCCGCCGCGAGCGAGCATCGTCCCGAACGTGCCGACCGGCCCGTAAGCCGTCGCGAGCAGAATGCCCATGGCGAGCGGTGGTGTCATGAGGGCGACGAGAACGAGCACCTCCGCGACACTGGCAATACGTGAGCGTGTCGACGCCATCCAGTACGCGCCCCGTGTGCCGAGCGCAACGATGATCGCCATTGACAGGCACGACAGTCCCATCGAGACGGCCACGGCATCCCAGTCGCCATAGGCGAGGCGGAAGTGCCGCCACGGTGTCTCGACGGCCAGCGCAATGAACGGCACGAGGAGCAGCGACCATGTGATGCTTTCGCCGAGCCGCCCCAATCCACTGCCCAGACCGCGCCACCCACTGAGGCGCAGACGCCGGCCCGTCTCGGCGGGCACGCCATCGATCCCCTTCTGCATAGGCCGGTCCGTCGATCAGTGATAAAGCGCGTCGCCCTTGGGCCTGCCGTAACCGTTCTCGTCGAACAGTTGTTGTCCCTGTGCGGACGTCATGAACGAGAGGAAGTCGTCCGCCGCTTTGGGGTTCGCTGCGTTCTTCAGCCTGGCCGCGTAAAACACGAGCGGTTGCGGGCGGACGGTCTTGGCCTTGCCGTCGGCCGCGGGCAACGTGAACGACACCGTGTCGTACCACGTCTTCGCGAACACCGGATTGCTCAGATTGATTTCGTCGGGCAACGCCACATACGGCAGCCTGGCCGAGCGCGTCGCGCTTTCGTAGCCCGAGGCGGCATCGACCTGCCCCGCCTCCAGTCGCGTGAGCAAACCGCCCTCGCCGAAGACTTGCTGCGGATTGCGAATGTCACCGAGCACCGACTGCGCGAGTCCCGCCTGATCGTAGTATTTCTGGGCAAGCATCAGCGTGAAGACGATGTTCTGACCTTGCGGGTCGGTAGCCGGGTCCGTGCGGCCAAAACGAAGCCCCGGGGTTTGCAGCACTTTCCACCAGGCCGGATGCGCAGCGTCGGTGCCCGCGAGACGGAAGGCTTTGCCGAAGCGCCCCTTCGGGTTATAGGCGATGACCATACGCGTGCTGGCGACGGGCACGGCCTCGTCGATCAGTCCCGCGTCCTTGAGAATGGCCATCGGTCCCGGCGTGATCGAGACGAACACGTCGGCCGTCGAACGCCCCGAAGCGAGCAGACGCGCCAGTCCGTAAGCGCCTTCGCCCTGCCCCTGGTACGTTACATGCTCGCGCTGCGCGAAGGCGGGCCCGAGCGCCTTGTCCATCACCACCCCCATCGAACCGGCGTACGCCACGCGGAACATCTCGTCGGCATGCGCCGGCATCGTCATCGCCATCGTCGCGCCGACACACAACATCAACTTCATCGTCGCGGCAACGCGCGCGGAAAACGCCGTCTTCTTCACAGCCTGAACTCCGTTATATATGTCGATATATAGCGAATATCATATATCAGAGACGGCGTTCTTTTGTGACAGTCCTGCGAATTTCCATGGTTTGCGACGGTGCGCTGTGCCTGCTCAGTCACGCCGCGCTACCATGTCGGACCCCGTGATATCGCACGCGCTGATCCGTTGCAACGACGGCACTCAGGCAATCGGACACCCCACATGAGTCATCTTCCCTACCTAGATCATGCCGCGCTCGTCGCTCTCGCCGAGTCGGCCGGCATCGTTGCTACCACTTGCCAATGTACGAAGACGCCGCTCGACGGTTGGGCGAGTCTTCCCAACTCCCTGCCTGACACGCAGCTCGAAGCCATCGGCACATTGCTGGCACAGCACGATGCCGAAGAGCCGACGTTCAGCGAATACCATCCGGACGGCACGTCGTACTGGGCCGTCGACGCCCCCATCGCGCCGCGCTACTTCCCATACAACCGCGCGAACGTCTGCCGATGCCGGGAATGCGGCCGCCTCTATCTGCGTTATCAGGAAGGCGGGGGCTACTTCGTCGATCAGCGCATCCGGCTCGTGAACTCCGCGTTGATCGTGGACGCACCCGCCGACGGCGTATGACGTTGGACGCGCCACCATGAATATCTAAAGCAGAATCGCTTCGTTGCCCACGCGGAACCGGCCCGGATAATCCGTCCCAATCAGCCAATTCCAAACGGGGGCAACGTCCATGAAACCGCTCAACCACCTCTCACGCCGCCAATTCCTCAACGCGCTGGGCGCCACTGCGGCCTCTCTCGCACTGCCCTCGCTGTCCGCCCACGCGGCTTACGAGCCCGGCAAATTCCGCATCGGGTATCAGAAAGCCGCCAGCACGCTGGTGCTGGCCAAGGCCAATGGGTCGCTCGAAGCGCGTCTGCGCCCGCTTGGCGTGGAGGTGACATGGGCCGAGTTTGCGGCGGGTCCCCAGTTGCTCGAGGCGTTGAACGTCGGGGCCATTGACTTCGGTTACGTGGGCGAAGCGCCGCCGGTCTTCGCGCAAGCCGCTGGGGCCGACTTCGTCTATAGCGCCTACGAAATTCCGACGCCGCTCGCCGAAGGCGTGGTCGTCGCCAATAGCTCACCGATCAGGACGGTCGCCGATCTGCGGGGCAAACGCGTGGCCTTCAATAAGGGCTCTGACGTCCACTGGTTCCTCGTCGCCTTGTTGCGCAAACACGGCCTGGATTACGGCGACATCAGTCCTGTGTTTCTCGCACCGGCCGACGCCCGTGCCGCGCTCGAGCGTGGAGCGGTCGACGCCTGGGCCATCTGGGACCCGTTCCTCACGGCCGTCATCGATCAAAGCCCCGTGCGTCTGCTCGCCAATGCCGAAGGTGCAGCGGATCACCATCAGTTCTTCCTCAGCCAGCGCGCCTTTGCGGAAAAACGAGGCGACGTGATCAAGGCGACGCTCGACTCGCTGAGCCAGACCGGTCAGGAAATTCGCGGCGACTATGCTGCCGCCGCGGCCAAACTTGCGCCGATTCAAGGCCTCGACGCGAAAATCATCGAGAAAGGACTGCGTCACTACGCCCACATCTACAAGCCGGTCTCGGAACCGGTGTTGGCCGCGCAGCAACGTATTGCCGACACGTTCCTTCAACTCAAACTGATCCCGCGCCCGATACGCGTGGCCGACGCAACGCTGCGCCAGCCGCTTGCCTGACACGCCCGACGTGCCCAACGCTTCAAGTCGGGCACAGATCCCGCGACAAATCCCAGCACAAACCTCGGTATTCATCCCGACGCAGCCCCGCCGCCATCCCGTTTTTCATCCGGCGTCTGCGTCGCGGCACTCTCCCGTTCGGCTTTCCAACTTGGCAAAGCCACCGCGAATGTGACAGAATTCGCAACTCAGTTGCATTGCAATTGAGTTGCGTTTAACTGTCTGCGCGGCGCCGCAACGCGCCGTGGCTCCCTCGTTCTCTCGTTTTTACGTCCCAATCCTCTTCGGCTCATGCATCGCCGCTGGCTTCCTCTATGGCTGATCGTCTGCGTGCTCGTCTCGCAGATTGCGCTTGCGCGGCACGTGGTGTTCCACACGGCGGCCGCGCTCGCGGCTGCCTCGGCCACGGGGCCGGTCGCGTCGTCAGTCGACCCGGCGCACCAGCATGCACTGCCGGACTCGCCGGACGGGGATGAGAACGGCATCTGCGAGCAGTGTCTCGCGTTCATTGCCGTGGACGTGGCGCTGCCGGCGCTACCTGTCTTCGCGTCGCTCCCGCTCTCGCGCGGGTGGCATTACCCGCCTGCTGCGCCAGTGCATGTGCGCTCCGCATCACGCGGACCCACGCGTAATCGCGACCCGCCCCGCGCCTCAGTGCCGTTTGTCTGAATCAGAACATTCGCCGTCGCAGGTCGCGGCTCGCCAACGTTGGCGAGTCTGCCACCGGTCGCACGGCGTCCACACGCTAAGCACACTGAGGTCCGGCATGTCTGCCCGCTCCAACCGTTTTTCCCGTTCCATTCGCGCCACCCACGCTCCCCGCTCCGTCCGCGCCACCCGCTTCGGCACGTTCACCCGTCACGCTCTCGCCTCCGCGGCGGCGTGCGCATTCGTCGTCAACGCACACGCACAGGTTGCATCGCCGCAAGCCGGGGGCAACACCGCCAATAGCGACGCCAACGTCTCGCTATCGGGCACGACCGTCTCCGCCAAGCGACTCGACGCTGCACGCAACGCGCTCTCGCCCGACACCGGCAGCTCCGTCTACAACTTCGACCAGACCGATATCCAGACGCTGCCCCTTGGCACGAATACCCCGCTCAATCAGGTGCTGTTGCAGGCACCGGGCGTGGTGCAGGACTCGTACGGTCAATTGCATGTGCGCGGCGACCACGCCAATCTGCAATACCGGATCGACGGCGTAATCATTCCGGAGGCGATCAGCGGCTTCGGTCAGGCTATCGACGCGCGCATTGCTTCGCAGATCAACCTGATCACCGGCGCACTCCCGGCGCAGTTCGGATATCGCACGGCGGGCATCGTCGACATTCACACCAAGGGCTCGCCTGGCCTCGATGACGACACCGGCGAGCCCCCCAAGGCTTTCGGCGGCGAAGTCGGCGTCGTGTTCGGCAGCCACGCGGACCGCGAGGTCAACACTCAGTTGTACGGCACCAAGGGCGCGCTCAGCTATTACTTCAGCGCGCGCGTGTCGGCCAACGACATGGGGATCGAGAATCCGACGGGGGACCGCAACGCGATTCACGATCACACGAACCAGACGAACGCGTTCGGCATGATGTCCTATCTGCTGAACCCCGATAACCGTGTCTCGTTCATGTTCGGCACGGCCAACAACCGCTTTCAGATTCCGAACCTGCCGGGCGTCTCCCCGCAGTTCACGCTGGACAACGGCACGATCCCCGACTCGGCGAGCCTCAACGCGCATCAACGCGAACTCACCGACTTCCAGGTGCTGTCGTGGCAGAGCCATGTATCGCCGCAACTCGACACGCAGATCTCGCTGTTCCATCGCACCAGCCGTGTGGATTACACGCCGGACCCGATCGGCGATCTGGTCTACAACGGCGTTGCTTCCAACATCACGCGTCGTAACGAGGCTTACGGCATTCAGGCCGACAGCAGCTACAAGCTGACTGACCGTCACACCTTGCGCTTCGGTCTGTTCGTGCAGCAGGAGCATTTCAGCGTCGATAACACGTCGAACGTGTTCCCTGCCGACGACAGTGGCGCGCAGACGAGCGGCACGCCGATCACCATCGTGGACAATTCCAACGATCGCGGCACCACGTACGGGCTGTATCTGCAGGACGAATGGAAAGCGACCGATCGTCTGACGATCAATTACGGCGCGCGCTACGACCACGTCAACACCGTCACGAACGAGGGGCAACTCTCGCCGCGCCTCGGGCTGACTTACGACCTGACGAGCCGCACGCGCGTACACGCGGGCTATTCGCGCTACTTCACGCCGCCGGCCACGGAGAAGATCGATACGACATCGGTCGCGAAATTCCTGGGCACCACCAACGCGCTGCCCTCTGACGCCAACACCGCCGTGCGCGCCGAGCGGTCGGACTACTTCGATCTGGGGATCTCGCATCAGTTGACGTCGTCGATCACGGTAGGCCTTGACGCCTACTACCGTCGCGTCAACCACTTGCAGGACGAAGGCCAGTTCGGCAATGCGCTGATCTACTCGACGTTCAACTACGACAAAGGCCGCATCTACGGCCTGGAAGGGACGGTCAACTATCGTCAAGGCAACCTCGGTGCGTATCTGAACGTGGCGCTCTCACGCGCGATGGGCCAGGGCATCGAGACGGGCCAGTTCAATTTCGGCGCCGACGAGCTCGCCTACATCAGCAATCACTGGGTGCATCTGGACCACGACCAGCAGGTGACGGCGTCGGCCGGGGTGTCGTATCAATGGGGTAAGACGCTGTTCTCGACCGACGCGCTCTTCGGTTCGGGCCTGCGCAGCGGCTTCGTCAACAGCGAGCATTTGCCGGCGTACTTCCAGGTCAACCTCGGTATCGGCCAGAAGGTCAACCTGCCGGGGTTGGGACGCTTCGACGCGAAGCTCTCGGTCATCAACCTCTTCGACCGCGTCTACGAACTGCGTGACGGCACCGGCATCGGTGTCGGCGCACCGCAGTTCGGCCCGCGCCGCACGTTCTATCTCGCGTTGTCCAAGCCGTTCTGACGGCAACGCCCCGCCGCCCGGTGTCAGGGCGGTGGGGCGCGCAGTGAGGCCGGCGGGCGTGTTCGTTATTCGTTCGCCGCCCTGCGACGAAAGTCAGTGGTCGTTTGCCCGGCGTAGCCCCAGTTATCCGTGTCGATTTCCTCGATCACGATATGCGTGAGATGCGGCGGTTTGTTCAACACGCGCTCCAGTGTCTCGGTGACTTCGCGAATCACCTGCGCCTTTTGCTCGACGCTGTTGCCCTCGCGGGTGATGAGAATGCTAACGAATGGCATGGCTGACTCCTGTGAATCCAACCGCTAGCGATCAGCGGCCTGCCGCGTAACCGCCGTCGACCGGCAGAATCGTGCCGGTCACGAACGCGTTCTGCACCAGATAGCGCACCGCCTGCGCGCCATCTCGAAGACGCGGCGCTGGTCGTAGTCGCCCATCCGAACTATCTCAAGCGCGCGGGAACGCCAAAGACGCCGGACGATCTGGCCGCGCACGAATGCATCGAATTCGACCTGCCGAGCACTGGACGCCCGATACCGTGGCTATTCCGCGCGGCAGGCGAGGACATCGAATTCCTGGCACGCGGTAGTTTTCGTCGTGCGGACGATGTGCTCGGCGGTGTCACGCTCGCCAAGGCGGGGGGCGGAATCTTCCAGACGTACCGGTTCAACGTCGAGGAGGATCTGGCCTCGGGACGCCTGGTCGAGGTGCTGCCGGACTACGCGGGACGCTCCCGCCCGGTGAGCCTGGTGTATCCGCACGGCAAGACACTGCCCTCTCGCGCCCGCGCCTTCGTCGATTTCCTGATGCAGACACTTGCGCACTCATCCGAGCCGCGCAAGAGTGTCGTACGCGCGCCAGAGGTACCCGTCGATACGCGCTCGGACTAGACTCGCAATATCCGTTGCAGCAGCGCCGGCAGTGCGCCGCCGATGGATGGCTAAATCGCGACATCGCGAAATTCAGAGGTTTGTGTGAATCCCCCGTCTCAGCCCGATACCCCCACCGCCAGCTACACAGAGCGCAACGCCGCCTACTGGCAACGCAATCTGGCGATCTGCGTCTTCGGCTCGTTTACCACGCTGGCCGGCCTGAGCATGTTGTTGCCGTTCCTGCCGCTCTACGTCAAACAACTCGGCGTGGAATCGGAGTCGGCGGTCATTCAATGGTCCGGCGTCGCCTTCAGTGCGACGTTTCTCGGCACCGCCGTGACCGCCCCGATCTGGGGCCATCTGGCCGACCGGTTTGGCCGCAAGCCGATGCTCATCCGTGCGGCGCTCGGCATGGTGATCGTGACATCGCTCATCGGCATTGCCCATAACGTCTATCAACTTGTTGCGCTGCGCCTGATGACGGGCCTGATCGGCGGCTATGCGTCTGCGTCGACGGTGATGATCGGCACGCAGGCGCCGCGCGACCGTGCGGGCTGGGCCTTGGGCGTGCTCTCGACGGGTGCGCTCGCGGGCAATCTGACCGGCCCCCTCGTCGGGGGCCTGCTCCCGCCCTTGCTGGGGATTCGCGGCACGTTCTTCGCTTGTGCCGGGATGATCTCGATCACCGCGCTGCTCACCATCTTCGGCTTACGCGAGAACTTCGACCCGGCGCGCGACGGCAAGCGGCGCACCGCGGCAGCGGCGTCGGGCGGCGTACCCAAGGCACACGCAGGCATCATCGCCGCCATTCTTTTCACCGGGATGATGGTGTTGCTCGCCAACATGTCGATCGAGCCGATCATTACCGTCTACATCGGTCAATTGGGCGTAGACAGCGCGCATCTCACGCGCGTGGCTGGCGTGGTCATGGCGAGTTCGGCGCTGGGCAGCATACTTACCGCGGCGAAGCTCGGCGCATTGGCCGATCGCGTCGGCAGTTGGCGCGTCATCGTCGGGTGTCTGATCGCCACGGCAGCCGTGATGGTGCCGCAGGCCTTCGTCACCGAGTGGTGGCAGTTGGCGGTCTTGCGTGTCCTGATGGGCATGACGCTGGCCGGTCTGTTACCCGCCATCGGCAAGCTCGCACGCAATGCGGTCGACGAGCGCAGCACCGGCAAGCTGCTCGGCTATTTACAGTCGGCGCAGTTCAGCGGGCAGGTGATCGGCCCCGTCATCGGCGGTCAGGTCGCAGTGATATTCGGGCTGCCGGCAGTGTTTTTCATGACGGCCGCCCTGCTGGTGCTTTGTAGCCTGCTTGCACACCGGGCGCGCACGGTCAGCGCGCGTCTTGCGCATCAACCCGCCTGACGCCGCGACCGGCGCGCCGGCACCGACGCCGCCAGCGCGTCTTCCAGAAACGCCATGAGCGCCTGCAATCGCGCCGTGCGACCTCGTCGCGTCGGCACGAGCAAGGTGACGGGGGCGCTGTCAAAGTCCCAGTCGGCCAGCACCCGCACGAGGCGTCCGGCGGCAACGGCCTCGCGGGTGTCCCACTCCGAACGCAACACCAGACCGAGCCCTTGCTCGGCCCACTCGCGCGCCACGCTGCCGTCGTTGGTGGTGTAGGCCGCGGCGACGCGTACGCTGTCGCGCGTCGTAGTGCGGGATGACGCACGCCGCGACGTCGTATCCGAGGCCCCGGACGACGTCTTCGTCCGCCGCCGAAAGCGCCACAACGTGGCGTCCTCATCGTTCTCCCGAAGACAAATGCACCGATGCTGCAACAGTGCGTGCGGGTCGTCCGGTGTGCCATGGCGTTGCAAATACGTGGGACTCGCGCACAGCCACCGGTCGTTCGGCGCGAGCGCACGCGCGATCCACGACGAGTCCCTGACCGTTCCCACATGGATGACGGCGTCCGAATCGTGCTTGTCCGGCCACGGTGTCTCGCGCAAGTCCAGTTGCAGTTTCAACTCGGGATGGAGCAGCCCGAAACCGGCCAGCACCGGCGCCACATGATGGCGGCCGTAGCCGAACGGCGCCGAAATCCGCAGCGAGCCGGTCAGCCGCTTGTCCTCCCGGCGAAACGATTCGGGCAAGGCATCGAGTTGCGCGAGCAGTGCCGACCCTTCACGCGCGAGGCGCTCCCCCTCGGCCGTCAGACTGAGCTGACGAGACGTGCGCGTGGCGAGCGCCAGCCCGAGCGTCGCTTCCAGTTTGCGCAAGCGGGCGGACAGTGCGGGCGGCGTCACGTTGAGCATGCGGGCCGCCGCACTGAGCGACGCCGACTGCGACAGCGCCTCGATCAGGCGCAGGTCTTCGATCTGGATCATTCACCTGAGCTTAATGTTTGATGTGCGGCAATTTAACCACGACACGGCCTATCCTTCCTACACTGCGTCCTGTCATCCCTTAAAAGCACAACGACAGAGGCCTCCATGTCCAACGCATCCCCCGCACCGAGCCACGCGTACCCGCGCGCCGTGCTCTTCGACCTGCTAACCGCGCTTCTCGACTCGTGGACCGTGTGGAATCGCGCCGCCGGCAGCGAAACGGCCGGCCGCGCATGGCGCGCCGAATATCTGCGCCGCACCTATGGCTGCGGCGCTTACGTGAGCTACGAGCAACTGGTGCGCGAAGCGGCGGCGCATACCGGTCTGCCGCTCTCGGCACCACAGGCGCTGGAAGCCGAGTGGCTAACGCTCCCCGCCTGGGACGGCGCACGCGAATTGCTGCAGGCGCTGCGCCCGCACTGCCAACTGGCGGTCGTCACGAACTGCTCGAAGACGCTGGGACATCAGGCGGCGGCGTTGCTCGGCATCGACTGGGATGTCGTCGTCACGTCGGAAGAAGCCGGCTTCTACAAGCCCGATCCGCGCCCGTATCGCATGGCGCTCGACCAGCTCGGTGTCGCCGCGAGCGATGCGGCCTTTGTCGCAGGCTCGGGCTACGACCTCTTCGGCACCTCGCAGGTCGGGCTGCGCACGTTCTGGCATAACCGTGTCGGCCTGACCCGCCCGGACGGCGCGCCCGCCCCCGACAGCGAAGCCCCGACGCTCGAACCCGCGCTCGACTGGATTCGCCACTTCAACACCACTGCCTGATGCACCTCGCCATGACCTCGATGCATAACGTCCCCCTCGCCGCGTTGCAGACGCTCGAGACGCCTGCCGCCGTCATCGACGTGCCGCGCATGCAGCACAACATCCAGCGCATGCAGTCGCGTATGGACTCGCTCGGCGTGCGCTTTCGTCCTCACGTCAAAACCAGCAAATGTGTGGAAGTGGCGCGCGCGCAAATCGACGCGGGCGCAACGGGCATTACCGTCTCCACGCTCAAGGAAGCCGCACGCTTTTTCGACGACGGCGTGACCGACATCCTCTACGCCGTGGGGATGGTCGCGAGCAAGCTGCCCGCAGCCCTCGCATTGCGGCGTCGCGGCTGCGACCTGAAGATCGTCACGGACAGCGTGGCCTCCGCACAGGCCATCGTGGCGTTCGGCGCGGAGTTCGGTGAGACGTTCGAGGTGTGGATCGAGATCGATACCGACGGGCACCGCTCGGGCATCCGTCCCGAAGAAGACGCCCTGCTCGATGTCGCGCGCGTGCTCCATGGGGGTGGCGCCACGCTGGGCGGCGTGATGACGCACGCCGGGTCCAGCTACGACTTCGACACCCCCGAAGCGCTCGCGGCCATTGCCGAACAGGAGCGCGCCGGTTGTGTGCTAGCCGCGACGCGTCTGCGCGAAGCCGGTCTGCCGTGCCCGGTGGTAAGCGTCGGTTCGACCCCGACGGCACTCGCCTCAGCCCACCTCGAAGGCGTGACCGAAGTCCGCGCGGGCGTGTACGTGTTCTTCGATCTCGTCATGCACAACGTCGGCGTGTGTACGACCGACGAACTGGCGCTCAGCGTGCTCACGACCGTGATCGGGCATCAGGCCGACAAGGGCTGGGCCATCGTCGATGCGGGCTGGATGGCCATGAGTCGCGACCGCGGCACGCAAAAGCAGAAACGCGATTTCGGCTACGGACAGGTTTGCCGCATCGATGGCAGCGTGCTGCCGGGCTACGTGTTGAGCGGTGCGAATCAGGAGCACGGCATTCTGTCTCGGGAAGGCGAGCCCGATGCCGATATCGTGGCGCGCTTTCCCATCGGCACCCTGCTGCGCATTCTGCCGAATCACGCCTGTGCGACGGGCGCGCAATTCCCCGAGTACCACGCGATCGATCCGGATCGCGACAGCGAGACGTGGCCGCGATTGCACGGCTGGTAAGCGGCGCTCTCACCGGCCGGCATCGCGCCTCTCGTCACAGATCCTTATGCCGCCATGCGGCATAACGAATCCCGATTTCCTTCGTTCACGGCGGGCCACGTGCCCGCTACGCTCGCGCTTTGCCTGTACTGGAGTGCATTCATGAGCGTAGAAATTATCGGGATGATCACGGCTGCGCCGGGGTCCGAAGTCGATCAACCCTCGGGCGCGGCCGTCGATCCCACGTTCATCACGCGCATGGCGCAGGCCCATGAGACCGCAGGCTTCGACCGTGCGCTGATCGGCTATTTCTCGAACGGCCCGGAAGGCAGCCTCGTGAGCAGCCATGTGGCCGCCGCGACGCAGCGCCTGGGCATTCTGCTCGCCTACCGCCCGGGCGTGATCGCCGCGCCGCTGGCCGCCCGCCAACTCGCCACTCTCGATCAATTCTCGCGCGGACGCCTCGCACTGAACGTCGTCTCCGGCGGCAACGATGCCGACCTGCGTCGCGACGGCGACTTCCTGGAGCACGACGCCCGTTACGGCCGCACCGACGAGTATCTCGACGCGCTAAAACGCATCTGGACCGCCGAGGGTCCGGTCGATTTCGACGGTAGGCACTACCGCTTCGAGCAGGCGTCGCCCGCCGTGCAGACGTGGCAAAAGCCGCATATTCCGATCTACTTCAGCGGCGCGTCCGACGCCGCCCTCGACGTTGCCGCTCGTCATGCGGACACTTACATGCTGTGGGGCGAACCGCTCGACGCCGTGGAATCGCTGATTACCCGTGTGCGCGCCGCGGCACAACGCCACGGTCGCAAGCCGCGATTCTCGATTTCTTTCCGTCCCATCGTCGCCGACACCGAGGCGCAGGCCTGGGAGCGCGCCGACGAAGTGTTGCGTCAGGTCAACGCGACGCGCGCGAGCCTCGGGTTGCGCACTGAAGCGCCCGAGAACGTTGGCTCGCAGCGACTGCTGGCTGCCGCGCAACGCGGCGATGTGCTCGACGAACGTCTCTGGATGGGCGTTGCCAAGGCCACCGGGGCGCGCTGGAATTCGACGGCGCTCGTGGGCACGGCCGAACAGGTCGCGAAGGCCCTCGGCCGCTATTACCAGCTTGGCGTCGACACGTTCCTCATTCGCGGCTTCGATCCGCTGGGCGACACGATGCGCTACGGCGAGACGCTCATTCCCGCCATCCGCCGGCATACCGCCGAGCTCGACCGGCTGCGCACATTGCAGGCGGCGTGAGTTCAGCGACCGCTTCCGTTACTCCACGTTTTCTCAATCGCTTTTCCTTACATAGGTGTCATGATGTTGCTGCGCTGGATTCGTCGCGCCCGCTTTGCTGTTCCGGCCCTCTCCCTGTCCGCCTTCACGGCGCTCGGTGTCATGCACACCGGCGCGGCACACGCGCAAGGTGTCACGTTGCGCGTCGGCGATCAGAACTACTACAACGTGCGCGCCTCCATGGAGGCCTCCGGGGCGCTCGAGGGCGCGAATTATCAGGTCGAATGGAAGCACTTCCAGTCGGCAGCGCCGGTCGCCGAAGGCCTCAACGCCGGGGCACTCGATCTCGGGTTTCTCGGTGACTCGGGTTTTCTGTTCCTCGCCGCGAAAGGCGCCCCCGTCAAGCTGATCGCCGTCTCGCGTCAGAACCCGGACACGATTGCGCTGCTCGTGCCGAAAGATTCGCCCGTGAAGACGATTCAGGATCTCAAGGGCAAGAAGGTCGCCTACTGGCCCGGCGCGTGGAGCCAGCAACTGACGCTGCGCGCGCTTGAGAAAGCCGGATTGCCGACGGACTACGTGCAATTCGTCAAACTCATGCCGGTCGATGCCGCCGTTGCGCTGCCCAATGGCTCGATCGATGCCTTCCCCGTTTGGGAGCCGTACATCTCGCAACAGGTGGTGCATAACGGCGCGCGCCCGATCATCACGGCCCGCAACCTGATGCCGGGCCTGAGCAGCGTTGCCGCGTACGGCCCGTCGGTGAGCGCGAAGCATGCGGCGATTGCCGACTTCCTCGTGCGTCTGCAAAAGGCGCGTGCATGGGTCGAGAGCCACAAGGAGGTCTACGCCGATCAGTGGGCGAAGAAAGCCGGTCTGGATCGAGAAGTGGCACGTCACTGGATCGGTCAGGCAGGCATGACGATCGACCCCGTCGACAAGCAAGCCGTGGCCGACTATCAGGGCACGAGCGACTTCCTGACGCAAACCGGAGCACTGCCGAATCGATTCGACGTGAGCAAGATCGTCGACACGTCGTTCACGCAAGTACTCGAGGCGAAGGGACAAGCGACGCGGCAGAGCGCGTCGCGTTGATGTTCGTTAGTCCTCGTTAGCCCCCCGTCCCGTTGCTCACCTGGGCGACGGGACGATGCCCTGCTTCGCCATCAGCGTCAGATTGCCGCCCATGCGCGGATCCTTGAACGGGCCGGCCGCATGCATCGCGTCAAAGCGTGCCGGATCCGGCGAGCGCAGGCGATAGAACTCGACCCAGCCGCTGGACGCCTTTGGCGTCGCCGTCTCCTGCACCGCACCGGACTGTTCGTTGAACCATGCCGGATCGCGGTAGCCGTCGGCCACCCGGCCCGCGAGGCGCGCCAGCGCCTCGGGGCGATAGGCATACCAGTCTTCCCCGCGAAGCCGCGCCAATTCCGCCATGAGGACGAGCGGCGCCGTCGCGTAGTCGTGGTAATGCAAAGCACGACGCTTGCGCGCCATCTCCATCGGAAGACTGCCATCCGGCTGAATCGCGTCGATCCCGGTGCGATAGATGCCTTGCGCGGTCTTGAGCAACGCATCGTCACGCGTGGCGACGGCCGTTGCCATGATGCCCACGCCCGTCCAGTAGTAGTGGTTGTTTCGCTTGTGCTTCGGGTTGTCCCAGTACGCGAGATTCGCGCTCGACAGACGACGCAACCACGATTCGATCGACGCGCGTTGCTGCGGCGTGGCCAACGCCTGCGTGCGCAGATACGCGAGCGCCACTGCGCCGTGCGTCCACTGACGCATGTAATCGGACTGGTCGTTGTTCACGTGCTCCATGCGCCCGAGCATCGCGCCGCTGTCGGCCCAGGCGTCGAGCCACGTCAACGTGCAGCGCGCGGCCGCCTCGTCGCCGTCCCTGGCATAGGCGTCGGCGGTCTTCGCGAGGTGCGCCGCGAAGTCGTTCAGCGGTTTGACGGCCGCCTCGTTTTGCGCCAGAAGCCGGGGGTCGATCACCGAACTGGCGGCGTCGGCGTAGTAGCCCATGGCGCGAATATCCGGGCTGCCGGGCGGGGGCGCGGGACATTCGCCCTGAGCGGCGAAAGCATGGGGATGAATCAGCATGGTGGCGACGAACCCTGCAATGGGGAGTAACCGGAAACCGCTACGTTTGTGTTGCATCTTCCTTATCCTTGGGACGCCTGCGCCAACATCCATTCCCGGAAGTGCCGCAAGGCAGTACGTTGTTGCAGCCGCTCTCGCGGATAACACAGGTAATGACCGTGGCGCGGCACGTCCACGCCCGCATCCACCGGCTCGACCAGACGTCCGGCCGTCACCGCCTCACGCGCCAGAAACGCCGGCACCAGCCCAACGCCCATGCCCGCTTCCGCCGCCTGAAGCAGCACAGAATACTGCTCGAAACGCGGGCCGGGACGCTGCGCGTGCGGCGCGACGTCGTAGCAAGTGGTCCACGTCCCCCAGACCTCTTCCGCCTGGTTGTGCACCAGCCTCGGCGCCTGGGCAATGTCGGCCACCGACTCGAGCGGGTAACGCGCGAGAAAGGATGGCGCACATACGGGCACGAAACGGCGTCCGTCCAGATACTCGCTCACCACGCCCTCCCACGTGCCGTCGCCGTAGCGCACGGCGGCGTCCAGCGTGAACGGAAACGGATCACCGTGGGCGAGATGGCGGCTGAAGCTCAGCGTCACGCCGGGCGTACTCGCCAGAAAATCCGGCAGACGCGGAATCAGCCACTTGGTGGTAAACGTCGGCACGCTGGCAATCGTCAGCAAATCGCTTTCCCCGCGTGAGGTCATCAATTCCAGCGAGGCATTGCCGATCTCGCGAAGCGGCTCCGCCACGCGATCATGATAGCGGCGTCCGGCCTCGGTAAGCACAAGGTGACGGCCTTCGCGCACGAACAGTTCGGTGCCCACCAACCCCTCCAGCGCTGCGATCTGGCGGCTTACGGCACTCGGGGTCAGGCCCAGCTCACGGGCGGCACGAGAAAAATTCAAGTGTCTCGCCGCGCTGGTAAAAGCGAGCAATTCGGCGATGTTGGGATAGCAATGGCGCATCTCGGAGGTAGGACAGACGTGGGTTTGCGTTCGATGGCGGCAACTCGCGACGATCCGGGATGGACTCGCCAACTGTTCCGTTTTCGCACAGCACGATGCCCGATTCGTGTGTTTTCTTCATGACGATGACATTTCAGACAACGAAACTCTCGCCCAACGTCGATATGGCTGTCCCCCCTTAGCCGCAAGGCCTTCAAGGACATCCGGTCGACCACCGCAATTTCGTAACCGTATGCCGCTCAGGTTTCCCCGATGTCCGACGTCCACGCCGACCGCCTTGCCCAAACTGTGCCGCCCCGGCACAGCCCAGCCCCTGCCGATGCAGGTGCCGCGGGGCGTTCGCAGCCGCGCCAGCGTACCGGTGTGCTGATCTGGATCGTGCGTGCCGTCGCCGCGCTGTTCCTGATCTATCTGGGCTTGCCGGTGCTCTTGCTGCTGGTGGGGGCGTTCGGTCAGACGTGGACCAACACGGTGCTGCCGACCGGTGTCACCGGTCACTGGTTCATGGACCTGGCCGGCGATCCGTCGTTCCGGCGCGCGTTCTCAACGAGCCTCATCGTTGCGCTGAGCTGCTGTGTGATGACCGCGCTAGTCGGTCTGCCGCTCGCCTACACGTTGCATCACCGCGCCCGCAGCGGACGCGGCGCGATTACGCGTGTGGTGACGCTGCTGCCGGTGGCCGTGCCCGCGCTGACGCTCGGCTTCGGCTATATCGCTGTCTTCAGCGGCGACACGCTGCCGTGGCTGGGCTCGCTCTGGCTGCTCGTGCTCGCCCACACCGTGCTCACGCTGCCGTACCTCACACAGACCCTGCTCGCCGACCTGCGTCATCTCGACATCGCCAAGCTCGAAGATTGCGCCGCCACGCTGGGCGCCTCGCCACTGCGTCAGTTTCTGACCATCGCCGTGCCGAATCTCACGCATAGCCTGGTAGCCGGACTCGTGATGGTCGCGGCGCTGTCCATCGGCGAATTCCAGATTTCCAATCTCATCGCGGGTTTCCGCTATCGCAACTATCCGGTGGTGTTGCTCCAGGCGTTCTACGGCGCAACCGGCTTCGCCTGCGCCGCCACCGTCGTACTGCTGGTGCTCGCGCTCGCCGCCACCGGCCTGTCGATCGTTGCCGCTTCCCGCCAGAAGGTCAGTTCATGAGTCTCACTCTCGAAAACGTCAGCTTCCGCTACGCCGGCGCCGCCCAGGGCCTCGACGGCGTCAGCCTGCAAGCGCGCCAGGGCGAATTGCTCGCCGTGATGGGCCGCAGCGGCTCGGGCAAGTCCACCGTGTTGCGACTGGTTGCCGGTCTGCTCGACGGCTATCTCGGACGCATCGCCATCGGCGGTGAAGACGTTGGGGGCGTGCCGGTGTGGCGTCGCCACGTTGGCATGGTGTTCCAGCAATACGCGCTGTTCCCGCACCTGAGCGTTGCCGATAACGTGGCCTATGGGCTACGCATGCGCGGGGTGAAGACGGCCGAGCGTCAACGTGCGGCACTCGACATGCTTGCCCGTGTCGGGTTGGCCGAGTTCGCGACGCGTCGTCCCACCTCGCTCTCCGGCGGTCAGCAGCAACGTGTGGCATTGGCCCGCGCGCTGGCCGTCTCCCCGCGCGTGCTGCTGCTCGACGAGCCGCTCGCCGCGCTTGACGCCGGTATCCGTCAGCAACTGCGCGACGAGATTCGCGCGCTGCAACAAGCGAGCGGCGCCACCACGCTCATCGTCACGCACGATCGCGACGAAGCGTTGAGTCTGGCCGACCGCGTGGCCGTCGTCGATAACGGACGCCTGTTGCAGATCGACACGCCGCAACGCCTGTACGACGCCCCGGCCTGCGCCACGGTCGCGAGCTTCACGGGATTGTCGACGGTGCTGCCTGCGCGCGTGGTGCGCCACGGCATGGTCGATACCGGCTTTGCCGAACTGCACGTGGACACCGGCGCGTGGCGTCCGGGCACGGCCGTCTCGCTGCTCGTGCGCCCCGAACACATTCAGTGCGATCCGCCGGTGAGCACCATCAATCGTCTGGACGGACACCCCGGCGCGGTGCGCTTTTTCGGCGCGACGTGCCGCTTCGATTTCCTGCCCGATGGCGCAACGACCCCGCTGCTCGGCGAAAACCGCACGCCAGCGTCGTTCGCCATCGCCCTGGACCCCGCGCATTTGCGCGTGCTGCCGCCGGTCGCCGGCTGAAATTGCCGAGAGATTGCCCCGATGCGACCCGCCACGAATTTCTTACCCCATGCCCCAGACGGAGCTATGTCGATGATTCACCCCGCCCCTTCCCTGCGCTCGCGTGCCCTGCCCGCACTGGCCACCCTCGCCGCTTCCTTTGCCCTGCTGACGGGTGCTGCCGGTTCGGCGTTCGCACAAGCTGGCGCCTCCGCCACGGCCGCAGCACCGCTCTACCCGGGCGAAGCCGAGCTGTACGCCAAGGCCGCCGAGGAAGGTCTGGTGGTGTCGTTCGACACCGGCCCCGAGTGGGCCAACTGGAAGGCGCTGTTCGCCGAATTCCGCAAGCGCTATCCAAAGGTCGAGATCACGTATAACGACATCGGCTCGGCCGCGACGGTCGTGGCGCTCGACAAGTCGCGCCGCCGTCCGCAAGCCGATACGGCCTATTACTTCGCAGGCTCGGCGCTCGACGCCGTGCAGAAAGATGTCGTCGCCCCGTTCAAGCCGATCAACTTCGACACGCTGCCGAAGGTCTTTCGCGACAACGACGGCCGCTGGTTCACGATCCACTCGCTCAATATCGCGTTCCTCGTGAACACCAAGCTGGTCAAGCATGTGCCGCAAACGTGGGCGGACTTGCTCAAGCCGGAGTACAGGAATTCCGTGGTGTATCTGGACCCGCGCTCGACCGGTCAGGGTCAGGTGGCAGTCTTCGCCGCCGCCTACGCGTTCGGTGGCAACGTCGACAACCCGAAGCCGGGCGCCGACTTCTTCGGCAAGCTGCGCGACGCCGGCAACGTGATGCGCGTGGAAGGCACCACACCGTACGCCAAGTTCGTCAAGGGCGAGATCCCGATTCTCATCGGCTATGAGAACGACGGCCTCAAGGCCAAGTACACCGACGGCATGGGCGACGCCGCACAGGTCGTGATTCCGAAGGACGCCAGTGTCTCGGCACCGTATGCGATCAGCCTGGTCAAGAACGGTCCGAATCCGGACGCCGCCAAGCTCTGGCTGAACCTCATCATGAGCCCGGTCGGCCAGTCGCTCTTCGCGCAAGGCTATGTGCGCCCGGCTGTGCCGGGCACGCCGTTCACGGCCGAGATGCGTGCCCGCATGCCGGACGCCCCCCAAGTCCACCCGCTCGACGTCGCCCGCGCCGCTGCGCAGAAGGCGCAAGTCGATCGTCTGTGGTCGGCTGCCGCGCTCGCCAAGTGAGTTCCGGCACCATGACGTCAGCGCGCGTATCGGCCAGTCCGGCCGAGCCTCTTGAGCCCCATCGGCCGCAATCCGCGCAGCGCGCCAAAGACGCGCCGCGCGGTTGGGTGCGCCGCTTCGGCGGCCTGCCCTCCGCGGTCGTGCTCATGCTCGGCTTCGGTTTGCCGCTCGCCGCGCTGGTCGCCGCCGCGTTCGACGGCAATGGCGCCGCCTTTTCGGCCATCGCCGTCGACCCGCTGGTGCGCGACGCTTTCATGGGCTCGCTCGCGCTGGCGCTCGGCGCAGGCACCGTGTCGTTGATCGTGGGGACGCTGATTGCCGTCACGCTCGCGCGTCAGACACCGAGCCGGCGCCGCGTCTGGCTCGCCGCCATGGGGGTACCGCTCGCGTTCTCGGGGCTGGTGATTGCCTACGGCTTCATTCTGGCGTTCGGCCGCTCGGGGTTCGTCACGATGACGCTCGCCTCGCTCGGCGCCGATCCGGTGCGTCTCGGCGCACTGATCTACACGGCGCCGGGGCTCGTGGCGGCCTACGCCTACTACCTGATCCCGCGCGTGGCGCTGATGGTGTATCCGGCCATCGCCAACCTCGACCGTCGCCCCATCGAAGCCGCGCTCACGCTGGGGGCAACGCCCCTGCGCGCGGTTATCGACGTAGCCCTGCGCGAACTCTGGCCGACGCTGGCCGCCGCGTGGTGTCTCGTCACCGCCATTGCCATGGGGACCTACGGCACGGCGCTCGCGCTGGCCGGTACCCAGATCAATATCCTGCCGTTGCTCATGTTCCTGAAGATGTCGGACGGGCAAACGGATTTTCCTCAAGCTGCCGCGCTGTCGCTCGTATTGATGGCGGTATGCAGCGGTGTGCTCGCTCTCGGAGAGTGTCTTGTACGGCGTCATCCTCAATGAGTGGTCGGCTTCGGCCCGCCTCGCACTCGATCAACTGGCGGCCCGCCAGGCAGGCCCGTCGCGGCATGTGACGCCTGTCGGCCTCATCGGCCCGCGCGAAGCCTCGCCCGCGCAACTCTATGCGGCGCAACGCATCGGCGAAGCGCTGGCTGCCGCGGGTATCGCGCTGGTGTGCGGCGGCAAGGGTGGCGTGATGGAAGCGGCGTCCGCCGGGGCGTCGTCTGCCGGCGGCATCGTGATCGGTCTGCTGCCCGAGGACCATGCCGGCGACGCCAATCCGCACCTGAGCGTGGCGCTGCCCACCGGGCTGGGCATCACGCGCAATGCCCTCATCGCTCGTGCATCGATATGCCTCGTCGCCGTGGGCGGCGGGCTCGGCACGCTCTCGGAAATCGCCCTCGGCCTGCAGTGGCGCAAACCGGTTTTTACCGTCCTCGATGCCCCGGCCGTGCCAGGCACCGAGAACTTCGACGATATCGACGCGCTGGTCGTGGCCGTTGCCACCTGGCTGAGCGTCACCGGACTTCCCGGAGGTGAAACCCACCGGTAAGTAACGCCGACAGTTTGGAAAACCCGCCCCACACCGGGGAACTGCCGGTGCGTTTTCGTGATGTTCCTGCAATGAAAATTTAGGATTACTAATATTATGAAACGTATTCTTCTCGCTGCACTCGGCCTTGGCGGTCTGGCCGGTTACATGGTTCCGGTCTACGCGCAAAGCAGCGTCACCCTGTACGGCATCGTCGATGCCGGCGTGGGTTACACGAGCGGCCAGCGCACGGCCAACTCGAAGGGTGGCGTCGGTGCACCAATCAACTATGTCAACGGTTCGACCTGGGGCTTCGCGAGCGGTACGTGGTCGGGTGACCGTTGGGGTCTGAAGGGCTCGGAAGATCTGGGTGGTGGCAACTCGGCCATTTTCCAGCTCGAAAACGGCTTCAACATCGGTAACGGCACGCTGGGTCAGGGCAGCCGCCTGTTCGGCCGTCAGGCATGGGTCGGTCTGCAAAGCGCCACGCTGGGCAAGCTCACGTTCGGCCGTCAGTACGATCCGATCGTCGACTTCGTCGGCCCGATCAGCGCAGGCACGTACGTGACCGGCATGGGCGCACATCCGGGCGATATCGACAACCAGGATAACCAGTCGCGCGTGAACAACTCGGTGAAGTGGGCAAGCCCGGTGTACGGCGGCTTCCAGTTCGGCGCGATCTACGGCTTCGGCGGTCAGCCGGGCAGCGTGAAGAACCAGAACACCTGGGGTGTCGGCGGCCAGTACGCCAGCGGCCCGGTCGCATTCGGCGTGGGCTACCTGCAGGCTACCAACGCCTACGGCACCTCGACGAGCACGTGGAGCGGTTCGTATGACGGCACGTTCGCGTCGTCGATCAACGAAGGCTTCGCCTCGGCCGCCAGCCAGCGCATCTTCTCCGCCGCCGGTTCCTACACGTTCGGCGCTACGCAAGTCGGTATTCAGTACGGCAACGTGCACTACACCCCGGGTGCCCTGTCGACGTTCGCCAGCGGCTTCACGTTCAACACCATCGGCACCAGCGTGGCGTACCAGTTGACCCCGGCCGTGCGTCTGGCTGCTGCGTACAACTTCACGCAGGGCAGCGACGTGAAGGGTTCGGGCGGTCCGAAGTACCACACGTTCAACGTGGCCACCTACTACGCCCTGTCGAAGCGCACGTCGCTTTACGGCCTGGTCGGTTACCAGAAGGCGTCGGGCAGCACGCTCGACACGTTCGGCAACGTTGTCTCGGCGACGGCTTCGGTCGGCGACGTGGGCAACGGCATCTCCTCCGCCACGTCGACGCAGACGATCGTGCGCGTGGGTATCCGTCAAACGTTCTAAGCGTCTTGAAGGATTGAAGTTGTAGTACGGCTGTACAGATGCGTCACGTTGTACTGCCCCCCGCCGCCCCACGGCGGGGGGCTTGAGCCTCACCTCGGGGACTTCGCGAGAACCGGAGTCGGCAAGCAACGTTGTGGACATGGTGTGGCGTTGCATGACGGACCGGCTCACCCTTGGGCACGCTTTCGCACACCCTTGGCATGGCCAGCCTCAAGCCGTGCAGTGCGCAGGCGTGCCGTTTTTTTCTCCTCTGACGCGGCGATTCGCTTATCCTTCAGGCTTTCCTACCCGCACATTCGTGACCGGAGAGCCTAACAAGGTGCCACGTCAAACCGCCCAGCCGACTGCTGAAACGCTCAACGAACAAGGGCTCGCGCCGCGCTATTTGCAGCTCAAGCAGTTCATCTGCCGTCAGATCGACAGTGGCGTGTGGCCGCCGCATCACCGCGTGCCGTCGGAAAACGAGCTCGTCGAGCAGTCCGGCGTGAGCCGCATGACGGTCAATCGCGCGCTGCGCGAGCTCACCGCCGAAGGCCGGCTCGTGCGCATGCAGGGCGTGGGAACGTTCGTGGCAGAGCCGAAATCGCACTCGCCGCTGCTCGCCGTCAACAACATTGCCGACGAGATCTCGGAACACGGACATCGCCATCGCGCTGAAGTGAAGCTGCTGCGCGAGGAACTGGCCGGTCCCGAACGCGCGCTCGCCATGGGCTTGCAGGAACGCGAGAAGCTGTTTCATTCGGTGATCGTGCACTATCAGGACAACGTGCCGGTGCAGATCGAAGACCGCTTCGTCAACCCGGCCCTCGCGCCGAACTATCTCGAGCAGGACTTCACCCGGCTCACACCCAATGCGTATCTTCAACGCACCTCGCCGCTCACGTCCGGCGAGCATGTCGTGGAAGCCGTGACCGCGACACCTGACGAAGCGCAGATGCTGCACATCCCGCGCAGCGAGCCTTGTCTGCTGATTCGTCGGCGAACGTGGTCGGGCAAGCGCGTCGTCTCGGTCGCCCGCCTGCTGCACCCCGGCTCGCGTCACCGGCTCGAAGGCCGCTTCGGCGACGCCGAGTGAGTTCGGGCGCGCTCGTCTCGCTTGTCTCCTGAGCCAGCACACGCCGGCCTGCGGCTAATGCCGTTCGTGAAAACCCTAGTTCTCGATGTCTTGTATATACAATACTGTACAAGTCATCATATGCACAGAACCAGAGGAATCACTGTGAGCCAATCCCCCCGATATCGCGATGTCACGATCCGCGCCCCGCGCGGCACGCAGCTCAATGCCCGAAGCTGGCTCACCGAAGCCCCGCTGCGCATGCTGATGAATAACCTGGACCCGGACGTCGCCGAAAATCCGAACGCTCTCGTGGTCTACGGCGGCATCGGACGCGCTGCGCGCAACTGGGAATGCTTCGACAAGATCGTCGAAACGCTCAAGACGCTCGGCGACGACGAAACGCTGCTCGTGCAGTCGGGCAAGCCCGTGGGCGTGTTCAAGACGCACGCCGATGCGCCGCGCGTGCTCATCGCCAACTCGAATCTGGTGCCGCACTGGGCCACGTGGGAGCACTTCAACGAGCTCGACGCCAAAGGGCTGGCCATGTACGGCCAGATGACCGCCGGTTCGTGGATCTACATCGGTAGCCAGGGCATCGTGCAAGGCACTTACGAGACGTTCGTGGAAGCGGGCCGTCAGCACTACAGCGGCAAGCTGAAGGGACGCTGGGTGCTCACCGCCGGTCTGGGCGGCATGGGCGGCGCGCAACCGCTCGCCGCCACGCTGGCCGGCGCCTGCTCGCTGAACATCGAATGCCAGCAGAGCAGCATCGACTTCCGTCTGCGCACGCGTTACGTCGACGAGCAAGCCACGGACCTCGACGACGCCCTCGCCCGCATCGCCAAATACACCGCGGCCGGTCAGGCCGTCTCTATCGCCCTGTGCGGCAACGCGGCCGAGATTCTGCCGGAGCTGGTGCGTCGCGGCGTGCGCCCGGACATGGTGACCGACCAGACCAGCGCGCATGACCCGCTCAACGGCTACCTGCCGATCGGCTGGACGTGGGACAGCTACCGCGAGCGTGCGCGCTCGAAGCCCGCCGAAGTCGTGAAGGCCGCCAAGCAGTCGATGGCCGTGCACGTCAAGGCCATGCTCGATTTCAAGGCGATGGGCGTGCCGACGTTCGACTACGGCAACAACATCCGCCAGATGGCCAAGGAAGAAGGCGTGCACAACGCGTTCGACTTCCCCGGCTTCGTGCCCGCTTACATTCGTCCGCTCTTCTGCCGTGGCGTCGGTCCGTTCCGCTGGGTAGCGCTCTCGGGCGATCCGCAAGACATCTACAAGACGGACGCGAAGGTCAAGGAACTGATCCCCGACGACGCCCACCTGCACCGCTGGCTCGACATGGCGCGCGAGCGCATCAGCTTCCAGGGCTTGCCCGCACGCATTTGCTGGGTCGGTCTCGGCCTGCGCGCGAAGCTCGGACTGGCGTTCAACGAAATGGTACGCTCGGGCGAGCTCTCGGCGCCGGTGGTGATCGGCCGCGACCATCTCGACTCCGGCTCGGTCGCCAGCCCCAATCGCGAAACGGAAGCCATGCGCGACGGCTCGGACGCCGTCTCGGACTGGCCGCTGCTCAACGCCCTGCTCAACACCGCCAGCGGCGCGACGTGGGTCTCGCTGCACCACGGCGGCGGCGTGGGCATGGGCTTCTCGCAGCACGCCGGCGTGGTGATCGTGTGCGACGGCACCGATGCCGCCGCGGCGCGCATCGCTCGCGTGCTGAACAACGATCCGGCGACCGGCGTCATGCGTCACGCCGATGCCGGTTACGACGTCGCCATCGATTGCGCCCGCGAGCATGGCCTGAACCTGCCGATGATGGGCACCGCAAAGTAAAGCAAGAGAAGACACCCCCCGACAATGTCGAATCAAGGAATTTCGTCCATGGCACAACTGTTCGTGACGCCCGGAACGCTCACGCTGGCGCAACTGCGCACCGTCTATCAAACCCCGACCACCCTCACGCTCGACGAGCAGGCCTATGCCGCCATCGACAACAGCGTGGCCTGCGTCGAAGGTATCGTGGCCGAAGGCCGCACGGCTTATGGCATCAACACCGGCTTCGGCTTGCTCGCCTCGACGCGCATCGCTCACGAAGACCTCGAAAACCTGCAGCGCTCGCTCGTGCTCTCACACGCCGCCGGTGTCGGCGCCCCGCTTGACGACGCCCTCGTGCGTCTCATCATGGTGCTCAAGATCAATAGCCTGGCGCGCGGCTTCTCGGGCATTCGCCGCAAGGTGATCGACGCGCTCGTCACGCTCGTGAACGCCGAGGTGTACCCGCGCATTCCGCTCAAAGGCTCGGTGGGCGCCTCAGGCGACCTCGCCCCGCTCGCGCACATGTCGCTGCTGTTGCTCGGCGAAGGTGAGGCACGCTATCGCGGTCAGTGGATGAACGCCCGCGAAGCCCTCGCCGTCGCCGGACTCGAACCGCTCACGCTCGCCGCCAAGGAAGGTCTGGCACTGCTTAACGGCACGCAAGTCTCGACCGCCTACGCACTGCGCGGTCTGTTCGAAGCGGAGGATATGTTCGCCGCCGCGAGCGTCTGCGGCGCCATGACGGTCGAAGCCATGCTCGGCTCGCGCGCCCCGTTCGACGCCCGCATTCACGCCGCTCGCGGCCAGCGCGGTCAGATCGACGCGGCAGCGCTCTACCGTCATCTGCTCGGCGAGACGAGTGAGGTCGGCCAGTCGCACGCCAATTGCGAGAAGGTGCAGGATCCGTACTCGCTGCGTTGCCAGCCGCAGGTCATGGGCGCGTGCCTCACGCAAATCCGTCAGGCGGCTGAGGTACTGGCCGTCGAAGCGAACGCCGTATCGGACAACCCGCTTGTGTTCTGGGAACAGGGCGACGTGATCTCCGGCGGCAACTTCCACGCCGAGCCGGTGGCGATGGCCGCGGACAATCTCGCGTTGGCGCTGGCCGAAATCGGCGCGCTGAGCGAGCGCCGCATCTCGCTGATGATGGACAAACACATGTCCCAATTGCCCGCGTTTCTCGTGGCCAATGGCGGCGTGAACTCCGGTTTCATGATTGCGCAGGTGACGGCCGCAGCCCTGGCATCCGACAATAAGGCCTTGGCACATCCCGCAAGCGTTGATAGTCTCCCGACCTCGGCCAACCAGGAAGACCACGTGTCGATGGCGCCCAATGCCGGCAAACGGCTTTGGGAGATGGCCGATAACGTCAAGGGCATTATTGCGATCGAATGGCTCGGGGCCTGTCAGGGCCTGGATTTCCGCGAAGGTGTGAAATCGACGCCGGCCCTCGAACGTGCCCGCGCACTGCTGCGCCAGTCGGTTCCGTTCTACGATAAGGATCGCTATTTCGCCCCGGACATCGAGGGCGCAAGCGAACTCATCGCACAGCGGCACCTGAGTGCCCTCGTGCCCGCCGGTACCTTGCCGAGCATTTGAGTCACGTCCGATTTCCGCCTTGCCGGGGCGAAACGAACAGTGATTCGCGCGCCGGCGCTGCGACGTAGCGGGATGCCCTTCGTGTGCCGACCCACCGGTTCGCCGGTCGATTCAGCACGCGTACAACCCGATTTCACCCGCCGCCCGCAAACGCGGGCTGGCGCATCACGCCTTCAGGAGACAGCTTGAAAAACCTGCAACGCAATCTGAGTGCGCGGCACATCCGCTTCCTGGCCCTCGGTTCCGCCATCGGCACCGGCCTGTTCTACGGTTCGGCCTCGGCCATTCAACTCGCCGGCCCCGCCGTGATCCTCGCCTATATCGTGGGCGGCGCGGCCGTCTACATGGTGATGCGAGCGCTTGGCGAAATGGTCGTGCGTCAGCCGGTATCCGGATCGTTCGGCCGCTATGCGCGCGACAACCTCGGGCCGCTGGCCGGGTTTCTCACGGGGTGGACGTACATTCTGGAGATGGTCATCGTCTGCCTTGCCGACGTAACGGCCTTCGGTATCTATATGGGCTTCTGGTTCCCGGACGTTCCCCAATGGATCTGGGTGCTCGGCATCGTGATGGTGATCTGCGCCCTGAATCTCTGCAACGTCAAGGTTTACGGCGAGATGGAGTTCTGGCTGGCGCTGGTGAAGATTGTCGCCATCGTGGCGATGATCGTGGGCGGGGCCGTCATTCTGTTTGCCGGGGTGCAACTGCATAACGAACATGCGCCGGCGGTGAGCAATCTGTGGTCGCACGGCGGATTCCTGCCAAACGGCTGGGGCGGACTGGCCGCATCGCTGGCGGTGGTGATGTTCGCATACGGCGGCATCGAGATCATCGGCATTACGGGCGGCGAAGCGAAGCATCCCGAGAAGGTGATCCCGCGCGCGATCAACGCCGTGCCGCTGCGCATCTTGCTGTTCTACGTGCTCACGATGTGCGTGCTCATGACGATCTTCCCGTGGACCGGCATTGGCTCCCAGGGCAGCCCGTTCGTGCAGATCTTCTCGGGTCTGGGTATCAAGTCGGCCGCCGCCATTCTCAATCTGATCGTGATTTCCGCCGCGATCTCGGCCATCAACAGCAATATCTTCGGCGCGGGTCGCATGATGTTCGGCATGGCCGAGCATGGTCAGGCCCCGGCGGTTTTCTCGGCGACATCGCGCCATGGCGTGCCCTGGGTCACCGTGCTCGTGATGACGGCCGCGCTGCTCGGCGGTGTGGTGCTCAACTACCTGATTCCGGAAGGCGTGTTCCTGATTATCGCTTCGATCGCCACGTTCGCCACGGTATGGGTGTGGCTGATGATCCTGCTCTCGCAGGTCGCGATGCGCCGCCGTCTGTCGGCTGACGAAGTCGCTGCGCTCAAGTTCAAGGTGCCGCTATGGCCGGTCGGCCCGGCGCTGGCCATCGCCTTCATGGGCTTCGTGATCGGTGTGTTGGGCTATATGGAAGACACGCGTGTCGCGCTCTATGTCGGCGCTGGCTGGATCGTGCTGATGTCGATGGCGTATCAGTTCGGCGTCAAACCCAAGGAAGCGCAACTGCGCAACCAAATGCGTCTGGAATAAGCCACCCATGAAACATACCTACTGGAAGCACTGCCATGTCGCAACGATGCGCGACGGCCGCTACCACGCTATCGAAGATGCCGTGATCGTGACGAACGGCAAGCGGATCGAGTGGGTTGGCCCGCGCGGCGAGCGCCCGGCCTCGGGCGCGGACGAGTGTATCGATCTGCAAGGGGCGTGGGTCACGCCCGGTCTGATCGATTGTCATACGCATCTGGTGTTCGGCGGCAATCGCAGTCTCGAGTTCGAGCAGCGCCTGCAAGGCGTGAGCTACGCCGAGATTTCGGCGGCGGGCGGTGGCATCAAGCACACGGTGCGGCACACGCGAGACGCCACGGAGGACGCACTCTTCGCGTCGGCGCGCAAGCGGCTGCTGGCGTTGATGCGCGACGGCGTGACGACGGTCGAGATCAAGTCGGGCTACGGGCTCGATCTGAACAGCGAGCGCAAGATGCTGCGTGTAGCCCGTCGGCTCGGGGAGACGCTGCCGGTCACGGTGAAGACGACGTGTCTGGCCGCCCACACGGTGCCCTCGGAGTTCGCGGGCAAGGCGGACGAGTATGTGAATTACGTCTGCGCCGAGATTCTGCCCACGCTCGCCGAGGAACGATTGGTGGACGCCGTCGATGCCTTCTGCGAGACGATTGCCTTCACCCCGGCGCAGGTGATGCGCGTGCTGCTGCGCGCGCAAAAGCTGAGGCTGCCGGTGAAGCTGCACGCCGAGCAGCTCTCGCCGCTCGGCGGTTCGAGCCTGGCAGCGGAGCTGGGGGCATTGTCGGCAGATCACCTGGAATACATGAGCGCCGAAGACGCCGCGGCAATGGGCCGCGCGGGCACGGTTGCGGTACTGCTGCCGGGCGCCTTCCACATGTTGCAGGAGACGCGCCGCCCGCCGGTCGATCTGCTACGGCGTCATGGCGTGGACATTGCGGTGGCGTCGGATCTGAACCCCGGCACCTCGCCCGCCCTATCGTTGCGTCTGATGCTCAACATGGCCTGCACGCTTTTCGGACTGACGCCGGAGGAGGCGCTCGCGGGCGTTACGCGAAATGCCGCGAAAGCACTCGGCATGCTCGACACGCACGGCACGATTGAAACGGGCAAGACGGCCGACTTCGTGGCGTGGGAAATCGACCGTCCCGCGGAATTGGCCTATTGGCTTGGCGGTGAGCTCCCCTCGCGCACGGTGCGCAACGGTGAGTGGCGCGACCTTCCGAGCGTCTGACACATCCGGCGAAGAGGAGACATTGGCATGGCAACGCAACTGAAGCCGGTATCGGAGGACACGCCGGTCTGGCAAGGCCGCACGGATACGGGGGAGCGAGGCGACACTCGCCGTCTTTTCAACGTGGTGCGGCGGATCGATCCGGGCACGGAGGTCTCGTCCGGCAGCGCCCCGGTCCTTCTCGGTTTTGCCTGCGACGCAGGCGTCAAACGCAATCAGGGACGCGTCGGCGCCGCCGAAGGCCCGCAAGCGATCCGACGCGCCCTCGCGAACCTGCCGGCACACGACATTGCCTGTCTGTATGACGCAGGTGACGTCACCTGCGACGGCGATGCCCTCGAAGCCTCGCAGCAGACGCTCGCCGACGCGGTGCACCGTCAACTCGATGCCGGGGCACAACCGGTGGTGCTTGGCGGCGGACACGAGATCGCATGGGGCACGTGGCAGGGTTTGCGCGCGCATCTCGACGCTCAGGGCGACCGCTCGCGTGTGCTGATCCTGAATCTGGACGCGCATTTCGACTTGCGCACGGCCCGCCCGGGTACGTCAGGCACGCCGTTCGATCAGATCGCTCAGGCTTGCGAGTCGGCGGGACTGCCGTTCGACTATGCCTGTCTGGGCGTAAGCCGGTTGAGCAATACGGTGTCGTTGTTCGAACGCGCCAACGCGCTGAAGGTGACGTATGTCGAAGACATCGATATGCAGGACCGTCATCTGGACGAGCGCCTCGCGCAAATCGATGCCCTGATGGCGGATGTGGCTCACGTCTATCTGACGATCGATCTGGACGTGCTACCGGCCCCGGTGATGCCCGGGGTGTCGGCGCCCGCCGCATACGGTGTGCCGATCTCGGTCGTCGAAGCCATCGTCACGCACGTTCGCCGCTCCGGCAAACTGCGTGTTGCCGATATAGCGGAGTACAACCCCCGCTTCGATCCTCAAGGCACCGGTGCACGTGTGGCCGCTCGGCTCGCTTATCGGCTGCTCTGATCGTTTCACCGTTTTTTCCGGGGCGTAATTTTTTACGCCCCGGATTCTGTCTGGGCGATTCACTTTTCTCCCTTCTCCCTTCTCCCTTCTCCCTTCTCCCTTTTCTCCCTTCTCCCCCGCCTCACCCACTTCACCCCCGCCTCACCCACTTCACCCCCCCCTCAGTCAGACGGACCGGGGCCCCTTTCCGCCTCTCAGACATAGACCCAACTCGATTCAGAAAGGGGCCCCGGTCCGTCTCTCTCAATTCCCTCGTCCCCTCAACAGAAACCCTCTCGCCCCACCTTCGATACTCCACGTTTCATCTGCCAAGACATTTGGCTCCCATTCCCGCTTTTAACACCTCTGGATTCTCATGCCCTAATACCAAGTATTAGTTTTACTTAACTTTGTTTTGTTTTTTCCCTCCTCGTCCCTACAATCCACAGAAATTCTTATACCAATTCACCGCGATACATCAGGAAGGCAATTCCGCCCCCGATTCGCGCCACCCGGAATGGAGACTCGCCGATGAAAAAGCGCGCAGACCTCGACGTCAGATCGTTGCGGATCTTCGAGGCCGTGGCGTCAGCCGGTAGCCTCTCAGGCGCCGCCGAAACGCTCGGCGTCACGCAATCGGCCATCTCTCAAGCAATCGCGCAAATCGAACAGACGGTCGGCACGCGTGTGCTCGATCGCTCGCGCCGCCCTCTCAAGCTCACCCCGGCAGGTCTGGCCCTCTCTCGCCATGCCCGCCAGATCGTGGACGACATGGACCGCCTCATCGCTCAGGTGCAAGACGCCGATGTCGCCAGCCGCGCCGCCGTCCGTGTCGGCATGATCGATTCGTTCGCCGCGACGGTGGGCCCCTCCATCGTGCGGCAAATGTCGGGGAGCACGAGCGAACTGCTGCTCTGGTCGGGGCTCGCGAACGGACACGCGCAGGCGTTGCTCGCCCGGCAACTGGATCTGATCGTGACGAGCGATCCGATGCACGACATGGAGCGCCTGGTGCGCCGGCCGATTTTCACGGAACCGTTCATTGTGGTGGTGCCGAAAACGCGCGAGGCGGAGCTCGCGCAAGCGGATCTGAGCGAGTTGATCCGCTCGATGCCGCTGATTCGTTTTTCCGGACGCTCCCACTTCGGTGCCGTGATCGAGCGCCATTTGCGCCGCACCGGACACTCGCCGCGTATGCACCTGGAAATCGATACGTCGGATGTGGTGATGTCGATGGTCGCCGCCGAGGTCGGTTTCACGATCGCGACGCCGCTCTGTCTGTTGCAAGGCCGCGCCTCGCTCCCGCAAGTCGCCGCCCTGCCACTGCCCGGCCCCGCGCTCTCGCGAACGATTTATCAGGTGTCGCGCGAAGGCGAGGTCTCGGAGATGGCATCGCAATGTTTTCTCGCCGGTCGTCTCGCACTCGCCCAGGAGGCTTTTCCGGAACTGCGCCGGATCATGCCCTGGCTAGGCGAACGGCTGGCACTGTGCTGAACCACCGCCCGGGGCGCCGGGCCAGATGATTTTCACCTGAAGCGCGCCCATCGTTCAACGCGAATAACACATAGCCTACAAAGGAGACACGCATGAACCTCTCACGACGCAAATTCCTCCACACGAGTGCCGCCATGTCGGCCGCTGCCGCCGCCGGTGGTCTGTCCCTGCCGGGCATCGCCCGCGCAGCAGATGCCACCACGGTGCAGTACGGCGGCTCGGCCTGGCTCGGGCACTATCCGGCTTATCTGGCGATGAAGTCCGGCGCGTTCTCGAGCGCCGGCATCGATCAGCAGTGGCAATCGTTCGGCACGTCGTCGGCTCGCATGAGCGCGGTGCTCTCGGGCGGCATCGATATCGCCTGCACAGGCATTGTGTCGGCCCTCGCGCTGATGGCACGCGGCTCGAAGCACTTTTCTATCGTCGCAGTACCGGAGAGTTTCGGTCGCGTGGAAGGCCTGTTCGTGCGGGACGGCGTGAATTCGCTGCAAGACCTGAAGGGCAAGAAGCTGGGCGTAACGTTCGCATCGAGCGCGCATCTGCTGGTGCTCGATCTGCTGGGCAGCGCCGGTCTGTCGAATGATGTGACGGTGCTCAATGTCCCCGCGCCCGAGATCCCCGGTGCGATTCAGTCGGGTCAGATCGACGCCGCAGCCGCCTGGACGCCACAGTTCAACCGCATTCGCGCAATGTCGGGCATGAAGCTGCTGGCCGACGACACGCAGTTCTCGCTCTACAAGAAGTACAACGTGACGCCGGGTCCGGACGTGCTGATCGTGCGCAACGCCTGGGCGGAGAAGAACGGTGACACGGTTCGCAAGTATCTGAAGGTGTATTTCGACGCTTGCCAGACGCTGCGCGACAAGCCGGATGAGGCCGCGCGCTTGCTGGTCCCGCTGACGGGCATGTCGGCGCTGGATCAAATCGAGACGATCAAGGGCGCGGAGTGGTACAGCCTCGCCCAGCAAACGCAATTGCTCAAGTCTCCGGGCAGTTATGTGGACGGTCTGCAACGTCTGGCTGAAATGCTGGTGACGTACAAGCAGATCGACAAGGCGCCGCAGGTGCGCCAGTGGATCAACACGTCGTATCTGTAAGCATCCGCGCGCCGGTACGCACCCGATTGACCCGATGACGTACCGGCACACGCTTGAGGAGTCTGATTGTGAATCATCGTCAACCGTCCCGCGCCACGCTGCTGGGTGTGGGATTTGCCTCCGTGGTGGTGTTCCTGCTGGCGTGGGAAGCCGCCTGCCGCAGCGGGATCATCGATCCCCTGTTCCTGCCGCCGCCGTCTGCCGTGGGCGAACGTATCGTCTCGATGCTGGCCGACGGCACGCTGCTCTCGAATGTGCTGGCGTCTACCCGGCGGGTGATGACGGGCTTTATCGCCGCCACGGTCGTGGCGATTCCGCTGGGCATCGTGCTGGGCACGTCGAGCTACGCCCGCGCGGCGTTCGACCCGATTCTGTCGTTCTTGCGCCCGCTGCCGTCGATGAGCTGGATTCCGCTCTCGCTGCTGTGGTTCGGTATCTCGGAAACGCAGAAGTACAGCATTGTGTTCATGGGGACGTTCGCCCCGGCGCTGGTCTATGTGATCGAGGCCACGCGCAATGTCGATCCGCTGCTCGTTCGTGCAGCGAAGAATCTGGGCGCGAGCAACTGGCAGGTCATGCGTGAGGTGATTCTGCCCGCGAGCCTGCCGCAGATTCTCTCGGGTCTGAAGATCATTCTCGGGCTTTCGTGGACGTGCGTGATCTCGGCCGAACTCGTGGCGGCACGTGAAGGGCTGGGCTTCCTCATCATGAACGGCAAGGAGTTTTTCCAGACGGAAGTCGTTGTGCTGGGCATGGTGATGATCAGCGTCACGGTGCTGGTGACGGATATCGTATTTCGCGCTATCGAGCGCAAGGTGTTGAGGTGGCAAGCATGAACGATCGCATCGATTCTCACGCCGGCATGCCGGCGGCGCACGGCACGACGTGCGCCGACAACACGCAGACGATGATCGCCATCGACGGTGTATCGAAGCGCTATGGCGACTTTCAGGCGCTTGAGCGGGTGGATATGAATATCGCGCGCGGCGAATTCGTGGTGCTGCTCGGCGCGTCGGGCTGCGGCAAGTCGACGCTGCTCAATCTGATCACCGGTTTCGACGACCCGACAACGGGCCAGATCCGCGTGAACGGCCGCGAGGTCAAGGGCATCGATCCGCACTGCGGCATGGTGTTCCAGCAGTACGCGCTGTTCCCTTGGCTGAGCGTGCTGGATAACGTGGCGTTCGGGCTGAAGATGAAGGGCATTGACCGCGCCACGCGCTATGCCACGGCCCGGCGCTATATCGAGATGGTGGGCCTGAAGGGCTTCGAGGATCGCTATCCGAAGGCGCTCTCGGGCGGCATGCGTCAGCGCGTGTCGATTGCCCGCGTGCTCGCCAACGACCCGGACGTCATTCTGCTCGACGAACCGTTCGCCGCGCTCGACGCGATGACGCGTCAGGTGCTGCAGGAGGAGCTGCTCCAGATTTATCAGAAGAGCGGCAAGACGATCGTCTTCATTACGCACTCGATCGACGAGGCGCTGATGCTCTCGACGCGTATGGTCATCATGAGCGCGCGTCCGGGCCGGGTGGCCTGCGATCTGCCGAACGATCTGCCCATGCCGCGCGACGCACAGGTCCAGCTCTCGCCGCGCTACAACGAACTCAAGTCACAAATCTGGAGCACCGTGCAAACCGAGGTGATGCGCAGTCTGGAGAGTCAGGCAGCGTAGGTCTGCCGAGGCGCCGACAGCATTCGCAACGCTCGCGACATTCGCAATATTCGCGGTATCCGATAAGCCCCCGCATCTCTATCGTCATGTCCAATCACGTCACTTCCCCCCGCGCTTCGCGGGACACTTTTCCCGCTTACCAGGCGGGTGCCGGCTGGAACGCTCTGCTGCCGGCTCGCATGCCGCACACGCGGGCGCCGGTGGAGCGCAGTTTCGACGTCATCGTCATCGGTGCGGGGTTCACCGGGCTGGCGGCGGCGCGCCGCATCGCGGAACTGCGTCCCGATGCGTCGGTACTGGTAATCGACGCAACCACCGTCGGCAACGGCTCGGCGGGACGCAACTCGGGCTTCCTCATCAACTTGCCGCACAACACCGGCATGGGCGGCCACGGCAGTCCGGTGGAGATCGCGCGCAAGCAGATCCGGCTGTATGACATCGGCCTGAAGTGGCTTCACGAACTCGTTACCACGCACGGCATCGATTGCGGCTGGAACCCGGTCGGCAAGTACCACGCGGCCGCCACGCCCGAGGGCGAGCAGCGGCTACGCGACACGCTGGCGCAATACCGCGAGTGGGGTGTGACCTACCGGGAACTGTCGCGCGACGCGCTGCGCAACGAGATCGGCACGGACTATTACGGCTACGGCTATCACTCGGACAACAATGTCTTCGTGCAACCGGCTGCGCTCGTGCGCGGACTGGCGGACAGTCTGCCCGCCAACGTCCGGCTCTGGGAGAACGAGCCTGTCGTGTCGCTAAACGGCACCGGGCCCTTCACGGTAACGACGGCAACAGCAGAACTGCGTGCCGCGCAGGTCGTCGTCGCCAACAACGGGTTCGCCAGCAAACTCGGGCTCGCGCGGGACCGCGTGTTCACGATCTACACGTATGCCGCGATGACCCCCGTGCTCTGCGCCGACGAATTGGCCAAGCTCGGCCCGGCTCGCGAGTGGGGCGTGATCCCCGCCAACCGGCTCGGCACGACGTTGCGCAAAACGCTCGGCGGCCGCTTCGTCGTGCGCAGCGCCTATTCGTATGAGAAGGAGCGCCCGATGGCGGACGTCGGCGCCATGCTCACCGACGCCTATCAACGCCGCTATCCGCACCTGGCTTCGCATAAGTTCGAGCATGTCTGGGGCGGGGTGACGGCGCTCACGCGTAACGGCGCGCTGTACTTCGGCGAAGTGCGCAAAGGGCTGTTTACCTCGCTGGGATGCAATGGCGCCGGCGTGCTCAAAGGCAGCATGTTCGGCAAGCTGCTCGGCGAGATGGCCTGCGGCCAACAGTCCCCCGAACTAGCGGATGCGCTGGGTTTCGAACGGCCCACGTGGCTGCCGCCCGAGCCGATCCGCCGGGTGGCCATCGTATCGGCAATTCAGTATCAGAAGCACCGCGCGGGGCTGGAGCGGTAACCCCATCGCTGCGATCATGGCGATCACAGCGACACGAGGAAGCGCAGCAAATCGGCACGGGCTTGCGGCGTCATCGCGCGAAATCTTTCGCGCGAGACCTGCGCTTCGCCGCCGTGCCAGAGAATGGCTTCCTGCAAGGTGCGAGCGCGTCCATCGTGCAGGTAGGCGGCTTCCGGGTTGACCAGCGCACTCAGGCCCAATCCCCATAGCGGCGGCGTGCGCCAGTCGCGTGGCCCCGCGAGGAAGTCGGGACGCCCATCGGCAAGCCCCGGCCCCATGTCGTGCAGGAGCATATCGGTGTATGGCGCAATCTCGCGATTCGCCATCGCGCGCAGCGGTGGGAATGCGCCGGTGCGCATCTTGGGGACGTGGCACGCAGCGCAACCGGCTTGACCGAAATGCTGCTCACCGCGTCTGACTTGCGGTTCGTCGACGTCTCGCCGTGCCGGGACTTCAAGCGTGCGCTGGAAGTACTCGATGGCGTCGAGTTGCGCCGTGGTGAGATCCGGTTCGCCGTCGGTCGGCGCAGCACGACATGCGGTTTGCACGGACGGGCACGACTTCTTCGGGAACACCGGTGATGTAATGCCGAGGTCTCCCACGAACGCGCTCGCGATCTGCTGCCGGATCGACGGCTGATTGGCCTTCCACCCGAAGCGCCCGACCACCTGCCGCTTCGCGCTCACATCCCACACGCGATTGACGCGACCGCGCACGCCATCCGGCAAGCGGCGCGCCGCCAACGCGTGAAGCGTGGCGTCATCTACGGCTTCGAGCCAGCCCAGACCATAGACGGGTGAGCCGACACGCACCGACGTCATCGTGCCGTGTTCCAATGGACCGAATGCGAGCTCACTCACGCGCAGATGGGGCACGCGCAATTGCACCGTCTCGCCCCCCACCAACGTCTCGCTGCGCGCCGTGTAGTGGATACGCACCTGCCCTTCTGCCGGCACGCCGGGGATTGCCTTGTCACCCAATTGATCGCCGTAATGCGGATGCTCGCGCGGTGCGCCTGTCGCGGTCTTTCCCGGCACGCTCAGGCGTACCAGCAGTCCGCGAGGCGCCTCGTCGGGGCGGAGCGGTGCATTGCCGCGCCCGAACTTCACATGGCACGCGATACATGAGATCTGGTTGTAGACGGGACCAAGCCCCGCGATGCGGCGATCTGACGATGGGTAGACGACCCAACTCTGCCGGAACAGCGACCGCCCCTGCGCGAACGTCGCGAGAGACGCGTCGTCATCGACCACGAACGCCATCGGCTGACCGAAGGCCTCGCGCGTGACCGATGTCACCGATGTCACCGATGTAGCAGGCGTGGCAGCGGTCTGCGCGAGCGCGTCGAACCCCATCCCGCTGGCGACGACGATCGTCGTCAGCCACGCCTGCCACGGCAGCGTCAATCCGGGCATCGCGCACCCTCGGCAAGCCACTGACGCACCTGCACGGCACGACCGTCCAGCACCTGCGCCCAACGCGCTTCAAACGCATCGGCCTGCGCCTTGGCCGCCGGATCGTGACGCCTGCGGTCAAACGTCTTGCGCAGTTCAGGGTCTGACGCGGTCGCGGCGTCGATGGGTGGCAGCGCCAGCCATGCGCGCGCCTTGGCGAGACATTGCGGATCCGTCGCAACATGAACACCGTGAGCTTTGCCATCCTCCTGCCCGGCAAGCGTTTGCCAACGAGTCCACAACTCGGTCAGGGCCGCCTTGCGCCGGGTCACGAACACGTCGAACAGGGCGTTGTCCAGTGCATAACGGGCAAGGCCGAGCGTTTCCTCGTAAGTGACGTCGGCCGTTGCCGCATTGGCGGCAAACGGGTCGTAAGTCCCCATCGGAGCGTCGCGATACACGCTGGGGCGAACGGGCAGCTTGCGCACGTCCGGCGCGAACAGCAGGCGTTGCCCCTCCTCCGACAACACGAATGTGACGAATTCGCGCGCGGCGTCGAGATGGGGCGTATCGCGCAAGATGCCGATATGCGCTGGCGAATAGCCCGTTCCCGGCGGATAGACGAACGCCAGCGGCGCGCCATTGGCAATTGCCGAACTGGCGAAGAAGTCGATCGTCACGGCCACGGACAACGGCGCTCGCATGCCCTGCGACAAACTCGCAAAAGCGCCGCCCGTCTCGGCAAACACGAAATTCGGCGCAGCTTCGCTGAGCAACGCCCATCCTTCATTCCAGCCTTGCGATTGCAGCATCACGTCGAGCAGTGTCGGCGCGAAGCCGACGCGACTGGGCACGGGAAACAGGAGGTGGCCCCGGTAGCGCGCCAGCGCAAGGTCTCGCCATGTGGCCGGCGCAGGCAAGCCCTGGCGCGCCAACGCGGCGGGATCGACCATGAAACCGAACCCCGCGATCTCGGACGCCACGAAGCGTCCATCCGGATCGGATATCCGGAACTTGCCAACGTGAGACGGCAAGCCGCTCAGATCGACGTCGAGCTTGCGCAGCGAACCCTCCTCGCCAAGATCCGCAAAGTTGCGCACGGCCGGCGACCAGTACACGTCGACGCCCCCTTGCGCCGGCCCTTGCAGGTAATCGTAGGCGTCGCGATGCTGACGCCACAGAATCCGCAAGGCAATTTCCGGATGACGGCGCTCGAATGCACGCTCGAATGTCGCCACGACCTCTTCCGGATAACTCGTCAGGACCGTGAGCGTCTCGCGCGGCGCCGAGACGACGCCACCCGACACGACAGCCAGGACCAGCGCTGCCGTCACGCGAATTCGCCCCCCCCACGACAGACTTCCTTTTTCCCGCATTGCCCGCTCCGTCAGAATGCGTAATTCAGATTGACGTAATAGTTGCGCCCGGCCTCCGGATACCCTTCGGTGTAGGCGTAGTTGCGATCGAAGATGTTGCGCACGCCGAACTCGGCTGTCACGTTGTGCACGACCTTCCACGCCAGCTTGGCGTTCGCGATACCGAAGCCTGCGGCCACGCGGCGGCCATCGCTCGAACTCACGCGCGACGACGTGAACTCCGTGTCGCCGCTCAACGCGATCTTCGATGTGATGTTCCATTGGCCGTACAGGAACCACTTGTGACGCGGCACGTCGGTGAGCACGATGGACGGATCGCTGCGATTCTGGCGGTTCAGGTAGGTGTAATTGCCGCCGACTTCGATGCTGTCGCCGATCTGACTGTTGACGGACAGTTCGACGCCCTGCGCGGCCACGTGCCCGACGTTCTGCATCTGCGTGCATGGCGGGCTGCTGCACGCGCTGGCGGGAATGGACGTGCCCTGAATCAGATCCCGGATATCGCTATAGAACAGGTTCACGGTGCCCATCGTGCCCGGCGCGTGATCCGCTTGTCGTAGCTCACGCCCGCCTGCGCGGAAAGCCGGTCGGTGAATTCGTGGGTGTCCTCGATGCCGAACGACAGCGTGGCGTCCTCGAAATGCTGATCCGGCTTGCCCGCATTCATCTCGTGGTGGAAATCGTTCTTGATATGCGCGGCGAACTTCAGCGTGTTTGCGGCGAACAGCTTCGTACCGACTTCGGCGCTCGCGCCCCAGGTATGGTCGTCGTAGGACGAGTTCGACGACGACTTCTTGAGTTGCGTCGAGTAGGTGGCGTCGTCGTAAATGCTCAGCCCGTTCTTGTAACGGTCGTAATACGCACGAAGTTTGAGATAACTGTCGTCGCCCAACTGGGTGCGCGAGATGTAATACAGGCTCTCCTTGTCCCAGTACGGCCAGCGCCAGTAGCGCGGCGTTTGCGTCGGATCGGTTCCGGCGTAAGGGGGATTGCCCTTCGAGCCTTGCTGATTGATGTAATTCAGCGAGTATTCGTCGGTGGCGTTCGGCGTCAGCCCGATCTTGACGTTGATCTTCCTGTCGCGGCTATCCGAGTTGTTGCGCCGTCCGGGGCCCTGGTACGGTGTGCCCTTGAACGTGTCGGAGAGCGTGTAGAAGTCGCGCTCCAGGTACGATCCGCTCACCTGGAAGTACCACATGCCCTGGTTGCTGCCCAGGTTGAAGTTGCCCTGATAGCCGTTGTTGGCGAGTTGACGGTCGAACATCAACCCGCCGCCGATGTTGCCTTCGAACTTGCTCTGCGGGCGCTTGCTGACGAGATTGATCACGCCACCCAGCGTGTTCGGCCCGGCAAGCACGGTGCTGTAGCCCTTCTGAACTTCGATGGTGCCGATGTCGAACGTCGTGAAACGCCCCAGATCGACGTATCCGTCATACGACACGTACACCGGAATGCCATCGATGAGCAATGGCACCTGGCGCATGTCGAAGCCGCGGACATAGACCATCTCTTCGTTACGCGGGCCGACCTTTGAAATATTCACGCCGGGCAGCATATCGAGCGCTGCGCCCACCGTCAGACGGCTGGCCTGCTCGATCTGCTCGGCGTCGAGCGTCTCTGTCCCGGTGGGAATCCGGTCGCTCTTCGCTGTGACGTCCACCCGGCCCAGTTCGAACACCGGTTCCTCGGCGGCGTAGCTCATCGGCGACGACATCGCGGCCGCCACCATCCACGGAAGCTTCCGCTTCGACAGTTTCTTCATCGTAAAGCGCACTGCTTTTGTCCCCTCTCGTTCTTGTTGTTCGTCGCCATTCGGCATTCGTTATATATTCGCCTATACAGCGATGGCCGTGCCAAAAGCCAAGCGCAGCAAGGCGCTACAGGACCCTCAAGGGTCCGGCTCGGCATTTTGGGAACGGTTTGCGTGAAACGCGGTTGCGCCGTGCGAAACAGGCAACGGCGGTGCGAGTGTAGGGGAAACGGCGTGACGAGGGAAGTCGATGAACCCCTATGAAGCACATTCGGTGTCCGTGATAACGCTTTTCGGGACGAGCGGTAATGGCGCGTCGCCGGGCTGCCTCACGCACGCGCAGAGGAATTGCTACACTCGCTCGCAAGCGGCAATTGCCGTGTTTTTGACTAGGCCTTTCCGATGTACATCGTCGAACTGACATACCTGCAACCGCTAAGCGCCATCGACGCTCAGCTCGAAGCGCACCGCGCGTTTCTCACCGCCCATTACGAGCGCGGGATCTTCATCGCCTCCGGACCGAAGCAGCCGCGCGACGGCGGCGTCTTCCTCGTCTCGGGCAAGATCTCGCGCGACGAACTCGATGCCCTGATCGAGCAGGACCCCTTCCGCATCCACAAGCTCGCCGATTACCGCGTGACCGTGTTCGATCCGATCAAGTCGCATCCCCAAGTCACCGATCTGCTCTGATCCGATAACACGGCCCGCGCCCATCGCAGTGTTTTGCATGGCGCGGGCCGTGGCTTTTGTATCGCGATACCGCGCCGATGAGGGCCCCCCTCGGGTGCCGCCAGCGCAGTACGGGACACATGCCTCGGACGGTTGGAGACGCATCCAACCGCCGGTTTTTAGACACTCGGCTAAAAGGGCCAGCAGCAGCGAAGTCCGACCGTCAATTCGATCGTCCGTGCCCGGCATGCCGTCGTCATGCGCCTTTGTACAGCGTCATGTTCAGGTGATCGATCTGGCCCGACGCCTCGGCGGTCTTCAATTCCGCCTTCACTTGTGCCGTGGAGAGCGAGGGGCCGTTGTCCGGCGTCCAGTGGGCGGCCGACACGGCATTGCCGGTGCTCGTCAGGATTTCATGGGTGCCGGCCGCATAAGCGACGCCAGCGGTGCCAAGGGTCGCGAGCGAAACAGCGATCAGAAGGGCTTTCATGGTGAAACTCCAAAGGATTCAAGGGGAGTAACGCGCGGAATTTTTCAGATTGGCTGAGGCGTTTGCCTCGTGCTTCTGTCGTTCCGCCGTTGACATCATTAAACCGCTCGGAAGTATCTTCAATTTGTCTGACGAGGCGCTCAGTGCAATCGCAAGTACCGGCAACACCGTCAGACAAACTACGATACAAAGTCCCTGCTCAATCGCCCCCCCGGAGGCTTACGCCCGGAGCGAAAGACACGCTTCCAGCCCGCCGCCCTCACGATTGCGCAACGTGAGCGTGGCGTCCATCGCCTGAGCCAGTTGACGGGCAATGGCCAGTCCCAGCCCCGTGCCGCCCGTGTGCCGATTGCGCGACGTCTCCAGACGCACGAACGGCGCGAAGACGGCTTCGAGCATGTCCTGCGCAATGCCCGGGCCGCGATCGGTCACGATCACGTCGATACCCTCTGCGCGCCGGGTCACTTCCAGATGCGCTTCGCTGCCGTACTTGAGCGCGTTGTCGACGAGGTTGCCCACGATGCGCCGCATCGCCTGCGGGCGCGTCACGATCGGGTGGCCCACCTGCCCCGCCAGCGTGACGGGCGAGCCCGCGTCGACGTAATCGCACACGAGACTGTCGAGCAACGCATCGAGGTCGACTTTGCACGGGGCTTCGGAGGCGCCATGCAACGTCCGCGCATACGTCACGCCCTCCTTGACCAGCGATTCCATTTCCTTCAGATCCTGCTGCAAGCGCATCGCCGAAGTCTCGTCGTCCATCGTGTCGACGCGCAAACGCATGCGCGTGATCGGCGTCTGCAAATCGTGCGAGATGGCCGCGAGAATCTGCATGCGCTCGGTCATATAGCCGCCGATGCGGTCCTGCATCGCATTGAAGGCACGGGCGGCACGGGCGACTTCCGAAGGGCCGTCTTCGCTCAAACGCTCGGCGCGCAAATCCGGGCCAAGCGTATCCGCCGCTTTGGCGAGCGCATTGAGCGGACGCGTCGCCACCCGAACCGCCAGCCAGCAGCACGCGGCGATCAGCAACAGTTGCAGCACCAGTACAGCAGGCAGCCAGCCGGAGAGCGGGAGGTTCGGCGTGGGGAAGACGTCGATGGTGAGTGGCGAGCCGTCGGTCAGGCGCAGATGGGCCTGAAGCTCGTCGGGGTTGCCCGGCACGCTAGTGACCGTCACCGGATACGACACGCCGATGGAATCTTCGATCACTCGCGCGACTTGCACTGCGGCACTTTCGTTGGACTTCCCGTGGGGAGCACCGTCCCCCAGCTCGAAGCGATAACTGCGCCGCGCCAGACGCGGCAACCACTGCGCGCGTTCGGCCGCCGGCAAATGATCGAGCAACGCCACCGAACTGGCGACTTCGCTCTCGATATAGGTGCTCATCATGTTCGACGTCACGCGATTGCGCTCGGTCATCGTGAGCCAGAACGAAAGCGCCTGCGCCAACGCGAGGCCGACAAAGAGGATGAGCGCAAGCCGCGCGAAAAGCGAATGCGGCCAGTGCCAGTGAATCCGTCTCTGCGGCCCGGGAGGCGGGGACGGCGAGGTCGACGGCGAAGCCGGTATCGAGGTCGGTGTCATTGCGCAGCGGCAACGATGGCGACGGCCGCGCAGAACACATACCCTTCGTTGCGCAGCGTCTTGATATAGCGAGGCTCACGCGCGCCGTCGCGCAAACATGACGCGCCGTGGTGTCCAGCCGCCACTCGCCGAAACCGAGAATCTCGGCCGTCTCCGTGATCTGTATGCCCGGCGGCAGCATACGTGTGCGACGCAGCACGGCTTTGATGCGGGCGAGCAGCTCGCGCACGGCAAACGGCTTGGCCAGGTAATCGTCTGCGCCCATTTCAAGCCCGACGATCCGGTCGGTCTCCTCGCTGCGCGCCGTGAGCATGAGCACCGGCACCGCCTTGAACTTGCCCGCGCGCAGCTCGCGGCAGAGCACGAGACCGTCTTCGCCCGGCAGCATCAGATCGAGCACGATGAGGTCGGGCGCGCCGTCGGCGAGCACCGTGCGCATCTCACGTCCGTTAGCAGCCACGCTCACTCGCATGCCGTTCTTTTCGAGATAGTCGGCAAGGAGTTCACGGATACCACGATCGTCGTCGACGATCAGCACATGATCGATTTTTTCCATGCGAACGATTATAGCGACTGGGGTTGCGACGCACGGCCGTTGCCGTCGGCGCACACATCCGGATCCTTGCGACGCCGCGCCCGCTCGGTTTCCGGCAACACGCGACGGCTGGCAGGCGCGAGATCGCATTGCAGCGGATGGACGGCTTCGACACTCAGGCCGCCCGCCAGAAACGCCAGCTCACTGAGCAGACGTCTCATGCGTCCTCCACCACGGAGAGCTTCTGACCGTCGGCCACCGAGGCGTTCAGGGCATAGGGATCGATGCCGTCCAGGCAGCCGATGTTCACGCGCCACATGCCGGGGAGCGTGCGCGAGGCATGAAACGTGTAGATGCCGCAGTGCTTGCAGAAGTAGTGCTTCGCGATACGGGTATTGAACTGGTAGCAGGTCAGATCATCCGCCCCCGAGAGGATATGCAGATCGGCCTCGGGAAACGCGGGCGACATCAGCGCGCCCTTGCGACGGCAGAGGCTGCAATTACAGCGGCTGGCCGGTTCGACCGGCGTGAGAACTTCAAAACGGACGGCCCCGCAATGGCAGGAACCTTGCAGCGGTTCGGACGACATCTCGACTCCGGGGTGAGCCCGCGCCGGCGGCGCGATCGCTGACTGCTTTATAGACCAAACGCCGCCCCCGTTTGTATCACTGTGCATCCGGGGGCCGTCCGGATACACGACATTGCCGAAATGGGGGCCCCCGCACACATGGCAGATACGCCTGCGCAGTGAAATACCACGACCGACTCACCCAAACCGTTGCACTGCTCTCAGGAGAAAATTGCCATGCTGACGCTGCTCAGAAGTGCCTTCGTTGCCCTCACCCTCACCGGGCTCGCGGCTTGCGCGCCGTCGCAGGCGCGGCCCGTCACCGGTGTCGCCGCCCCGGAATTCGCCGGCATCGACAACTGGCTCAACAGCTCGCCGCTCACAATGCAGCAACTGCGCGGCAAGGTGGTGCTGGTCGATTTCTGGACCTACTCGTGCATCAACTGCATCCACACGCTGCCGCATGTACAGCAGTGGTATCAGAAATATGAGAATCAGGGATGGGTCGTGGTCGGCGTGCATACGCCCGAGTACGCATACGAGCGCGATACCAACAAGGTACGTGACGCCATTCGCCACTTCGGTCTGACCTATCCGGTGGCACAAGACAACCGCTACGCGACCTGGAAGGCCTACGACAACCTGTACTGGCCCGCGTTCTATCTCGTCGACAAGTCCGGCAAGATCGTCTACACCCACTTCGGCGAAGGCGATTACGACAAGACGGAAGCGGCCATCAAGGCGCAGTTGGCGGCCCAGCAGTAGTCGGGGACGAAACCGGCGAAGGGCAACGCTCAGTGGGCCGACATCTCGCGCTGCGAACACAGGGCGTCGAAACGGTCGGCCAGATCGGCCAGCGAGATCGCGCCGAGCCGGGCGATGAGGATGGCCTCGGCCTCGCGCAACGCATCGTCGAGCGCCGCATTCACGGCGCGCTCGACGGCGCATTCCGGGTTGTCGCTTTCCACCCCGATTGCGAAGATATTCGGGCCGCCCACCGCGCGATGGATATCGAGCAGGGTCACGTCGCGCAGATCGCACGCGATGGACCAGCCGCCGCCATGCCCCTTGTCGGAGCGCACGTAACCGGCGTCGCGCAGGCCGGCCATGGTGCGTCTGACCACCACGGGGTTGGTGCGCAGCATCTGAGCGAGTTGTTCGGATGTGAACGGCGCGTCGTGCCGCGCCATGTGCAGCAGCACGTGGAGCATGCGGGAGAGTCGGCTGTCGCTTCTCATGGTGACCTCAACCTTCAAGTGCCTGACGGGCAAACCAGGTCATACGTCGCCGCGTGCTGATCGAACATCGCGATGGTGTCTTGTTGCATGGGCTGGCTCCCGCATTTACGTAACTTTTGATGTTTCATCATGCCATGATTTCGCGTTGTCACGCAAGTGCCGCCTGGGATCGGGGCCGGCGGGCGACGCACCGCCCGTCAGGCGCACCGCGATGGTACGCATGGAAATTGACAGGCCGCATTAAATAATGGCGTCTGCGAGTCGTTAATCCTCTTGATCGCCCCCAATTCCTTACCGGGGCTTACCAGAATAGGCCTGACGACACGCCCCCCGATGATGTCCATCAATACGGCAACCAACCTTCTCCCGTTGACGACCGGCAACATTGCGTCGCGCGCAACCAGTCCTGGCAGTGTGTCCGGCACAGCCGGGGCCAACCTGACGGCGTCCCAGATCGCCACGGACTCGACGCGCGTCACGCTCTCGCAGACGCCGCCCGTCGCCAACTGGCCGACGTACACCCAGCCGGTCGCCAACGGCGGCGCGCTGGTCTGGCGGCAAGTACCGTCCGATTCGCTCTCGTTGCTGATGTCCGGCAATGTCACGACATCGGCGCTGGGCAACCGTCTCGACCAGCTCGGGGCGAAACTGATGTCCGCCATCGCCACCGGGGCCACGTCGTACTCGCAGAGCGCGATCCGGTCGAACTCGGCCACGCCTGCGTCCGGCATCGATCTGGCGGTGCAGCAAGCGAAGCTTCAGTCGAGCGCCGACAACCGCTTTGCACTGTCGATCACGACCGCGAGCGGTGCGCAAGTGAGCGTTAAGCTCGGTAGCGACGACGACGGGCTGTCCGCCGAGTTCTCCGTCACGAACGGCACCCTCACGGACGCCGAACGCGATCAACTCGGCAAACTCGCCGACGCGTTCCAGAACGCCGTGAACGGTCTGGCCAAGCAGCCGCCGGTCATGGATTTCAGCGGGCTGACGGGGTTCGACACGTCGGTGCTCACGTCCGTCGACCTGTCGGCCACGCTCGGCGCGAACAGCACTACGCCGCAAGACATCAGCTTCCACGCCGATGCGACGCAGCGCTCGATGCATGTCGATGGCGCCAGTGGCAAGTTCGACGTCAACGTCGATCTGAAGAATCTGCAAACCATCGGCAGCCCCAAAGCACAAGCCGCCGCGCTCGACGCCTGGCTCACCCGCTTCGACACGGCGCAAACCCGTGGCAACGGCGACGCCTCGCTCATGCGCCTGTTCAAAGCCGCCTTCACCGACCTGAACAGCCACTATCCGGCGCCGGCCACGTTGCCGCGCATTGCGCTGAGCAATGCCGACAAGTCGGTGCTGAGCGGGCTGGCGGACTTCAGTGCGTCGATTTCGCAGACGACGAAGGCACCGAATCCGATGCGCCCCTCGGAAACCGATACGTTCGACTATCAGATCTCGCAGAACACCCAGATCGGCGGCAAGGACACGCTCAATCGCACCCTCCAGCAGCAAACCCAGGCCACGCTCTCCGCGAGCTATCACCGCTCGCTCTGGGCAGGCGTGCCGCTGAATCTGACGAGCGATCCGAAGTCGCAGAACTACGAGTATCTGAAAGTCCAGGACTCGGCAACGAGTCATGTCGACGTGGGCTACCGCGACGGGTTGCTCGCCCACGCGCAGGTTCGCCGCGCCGTCCGCCAGACGACGCAGGTGCAGCGCTACGAGATGGCCAAGCTCGTGAGCGACGTCACGACGCCGCTCTCCGCGTCGAGCACCACCGATCTGATGACGCTGCTCGAGTCCGTGATGCGTAACGACGCGGCGCGCGCCGGCAAGCCGTCTGGCGCCACTGCGGGCGACGGCGATGCCGCGAACGGCGAAATCCGCCAGCGCACGGCGCTGGAGATCGATCCGCGACGTCTCGACAGCTCCGCAAGCCAGTAACGACGCCGCTCAACGAAAGTCCCGGCAGCCCGTGCCGACATCGCGCATGGGCTGTTTTGTTGATATCCCTCCAATTCGCCGCTTGGTGCGCGCCTGACGATCGGGCGTATCCCGGGCGCGCGCCAAGCCTGACAACGCTTCGCCCGCCGATTGCACTTTAAGTGCACAGCCAGCGCGAGGTTGTCCATCCCCCATCCCCTTTCTATGCTTCACCGGTGAAACGCGTTGCGGCGTTTCCGGGCCGTCATCTCGCCTGATCGACGGCGTTCAACTCAGCCTTTCGTGGAGAAACACATGTCAGAAATCACCGATGTACTGGTCAGCATCGACACCAAGACGATCGTCGACCGGTACGGCAAGAACTCCAGCATGTCGAATCCGCCGGTCATCGACTTCAAGCACGTCTTCATGATCGTGACGCAGAACAATGTCGTGAGTGGACAGGCAGGCGGCGAGCTAGATGTCGCTGCGACCGTCGGGGACGTCATCCGCTGGCGCGAATGCTCTCTCTCGCTCGGTTTCGAGCAGTCCTGTATCTTTTACAAATTCATCGGCAACCAGGGCAACGACCTGATCTCGCCGCCGTCGCCACGGGAGGCGAAAGTCACCATCCCGGTGCCGAATCCGCAGGACCCGACCAAGCCGAAGAAACAAGAAGTCTCGAACTACTTCTGGTCGTGCGAAACGCTCAAGACAGGGCGCGTGACGTATCACTTCCAGTTCCAGATCCTGGATCGCAGCGGTAATCTGCTCGGCTGCTATCAGTGGGATCCGTTCATCTCCATTCGCAACAACTGACCCACGCCATGCCGCCGTCCGTCACGCGTGGTTCCGCGCGAGGCGGATCGCGGCGACGGCGGTCCAAGGCGAGGAGCCTTCATGTCCGACGCAAAGACCTGCGGCAACGGTGGCAACGGCGGCGATAGCGGCAACGCCGGCACCATCGCCGATGTGCTGCTCGTCATCGATACGGTGACACTGCTCGACAAACACCCCGAAGCGGCGACCGAACCCGTGGACGTCGACGGCGCCGAATGCTTCGCCCTGGCGCCCCGTGGCGATGCGCTAACCGGCTTGAGCGCCTCCAGTTGGCAGATCGACGTGCGCCCCGGCGCGCAGTTGCGGCTGCGCTGGACCCCGCTCGCGATGCGCGGCGAACATGCCCTGCTGTTACAACTATCGCTTGACGGCGAAACCACGCTGGGCAAGCTACAGCTTCACGTCGAAGAACACGCCGTGCGGTACGCGCCACAAGCGGGCACGCCCGAGGAGGCCGTCGCACACGAAGCGCCGGACGCTTTCTGGCAGGCGGCGGTCGTCGGCAGTGGCACGGCCGAGGTGAGTGTCGACGCCCTGGTCACGGATCGCGATGCGAACGTGCTTGGGCGCTTGCGCTGGCCGCTGCGGATCATTGTGCCGTAAGCCTCCCGCTGCCATGAACGCCCCAGACAAGCGCCGTACACCGGCGCTTTTTGCGTCGCCGCCAGCCATTCAGAAATCGAATGCCCCGCATTTTGATATTTAATTTGTCGATGTGCGACCGGTTCGCTATCTTGTAACGCTTACCCCGCCGTTTCACCCCCCACGAGACCCCGCGGCGCGGCTGCGCCCACCACACGCAACGCAGCGCCAGCGAGGCCCCGGGCAGTACAGAGGCCGCACCCATGTGTTCCACCCGTTCCCCGAGCTCCGCGAATTCCATTCATCATCGCGTTTTCGTTGGCGCCGTCGATGCCGATGGCAAGCCCATCACCCTTGTCACGCGCGACGCACGCTTCACGTACGTCGGCGCGCCCCTGCCGCAAACACCCGACACCCAAGGCGCGCAAGTCATCGATCTGCAAGGCAAACTCGTCTTGCCGGGCTTTGTCGACGGGCACATCCATCTGGACAAGAGCTTCGTCGGCGACCGCTGGCGCGCCCATCGCCCGGCCGCCACGCTGCGCGAGCGTCTCGCCGCCGAGAAGCAGCAGATTGCCGCGGCCGCGCCAATGGCCCAGCGCGCAGACACGCTAATGCGGCAAACGGTGTCGTTCGGCACGGTTGCCATGCGTTGTCATGTCGACGTCGACGCCAGCACCGGCCTCACGCATCTGCACGAGATCACGGCCATGCGCGATAAGTGGCGCGAATGGCTCGATATCGAACTCGTAGCGTTCCCGCAGGCCGGCGTGATGAGTTGCCCGGGCACTGCCGAGGTGCTGGAATCCGCGGTACGCGAAGGGGTTCAGGTCGTGGGCGGGATCGACCCGACAACGCTCGACGGCGATCCCCACGGTCAGTTGAACGTGATCTTCGGCATTGCGGAGAAACACGGCACGAAGATCGACATCCATTTGCACGAGCCCGGCGATATCGGCCTCGCGCAGTTGCATCGCATCGCGTCGCGCACGCAGGCGGCCGGATTGCAGGGACGCGTGTGCGTCAGTCATGCCTACGGCTTGGGCGACATTGGCGCCGCCGAGCTCGACATCATCGCCCGTGCGCTGGCCGACGCCGGCATCTCGATCATGACCAACGCCCCCGGCGACCGGGCGTTCCCGCAGATCCTGCGTCTGCGCGAAGCGGGCGTGCGCGTGTTCACGGGCAACGACAATATTCAGGACAGCTGGTGGCCGTACGGTAACGGCGACATGCTGCAACGCGCGATGCTCATCGGCTATCGCTCGGGTTTCTATACGGACGAGGATCTGTGCGTCGCGCTGGACATGGCGACGAATGCCGCCGCCGCGGTCGTCGGCAAGGCCGATTACGGCCTGCGCGCAGGCAACGAAGCGAGCTTCGTCGTGCTCGACGCACCGAACGCCGCCGCAGCCGTAGCCGCCGCACCGGCAGCCCGCGCAGTGATTCGTCATGGACGTTATTGGGGCGGCCCGGCGCAACTCGCGCTGGACCCCGCCCTGCTTCAAGACACAGCAGGGTCCACCCCGACCTGACTGTCATGCGCGACGCCGCCATCTGCAGCGGGCGGCGGCATCGCACGCGTTTGTCGTGCCGAGGTGAAGCGGTTTGTGCGCGCCCCCAGGCGCAGATCGTGGCCGAGGCGCCCGTCGACGAATGACTGACGGCGGACGACGAACGATGGGGAGAAAAACAGAATGACTCAGGAGCAAACAGCAATGTCGAAGACCACGTATTACGCGCCGCACGGCGGGCATCCGGGCCAAACGGAATTGCTCACCGACCGCGCCATGTTCACCGAGGCGTATGCCGTCATCCCGAAGGGCGTGATGCGCGACATCGTCACGAGCCATCTCCCGTTCTGGGACAACACCCGGCTGTGGGTGCTGGCACGTCCGCTCTCGGGCTTCGCCGAGACGTTCGCGCAATACATCATGGAAGTCGGTGCCGGCGGCGGCAGCGACAAGCCCGAGCAGGACGACAAGGCCGAAGGCGTGCTGTTCGTCGTCGAGGGCGAAATCACGGTGACGATTCAAGGCAAGGCCAACACCCTCACACCCGGCGGCTATGCGTTCATTCCGCCCGCGACCGACTGGCAACTGCGCAACAACAGCCAGAGCACCGCGCGCTTTCACTGGATTCGCAAGCATTATCAGGCCGTGGAAGGACTGCCGTATCCCGAGCCGTTCGTGAAGAACGAGCAGGACGTCGAGCCGATCCCGATGCCGGGCACCGATGGCCGCTGGGTCACGACACGCTTCGTCGACATTCAGGACATGCGCCACGACATGCATGTCAACATCGTGACGTTCCAGCCCGGCGGCGTGATTCCGTTCGCGGAAACGCACGTGATGGAGCACGGCCTGTACGTGCTCGAAGGCAAGGCCGTCTACCGTCTGAATCAGGATTGGGTGGAAGTCGAAGCCGGTGACTTCATGTGGCTGCGCGCGTTCTGCCCGCAGGCCTGCTACGCGGGCGGTCCCGGCCCGTTCCGCTACCTGCTGTACAAGGACGTCAACCGTCACATGACGCTCACGCTGGGTGCACAGCCGAAGTAAGCCCCCTGTGCCTGCGTTTCGCAACGTCTTGTGACATTTTGCGCAGGACTTCACCGCGCGTGTCGCCTATTTCGACGCGCGCGGTTTCGATGCCAGCATTCCCACGAGCACCTTGGCAAGTGCGCCCACCATGGCGTCGGCCGTCGGTCGATAAAAGATCGCCAACTCGAACGTATCGATCACCGGCAGCCCTTGCGCGCGGCCCAACACCACATGTCCCGGCAAGACAGCGCGCGGCGGCACCAGACTGATCCCCATTCCGTCGGCGACCGCGCCCTGAATGCCGCTCAGGCTCGAACTGGTGAAACTGATGCGCCAGTGGCGGCCCATCGCCTCCAGCGCATTGATCATGTCGTCGCGATACAGCCCGCGCGTCGGGAACGTGACGAGTGGCACAGGATCAAGTCCGAACGACGGATGCCGGGCGCTGTCGATCCACGCGAGTTTTTCAGGGCGGCTCGCCACCGGCTCACGACTGTTGCGACGCTGCTTGACGAGCACGAGATCGAGTTCGCCGCGATCGTAGCTGCCGAGCAGATCCCGGCTCAGGCCGCTGGTGACTTCGAGCTTGACCTGCGGATACTGACGGTTAAAGCGCGCGAGCACCTGTGTCGTGGCTCCCGTCGCGAAGTCTTCCGGCACGCCCAGACGCACCGTCACGGCCACCACGGCGCCGGAAAGCGCTTCGAACATCTGTTCGTTGAGCGCGAGCATCTGCCGCGCGTAGCCGAGCAACAGCTCGCCTGCGTCGGTCGCGAGCACTTCGCGATTGCCCCGGTCGAGCAGCTTGTGGCCCACCATGTCTTCGAGACGCCGCACCTTCTGGCTCACGGTGGACTGCGTGGAATGCAGACGCGCAGCCGCGGTGGTGAAGCTGCCGCAATCGGCCACCATGACGATCGAGCGCAACAGGTCCAGATCGAAGAGCGATCGATTCGGCGGTCGATTCGCTTTTGCACTGCCAGCCATGGCTTGTATTGATATTGTGGATGGATGGCAGCACTTGTATCACGCGCGACGCACGCCCGGCAACTGGGGTTTGCGGCGTTCCCGGGTGTCGCGTCGCGCGTTATCCGAGTTGGGGTTCGTTCCTCAAACGCCCAATGCCCGGCCGTCGCTGCGCGGATCGTGCGCGCCGCTCATCTGCCCCTGCGCGCCGATGCGAATCGCCCCCGGATGCCCCGCCAACTGACTCTGCGGCGGCAGTGCGCTCATCTCGTGCCCGCGTGCCGCGAGTGCCGTGAATACGTCAGCGCCGGCGTCCTGTTCGAGCTTGAGGCTGTCGCGTGTGTCGGAGAACGTTTTGCCGAGCAGGAAGCGCGGGCGTCTGAGCGCCGTCAGCGGATCCATCTCGTAATCGATCAAACGCGTGAGCACGGCCGCCAGCGTCTGCGGCTGTCCATCAGCCCCTTGCGTGCCGTAGAGCAATTGCGGGCGGCCCTGCTTGAGGTACATGCCCGGATTGAGCGTATGAAAAGGCCGCTTGCCGCCGCGCAGCACGTTGGGGCTTGCCGGATCGAGACTGAACGACGCCCCCCGGTTGTGCCACAGCACGCCGGTGTCGCCCAGCACCACGCCGCTGCCCCAGTCGAAATAGACCGTTTGCAGCATGCTCACGCAGTTGCCCTGGCTATCGGCCGCGCCGATATACACCGTATCGCCGGTCTTGAACACATGCGGCCAGGGCATCGCCTGGTCCATGCGGATGCTGCGCGCGTGGGCGTCGAGGTTTGCGCTGGAAAGCAGGCGATCCACGGGGACGTCGACGAAATCGGGGTCGGCCACGTAACGATTGCGGTCGATGAATGCGAGCTTCACGGCCTCGACGAGCACGTGATAGTAATCGGCGCTGCCCTCGGGCATCGACTTGAGATCGAAGCGATTCAGAATGCCCATGATCTCGAGCGTCGTCACCCCTTGCGTGGGCGGACGCAAGCCCAGCAACTCTCCGTCGCGGTACGCCACGCGCAGCGCGACTTCTTCACGCGCTTGCGCCCGCGACAGATCGTCGGCGCGCAGCGGTGAGCCCACTTGTTTGAGTCCGGCGGCGATTCGTCCGGCCAGATCGCCTTCGTAGAATTCGCGTCCGCCGTGCGTGGCGATGCTGTCGAGGCTTCGTGCGAGCGCCGGTTGATAGAAGCGTTCGCCCGCCTGCGGAATGCGGCCGTCCGGCATGAAGACGGATGAGAAACCGTCCCAGTTCGACAGCTCGCCCGCGCGATACGTCTGCCAGAAGTGCTGCGACGGCGTGACCGGAAAGCCGTTCGCGGCATATTCGGTCGCCCGTGAGAACAGCGACGACCAGGCCTGTTGGCCGCCCCACTGCTTGCGGCTGAACTCGAAGGCTTTGTCCCAGATAGCGACCGTCGCCGCCGTGGTGAGTGCTGCCCCCGGCCCGCGCACGGGAATCGTACTGCCGTATTGGGGTGTCTGCGCGGCGGCTTGCCCGATGCCGGAGAGCGTGCGCACATTGCCGTCGCGGTCGCTGATGACCATGAAGGCGTCGCCGCCCAGACCGGTGAAATGCGGATACGTCACGCTCAACACCGCGCCGATGGCAATTGCGGCTTCGATAGCGTTCCCGCCCGCGCGCAGCACCTCCAGGCCCGCCTCGCTCGCCAGCTCGTGCGGGCTCGTGACCATGCCGCGAGTCGACTGTGCGAGACGCCGCTCCGTATCGCCACCAAGGTTGCCGGGGCCGGTTCTGGCCGTCACGGCAGGCGCCACCGCTTCGGCTGCGTCGGCTGCCGTGAGAGGCAACACGGCGCTGCCCGCCAGCGCAGCGGTGCCCATCAGAAAGTTGCGACGCGTGGTGCTGCTAGCGGCGTCGCCTGTCGTGACCGGCTGTGTCGGTGCGAGCCCATCGGTCATTTTTTCTACGAACGTCATGCCGTCTCCCCAGGGAATGTCATGGGAAGACGAAGCCCGCCCGACACTGGCAGACGCTTCGTCCTTCCATCGTCAATGCTCAGATCGCTGCTCAGACTTCCGCCTTCCAGCCCTTCCAGTGGCGTTGGTGCGAGACTTCCGGCGCCGAGTAGCGCTCCTTCACCCAGGCGTAGACCGGGCCGAGGGCGTTCATCGCCACGGCGGCGCCAAGCGCCGCGAGCGGGTCTTGCGCCACCGGACCGAAGCCGCCGAACAGCGTGGCGAAGTACGTGGCAAAGCCGAAGAACATGCCGGGAATGAAGTTCAGGCCGGGGAAGAACCGCGCGAGCGCCATCATCGAGCCGTTGCCCACGAAGAGAATCACCATCTCGGCCATCACCAGCGCGTTGCCGCTGAACTGGGTGGCCGCCTGCTTGAATCCCAGCACGATGAGGAATGCGAAGAACGCGCCCACGGGCAGCGTCGCCCAAATGCGTTTGAGGTTCACCAGCGAGGGGCCGCCCATGGCGAAGGTCGCCGCCCAACTGATGAAGATCGCCCATGGCGGCAGATGCAGCGGCAGCATCGCGATCGGGATGGTGGTGACAGCAAGTAGTGAGGCAACGACTTCCGCAGGCAGCTTCTTCATGATTGTCTCCTTGAGTTTTATGAGAACTTCATTGCGCACAACAACATGAGTGCCGGTGAATTTCGCAGTGGTGCTGCGTGACGACCGTGATCCGGCCGCGTTTGATGACCCACAGGCGTGGCGGGATATCGAGCAGCGCGTCGGCCACCCGGAACGTGTCGAGAATGATCAGATCGGCCTGCTTGCCCACGGCGATGCCGTAGTCGTGCGAGAGCCCGATGGCGCGCGCGGCGTTGTGCGTGCCCATGTCGAGAATCGCCTGCTGATGCTCGGGCACACCGAACTGCGCCACGTGCGCGAGCAGATTGCCGATCTGCAACATGTCGGCCTTGCCGAACGGTGTGAACGCATTGCGCACGTTGTTCGACGAGTACGCGACATTCACCCCTGCGCTGTGCAGCGCCTTCACGGGCGTGAGGCCACGCCGCGGGTTCTGCGTGTCCTTGCGCCCGCCCAGATAGAGATCGGTCGCGGGCAGCGTAACGATGCTGATGCCCGCGAGACGAATCTGCTCGATCACCGGCGCGAGTTCGTCGTTATCGAGCGCACCCAGGCTCGTGACATGGCCCAGAGAGACACGTCCCTGATAACCGGTTTCGATGGTTTTCTGCGCGATGTAGGAGATCGCAGCGAAGCGCTGGTCGGCCGTGTCGTCCGCGAAGTCCGCGTGCATGTCGACGGGGGCGTCGAAGCGCTGCGCCAGCTCGAACACAATGTCGATGTGGCGCTTCGTGTCCTCCCAGTTCAGCTCGTTGTACGGGCATCCGCCCACGACATCCGCGCCCATGCGCAGCGCGTCGATCATCAACTCATACGTGCCCTTGGACTTGAGAATGCCTTCCTGCGGGAACGCCACGATTTGCAGGTCCAGCAGGCTGTCGTATTCGTCTTTGAGCGTGAGCAGCGTCTCCACACCGATCAAACCCTGAATCAGATCGACGTCGGGGTGCGCACGCACGGCGACGGTGCCGTTCTTGACCGCCATGTCGAGCACCTGACGCGAGCGATCGAGCACGTCTTCCCGCTCCTGCTTGCTCTTGAGAATGCCGGTCACGCGAATCGCCTCGTCGAGCGTGCCGAAGCGCGCCGGCAGACGACGGTGCAGCAACGCCTTGTCCAGATGCAGATGCGCCTCGACAAGCCCCGGGATCGCCGCACGGCCTTGCGCGTCGATCTGCTCGTCGGCGCTGGCATCGATGCCCGGCTCTATCGCGGCGATACGCCCGCCTTTGATGGCGATGTCCACGAGCGGCGCATCGTCACGCACGCACACGTTGTTGATCAGCAGGTCCACATGCATGGTGCGGTCTCCTTACGTCACGGATGAAAGTGGGAAAGTGGCTTGCCGGCAGAGGCGAGGCAACGCACGCAGTGCCGGCCGGGTGGCAACGGCCTGAACCAAGATTAGGTGAGTGGCCGCCCTTGGGGCATCAGGATTTACTGGTTTTCGCCTAGGAATTTCCCTAAAAGCGGTGCAGCAATCGAAATGGGATAGCGTGCGCCACGGGCAGCGCGGCCTAACGTTCGGCCGGTGTCGTCAGGCGGAGTCAGGCGTCGGTACCCGCAACGATCAGGCCGTGTTCAATGGCGTAGTGCACGAGGCCAGCGGTGGACGCGATGTCCATCTTGGTGAGGATGTTGGCCTTGTGAGTGCTGACGGTCTTGGCCGACAGCGACAGGCAGCGCGCGATGTCGTTGATGCCGTTGCCTTCGACGAGCATCTGGAAGATCTGGAATTCGCGCGCGGTGAGCCGCGTGTGCGGCAACGTCTCGGCCGGTTGCTGCAACTGGCGCACGAGCTTGTCGGCCACCAGCGGTGAAACCACCGTGCCACCGCGCGCCACACGCCGGATCGCGCTCATCAATTGCTCCGACTCGGCGTTCTTCGTCAGATAACCGGCGGCCCCCGCACGAATGGCCTGCACCGCGTATTGCGATTCGCGGTACATGCTCAGCACGAGTATCGGCAATGACGGATAGCTGGATTTGATCTGGGCGATCAGCGCAATGCCGCTCTTGCCCGGCATCGACATATCGAGCAACAACACGTCCACGCTCGCCAGACGCAGCCGCTTGAGCACGTCGTCACCATCCACCGCCTCCGATACGACCTGCATGTCGGGCGCCGTGGCGATGATTTTTTTCAGACCGTCGCGAATGATCGCGTGGTCGTCGGCAATCATGACGCGCATGACCACCCCGCCTCGTTCGTCGCGCCCGACGTCGCGCTCTGTGTCATGCCGCCCGCTGCCGCACGCGCCGGAATGCGCACCATGACGCGTGTGCCCTGCCCCGGCGCGCTCTCGATCTCGAACGCGCCACCCAGCATCAGCGCCCGCTCGCGCATGCCCATCAGACCGAGCCGCTGGCCGTGTCCGGCGCGGGTGGTCTCCATGCCCCGGCCGTCGTCGGCAACGCTGACATGGCAGTGGCCGTCGCGCACGTCGAGCGCCACGCGGACGTGCGTGGGCTGCCCATGACGGCTGGCATTGGTCAGCGACTCCTGCACGATGCGGAAGATCGCCGTGCTGCACTCGCTGTCGAGGCAAGCGGTCACCGCCTCGGGCATCACCAGCTCGCACGGCAGGCCGTGGCGCTGCGCGAACGACTCCGTGAGCCACTCCAGCGCCGCGTGCAAACCGAGCTCGTCGAGCACCGCCGGACGCAGGTCCGCCGCGATCCGGTGCACGGCGTCGATGGTCTCGTCGACCAGTTCCTTGAGCATCTGGAGATGGGCGGACTGATCGGCGGCGGGCATGTCCGGCTGCGTCTCCAGATAGCTCAGACCCAGCCGTAAGCCGCCCAGCCATTGTCCGAGTTCGTCGTGAAGCTCACGCGAGAGGCGCGTGCGCTCCGCTTCGCGCACCGTTTGCAGGTACGCCGAGAGTTGACGCAACTGGGCGCGCGAATCGAGCAGCGCCATCTCGGAGCGTTTCCGGTCGGTGATATCGCGTGAAATGCCGACGGTACCCACGATGCGCCCATGCGCGTCGCGCACGGGCATCTTGACGGTATCGAACCAGCGCGGCGCGCCATCGGCGCCGGGGCGGCTCTCCTCGTAGCGCCGCCGCACGCCGCTTGCCACTACCGCTTTGTCGGTGGCGAGATAGACCCGTCCCCATTCGGAGGACCAGACCTTGTCTGGGGTGCTGCCGATAATGTCGGCCTCGCTGCGCCCGCATGCGGCCATGAAGGCATCGTTGACAAGGATGTAGCGCGACTCGGTGTCCTTAAGCCACGCCTGATCCGGGATGTTGTTCAGAATCGCCCGGTGCAGTTCGCCATGCGTCTCCACTGCGTCTCCTTGCCGTACATCATGAAATGGCGCGGCGCAGCACAATCAGAGGTTCGCGAACAAGGCATTCGCCTCGTCAGAGATTCGCCGCGACGTCAGCACCGGTCCGGATTCAATATAGCCAGACCAGCGCCCGCGCGCGCCTCTAGTTTTCCCGCATATCAGGATGTTGCGGCGTTTCATGATTTTTTCTGATGATCGCCGCGCGGCATCGGTCCTTGCCTCGTGCGCCACTTCATCCGTCGTAGCCACGGAAAAGTCCGCACAGGCGAAACACGTCTTCCGTGTACGGCATGCCCTTGACCTTGCAGTAGCGGCTCGCCAGCTTCATCAGTTCCTTGATGTCGCGCCCGCTCGCTTGCGGATAACGGGACGCAAGCGTTTCGATCAGGCCGTCGTCGAGATACGCGCCGACCTGCTCCGCCTGCATGCGCCACAACCGTCGCGCATCTGCCGGCGACGGGACTTCGTAGTGGATCGTGGCGATACAGCGCGACAGGATGGCGTCGTCCACGTCGCCGATCCGGTTCGTCGTCATGAACAGCAGGCCGTGAAAGTATTCCAGCGAGCGCAGGAATTCCGCGACGATGGCGTTGTGCTCCAGATCGTTGTCGCGACGACGGATGTACACGTCGGCTTCGTCGAGCAGCAGGATCGCGTTCCAGCGCATGGCGCGTCGCAGAATGCTCATGAGCGTGGCGCCCACCGACGCCGCCGTCGTGCCCAATTGCCCGGAATGCACGCGATACAACGGCTTGCCGACGACCTCCGAGTAAATCTCCGCCGTGAGCGTCTTGCCCAGCCCCGGCGCGCCCTGACAGAGGATCGTCGCGCCGCCCGATTTGCCTGGCACGAAGTCGGGCATCATCACATCCATGTTCGACGTCAGGATGTCGATCAGATCGTGATGATGCGCCGGCAACACGAGCTTGTCGCGCAGGCCGGGCTGATAGTCGTATTCGGTCATGTTCTGCACGTGCACCCAGAGATTGCGGTGCCAGTCCAGATGGAATACATGTACATAGCAGTGCAGCGGAATCGTCTCGAACGCCCGGTCGATCTCGGCGTTGCGCCAGAAGTCGGCGTCGCACGCCATCTCGAAATTGCGCTCGAGCCGCGCTTCGTCGTTGACGCACTTCGCCGTCACGCCGTCGCCCACGCGAATCAGTTCCGTCGCGCCCTTCGGATCGACGGAAAACGCCGCGCGGCTCAACACGAACTGCGCGCCGAACGCCCGCTGCACGCGCAAAAAGCGCTGCGCATGCTGTTCGTATTCGTGCTTGAACTCCGCACACTCCTTGTAGAAGCCGAATTCCGCGAGCAATTCGGGAATGGTGCGGTTCACGATATCGTCGCGCGTGAAGACCAGCGCCGTCGTCATGCCCGAGCGCCGCGGACGATGCTCCGTCGGACTCAGATTCGCCGACTGCATGGTGTTCGCCAGCATGTCCACGACGACGTATGGCGAGCCCTGATCCGGCTCCACGTAACGCAAACGCCGCACCAGCCACGGCAACAACGCGCCGTCGCGATGGCGCTGATACAGCCAGCCGTCGATCACGTCGCGTGCGAGATACGCCACGAGCCCCGGCACCAGCTTGTCCAGACTCGGGATCACCCGTGCCTGCGGCGCGTTATAGGCGTTATCGAGCGCAAGCATCTGAAACATCAGCGCGCGCTCGTTCTGCGATTTGCACAGCACGTAGAGCGTGTTGAGCGACTTGGCGTCGAACCATTCGCTCGATACCAGCATGTTGCCCCGGCATACGCCGTAGGCCGTCAACTGCTTGCCCAGGGGCGAATCGGCGCCGATCAGTTGCATCAGCGGATGAATCAGTGACTCGGGAATTTCGAAATCCATGGACGGCACTCCCCGTATGGCGTGTAAGGCATGTGAGGCGTTTGACGCTTGCGTGCTTGGCCGCTTGAACGCGCTATCGCTTGGCCAACCGACCGTTGAACTGCTTCGCAGCGCGCGCGTCAGGCAAGGAAGAAGTCAATGGCACGGGCCACGACGCCCGGCTCGATGATGTGCAGCCCGTCGAATTCGACGAATTGCACATCGTAGCCCGCCGCTTTGAGCTTGTTGGCGTTCTGACGGCCACTGGTGGCAATCGGCAGTTGCTCGTCGATCAACCCGTGCGCGATGAAGATCTTCGGCTGCCCTTCCTGCACGAAGATCGACATGAACCCGCCCGAGAACGCAATGACATGGCTCGCGATATCGCCGTTTGTCACGCCGATGGAAAGCGCGTAGCTCGCCCCGTCCGAGAAGCCGGCGAACGCCACGTGCCCGGCGTCGAGCCGGTAGCGTGCCGCAACGAGGCGCAACGCCACTTGCAGACGCTCCAGATCGGGCCCATTGCCACCGATCACGATGTCCCACGTCGGGAAGGTCGAATGCGGCGCGAGAACGAGAAACCTATGCTGGTCGGCATGCGGCTCGATGAACGGCAGCACCTTCTCCGGGAAACCGCCGGCCCCGTGAAACATCACGAATAGCGCAACGGGCTGGTCCGTCGGCAAACCGTCAGGGACATAGAGGACAGCGTCGCGCGTCTCGCTCAGACCGAGCGAATGACGTCCGGGGGCGAGCGCAGCGAATGATGGGATCGAGCCGGAAGCCTGCGCAGACTCAGGCGCGGCGCAGGGAATGGGCGTGGACGCGATGACGTCCGGTGACATGCGTCCGAACAATGAAGGGTCGAACATGGCGCGGTGATTGTCTCGTGATCGTTGATGTTATTGATATATTGTATATCACACAATTCTCCGATGACATTCGGTATTTGCCGGATCTCAGCCTTATCCGGCCATGTAGGCGGTCATTCCGGCCACGAGGGCATCGAATGCGACTTTGCAGCGGGGGCTCGAACGCAAGTCTTCGTGCATCGTGACCCAAGTCTGCAACTTGAAACGGAAGGCGCTCGGCAGTATCCGCACGAGCCGGGCATCGCGTCGGGCCAGCGGCACCTGACATCCTCCTATCCCGTAGCCCGCGCGAATCATCGCCAGTTGCGCCAGGTCGCTGTCGGCCCGGAACGCGAAGGCGTCTCGCGACCAGGCGGGCACGCCGCGCGTGGCCTCGCGCAGGAAAGGCGTCATCTGGTCGAAACCGATCACTGCATGGTGCGCGAGGTCGGCCATCGACGACGGCACGCCGTAGCGCGCGAGATAGTCGTCGCGCGCGTGCAGGCCGACGTCGATGCTCCCTATGCGACGCGCGATCAACGCGTCCTGCTGCGGCGGTGCCATGCGCACGGCGATATCCACTTCGCGGTGCAGCAGATCCTGAATGCGGTTCGTCGTCACCAGCTCGATGGTCAGATCCGGGTGCGCGCGACGCAACCCCGTGAGCATCGGTGGCAGCACCTCTACCCCGACCACTTCACTCGCGGAGATGCGCACAACGCCGCTCACCCCGTCGCCGTGGCTCGCTGCCGCACGCTCGAACGCCAGCGCCGTGTGCTGCATCGCCTGCGCATGCGGACGCAGCGACTGGGCGGCGTCGGTCGGCAGCAAGCCTGTCTGCGAGCGCGTAAACAGCGTCTGACCCAGCGCCTGCTCCAGTGCTGCGATATGGCGTCCGGCCGTGGGCTGTGTAATGCCCAGCGCACGTGCCGCGCCCGATAACGAGCCTTCGGTCAGCACAGCGAGAAACGTCCGATAGAGATCCCAACTGAGATTTTCTGTCATACAAAAACGTATAGCCGATAGATGATTTTAGGCAATTTTATTCTATCCGCGTCGCGCGGAGAATGGCATCACCGACACCCAATCAGGAGCAACCTCATGACCCACTCATCCGAACCGAAAGTGTCCCGCGCGCTGGTGCTGGGTGCGACCGGCGGCATCGGCAGCGAAGTGACGCAACAGTTGCTCGCCGCAGGCTGGCATGTGCGTGCGCTGCGTCGCGGCGGCGCGCCCCGTACGTCGTCATCCGATAGCGGCGTGCAATGGATCGACGGCGATGCCATGCACGCGGACGACGTACTGGCCGCCGCCCGCGATTGCGATGTGATCTTGCACGCCGTCAATCCGCCCGGATATCGCAACTGGGACACGCAAGTGCTGCCCATGCTCGATAACACGGTCGCCGCGGCAACGCGCCACGGCGCTACCATCGTCCTGCCGGGCACCGTCTACAACTATGGTCCGGAAACGTTCCCCGTGCTGCGCGAAGACGCCCCCCAACGGCCGCGCACCCGCAAGGGCAAAATTCGCGCGACGATGGAAGGCCGTCTGCGCGACGCCAGCCGCCATGGCGTGCAGACGATCGTCGTGCGTGCCGGTGACTTCTTCGGTCCGCGAACGCGCAATAGCTGGTTCGCCCAAGGGCTCGTGAAGCCCGGCCAGACGACGCGTATCGTCCAGGTGCCCAACGCCCCCGGTATCGGTCATCAATGGTCGTATCTGCCTGACGTGGCCCGCACGATGGTCATGCTGATCGAGCGCCGTCGCACGCTTCCGGCCTTCTCCAACTTCCACATGGCCGGGCATTGGGATGCCGACGGCACGCAGATGGCCGACGCCATCGTGCGCGTGATGTCGCGTCACGGTATCGACGTCAAGACGCGCCGCTTCCCGTGGTGGCTCATGACGGCCATGTCGCCCTTCGTCACGACGCTGCGCGAGTTGCGGGAAATGCGTTACCTGTGGGAGCAGCCCGTGCGCATGGATAACACGCACCTCGTCGAGACCCTCGGCGAGGTGCCGCATACCCCGCTCGACGTGGCCGTTCAGGCAACGCTCGAAGGCCTTGGGTGCCTGCCCGGCAAACCGGGTGCCAAAGGGTTTGCATGCCCCTGAGTTATGCAGGCGTGAATCCGCATAAATCTCTGGATGAATCGCAATGCGCCCCTATGCGCACGATTTCACGGCTGGGCCAGGCGAATGACCGACGGGCAGTCCGAATAGAGTCGTGCAACGTCCTGCGCGCGCAAGTTCAGCACCGCGCGTTGATTGACGTAACCCTTGTCCGTAATCTCCCCTTGCTCCAGCGACGGCGGCAACGCCAGAATCACCGCGCGCGCTGCGCGTTGCGAGTTGCCCGCGTCCTGCGCCAGTTGCGCGAGCGCCTGCGCTACGAGCGAACGAATGTCGTCGTGCATCGCCATCGCCTTACCTCCATGCGGCGCGTGAAGGGCATCGGCGTGCCCGGCCTTGGCCAGCAGGGCCGGACTCGGGAAGATCAGCAGCCCGATTTCGTCGCGGTCGTGGCCGGCGATCACCACATCCGACGCATAGGGTGCGAGCGCCGTCACGGCGCGCAGCCGCAGCGCGCCCACGCAGACCCACGTGCCGCTCGTCAGTTTGAAATCCTCGGACACGCGACCATCGAAAATCACGCCGGCGCTCGGATCGTTCACGTCGGACAGACGGCCTGCGTCGCCGGTGCGATAGAAGCCTTCGTCGTCGAACGCCTCGGCCGTGGCCACCGGGTCGCCCGCGTAGCTGCGAAACACCGACGGCCCCCGCACGCGCATCTCCAGCTTGTCGCCATTGGGCACGAACTTGAGTTCGTTGCCCGGCGCCGGCACGCCAATATTGCCCGCGCCGGGAATCGGGAAATGCACGCTGGTGATGAGCGGAGACGTCTCCGTCGCGCCCCACGCCGAGCTGAAGAACGGCAACGTGTCGCAGTGCCGTGACGCCAGCCGTTCGAAGCGCTGCCACACCGCGGGCGGCAAGCTCGCCGCCGCGTAGAACAGCACTTGCAGACGGCTGAAGAAGCGCGCGGCAAACGCATCGTCGTCTTCCAGAAACGGCGCCAGCGCCTCGAAACCCTTCGGGACGTTGAAGTGCAGCGTGGGCGACACGTCGCGTAACGCCTCGACGGAGCGCCCGATCAACTCGGGCACGGGACGCCCGTCGTCCACATAGAACGCCCCGCCGTTGCGCAGCGCCATATGGAAGTTGTGATTCGCCCCGAACGTATGACTCCACGGCAGCCAGTCGACGACCACCGGCGCGGCCTCGTCGATGAAGTGCCAGCACTGCGCAATCATCTGCTGGTTCGCCGCGAGCATGCGATGCGTGTTGACGACAATCTTCGGCTTGCCGGTCGAGCCGGAGGTCAGCAGCAATTTGGCCGTGTCCTCGGGACGCACCTGCGCAAAAGCGTCATCGAGCTCGGCACACACCGGCGTTGCCGCGAAAGTGTCGAAGCGCAGCCAGTGCGCGCGCCCATTCCGGGTGGCGACGACCGGACAACGGATCGGCGCGTCGGTTAGCGCCCGCGCATAGGCATCGCCATCCTCCACGTACACGAGCGCCGGGTCGAGTCGCGCGAGAATGCCGTGCAACTTGCCCATGTCCTTTGCGATGCGCGAGTACGCCGACGACACGATGGCCGTCTGACGGCCCGCCATCATCGCGCCGAGCACAAGCAGCGCGTGGTTCACGCTGTTGTCCGACAGGATCACCACCGGACGCTCGCGCGGTACGTCGAGATCGAGCAACGCCTGTCCGATACCGCGCGCCATCGTCAGCGCGTCGCGGTACGTCACACGTCGCCACAACCCCGCATCGGCTGCCCCTTCGCCCGGCGCCCATCGCTGCGCGACGAACACGGCATCCGGCGTGCGCGCCGCCCATTGCACGAGCCAGTCGGCCGGGCTGCGCGCGAATTCGCCCAGCGCGGCGCGCGAGCGGATGACGAAGCTGCCGTCTGCGCGAAGCTCGCGTTCGATGTCCGGTCTGGCCAGGCGCCGCGCACCGCCCGCCGCCATGTTCAGTCGATCGTCCACTTGCCGCCCTTCACCGTGACGAGCACCCGACCGTCTTCGCCATATGCCGAATGGTCCTGCGCGCTGACATTGATCATGCCGTGCGTCGCCGCAAGGCCGCGAGTCTGTTCGATCGCGCCGACCAGGGCGTCGCGAAAGGCCTGCGTGCCCGGCTGGGCCTGCTTCGCGGCCACAGCGACGGCGCGATCGAGCACCAGGTAGGCGTCGTACGCATAGCCCGCGAAGAGATTGCGCGAGCCTGCGCCGTACTGCGTCTCGTAGCGTTTGACGAAGTCCACGGCAACGGCTTTGCCCGGATGGTTCGCACGCAACTGCTCGGCCACGAGGATGTTGCCCACCGGCAGAATCACACCCTCGGCGTGCTTGCCCGCCACCCGCAGGAAGTCGTTGTTGGCGACACCGTGCGTCTGATAGATGCGGCCCTTGTAGCCGCGCTCGCGCAACGTGCTCATCGGCAGCGCACCGGGCGTGCCGCTCGCGGCGATGATGACGGCGTCCACGTTGGACGACATCACCTTGAGCACCTGCGCCGTTACGGACTGGTCGTTGCGGGCGTAGCGCTCGACCGGTGCGACCTGAATCTGGCGGGCCGCCGCGCGCGCCTGAATGTCCTTGAGCCACGCCTCGCCGTACGAGTCGTTAAAGCCGATGAAGCCGAGCGTCTTGACCTTATGCGCCTTCATGTCGTCGAGCACCGCGTCCGCCATGACCGCGACCGATTGCGGCAGCGAGAAGACGTAACGCATTTGCGCCGCACTCGGCACGAACGGACACAACCCCAGTTGCGGTGTGCGCGTATCGGCAGCCACGGCTGCCACGGCCAGACACGCTGGCGTCGTGGACGAGCCGATGATCGCGTCGACTTTGTCTTCCGTCGCCAGACGACGCGCGTTCTTCGTCGCCGTGGTGGGGTCGGTCGCGTCGTCGAGCACGATGTAGTGCGCAGGCAGCCCGCCCAGCGTGGGCGGGAGCATGCCGATGGCCTGTTTCTCCGGAATGCCAAGCGACGCGCCCGGTCCTGTCGACGAGAGCGTCACCCCGACGGTGACGCCTGCCGGTTGCGCATGGGCCGGCGTGGCGAGCGACGCAGCGCAGACCGTGGCCACAGCCAGGGACAGCGTGCAGAGCGAGGACGTGAAACTGCGTGTGAATCTGTTTGCCGCCATGTGACTTGTCTCCTGGGGTTTTTTTTCGTTCTTGGGGCCAGACAGCTTGCGACGCACTTCCTCCGATCAACGCACGGCGAACTCCGGCAGCACGTCGCGATTGCGCGGCAAGCCCATGATGTCGCGGGCTTCGGCCGGCGTGGCAGGCTCATAACCCATTTCGCGCACGAGACGCACGACCCGCTCGGTCAGTTGCTGGTTCGTCGCCGGCACACCGTGCTCGTAGTACAGGTTGTCTTCCAGCCCCACGCGCACGTGCCCGCCCAGCAGCAGCGAATTCATGGCCGACGGCAGTTGCGCCGGGCCGATGCCGCTCACACAGAAGATGCTTCCCTTGGGCAGCAGATCGACCATCGACTGCAACACGCGCGGGGTGTACGGCATGGCATTCTGGAAACCGCGATGCACGCCGAGCACGAGGTTGACGAAGAAGGGCTCGTCGTCGAATCCTGCCGCCGTAAGCGTGGCGAGGTCCTGCACGATGTGCGTCGGACTGAACACTTCCCACTCGGGTTTGATGCCGCGCTTTTTCATCTCGATGGCGAGATGCTTCGAGCGCTCGGGCGACGTATGCATCAGCAGTTCCTTGCCGCCGAAGCTCGCGATGATCGTGGTGGCGTCGAGCGTGCACATCTCGGCCCCGGCGTCCATGCCCTTCAGACGCTCTTCCCAGAGGATTTCCCAGTAACCGTTGTCGGCCTGCCCGATCATGTCGCCATGCACGCCGCCACCCGTCGAGTTGTTGATGACGATGTCGCACTTGTCGCGAATGCGGCGATTGATATCGCGGTAGATGGCGGGATTGCATGTCGCGCCGTCGTCGCCCGGACGACGCGCGTGAATGGCCACGACGCTGGCCCCCGCGTTGTAGCAGTCGTAGACATCGCGCGCGATTTCGTCCGGCTGTGTGGGCAGATGGGGGTTCTGCGACTTGTACGCCATGCCGCCTGTCGGCGCGATGGTGACGATGACTTTCGGCTTGCTCATGCGTGTCTCCTTTTTCGAATCGGTCGTTCGTTCCTTCGTCACGGCCGGATTCATGGCCGGATACGTGATCCCGAACCGGCTGGCGCTACGTCCTGTTCGCGAGAATGCCGAGGATGACGGCGTCGCGCTGGGCTTCGAGCCGTGCGTTGCCGCGTCCGGCCAATTCCGCTTCGACACCGGCGGTAATGCGTGCCTTGAGCTCGTCCGTCAGCACTGGCTCGCCGAGATCGGCCCACCACGATTCGATCGGCGGGCCGAGATGTTCGAGCAAATGGGCAATGCCGCCGGCGCCGCCCGACAGATGCAGATTCAGGAACGGACCGAGCGCCGCCCAGCGAAGGCCGGGACCGTACGCGATGGCGTCGTCGATATCCGCCACGGACGCCACCCCGGTGTCGACCAGATGCATCGCCTCGCGCCACAACGCCGCCTGCAACCGGTTCGCGATATGGCCCTTCACCTCTTTCTTCACGTGAATGGCGCGCTTGCCGATGGCGCGATAGAACTGCATCGCGGTGTCGATAGCGGCCTGCGAGGACTGCGCGCCGCCGATCACTTCGACAAGCGGAATGAGATGCGGTGGATTGAACGGGTGCCCGAGCACCACGCGCTCGGGATGTGCACACACGAACTGCACCCGGCTCATCAGCAATCCCGACGAACTCGATGCGATCACGACCGACGGCGCCAGCGCAGCGTCGATCCTGCGAAACAGATCCTGCTTCAGATCCTCTCGCTCCGGGCCGCTCTCCTGCACGAAGTCGGCACCTTCGAGCGCGGCGTCGAGCGTATCGTGGAAGGTCAGCGCATCGCGCGTCGCCCCCGCCGTCAGGCCGATGCGGATGAGCGTCGGCCAGTGCGCGTCGAGCGCTTCGCGCAGACGCTCGCGCGCCCCGGGCGCCGGGTCCCAGGCACTCACGCGCAAACCACGCGCCAGAAAGTACGCCGCCCAGCTCGCACCGATGACACCCGTGCCGATGACCGCGACCTGCTCGATGTTGTCGTATTTCACGTTCGTCTCCGTGAGGATCGGACACGCGCTCAGCGTGCCGCGCGGCCCAGAAAGCGTTCCATGCGCTCGCGCGCTTCAGGCGTGGCCAGCATCAATGCGCTGGTCACGGATTCGGTGAACAACCCGTCGGCCATCGACATATCGTGAATGCGCGAGAGCGCATGAATCGTCGCCCAGTTCGACAGCGGACTGTTGGCCGCCGTGTCGCGCGCCAGTTGCGTGGCAAGGGCGAGACCTTCGCCCGCTGGCGTCAGATAATGACCCAGGCCCAGGCGCTCACCGTCAGTCGCATCGTAGCGGCGCCCGGTGAGCATCATTTCCGTCATGCGGTCCGGGCCGAGAATGCGCGCGACGCGCACCGACGCCCCGCCCCCGACGAAGATACCGCGCTTGCCCTCGGGCAACTGGAAAAACGCGCTGCGCTCGATCACGCGCACATGCGCGGCCAGCGCCAGCTCCAGCCCGCCGCCGATGACGGCGCCGTGCAGCACCGCGACGACAGGACGTCCGCCAAACTGAATGTCGTGGAAAACCTTGTGCCAGCGCTGCGAGACGCGCAGCACGTCGAGGGGGTCGCGCGTGCTGTTCTCCGAGAGATCCAGCCCGGCGCAAAAGTGCTCGCCAGCGCCGCTCAGAACGACGGCCCGCACACCGTCGCCGAAATCCCGGAAAGCGGCTTCCAGCGAGTCGATGGCCGCATCGCAAAGCGCATTGCGCTTCTCGGCGCGCTCGAGTGTCACGAAGGCGATGGCGTCTTCGACGCGCACACGCAAGTGGGGATAGGTCATTGTCTGCATTCGCTCCAAATCGTGAAAAGTATCTTATAAGATATTTTCACCGTTGCGCGATTTGTGCAATGCAGTTCAGGGTTAACAGGGATAATCCGAAAATTAAAGCAATTTAATGCACACAAATGCCGAATGATGCCAGTGCAAGCGGCGTGCACGCCTCATATGCGATATCTCATAGTATATTTGGCGACGATCCCTTCATCGCGCTTCGCTCATGACGACATTGCCTCCCGACAGCCCGCCTTCCGATCTGGTCGACGACGCCGGAGACGGGGTGTCGTCGCGCCTGGCCTCGCTCGCACGGCAGGTGCGAACGCTGCGCGCCCAGCGCGGCATGACGCGCAAACAACTGGCCGCGCAGTCGGGCGTCTCGTTGCCGTATCTCGCCCGGGTGGAGGCGGGAACGGGCAACGTGTCGCTCACCGTGCTCCACAAGCTGGCCGAGGCGTTGAACGTAGGCGTGGAGACGCTCGTTGCGCAGCGCACGGTATACGACGGCGACCTGCTCATCCTGATCGAGTATCTGCGTCAGCAACCGGCGGAAGTGCTTTCGCGGCTGCGCCGTCAGATCGTTGTGCCGGGCGCGGCCGATAGCCGGCGCACCGGGCAGCGCATCGCGCTCATCGGCCTGCGCGGTGCGGGCAAGTCGACCCTCGGGCCGCAACTGGCACAGGCCATCGGCGCGCCTTTCATCGAACTGGACAAGGAAGTCGAGCGCGAAGCGGGCATCGCCATCGGCGAAGTCATCACGCTCTACGGGCAAGCGGCGATGCGACGCATCGAGCGCCAGTGCATCGAGCGCATCATCGGCGAGCACGAGCATGTCGTACTGGCAACCGGCGGCGGGATCGTGTCCGAAGCGCCAACGTACGAACGCGTGCTCCGCGCCTTCCGCACGGTGTGGCTGCGCGCGCGTCCGGAAGTGCATTTCCAGCGCGTGATGCAGCAGAACGACGCCCGCATCGCCACCGAAGCGCTGCGTAACGAAGCGCTCGAACACATCCATCGCATGCTCGACGCACGTGAATCGCTCTACCGACTCGCCGACATTACGCTCGATACATCGGATATCACGCCCGAAGCCGCGCTCGCCTCGCTCAAGGCAAATCTTTCGCCTGCGCGCGCTGCCTGACGCTGCCTGGCATTCGCGTCCGGCATGGATGCCTGCGCTTCGCGCCCGCGTTTCACGTCTCGCACATCACGCCCGCATGTCACCCCTATTGCGTTGCCCCGGCATTCACGCTTAGAATTAATAAGAATCATTATCATTTGCAGATCGGCGCCATTCATTCGCGAACCGCCGGACGTTTGGCAACGTTCAGCACCACTGACGTTTATTGCCCGAGTGTCCTGTGCGGCATTGCCCGTGGAGCGCGCATCATGCGAACACGGGGAATCATGGAAAGTCATTTTCAGCGCGAGGTGGGAGCGCTTTACCGCGATCATCACGGCTGGCTGCGTGGCTGGTTGCGCAAGAAACTGGGCAATGCGCTCGACGCCGCCGATCTCGCACACGACACCTATCTCCGCGTGCTTTCGACAGGGCGTGCGCCGCAGGCCGACGACTCGCGCCGTTATCTCGCCCGCATTGCCAACTGTCTGGTGATCGATCTGTTTCGCAGACGTCATATCGAGACCGCCTATCTGGAGACGCTTGCCGCCCTGCCTGAGCCGGTCGCCCCGTCGCCCGAGACGCGGGCGCTCGTGCTCGAAGCCCTCATCGAAATCGACACCCTGCTCGCCCGTCTGCCGGCCAAGGCGCGTACCGCCTTCCTGTTATGCAAGCTCGAAGGTCTCGGCTATCGCGAGATTGCCGAGCAGTTGCAGGTCTCGGTGTCGTCCGTCGAGAAGTACGTCGCGCAGGCGCTGCGCGAATGTTACGTCGTGCAGTACGGGAGCGATGCGTGAGCGCCCCGCGTGGCGTTTCGAGCAGCGTATCGCCTGCGGCGCCGCTGGCGCCCGAAGTCGTCGAGCGCGCAAGTCTCTGGCTCGCCCGGTTGTGGTCCGAGGCCGTCACCGCCGACGACATTTCCGCGTGCGAGCGCTGGCGGGCCGCGCATCCCGATCACGAACGCGCGTGGCAACGGCTCGGCGTTATCGGGCAGAAGTTCGAAACGCTCGAAACGCTTAATGGGCGCGATGGGCTCCCCCCGCGGCTGGCGTTCGACACGCTGACGGCGCGCCCGGCACCGCGGGTGAGCGCGGCCGGACGCCGTCGCGTGCTGCGTGTGTTCGGTGGCGTCATCACGTTGGCGGGCGCGGGCTACGCCCTTCGTCGCTCCCCCATGTGGGACACCGTCGCGGCCGATTACGCCACAGGCGTTGGCGAGGTGCGGAGCCTCACGCTGGCCGACGGCACGCGTCTGTGGCTCGATACGGCGTCTGCCGTCGACGTGCGCTTCACGCCCGGTGAGCGCCGCATTACGCTGCGACGCGGACGGATCTGCATCGACACAGACGCGTCGCAACCGCCTCGGTCATCGCGCTCAGCGCCCCTGGTCGTCGTCACCCGACAGGGAGAGATCCGCGACATCGGCACACGCTTTACGGTGCGCGAGGACGGCGACCGCACACAGGTCGCGATCTTCGACGGCATCGTCCTCGTACGCCCGACCAACGGCGCACGCACCCAACGGCTCGACGCCGGTCAGGCCGCGAGCTTCTCGTCGAGCGCCATCGATCCCGCCGGTCCCTCGCAGGCGTTCGACGAAAATGCCGCGGCATGGACGCGCGCGCAACTCATCGTCGAGCGAATTCGCCTGGGCGACCTGGTCGATACGCTCGCGCGCTACCGGCGAGGGGTGCTTCGATGCGATGCGGCCGTGGCCGACCTGCGCGTGAGCGGCGTGTTCTCGCTCGCAGACACGGACCGGGCGCTGGCCAGCCTTGCCATCGGCCTGCCGGTCGAGACCGTCTACCGCACCCGGTACTGGGTCACGGTGAAAGCCCGATAGCCGTCGGGCGTCCGTCGCAAGCGCTCTGCCTGCAAGACAACGCCCCGGCAACTTTTTTCAATTTTTTCGATATCGGTTGAGGGTTTGCCGATCTCGTTCGGAATACGTGTATGCACCGGTGCGAAGCGATCGCGCCGGTATCTCTTTCCGAACTCTCAGGCACTCCGACCGTGTTGATTTCCGAAGCTGTTCCCCTGCGCCCGACGCCATTCGCCGCCGCCCTGCACCCCGCTGTGGCATTGCTCATCGCCCTCGCCGCCGCCGGCGTCACTGAGCGCGCCCACGCCGCCCCCGCGGCATCCACGTCCGCGGCACAAAGCGCTGCCGACGCACGCCGCGCGTGGCAAATCGCGCCGGGCACGCTCGACGCCGTGCTCAACCGCTTCGCCAACACGGCGGGCATCGAGCTGGTCGTCGACGCTTCGCTGACGCAGGGCCGTCAGAGCACCGGGCTCGACGGCGACTACACGCTGACGCAAGCGCTCTACCACCTGCTCTCGCCGCATCAGTTGCAGGCGATGCGCAGCAGCCAGGGCGTGTATACGCTGCGCGCCGCAGCCCACGACACCGGCGCCGCCGCGGCGATGGGCGACGGCGTGTTACTGCCGACCACGCACGTCGTCGCGCAAGCCGTGGGCCTGCCGGAAGCGTATGACGGCGGACAAGTCGCACGGGGCGGCCGCCTCGGTCTGCTCGGCAACAAAGACTTCATGGACGTGCCGTTCAACCTCACCGCCTACACGGCGCAGACCATTCAGGACCAGCAGTCGACAACGCTGGCCGATGTGCTCGACAACGACCCTTCGGTGCGCTTCACCACATCGAGCGGTCACATGTACGAGAACTTCAGCGTGCGCGGTTTTCCGTTGACGGCCGACGAAGTCTCGCTCAACGGCATGTTCGGACTCTCGCCCTACGGTCACGTGCCGACCGAGTTCATCGAACGCGTAGAAGTCCTCAAAGGTCCGAACGCGCTGCTCAACGGCATGTCGCCGTCGGGCGCGGTGGGCGGTGCGATCAACGTGGTGACAAAGAAAGCGCAGAGCGCACCGCTCACTCGCCTGAGCGCCGACTATCTCTCCGACTCGCAATTCGGCGTGCAGGCCGATATCGGTCGACGCTTCGGCGATAACGAGGCATTCGGCATCCGGTTCAATGGCGCGCTGCGCGACGGCCGCACCACGCTCGACGGCCAGAACAAGCGCCGCGAGTTCGGCTCCGTTGCCCTGGACCTGAAAACGGATCGCGTGCGCATCGGGCTCGACGCCTATACCGATACCGAAAAGTTCACCGGCGGCAGCCCCTGGATGGCAACCTTCGCGACGACGGTCGTCGCCCCGCCATCCCCCGGCACCAATGTGCTGCGCGGCGAATACGGCGATCTGCAGAGCAATGGCGTGCAGCTTCGCGCCGAAGCCGACGTGACCGACGCGATCACGGCCTACGCCGGCGTCGGTTCGCTGAGCTATCGCTACTCGGGCTTTATCACGGGCACGCGTACCGGGCCGATCAAGCCGGACGGCAGCTACACCGGCGCGACGTATTTCCAGCGCGGCTGGACAGACACGCTCTCGCTCGACGCAGGCGTTCGCACACGCTTTCGCACGGGGCCGGTCAGGCACGAACTCACGCTCTCGGCGACGTCGCTGGAGACAACCAGCGGCAATGTCTTCACGACGAGCGCGAACTACAACTCGAACATCTACGCGCCTGTCGAGCCCACGCTGGCGAAGGCCGCCGGCTCCGCCCCGAAGACGGCCGAATCCACGCTGTCGAGCTTCGCGCTGGCGGACACTATCTCGATGTGGCAGGACCGCGTGACAATCGTCGCAGGCCTGCGCAGCCAGCGTGTTCGTGCAGCGGCGTTTGCGGCCACCACGGGCGCACGCACGTCCAACTACGACGAGAACGCCATCACCCCGGCCTTCGGTCTGGTGCTCAAGCCCTTCGGCCCCAACGTCTCGCTGTACGGCAACTACATTGAAGGCCTCACGCAAGGCGGCATGGTCACCGACGTGAGCGCCGCCAACTACGGGCAGGTCTTCGCGCCGTATCGCAGCAAGCAGGCCGAATTCGGCGTGAAGTGGGACGCAGGCAGCTTCGCGAACACGTTGTCGTTCTTCCAGATCACCAAGCCGGGCATGATCAAGGACGTGGCGACCAACACCTACAACCCGGACGGTGAGCAACGCAACCGCGGCGTCGAATGGAACATCTTCGGCGAATTCACGCCGCGTTGGCGCGTGCTGGGCGGTGTGGCTTACACGCGCGGCGAGTTGACCAAGACAGCGGGCAATCTCTACAACGGGAATACGCCCTACGGCGTGCCGAAATGGACGGCGAACCTCGGCACGGAATGGGATTTGCCATGGGTGCCAGGTGTCACGCTCACGGGACGTATGATCGCCACCAGCGCGCAATACGTGAACTCCGCCAATACGCAGCAGATCGGCGGCTGGACGCGTTATGACGTAGGCGCGCGTTATGCCACGCGCCTCTATGGCAAGGGCGTGGTGTTTCGCGCCGCCGTGGAAAACGTCACCAATCGCATTGCGTGGTCGGGCACGTTCAACGACGGTTACGTGATCCAGAATGCCCCGCGCACGGTCAAGCTCTCCGCCAGCATCGACTTCTGAGGTTCGCCATGACATTCACCCTGACCCGGACGGCGTCGGCCGCTGCGGGTACTGTTGCCGCGACTGTCTTCGCCGTTGCATGGCTCGGCAGTGCTGCGAGCGTTGCGCAGGCAGCGCCATCCACGACATCCGCATCGAACGTCGCTCCCGCTTCATGCGCAGGCGATCCGCTTGCGCCGAAATACCGCCTCGGACTCGTGAGTCCGCGACTGTTGGCGTTGAACGCCACGCTATGCAGCGGCGGCAGTACCGACACCTTCTGGCAAGACGTCGGCGCGACAGGCACGCCGATGATCGAAGCCATTGCGCAAGGGACCGTCACCGGCGACGAAACGGCTTCGCTGCTCGCGCAGTCACCCGGCAAGGTCTCGTTGATGACGTTCCTCTGGCGCGGCCATCCGCACAACGTGCGCATTCTGGGCGCGCCTTCAGGAGATCACGACGATATGCGTCAGTTGGGCAACAGCGACGTCTGGTATCGCAGCTACGTGGTGCCCGACACCACACGCCTGTCCTACCAGCTTGCGCCGGACGTCCCCGATATCGAAGGCACGGCGATGGAACGCCGTCGTGCGGTGGTCAAGACCCTGCAGGCCGATCCGCTCAATCGTCATCCGTTCGTCGTGGAAGGATTCGACGGCAAGCGCAGCGTGAAGTCCTCGATCACGCTGCCCGACGCCCCGCCCCAGCCATGGATCGCGCGGCGCGCCGACGTTCCGGCGGGTACCGTGCAGGCCACGCGCTTCACCAGCCGCGCGCTCGGCAATACGCGCGACGTGTACGTCTATCGCCCCGCCGGATACCGCGCGGGAGACGCGTCGCAAGGATTACTGGTGGTGTTTGACGCCCATGCTTATGTGAACACGGTGCCCACGCCGGTGATTCTCGACAACCTCATCGCTGAAGGCCGCATCCCGCGAACGGCCGCGCTCATCGTCGGCGTGATCGACGGCAACACGCGCGGCAAGGAGCTGCCGCCGAACCCGGCGTTTGGGCGGTTCCTTGCCGAGGAACTGATGCCATGGGCCAGGGCGCAGGGTGTGTCGGCACCGGCCGAGCGCACGGTGGTCGCCGGGTCGAGCTACGGCGGACTGGCGTCCGCCTGGGCCGCGCATGTGGCGCCCCAGTGGTTCGGCAACGTGCTGTCGCAGTCGGGCTCCTATTGGTGGGCACCGTCGCAAGGCGATGCCGACGCACGCGAATCCGGTTGGCTGATCCGTCAATACGCCAACGGCCCGCGTCTGCCGGTCGCGTTTTATCTGGCGTCGGGGATGTTCGAAGACCGTGGCGGGCCAACGGGAATCGGCACCTCCGGGCGGCACATGCGCGATGTGCTTCGCGCCAAGGGGTATCGTGTCTCGTATGCGTCGAGCGCGACCGGGCACGACTACCTGCACTGGCGCGGTTCGCTGGCCTGCGGCCTCATCGCCCTCATCGGCACGCCACAGGCGCAACACGACTTGCAGACGAGTCCCGCAGCGCCGGCAAGCCTCGCGGGCGTTTGTCCGATGTCGTGGAGTCCGCCTGTCAGGGAATTCGCCAGGTAACGCTCAAGGTGCCGGAATCGGGCGAGTCGCTTGGGTCGTTCGATTCGATTGCGTCGCCCGAATCGCGCGCGAGATACCGAGGACAACATCAAAATCCCAAAGCACATTTGACCGTGCGCTTGAGCTGTCACAGACGCCGTACTATAGTTGCCGACGCCATGCCGCGCACCCCATGCGGCTGGCGTCCTCACAAAACGGCATGACGGCGTCACAGGCCAGGGCACCGGCAACGTGCGCCAACTCAAGGATTTTGCGCACTATGGACACCACTGTCGTCGAGAGCTGGAAGGATTTCATGGAGCTGTCTTCCCGCTTCGAAGGCTGGGCGTTTCGCGGGCAGCAGGACGCCCGGTGGCATCTGCAAAGCTCTCTGTCGCGCTATCTGCACGCCTATGTGGCCGACAAGGAGCAGTGGCGCAGCCGCGAGGCACGGGCGATCCGCATCTTTCGTCGCAAGGCACACAATCATGTGCCCTGGCCCGAACTGCTGCACGACGATCTGCGCTGCCTCGGGCTGATGCAGCATCACGGCGCGCCCACGCGTCTGCTCGACTTCACGAAGTCCCCGTTCGTCGCCGCCTTCTTTGCGCTGGAGCGCGCCACGGCCGACGCCGCCATCTTCGCGCTCAATACCCCCGCGTTGTACGCCGACCGTGCGCGTCCCCGCCACGCGCCATGGCTCACCCGCGATACGATCGATCCGCGCGTCAAAGGGAATATGGAGAAGTATTTCCTCGGTAACGACAACGAGGTGGTCTGGTTCGGTGAACCCGAAGACATGGACGGCCGTCTGATCGCGCAGTCCGGCACGTTCGTGCTGCCCGGCGTGATCGACCGTCCCCTGCACCGCATTCTGGAAGGCTACGAGAGCGAAGACCCGCTGCTGCGCAAGATCGTGCTGCCGGTCGCCCTGCGCGCCGACGCCATGAAATGGCTCTACCGGATGAACGTGACCAACGCGTCGTTGTTTCCGGATCTCGACGGGCTGGCCCGCTCGATTGCCGTCGAAATCGAAATGGTCTGGCCAACGCAGACGCTGGGTTGAGGCTGGATTGAGGGCAGATCAACGTCGGATGAACGTGCCTTACACCCATTGCTCGAGAAAGCTCGCCCCGCCGGACTTGCGCGCCGATTTGTTGGCGTACATGCGCTGATCGGCCACACGAATGAGCTCGCTCATCGATTCGCCGTCCTCGGGGAACACGGCCACACCGACGCTCACCCGCACCGTCAGGTTGGCGTCATTGACCGAGACGGCCCGCTCGATTTCCTCGCGCAGGCGCGTCACCGCGAAGTCGATCCGCTCGACGATCTCGACGTCCTGAACGATGGCGACGAACTCGTCGCCGGAATGACGCGCCACAAAACCGCAATCCGTCACGCCCGCCTTCATGCGCTGGCCAATTTCCTTGAGCAGCAGGTCTCCGGCGGCATGCCCCAGGCTGTCGTTCACGCCTTTGAATCCGTCGATATCGGCGAACAGCAATGCCAGCTTGCCGTTCGTGCGCTGTGCCCGCCGAACGGCCTCGCTGGCGAACTCGCCAAAGGTGCGGCGGTTCGGCAGGCCAGTCAGTTCGTCGAAACGGGCGGCCTCGTAAAGGTCGTCGATGAGTTGCTTGCGCTCGATGGCCAGCGCTGTCTGATCGCAGACGAACGCGAGTAGCCGTTGCGCCGCCTCGGCCTGCAATGCCCGCACCGGGCCGTAAATCATGAGCGTGCCCACCGCACGCCGCGCCGTATGCATCGGCAGCACGGCAAGCGCATGCCGCGCCGCCTCGACGTTATCGCCGGGCGAGAATGGCTCCGCACGTACCGGCACCGGGGCATCGGCCACCCCCCCGCCCGGCATGGCTCCGATCAGACGCCAGAGCGATTCCCGGGCATTCGTGGCCTCGGTCGAAAGACGCTCCGCCTGCGTCCAGTCGAGCAGCGGCACTTCGGCGCTGTCCCGGTACTGATACGCCTTATCCCATGCTTTTAGGTCCGTATCGCACGTCGCAACGACGATAGCGTCGATGGGAAACAAGGTGGCCAGCGTGTCATGGACAGCCTTGCAGAGCGAGCGGATGTCGGCAGCGTCGTGCGCGGCTTCGGAAATCGAATAGGTCGCGCGCTGGAGCGCTTCGGCGCGCTTTTTCGCCGAGATGTCGCGTGCGACACCGATGCGCAGCCCGTGCGCATCCGACCACCGCGCAGACCACATGATGTGGATGTAATGGCCGTCCTTGTGGATGTACCGGTTCTCGAATCCGATCCGGGGGCGTCCGCCCATGACGAGTTTCGACTCCTCGATGGTGCGTTCGCGGTCTTCCTTCGCCACGTAATCGATCATCGAGCGGCCCATCAATTCCTGCGGCGAGTAACCGAGAATAGGCTCGCAGGCCGGACTCACATAGACGAGAGTACCGTCCCCGTTGACGAGAAACACCGCGTCCAGCAGCAGCTCCATGCAGCTTGCCAGAACGTCTTTTGTTACGAATTCCATTGATTTCGAACAGCCACCAAGCATTCGCCCTATCGAAGGCGATCTCAACATGTGAATATTTCATCACTGCTTGAATCACCCTTGATCGCGACGCTTATTCGTGATTTTTATTCGTTTTTCCCCTCGCCGGACTTCCCCGCCATGCTGACTGTCCGGGTGTGGCGATTGTCACGCGGGGAACTCAAATTGGCAACCGCGAAAAAGCATGCGTGGCGCCCGCGCGACGGGGCTCTCCCGGCGTCATGACGTCGAAAATATCGTCAAAAAGAGGGTTAAAAGATGCCCTGTCGAGAGGTAATTCCGGGAGTGTATTGGGGGGATTTACCGGTAAAAATAAATCGGATTGCGAAATTAATTAATGAATTATGAGGTTTTCGAATCGATAGTCACCCATCGCTCATCGACTGCGTCCGACAACACGATGGAGACCTACCTGATCCCGCAGATGTGAACTAGCATGAAAGCCGTGATGCCCGAAGGCGAGACAGTCCTCCCCGCCAGTTCATGCCGGATACGCACACCGTGTTCGTGCGGATGCGTTCACGAGGGCGATTCACGGCAGCGATTCCCCACAGGAGACAACCATGACGAAGCTCGTTACCTGCGTTTGGTTCAACGGTCAGGCTCGCGAGGCCGCCGAGTTTTATGCCGCGACATTCCCCGACAGTCACGTTCAGGCGCGCCACATCTCACCGATCTCCGGCATCGGAGCAGGCAATGAATTGACGGTCGAGTTCACGGTGCTTGGCCAGTCGTTCGTCGGCCTGAACGGCGGCCCCGAATTCAAGCCCAACGAAGCCGTGAGCTTCATGGTGGTCACGCAGAACCAGGAAGAGACCGATCGCTACTGGAACGCCATCGTCGGCAACGGCGGTGCCGAGTCGGCCTGCGGCTGGTGCAAGGACCGCTGGGGCTTCTCGTGGCAAATCACGCCGAAGCGTCTGCTCGATCTCATGGCGGACGCCGACATTGCGAAGGCGCGCCGCGCAATGGAAGCAATGATGACCATGCGCAAGATCGATATCGCAGCGCTCGATCGCGCCGCAGCGGGCTAACGCCGACTGTCGCAACTGTCACGACTGGCGCGACCGGCGATTGGCCTGCGCGTCACCGGATGCCGGCGCGCTCACTCCGCTCGCTCATTTCTCCATCTCGACCTTGGCGGACACCTCACGCGCCTCGCTCAGATGGTGACGTAGCGTCGGCAGCATCTTCCCGGCAAAGCCGCGCAAGTCCGTGTCCTGGCCCTTTTCGGCTTCCGTCTGGAACAGGGTGACGGCCTGCTCGTGAGCCTCGGGCCCGGCCAGCGCCAGATAAGCAACGTCGAACTCGCGCCCCTTCTTGCCCTTCAGTGCTTCGATATCGGGGTCGACAGCGGCGTCGTTCAGCACGCTAACGCCCTTCTTCGCGGCCAATTGACGGAGCGCCTCATTGGCCTTGCTATGGTCCGTCACCATCTGCTGCGCGAAGCGTCTGACGGCGGGATTGCCGGAGTGCTGCACCGCGACCTGGCTTGCCTGCACTTCGGCCTTGCCCGCCTTTTGCGCATTGTCGACGAACTCGGCGTCGATACCCGCGGTCGGCTGCGCGGTGCGCGTGGCCTTCGCAGGCGCATTCGTCACGTCTCGCCCCGGGTCGCTGCCGCCCACTTCAGTACCCCCGCCCTGCGCAGGCTCACCCTTCGGCAATTCCTGCGCAATAGCCCACGGACTCATCAACAGCGCGACGCTCAGCACACAGGCGCCACGCGCGGTAGTGATTCGTGAATGCATTTTGACCTCCCGGTAGTGGCTTCGATGAGATTCCCCTCAAGCCGTGATCTGCGACAGTCGTGCGTACAGCGTCTTCAGGCTGATGCCCAGTTGTCTCGCGGCGCGCGCCTTCACGCCACCGCATTGCGCGAGCGCCCCGAGAATGACCTGCCGGTCGAGATCGGCGAGCGATGCATCGAGGGCGACGGATGTCCGGTCGTCACGCACCGGAAACTGCGCCAGTTCGGCGGAAACTGGCGGCGGCAGCGAATCGATGACGGACGTCTGACTGAGAATACGCACGCGCTGCACGAAGTTGCGCAACTCGCGAACGTTGCCCGGCCAATCGTGACGCTGCAACGCCGCCAGCACGTGCGGCGCGAACTGCATCGGACGGCCATCGCTGGCATTCACCTCGTCGAGCATCGCTTGCGCGAGCAGCACCACGTCGTCGCCGCGCTCGCGCAAAGGCGGCAGCGTCACGGGAAACACGTTGAGGCGATGGTAGAGATCGGCGCGCAGCTTGCCCGAGCGCATGGCGGCTTCAGGGCAGACGTTGGTGGCGGCGACGATCCGGACATCCACCGCAATCTCTTGCGAGCCGCCCACACGCATGAGCTTGCCCGTCTCCAGCACGCGCAACAAATTGACCTGCGACGCCGGGGGCATTTCGGCAATCTCGTCGAGAAACAGCGTGCCGCCATGTGCGCGTTCGAAAAAGCCGCGGTGGCGTCGCTCCGCGCCCGTGAAACTGCCCCGGTCGTGGCCGAAGACTTCGCTTTCGACGAGATTCGGTGCAATCGCGCCGCAGTTCACGGCAAGAAACGGCCCGTCGCAACGCGCGCTGAGATCGTGCACTGCGCGCGCCGCCAATTCCTTGCCGGTGCCCGATTCGCCGGTGAGCAGCACCGCGGCATCGGTCGGGGCCACACGCGCGAGCGCATCGAATACGCGCTGCATGGCGACCGACTTGCCCAGCAAGCGCGCAAACGCTCGTGGCGACTCGGAGGCCTCGGCAACGTCGCCCGCGACCACACTTTCCGATGCCCGCGCAATCCACTCGCCCGCCCGCTGACGATCTCCCGGCAGCACCAGATAATCGCTTGCTCCCCGGCGCAGCGCCTGCACCGCGCTCTCCCAGCCGGGACGCGCCGTGCACATCACGACGTTCAGATCGCGCCGGCTCGCCCAGCCATCGAGCACGTCGAAGCCACTGCCGTCAGGCATCTCGACATCGGTCATGACCAGCGATGGCGCCGCATGGGCGAGACGCGCATCGGCCTCGGCCAACGTACCGGCCCACGCGGGCGGCGGGCACGTTGGCGGACACAGCGTCCGGCACAACGCGCGTAGCGCATCGCGTGTCACGCTGTCCGCGCCGACCAGCAAAATGGGCGACCGGTTGGCAGCGTGTCGCGAAGCGTCTGAGTCTATTGACATGAATCCTCCGGAGAACGGCCGATGCCGGTTCGACTACGTAATCTGCGATGCCGTTCGGCGCACTCTCATCGAAACTTCCTATGCGATCCGGCGAGCGGCTACAAAATTTCAATACCGAATTCGCGCAAGATGGGGATATTTGCCGAGCACTTCGCGTCACACCGGCATGACACCCTTGCCCAACATTGCCGGCGCTGCATCTCTGCTTGGCGACTCTGTCGCGATTCGTGCGTTACGCGCGCAAATCGAGCGCGTCGCGCCAACGCCTGTCAGTGTTCTGATTCTCGGGGAGAGTGGCAGCGGCAAGGAACTTGCCGCGCGTGCGTTGCATGCCGCAAGCGAGCGGCGCAAGGGTCCGTTCGTCGCCGTGGCGTGCGGCGCGATGCCGGCGGAACTTGCCGAATCGCAGTGGTTCGGCCACGAGCGCGGCAGCTTTACGGGCGCGACGGACCGACGTCGCGGCTATTTCGAAACGGCGCATGGCGGCACATTGTTTCTGGACGAAATCGGCGATATGCCCCCACCCACGCAAGTCAAGCTGCTGCGCGCGCTCGAATCCGGTGTCATCTGCCGCGTCGGCGGCAGTCAGTTCGTGCCGGTGGATGTTCGGGTGATCGCGGCAACGCGTCATGACGTCACGCAGGCATTGCGCAGCGGCTCGTTACGTGACGATCTGCTCTATCGGCTCGCCACCTTTGTCATGCATGTGCCGGCGTTGCGTCATCGTGATTCGGACGTGGTGGCGCTCGCCCACGCGCACGTTGCGGCGCTCAATGCGCGCGCCCGCACCGCGAAGACGCTGTCGGCAGCGTCCGTGCAGCGGCTGAGCGCCCACGCATGGCCCGGAAATGTGCGCGAGTTGCATCACGTCATCGAGCGGGCGTTCATCCTCGCGGACGACTTGCTGGACGTGACCCCCGAAGCAGTGCCGCCGTACGATCCGGTCGTGCGCGGCGCGACGCTGGAGTTACCGCGCGTCGTCACGCTCGCGAGTGCGCAACATCACTTCATCACGGCGTCGCTCGCCCATCACGGGAACGACAAACCGCGGACTGCCCGCTCACTTGGCGTGAGTCTCAAGACGCTATACAACCGCCTGGCCACCTCGACCGAGCAGACCGAGCAGACCGAGCAGACCGGACAGACCCGGCAGCCGTGCAGGTGAAGCGGCCGCTTCCCCTCTGTGAACCTGTGTAGCGGCCGCAATCGCAAAACCCCGTCTTAGTGGTGCTTGCCCGAGTCATTGCCCGTGCCGGACGTCCCCGGCGACGAGCCGGTCGAACCGGTGGCGCTCGACACGGTTGTCGTCCCTGCGGTCCCCACCGTTCCCGATTGCCCGGAAGTGCGCTGCGCGCCCGACGATGCCGACGCGCCGCCGCGCTGATGATCGCCCTGAGCGTGCTGCGGTGCCTGCGTGCGAATCCGGTTCTCGACATCGTGCACACCGAAGCATTGTTCGACGACGTCTTCAATGGCGTGCTTCATCCAGCGCTGCGGCACACTGCCCTGAAGCTCCACGCGGCCGTCCTTTACCTGAACGCTGACGTCGCAGACCTCCAGATGATGCGCCATGCAAAGACGCTCGCAGACGTCCTCGCGAACGCGCTCGTCGGTGCGGCTGTAGCCCTTCGGCCCTTCGCGGTGACGCATGTCAATGGCCCCACCACCGTATGCGTCGTAGCCGCGCTGACCGGCTTCCTGACGGCCCTGCCAGGATTCGTCGCCGTAGCGATGCTGCTGTCCGTAGCCTTGCGACATACCGTTGCCGTTGCCGTTGCCGTTGCCATTGTCACGCGCGTAGTCGCGGCTACGGTCCCGGCCATACATGTTGCCGAAATCGCCGCTGTAGTCGCCCTCGTAATCGCGGCCGAAGTCGCGACTATATTGGCGACCGGAATCGCGTCCGTAACCACCGCCGAAACCGCTGCGCGCGCCGTAGACGTCGCGATTCTGCATGCCGCCTTGCGAACGGCCGTACGGGTCGCGGGAGTAGCCCTGTGCGTCGAGCTGACGCGGATTGCCGTAGCGGGATTCGCGCGAGTCGTGGGAATCGCGGAAGTCGCGGGAGTCGCGTGCGCTGCCGTAGCGTTCGTTGCGCTCATAGCGCGAATCGTCTGCGCGGGCACGGCCCGACTCACTCCAGTCCGCCTGCCATTCGCCACGCTCGCGCGAGGGCTGCATGCCGTACTCGTCTTCCTGGTCGTACCCGCCGAAGTCGCGCTGCATCGCCTCGTCGTCGAACTCGCGACGGTATTGACCCCGCTGACCACCACCTTGCAATTGCCGTTCGTTATCGCGCGTTGCGTATCGTCGTTGCATGATGATTCTCCTGATTAGCAGCACCAGCGGCCCAGAAGCAAGGGCTTCTGTTCAGACGCGTCGGCACCGCCCAACACTATTGCAAGTCGCGTGCCACCAAACACAGCCCGCCGTCACGGTGTGGCACCCCGGTTGCGCGGACGGCCAGCGAGGAGAATTTTCCATTCGTGGCAACTTCATCCTGCGGCGTTGTGGAGTTACCATGCTTGACGTAACACGCGCAAAGCGTATAGAGTCTGCGCATGACGAATTTCCGCATCCACCGCTCGCAAGACTTGCGCGTTGTCCCGACGGGACGCGTGTCGGGTGTCCTTGTGGGACAGCAGGTTGCATTCGTCAAAAGCAAAAAACAGTCGCTCAACTGACCGGAGCGTGCTGTTCCGTCAGTTGAGCGACGGAATAGCCACGTGGACCCGGCAGTCCCGCCCCGCGCCTTGCGCCCTCCAGCATCACCCGGCCGACCTGCCTCGAAGTCCCCACGCGTCTTGATCTCTGCGTCGCCCTGCTGAACGGTTTCCGTACAGATCACATCACGTTCATCGCCTTCGTATCGTCCAGGGAGACACCATGCAAGACGCGCAGCCCCAGAGCATTTCAGGCACCCCCATTTTCTCGGCCACGACACCGTCGTTGTCTGCACCCTCCGCGTTCCGCGGCATTTGGTTGCCCCTCATCACGCCCTTCTCGCGCGAGGGTTCGCACACACCGGTCGATCACGCGGCGCTGCGCCGGCTCGTGGCGCATTACCGTCACTCGGGCATTGCCGGGTTCGTGATCTGCGGCACGACGGGAGAAGCCGCCGCGCTGGACGACGCAGAACAGCTCGCCGTCTTCGAGACGGTGCTGACAGAAGCGGACAACCTGCCGGTCATCGCTGGCCTCGCCGGCAATCATCTCGGCCACACGCTCGCGCGCCTGGACACCTTCAATGCCCTGCCGCTCGCCGGTGTGCTCACGCCTGCACCGTATTACATCCGCCCGTCACAGGCAGGTCTGACGGACTGGTTCCAGACGTTGGCGGATCGCTCGCGCGCGCCGCTGGTGCTCTACGACATCCCATATCGCACAGGCGCGACGCTCACCCTCGAGACGTTGCTGACGCTCGCGGGCCACGGCAACATTCGCGGCATCAAGGATTGCGGTGGCAACGCCCACACGACGCAAAGGCTCATTGCCGACGGTCGTCTCTCGGTGCTCGCCGGCGAGGACCATCAACTGCTCTCGACGCTGGCGATGGGGGGACAGGGCGCGATCATCGCGTCGTCGCACTGCCGCCCCGCCCATTTCGCGGCGTTGTACCGCGCAGTGCAGTCGCAGCAACTTGATGTCGCACGGGTGCTCTTTCACGCCCTCATGCCCGTGGTGAAGCTATTGTTCGCCGAAGCGAATCCGGCGCCGGTGAAGGCATGGCTCGCGCGTGAGGGGCTGCTCGAAGACGTGCTGCGCGCCCCGATGACGAGCGCCTCGCCAGCGCTTGCGCAGCAGCTGGTCGACGCCATTGCGGCCATTGACGCCGCATTCGGCGCAAAGACGGCGAGCGCCGCCTGACAAACGGTTGGTAAAGCGCAACGACGGATAGGAACGGCGCATCAGCCCTGCGCCGTCAGCGATGTCACGAACTCGAGAAACGCCCCCGTTGGCCGGCGTCGTGACATCGCTCGTCGCTTGCCATTGAGGTAACGTTTGCCCGACACTGAGCGCACGGCATCGCGTGCGGCGGCACAGACCGCCAGTGCGGTGCGCTCTCAGGGAGTGTCGAATGGCAAACGGCAAGCGCGTCAAACCTGAAAGGAAACCACAGTGGGCCACCCCGGAAGCCCGGCTGGCACGGCTCACCCGTGAGCGCGAGCGCAAGATGGCGCGCTCGCCTCACGCTTATGTCCGGGGCAGCACCGCGCGGTTCTACGAATGGCTGGACGGGGCCGACGTCAATCTGCCGCAAGGTCCGGCCATCTGGATCTGCGGCGACTGTCACACGGGCAATCTTGGCCCGCTGGCCGACGCCCATGGCCATGTCGACGTGCTGATCCGGGATCTCGATCAGACCGTCATCGGCAATCCCGTTCACGACCTCATCCGGCTGGGACTCTCGCTGGCCAGCGCGGCCCGCGGCTCGGCCCTCTCGGGGCTGACCATCATCCGCATGCTCGAAGCGCTCACGCACGGCTATATGTCGGCGTTCGAGCGTGGCGATGGCGATGGCGATGGCGATGGCGATGGCGACGAGGATAAGGAAGCCAAAGCGGCCGAATCGGGCAAGACGAAGGCCCGCAAGCGGCGCGCCGGCGCCGGAAATACGGGCAATACCGGACGAACGAAGCAACGTGCGAAAGCCGACGACGCCCGTCCGGCAATCGTCGACCTTATCATGCGTCGCGCGGTCAAGCGCTCGTGGAAGCATCTCGCGCTGGAGCGCATCGAGGATATCCATCCGACCATTCCGCTGGGCCGACGCTTCTGGCCGCTCAGCAAGACGGAGCGCAAACAGATCGACGCGCTGTTTCAGGTCAACGCCATTGCCAGTCTCGCGACCGCATTGCGCGGGCGTCCGAACGACGGCCATATCGAAGTTCTCGACGCCGCCTACTGGGTCAAGGGATGCAGTTCATTGGGGCGTCTGCGTTACGCCGTTCTGCTCGATGTCAATGGCGACGTGGTGCAAGGCGACGATCTGTGCCTCATGGACCTGAAGGAAGGCGTGAAGGCTGCGGCCCCTCGCTACTCGGGGGTTCGCATGCCTCGCGATAATGCCGAACGGGTCGTCAAGGGCGCACTCCACCTGTCGCCGTCGCTTGGCGAGCGCATGCGCGCAGCGCGCCTCATGGATCGCGCCGTCGTGATTCGTGAACTTCTGCCGCAGGATCTCAAGCTCGACATCGAGACGCTCGCGCGCGACGACGCGGCCGAAGTCGCGCAATATCTCGGGCGTGTCGTCGGCCTCGCGCACGCGCGTCAAATGGATGACGCGACGTGCCGCGCGTGGCTGGCCGACCTGCAACGCAACCGTTCAAAGACGATCGACACGCCTGTCTGGCTATGGAACAGCGTGGTGCAACTCACGAGCGAGCACGAAGCCGCCTATCTCGAACATTGCAAACGCATGTTTTCCGGCGAAACGCCCGGCTGAGGGCCGTCATGCGGCGTTAGGCCGCATCCGTCGGCGTCAAATCAGAACATCGAATTGCCGCTGACCGTCTTGGCCGGCGTTTGCTGCGAGACGTCCCAATGCTCGACGATCTTGCCATGCTCCAGACGGAAGATGTCGACGATGGCGATCGGCAAGTCGCCCGGATGCGGTACCTTGCGCACGTGCAGAATCACGAAGTCGCCGTCGGCAAACGCGCGCACGATATCGCTATGGGAGTCCGGCTGATTCTTGCGCAGGAAGTCCAGAAACCTGGCGAAGCCTTCGACGCCGTCGGGTGCATTCGGATTGTGCTGAATGTACTTGTCGCCGAGATACTGACGCGCCGCATTGAAGTCCTTGCGATTGAGCCCCGCGTCATAGAAAGCGAGCACGGCCTGCTTGTTCGCGGCCAGTTGCGCCGCGGACACGGCCGGGGCCGCGCTGCCCGACGCTCCGGGCCCTTCGGTGGCGGCTGCGGAAATCGCCGCGCCGGGCAAAGGAGGCATGCCCTCGGCGGCGTTTGCGCAAACCGTCGTGATCGAGACGGCAGCGCTCATAACCATGGCGAGCGACGAAGCAATGGATGTTTTCATAGGTTTTCGCGTGTGTGTTGCCTTGACGGGCAATCAGCTTAGCAGTTCGTACGGACCGCCGCGCGCGAGGGCACGCTGATAAGCATCACGGGCGTGGATACGTTCGAGAAAATCGGTGATCGCGGGCCAACGGCCTTTTGCGTCGCCGCTGGCATCACCCCGTGCCACGGCTGCCTCCAGCGCAAAGCTCATCTGAATATCCGCAGCACTGAAGGTGTCGCCGACAAACCAGCCGGTTTTCGTCAACGCATCGTTGACATAGCCGAAATGCAGCGCCAGTTGCGGGTCGACGAAACTCGACTGCAACGTGCCACTGATCTTGCGCGCAATCGGACGCGCAAAAAACGGCATCGGCGCGCTGGCGATACGCTGCGCCACCAGCTTGAGCAGCAACGGCGGCATGGCCGAGCCTTCGGCGTAATGCAGCCAGTAAGTCCAGCGCAAGCGCTCCGGGGTGCCGCGCGGCGGGGCAAGCCGGCCTTGTCCGTCGTGGCCGTCATGTCCATATCGTTCGACGAGATATTCGATGATCGCCCCCGACTCGGCCAGCGTCAGATCGCCGTCCGTGACCACGGGAGACTTGCCCAGCGCATGCACGCGACGCAGCTCCGGCGGCGCCAGCATGGTCTTCGGATCACGTTCGTAGCGCTGCAGATCGTATGGAACGCCAAGCTCTTCAAGCATCCACAGCACGCGTTGCGAGCGGGAGTTGTTCAAGTGATGGACCGTCAGCATGGTGTCTGGCTCCGGCGGGAAATCCGCACGCCATTGTCGCCGTAATGCCGGGTTTAAGGGTACTCTTGCCCATCGGCCGCGCCGGGACTCATCCAGCGGCCCTCCACCGACTGCTTGCCTCTTACCCGTTACCCCCTCTCGCGCATGGACAGAATCGACGCCATGAAGGTCTTCGTCGCCACCGTGGACGAAGGCAGCCTCGCCGGTGCCGCCCGGCGACTCGGACGCTCGGCCGCCGCCGTGAGCCGCGCCATCGCCTATCTGGAAGCGCACACCGGCACTGCGCTGCTGCATCGCACGACCCGCACGCTCAAGCTGAGCGTCGCCGGCGAGCGTTACGCCGCCGCGTGCCGCCGCATCCTGCTCGATCTTGAGGAAGCCGATGTCATCGCGGCCGGCGAGCGCTCCGAGCCGCGCGGCCAGCTCACAGTATCCGTACCGCTGGCCGCGGGCGAGACATTCATGCGCGAGATTGTCGACGCATTCATCGAGCGCTACCCCGACGTCGTCGTGCGCCTGCAATTGAGCGATCTGCCGGTCAACCTGATCGACGAAGGGGTCGACGTGGCGGTGCGCGTCGCGCATCTGCCCGATTCGTCGCTTGTCGCTACGCAGGTGGGCGAGGTCCGGCGCGTCATCGCGGCTTCGCCGGCGTATCTCGCGTCCCACTCGCCCATCGAGACACCCGCCGATCTCTCGAAGCACCGCATTGTTTCCATGACCTACTTCGGCATCGACTCGTGGCGCTTTCCGCCCACGGGACGCAGCACCGTGCCGCAGATCGTTCAATTCACGCCGCGTCTGATCGTCAATTCGATTCGCGCGGCAATTGCGTCGGTCGTGGCCGGACACGGCGTAGCACGCGTGCTGACGTATCACATCGCGAGCGAGCTGGAGCTCGGCGCGCTGAAGATCGTTCTGCAAAACTACGAACACCCGCCGATGCCGGTGCACGTCATCACCCCGCAAGGCCGGCTGGCCGTGCCCAAGGTACGGGCGTTCGTGGATTTCGCCGTGCCGCAGCTGCGCAAGCATTTCTCGCACGCGCACAGGCTCGCGGCGGGCAAGGTCTGAGAGACGCGGGACGTCGGCGGACGGCATCCATACGGCCCCATCGGCCCCATAGACCCCATACGCCCGGATTACGCCACGATTACGCCCTCATTGTTACGCCGCGCGGAAGAATGACTTCCGACGGGTAGCGGTTCTCTGACGCACCGCAGCAACCTACACTGACTCCATCGCTTTTGCGCGCCGTGCCGGCCGAAGCCCGGGACGACGCAGCGTCACCCGGAGTCATCATGACCAATGCAGTTCTTGGCGGCACGTCGTCCGCCCCCTTCAACGCCTGGCGCGCCACACTCTCGGCCGCCTGCGCAAGCCTCATCGGCATCGGCTTTGCCCGCTTCGCGTACACCGCCCTGCTGCCGGCCATCATCGGCGCACACTGGTTCGCGCCCGCCACGGCGGCCTATCTCGGCGCGGCCAACCTCGGCGGCTATCTCGCCGGGGCGCTCGGCGCGCGCGTACTGGCACGTTATGCGTCGAGCGTTGCGATCGTGCGCGTCATGATGCTGCTCGCCGCCGTTGCGTTTTTTGCGTGCGCGTGGCCCGTCTCGTTCCTGTGGTTTTTCGTGTGGCGCTTCGCGTCGGGAGTTGCCGGCAGCGTACTGATGGTGATCGCCGCGCCCACGGTGCTTGCGCACGTGACGCCGTCGCGCCGCGGCATCGTGAGCGGCGCGATCTTTGGGGGACTCGGTCTGGGTATCGCGGCGTCGGGCACGCTCGTGCCGCTGCTGCTTCGCCAGGGCCTTGCGCAGACATGGATCGGTCTGGGCGTGCTGTCGCTGCTGCTCACTGCCCTGGCCTGGCGCGGATGGCCTGAAGGCGCTCCGGCCGCCACGCCGACTCATGCGAAGCATCGCCCCACCACTTCGGTCACGTTGCGGGCGCTCTATATCGAATACGCGCTGAACGCCGTGACGCTCGTGCCGCACATGATCTTCCTCGTGGATTACGTCGCACGCGGCCTCGGCAAAGGGCTCGACGCTGGCGCCAACTACTGGGTGCTGTACGGGCTGGGGGCCATCGTCGGACCGTTATTCGTGGGACACCTTGCCGACCGGATCGGATTTGCGCGTGCTTTGCGAGTGGCTTACGTTGCCCAGATGTGTGCCGTCGTACTGCCGGTGTTGGGTCTCGGGCTGCCCGCGCTGATTGTGTCGAGCGTGGTGATGGGCGCCTTCACGCCCGGCATCGTCACCCTGGTGCTCGGACGCGTGAACGAACTGCTCGCGCACCATCCCGCTTCGCAAAAGGGGGCATGGAGCACCGCAACGACGAGCTTCGCCACCTTGCAGGCAGTGGCCGCGTACGGCTTGTCGTTCCTGTTTGACGCCACGTCGGGCAACTATTCACTGCTGTTCATCGTGGGCGGCGTGGCGATGGCGTTGGGGTTGGTAGTCAATCTGGTCGCCGCGCGGCTGGCACGGGCATGACGTTCAGCCCTCGGGTTCGTACAGGAAACCGGATGGGCCATTCGCTCGCCTGATTCTCGCGAAACCGAGTTCGCCCAGATGCATGCCGGCGACCAGCAGCCGGTCTGCGCTGACCCGGTCCAGCAGCCGTGACCGGGTCGTGGCGGCCAGCGTCGAATCCTGATCGAAGGCAATCGAAACGTCCGGCCGCTCGATCTGGATGTGAGGGAAATGAACGATATCGCCCCAGATCAGCAAGCTCTGGCGACCCGACTCGACGAGATATCCGGTGTGGCCCTGCGTGTGTCCCGGCAGCGAGACTGCCCGGATACCGGGGAGCACCTCGCCCGCCTCGAACGTGCGCAGCTTGTCGCGATATCCGTCGAACACCTGACGCGCTATACGGAAGTTGCCGCGTACCCGCTCGCTGGCGCGCGCCAGATTGGCGTCGTCCTGCCAGAACTTGATTTCTCTATGATCGACGACAAGCTCGGCATTCGGAAACGTGATTTGCCCTTCCGAATTCACCAGCCCGCCGACATGATCGGGATGCGCGTGTGTGAGCAGAATGGTGTCGATAGCGGCGGGTTCGATGCCCGCCAGCAAGAGATTGGCCCGCAGACGGCCACCCCATTGCTTGATGCCGCCGGCCCCGCCGTCGATGAGCGTCGTGCGCCCCGCCGTCTGCACCACATAACAGTTGATGTGCACGGCGTCGGGCGCAGTCTGCCCGGCATCGCGCTGCATTCTGGACGCATCGAGCGTGTCGATGTTCGAGAGAGCGTCGAGGCTCGCAGTGAGGTAACCATCGCTGATGGCGGTGATCGCGAAATCCCCGACTTGCCGGCTGGGAAAGGAACGCTTGGACACAAGGCTTCTCCGGAACAACGGGTTGAACGTAGACAGTCACGTTGGCGATGGCACACCTACTCGTGCTTCGCCGGCGGATGCGCCGTCGAGTCCGCTGGGGCACTGGTGAGCTGCGCCGTCATCGGCGAGTAGAGGTAAGCGCCGTCAGGAGGATTCTCGAGGAATCGCGCGCTGCCACGAGGCAGTACCGCCAGCCAACGGCGCTCCGGAGACTTCTCCAGCGCAACGGCGTGCATGGCCAAAGGTTGAAGGCCCATCCGAATCAAGGCATCGGGACCGCTCGCGCATAGCACGAGCCATTCGTCCGCCTTTACCGCTGGCGCACGGCCGATACCGCTGTAGAGATTTCGGTGCCAGTCGGTGATGTGTGGCTGCCACTTCGCGAAATTGCCACCGCCTTTGCGGCGATATTCGTCGCCCGTCAGGACATCCAGATCGTCAATCGTGTGAAGGGCAAGGTAGACGGGGCAACTCGCGCCGACCGCCTTGAAGCGCTGCGACGTGTGAAAACCGGTCACCGAAATCAGAGCGGGCAGCTTTTCAAGGCTGTAGAAGTTGTTCCATTCGGCTTCGCTCGCAGGGTCGGCGAAGCTGCATTCCACGGTGTAAATCATCGGATTGTCCTTGGTGACAAATCGGTATTCATCGACGAAACCATTCGTTCTCATTGCAGTCACGTAATGGTAATCTCACGTTTCTAACGTATATAACGAATAAACGTCAGCCTTCATTGATGTTTTATCAAGCTGACGTCGAACGCCTTCTGATCGACGAGACCTCTATGCGACGCAAGATTCCAAGCCATTCCGCGCTCCTGGCTTTCGAAGCCGCGGCGCGACATGGGAGCTTCGCTCGCGCGGCCGAGGAGTTGTCACGGACCGAAGGCGCCGTCAGTCGTCAGATCGGTCGGCTGGAGGCGTTTCTGGGGGTTGCACTGTTCGAGCGGATCGGCAATCGGGTGCGGCTTTTACCCAATGGCACGCGATACGCCGTGCAGGTTCGTGAAATTCTAGATCGGCTGGAACGGGACAGCCTGTATCTGATGGGGCAGCCTATCGAGGGCGCGAGTCTCGATATCGCCGCCATTCCAACGTTTGCCACTCGCTGGCTGATTCCCCGGCTGAAGCGTTTTCAGCAGCGGCATCCGACCATCACCGTGCACATTGCCGAACGCATGGAACCTTTCCTTCTCCCGCAGAGCGGTTTCGATGCCGCCATTCATTTTGCGCATCCCGCCTGGACGGGCGTGCATCTGCATCACTTGCTCGAAGAAGTGCTGGTGCCTGTGTGTAGTCCGGCGCTTCTCGCAAACGCCGGAGCGAACCCATCGCTGGACGATTTGCCTCGTCTTCACCGGCGGCAGACTCCGGACGCCTGGCAAAGGTATGCGCAAGCGTGCGGCATTACGCTGACCAATTCGGCGGTCGGCGCGCATTACGACCTGCACGCCATGCTGATAGAAGGCGCGCTGGCGGGCCTGGGTGTCGCCCTGGTGCCGCGCCTTTACGTCGGGAGCGAGATCGCGCAAGGCAGATTGATCGCCCCTTGGCCGGAAGACAAAGCCGTCACCAAGCATTTCTGCCTTGTGCTCCCCAATTCGATCGAGTCGAGTCAGACGCCGGTACAGGCCTTCGCGAAGTGGATCATCGAGGAAGCCAGAGGCGTGGCGTCTTGAGCTGTCATTGTCCGGCCCCAACGATTTTTCGGCTCACCGCCACGCCGCGCTAAGCATCACGCCACCGGAAACGACGAGCATCGTATCGAGCAGACGCTGAAAGACTGCCGGCGTGATGCCCAACACGAAGCGCTTGCCCAGCAGCGTGCCAAGCATCAGCGTCATGCCGACGATCAGCCCGTTCGCCCATGCTTCGGGCGGTAACGCTCCGAGGCCCGAGAACATCAGCACCTTCGCCACGTAGATGAAGACGGAACTGGCCGATTCCGCCCCGAGAAACGCGCCGCCCGACAGCCCGTAAGCCGCGAACGCCGGCACGCTTAGCGGGCCGGTCGACAGCACGATCCCCGTCAGGAAGCCGATCACCGCGCCCACGACCGCCAGTTGCCAGAGCGATAACCGCCATTCACGGCGTTTCAGGTAATGCCGTGTCGGCACCATTGCGATGAAAAACACGCCCAGCGCAATGTCCACGACCGTCGAGGGCAGACTCCACAACGTCTTCGCGCCAAGCGCCGCCGCCGGGGCCCCCGGCACGGAATACGCGGCCACCGCGCGCCAGTCGATCTCGCGCCACCACGCCACCACTTTCGACACATTGCCGAAGACGGCCGCGACCGCCATGATCGGCACGGCCTCCTTCGGGCCGTAGGTATAGACAAGCACCGGGAGCAGCATCATCGACGAGCCGGTACCGACCACGCCACTTACCGCCCCCGCCGCCGTACCTACGATGGCGATCATCACCATGCCCCACGCGTGTCCCGCCAGGAAAGCTGCCAACATCCGTGCCTCGTGATTTTTCGTCCGCCCGCGCGACGCCAATGCGCGTGATCCATGGACGCGACATTAAAGCATGAGGCGCACTCACGCCATCGACAAAATAGCCGCCTATCCGTTACAAAAACTCACAATCAAAAGATCCGAAGAAGGGGGATGCCTACTCGCCATACACCTTTCTGCGTAGGAAGCAGGCCGCCTGTCCGACCAAATTTCTATGCTTTTTCCCAAAAACACATCCACCAACCACCTTTGGGCGATCGACCACGTTAGCCTTGTCGGCCTGCTCGCTCAACGCGGGTGCATAACCCCGAATTCCTGCACGCCCGCACGGCGATAACCCACACGATCCAGGAGGATCCTGGATGTCAGACCAACAAGCCGGTACGTACCTCCGGCGCTTCATGCACTTCCAACGCGCGCTGATTTATGGCGGCGGTGCGCTCGTGACGCTCGCCATTCTCGCCGCGCTCACCTTCCACGCCGTCTCCATCGCCGAACGCTACGCGGTACGGGAGCACCAGGACCTCACGGTCGACCTGCGCCGTATTGCGGACGAAACCACGCAGGCGGAAAGTCTCTTGCGTAGTTATGCCGTCAATGGCGAGTTGCTGTTTCAGCGCGACGCGATGGCGACCCACGCGGATGTCGACCGTTTTTTCAAGGACGGGCGCGTGTTCTCGCTGCCCGAATACCCGACCTTGCTGGTCATCGGCATCGACAGGCGGCCCATCAGTCGCGACGAGGTGGCACGCACAATCGCATTTGCGCTGCACATGGCTCCCCTGCTCGATGTGGTCGCGCGTCGGCGCGGTGCGCCGATGTCCGCCTATGCCCTGTCGGCCGACAGGTCGCTTGCCGTGTTGTCCTTGAGCGCGCCGCCCACGCGCGCGGAATTCGACCGCCTCGTCGCCAATCGGCAATCGCTGGGCAAGCGGCTCGCCGATCGGCTGCCCTCAGCGACCGATTGGGACGACACAGGCCCGCAAGCGGTGCCGAACCGACGCCCCGTGCGTTGGCTCGAACCGACGCAAGATCCGCTTAGCGGGGCATCGGTCATCCGTCTGGCGACCGTCATCAACGATCCCAAAGGTGCGCCGTTGTTCGATGTCGTTGTCGACATCCCCACCGAGCTCATCGGCGCAGCGCTGCCCAAAGAACGATTCCCGGGGGCGTTCGCCGTGGTTGCGGCAGGCAATGTGATTACCTCGACAGCGACGCACGCCCTCTCTCGACAAGCCCTCGAGCACGCCCTGCGCGCGCACCCGAGCGAGGCGCCGGAGAGGGGGGCCGCCCTCTGGTCGCATGGCGGGCTGATGTTTCAGGAGCGATACGGCACAACCCGTTGGAGCCTCGTCTACGTCGTGCCATGGCAAACGATCCTCGGCGATCTGGATACGCCCGTGAGCACGACGCTGGGCATCTTACTGGGCATCATCGCGATGATCTGGGCGCTGCTGCTGGCGTTCGATTACCGCGTGTTCCGCCCGACGCTGGCGCGCTCGATTCGTGTGTCGGAAAGCGAACATCTGAGCCGTATGCTCATCGGTACGGCGCCGGTTGGGCTCTCGCTGATCGACACACATACCGCAAAACCTCTGCTTCGAAGCCCGACGATGACCGAGCTCGAAGCCAGGATATCTCCGCTGACCGATGGCATCGCAACGACATTGGTGCAGTGTTACGAGCGTGCCGGGCATCCCTCGACGCCCACGCAGACATCGGCACAGGCAGACATCGTGACCGACGTCCTGACGTTCGAGCGCGCCGGCGCCACACCCTTGAAAGTGGCACTGCGACTCGCCCCCGCGCGCTACCAGAACCGGGACGTCATCGTCGCCACCCTGTCCGACATTACTGCCGAACACGAACTCCAGGTCAAAACCGCCGAAGCGCGTCGCGCGGCTGAAGCGGCGAACGCGGCGAAGTCCGCATTTCTCGCGGCAACCAGCCATGAAATCCGCACACCGTTGCACGCGATCCTCGGCAATCTGGAACTGCTGGCACGCTCGGATCTGGAGGCAACGCAACGCGATCGGTTGAGCACGGTTCAGGCAGCGGGGCGACAACTCACCCGCATCATCGACGACATCCTCGACCTGTCGAAGATCGAAGCTGGCGACATGCAATACGAAAGCATCGCGTTCGATCTCGTCGCGCTCGCCGAGCAGGCCATGACGCTCTTTTTGCCGAATGCGCAGGCCAAATCGATCACGCTGCTGCACACCTTCAACACGACCACTCCCCGATGGTGGATGGGGGACCCCACGCGCATTGCGCAAGTCCTTCGCAACTTGCTATCGAACGCCGTCAAGTTCACCAGCCACAGCCAGATCCTGATGACGCTGGACATTGCACCCGGCGATCATCCGACGAGCCCCTCATTCATCGAGCTGGTCGTCGAGGACACGGGCATCGGCATCGATCCGGCACACCAGGCCGTCATCTTCGACGCGTTCCGGCAAGTGGACGAAACCGTGACACGGCGCTTCGGCGGCACGGGACTCGGGCTCTCGTTGTGCAAACGCCTCGTCGCAGGCATGGGCGGGACGATTTCGGTCGAGAGCACGCTGGGCGTCGGCAGCCGCTTCCGGGTGCGCATTCCAGCCAGCGTGGCGCCGCAAGCCTCCTGCGATTCACGCGCCGGATCGCTCGACGCCAGCGCCGTCGTGCTGGCGGCCTCGCACGCCGAGTGGACCGATCACGCAACGCGTCTGCTCACGCACTGGGGAATGTCGGTCAAGACAAGCGGCCACCCGGCGGACATCGACACCGATGCAATCGGCGAATGCGACGTCGTCGTGCTGTGGGGGGACCGGAACGCATGGACATCGGTCGACGAAGACCGTTTGCTGGAAACCGCCCCCCAAGTCGTGATCGTCACGCCGGACGGCCCGCGCCGCCCTATCAGAACCGGACGTCTGACGTCGATCAGCTGCTATAGCGTCGACGGCCTTTATGCCGCGCTTGGCGGGATCGACGCCCCTTGCACCGACGACTCTCCCGCACTGAGCAACGACGATCGGGTAGCGCTCGGCCTGTCGGTGCTGGTCGTCGAAGACAACCCCGCCAATCGGCAACTGATGGCCGAGCAGTTGCATACGCTGGGCTGTCAGGTCCACACGGTCGACACCGGCGAAGCCGCGCTCGATCAACTCACACAGCTCGCCGGGCGCGCCGACCATGTTTTCGATGTGCTGATCACGGACCTCAACATGCCGGGCATGACCGGACTCGAACTCGCACAAACCCTTCAGAGCCGAGGCATTTCATTGCCGATCCTGCTGATTTCTGCGGGCGTGGCGCCCGATGTGACGGCACGGGCGAAAGCCGCCGGCATCGAGCGAACGTTGGTCAAGCCGGTCAATTTGCGCGAGCTGCTCGAAGCGTTGCAAGACTATGTCCCCGCGCCCCGATCCGCCCTTGCCGCCACCGAATTCGTCTCGTCGGACTCGCTGAAGGAAGTCTTCGTTACATCGGTCGCGCAGGACCTCTCTCGCTTGCGCCAGGCGCATGCCGTAGGCGATATCGATGGCCTGCACGCAGCGCTTCATTCGCTCAAGGGATGTCTCGGCGTGTTCGGCTTCGAAGCGCTGGCGATTCAGGTTCGCCACCTCGAACAACAGCTTGACGATGCCTCTGAGGGCGATCCGCTCCCGTCCCTGCTGCAATGGGCCGATCAGGTCGAGCATCAGATCGTCACGACGGACTCGGGGTGACGCATCCGAGCCGATATTCCCCGTTCTCGCAGCCCGGATCATGGACGTCATGATCCGGTAACCGTCGACATCCGACGCCTCCCAACCCGGCAACGGGGAGCGTCGTACAACCACCAATGACGTTGCCTATCTCGCTTCCGTAGTCATTTCGTTGTCATGAAAAAACTCAATATCATTCTCGCGGATGACCATCCCGCGATCATCTCCGGGCTTCGCACACTTGCCGAACAGTTGCCCGGCGTCGATGTCGTCGGGCACGCGCGCGACTCCACATCGCTGGTCGAGATGCTGCGCCGGCTGCATTGCGACGTCATCGTCACCGACTACGCCATGCCCGGAGGACGCTTCGGCGACGGTCTGTTGCTGCTGGAATTCCTGCAACGCCGCTACCCCGATGTCGTCGTCATCGTCTATACGGCCATCGACAATCCCGCGTTGCTCGACGCCATGCACAAACGCGGCGCGCGCGCGGTATTCAGCAAGATCGAGCCGCCGGAAAAGGTCGCCGCAGCTATCCGAGCCGTCGCGGAAGGCACGCCGCCGTCCGACTCCCGCGCCAAGTCGCCCACGTCGACGGCAAAACATTCCCGCGAACCGGTCGCGTCCGGGTTCGATACGCTGACGAAACTCGAAGCCGAAGTCGTGCGCTTGTATGTCAGCGGTCTGACCATCGATGAAATTGCGGAGCTGCGCCATCGCTCCAAACAGACCATCAGCGCACAAAAGCAAAGCGCCAAACGCAAGCTGAACATCGCCCGCGACATCGACCTCATTCACTACGTCAAGGAAAGCGGCTTTGCCACGCTGAGCGGTGCGACCACAGCACCCGCCCCTTATCCCCCCGATGGCGTGTGACAGCGCAACGTATCGAGTCGCTTCTACGGTCATCGGTCAGCGGTCAGCGGGCTCCCGACAGAAATTCGTCGGCTTCCTCGTCCTCCTGCGCGGTGCGTTGCAGATTGTCGTCGGCGCGACGGCGTCTGGCCGTGAGCGACTCGAGCGCCCCTTGCTTGCCAATCTCACGCACGCACTCGGCTTTGCGGTCTTCCAGATGACGTAACGTCACCGCATGGGCGCGGCACTCGGCGTCGTTCGCCTGAACACGGCCTTCGATCCACACGAGTTTCGCCCGATGCACATCCGCCTGCCGGGACGATGTGCGGCCGACCACGCTCTGCGTGGCAAGCTCGTCGCGCAACACCGTGTAATCGTGCGCCAGTTGCTCGGCCGCTTGCTCGAGATGCACACGGTGTGCCTGCGCCTCAAGCAAGGCGGCGTGGAGCGATTTGAGTTGTCGCTCGGCCCGCTGTCGCCGCAACGCCGCGACCCGTTCGAGCTTTCGCGCGGACGTCATCATGCGCGCTCCCTCGCCCTTTCACCCTTCCCGACCTTCCCACACCGCGCCGTCCCCATCATTGCGTGCGCGGCGAATACTGCGCCACCATGTCGGCCAATCGCTGACGGATGCTCGTTGCGTCCTCCACATCGAGCGTGCCTTGCCGCAAGAACGCAAGCAGCGCGGAGCGGGCGGCGATTGCACTGTCCAGTGCGGCGTCCTGTCCGGCGACGTATTCCCCCAACTGCATCAACAGTTCGGCATCTTCGAACTTGACCAGCCACTCCCGCACGACGCTGGCGACCCGCAGATCCTCCTCCGACGACAATTCGGCCATCAACCGGCTCACGCTCTGCCGCACATCGATCGCCGGGTAATGCCCGGTGCCCGCCAGCTTTTGCGACAGGATGATGTGACCATCCAGCAGCGACCGGACTTCCTCGCCAATCGGATCGGGGATATCGGCGTCTTCAAGCAGTACCGTGTAGAACGCCGTGATGGAGCCCTTGTCGGCCGGCCCCGCCCGTTCCACCAGGGCGGGCAGCGCGGTGAACACCGACGGCGGAAAACCACGCCGGACGGCGGGCTCCCCCGCGGCCAACCCGGTTTCCCGCAGCGCTCGCGCAAAACGTGTGAGCGAATCCATCAGGAGCAGCACGGGCCGGCCCTGGTCGCGGAAATACTCGGCAATCGCGGTGGCGGTATAGGCCGCCTTGATACGCTCCATCGACGGACGATCCGACGTCGCCACGACCACGACCGTGCGCGTGCGCTGTTCGGGCGTCAGTGTCTTGTCGAGAAATTCGCGCACTTCCCGGCCTCGTTCGCCGATCAGGGCAATCACGCTCACGCAATCCTCTGCGCCCTGCGCTATCGAGCTCAACAGCGTACTTTTACCGACCCCGGCCGGTGCGAAAATGCCCACGCGTTGCCCGTGGCCCACGGTCAGCAATCCATCGATGGCCCGGATGCCCGTGTTCAATACCGTGCGGATCAGCGGACGCGACATGGGGTCCGGCGGTGCCACCTGACTCGGGCGTGAATCGAGCCCCGTCAAGGCGTCGCCATCGATCGGCCGGCCAAGCCCGTCGAGCACACGGCCCAGAAGCGCATCGCCCGTCGGGACAAAATGACCTGCGCTCAGTGGCAGCACGTGCGTGCGAGTGCCCAAGCCGTTGACGTCGCCATACAGCGTGACGAGCGCGCCCTGTGGCGTCATGCCCACCACTTCGCCCAACACCCCGGCATGGTTCGAATCGAACAGGCGGCACATTTGCCCGACGCCAAGCGACAGTCCGCACACCTGCACCTGGTTACCCTGAACACTCGTCACGCGTCCCAGATGCCGCTTGCGCAGGTCCACCTGAAACGCCTTGGCAAACGCCGCGTCGAATTTTGCAATATCCCAGTCAATCATGTCCGTCCCTGCCGTTCCTACGGTCGCTGCGGTCATTACCGTTCCCATTAGCATCAGGCGCCGGCGAACCCCGAATCGAGTTCCCACTCACGCACGTCGACGGTGCCCATAATTTCGTGCCTGACCTGGTCCGAGAGCTCCTCCACCGCCAACACCACCATCGATTTCCCGCCGGCTTGCCAGAGCAGGCCTTCCAGCGAACGGCGCAGATCCTGACCGGTAATCACCACGACATCCGGCGTATTGGCGCGCACGCGCTGTACCTCCTCGACAATGCGCCGTCCCAGTTGTTGCTGCTCCTCGACGCTCAGGTCGATGAAGCGGCTGCTTTCCGTGACGACCAGCTTGCGCCGCAACGTCGCTTCGATTTCGGGCGCCAGCACGATGATCGGCAGCCGATGCTCGGCGTCGGCCCACGTGTGGGAGATCTGACTGGCCAACGCCTGCCGGCATGCCGACACCAGACCGTCGATGTCGTTGGGGTGCGCCGACGCGTTGGTCAGCCCCTCGGCAATCGACCTCAAGTTCCGAATATGAATGCCCGCCTTGAGCAGTTCGATGAGTACGGCGCGGAAGACGAACAAATGCACCCGCTCGCCCAGCAGGTTGACGAGCCTCGGATATTCGCGGGCCAGTTCGTCCTGCAGGTAGCTCGCTTCCTGCGTGCCCAGGAAGCGCCAGCGTTGTCGCGCCACCGCTTGCCCGACTTCGTCGACGAGCCGTTGTTCGAGCGCCGTCTTCTTGAAGCGCTCGCCAAGCGACGGCATCGCGGCACGCACTGTCTCGCCCGACTCCGACTCCGGCGCCCCCGTCGCGAGCTGCCCGGAGACGATAGGCACTTCATCGATGTCGACGGCGTAGCCGCCCGCAGGCAAACCCTCGTCGGTGTCCAGGCGAAGTCCGGGGTACGGTACGCCGGACTCCCGGAACTGCTCCTTGAATTCCAGCAGAAGCCGGTTCAGTTCGGTCGGGCTCAAACGGCTTAACAGGTTCGGGGCCAGCCGCACTCGCAAGGGTGGCGGCAAGCCCAGATCCCCGACCGAATGCGTCGGCCCATCGCGGCGTGCCCAGGCATGCGCCACGGCTTGCCCGGCGCGATGCTTCCCGCCCAGCTTGCGCAACACCAGCGCGAACGCGATCAAGGCAGCCCCGAGTCCCAGAAACGCCAGCGTAGGAAAGCCCGGCACCAGCGCAAACCCGAGCGACACCACGCCAGCAGACAGGATCGCCTTCGGTTGTGCGGCGATCTGCGTACCGATATCGGTTCCCACCGCGGAGCGGCTATCGGGCGAGGCGACGCGCGTAATCAGAATCCCCGCCGCAAACGAAATCAGCAACGACGGAATCTGCGAAACCAGGCCGTCACCGACGGTGAGCACCGTATAGAGTCGCGCCGTATCGGCCAGCGGATTTCCGTTCACGACGGTGCCGATGATGATGCCGCCGATCACGTTCACCAGCGCGATCAACAGGCCCGCGATCGCATCGCCCTTGACGAATTTACTGGCACCGTCCATGGCGCCGTAGAACTGACTCGTCTGCTCGAGTTGGCGGCGTCGCTCCACGGCATCCGCCTTGCTGATCAGGCCGGCGCGCAGATCCGCATCGATCGCCATCTGCTTGCCGGGTAGCGCATCGAGCGAAAAGCGTGCACCGACCTCCGCGACACGATCCGCCCCTTTGGCCACCACCACGAACTGAATAATGGCGATGATGATGAACACCACGCAACCGACGACGACATTGCCGCCAACGACCAGTTGACCGAACGTCGTGATGATCTCGCCGGCATAACCGTTGAGCAGGATCTGCCGGGTGGACGCAATGTTCAGGCCGAGACGAAACAGGGTCGTAACGAGCAAAAGCGTCGGAAACGTCGACAGATAAAGCGCATGCGGAACGTACACGCTCATCGTGAGCACGAGCACCGACAATGTCAGGTTCAACGCCAGCGCAACGTCGAGCATCACCACCGGGAGCGGCAGGACGATCAGACACAGCACCCCAAGGACGGCGACGACAGGGATCGTATCGGAATGTTGATTGAACGCCGCGAAGAAGCGACGCCGGAGCTTGTTATTGGACATCCAGTGACTGGCCTTACATGAATATTGTCGGGAAACAAAAAATCGAAAAATGCGGGTGACGATCCCGTCGTCAGCGCAATGCTTCGTGATGCAGGCGCTTGCGCTCGCCCTTGATCATCGGGTCGCCCTCCTGCTCCTTGAATTCGCGCTGCACCTCGTCTTTGCTCATGCGCAAGCTCTTGCGGTGCTCGTACTTCTGGTACAGCACGTCGAGCACTGCAAGCGCGAGCGTGAACAATTGCGCGCCGATGCTCAGCAACAGCAACAGGAAGCCCATGATCGCGAGAGAGTCCAGCAACGGCAGCCCCACCGTGCCCGCAATGTCGCGAGCCGTATGCCGGAGCAGCAGCAAAGCCACCGCCGAGATCACAATGACCTTCGAGATGCCTTTGAAGAGTTCCACGATGGTTCGCATCGAGAACATCGACTTGATCTGGCTGGCCGGATTCAGCTTGTCGAACGCCGGCACGATGGGCTTGATACTGATCAGCCCCTTGGTCTGTATCAGCTCAAGCGCAATGCCGCTGACCATGGCAATCACCGCCGCCCCGATGCTGAACATCAGACCGGTACGGATCACGAGACTGGACCAGTAGATCTGCTGCTCATCGAGCGAGACCGAGGGGTCTGCGATCCAGCTCATCAGTTGGCCCAGCATGGCGCCCGCCATCGCCATGGCGGGCAGGAAGATAGCGGAGAGCACCATGGGCCAGATGCAGCCCGCCAATGCCTGCGTCAGGTCTTTCGATTTGGCGATGCGCCCATCCCGGCGTGCCTGACGCACCCGGTGTTCGGTAGGTTCTTCCGTTTTCTCACTCATCGCGACTCCCCTTCAACACGCGATAGACGATGCCCGTCTGGTCCATCCAGCCGCCAATGGTCGTCTGGAACGTTTCGGTCAACGGTCCGAGCATCGCCACGAAGACGATCATGGCGAATGTGATCTTGATCGCGACGGAATTCGTGAGCACATTCAACTGCGGTGCGCTGCGCCCGATCAATGCCATCGCATAATCCAGCGTGAACAGCACCACCGCGAACGGCGCAACGATCATGAGCGTGGCGCGCCCCATCGAGCGAAAGCCGTCGGTCAATATCGTGACGAGTTGGTCCAGGTCCGGAAATCCGAACCGCCCCATCGGCCATACCTGTTGCGACAGTCCATAGGCGTGCGCCATCATCGCGAGACCGCCCACGCCGACGAACATTACCCAGACGATCTGTTCGAACAGATCGGCGAACAATGTGCTGGAACGCTCTGCCGAGCTCGGATCGAACAGTTGAATGGACTGCAAACCGGCCTGCATGTCGATCAACGCGCCCACCGCACGAGGGACGGCAAACAGCGGCAGAAACAGCGCCCCCACGATCATGCCGATGCCGAACTCGAAGGCCGCGAGCACTGCCACGGTCCCCATGTCCAGATGAGCAATCGAGACACTCGGCGCGAGATTGACGGACGGCAGCGCCAACGCCAGTGCAATGGGCAAGCGCACCATCCATCCCTGCCCGGCCTTCATCAACGGCGGCACCACGATCAATACGCCGTATCCGCGCGCGATCAGCAGCGTGAGCAGGCTGAGCGCATCGAACAACATCGTCATCGCACTACTCGCGGGTGCTGGCGCGGCCGAGCGAGGGAATCTGCTCGAAAGCCCGCTCGAATGCGCCCATCATCTCGGCGCCCATCCAGCGGCCAAGCACGACCAGCACAACGATCACGACGAGGATCTTGACGCCATAGCCAATGGACTGATCCTGAATCTGCGTTACCGCCTGCGCAATGCCCACGAGCAGGCCGACCATGAGCGCAGCCCCCACCACCGGGGCGCTCACCAGCGAGATCGTGAGGACCGCCTGCTGGATGATGTAAGCAATCGATTCCGTTTCCATCATTGATAAGTCAGAATCAACGCCTGCACGAGCCTGGACCATCCATCGGCCATCACGAACAGAATGAGTTTGAGCGGGATCGACACAATGGTCGGCGAGAACATGATCATGCCCATCGCCATCAGCACATTGGCCACGATGAGATCGACCGCGACGAACGCCAGATAGAGCAGGAAGCCGATTTTGAATGCGGCCGTGATCTCCGAAATGGCGAATGCCGGCACCAGAATGAAGAAGTCGTCGGGTTTTGCCTGCGCAGCGAGGCCCGACGGCCAGATGCGTTTGGCGCTATCGAGCAGGCGATCCTGCTCGGCCGGATCGACGTGTTGCTTCATGAAGCGCGTCAATGGCTGCGTTGCGCTTTGCACGACCCATTCGATCCGATCCTGGTTGATCGACTTTCCACGCGACATGTTGTCGCCGATATCGTGCAGCACCGGCGCCATCACGAACGCCGAAACGATCAGCGCCAACGCATTGGTCACGAGCGTGGAGGGCACCTGCTGGACCCCGATCGCGTTCTTGACCAGCGCGAACACGATGGCGATCTTGGTAAACGACGTCACCAGCACACATGCCGCGGGCAGTAACGCCAGCGCGATCGATAGCGTCAGCAGATCGATCGATTGATTCGTAATCACGGGCGCTCGCTCAGATAAACGCTATCGAGACGAATGCCGACCAGCCCGGCGATGTCGGTCAGTTGCCCCGTGGCAACGCGCTGGCCCTGATACATCACGCTCACGCTCAGATCGTCGAAAGCCCTGTCGAGACGCACGCACTCACCCGGCTTCAAATCGGCCAGGGCGCTCAGCGACATCTCGCAGGTTCCCAGTTCCACGTTGAGCGACACGGTCTTCGCCTCAACAATGGAGAGCGCACCCGCGTCGTCCGCGACTACGAAATTCCCATCAACCATCACCATTCCCTTCCTATCAAATCGGACGGCACAACCGGCGTCGAATCCGGTCGGGCACAGCGTCCCCTGCAATGTGAAATCGTCCGCAACGTCCAGCAGCAACACATCGCCTGGCGTCAGCGCCAGGTAGCTGTCCATCGGCACGGAGATCGGCCGAAGCATCATCCGGCAGCGTGTCTTCAATCGCCCGAGCGCGCGTACGCTCTTGGCGCGTGGCGTTGTGTCGGGCGTTCGCCGGGTGCCGGGCAAGGCCCGCACCAGCGATTCGGCTTCGCACCAGCAGTTCAGGTCCAACGACCCGCACCGCACGCGCAGCTTCATCCACCCATCTGGGACCGCTTCGATATTGGCGCGACTCACGGCGATACCTGCGCCGAACGCGGACTCCAGCGCACGGCGAATGCGTTTGCCGCGAAGCTGCCAGAGTTGCGCTTGCTGCATCGCGGTGCTGACTTGCTGCCAGTGTTCCGGCCACGCGAGTCGCCAGCGCGGGTCCGCCAGATAGACGGGAACGTGTTCCCCGCCGATATTGACGGTCAATCGCATGGCCTCGCCGGCGTCGGCGCTTCGCGTGCGCCCGTCCCAGTTCGCCACGATGTGCCGGTCGTCAAGGTGAGCGAGCACGCCCATCAACTCGGCTTCGAGCAGTGACATGGACGGCAGGCGCCGCAGCGTCGGCGTCCGAGCGATATCGGGCGTATGAGCCTGATCCATAAGTTGAGCGAGCGGAGATGTCACGACGCAGGCCCCCGTTCGACGCGGGCCGCTTGCAACGCCTGCGTGCTGCAGGCCGACATCGCGGCAACCGCGGCGTCGGCGTCCATCTCCACGCTGCCCAGCGGCGATTCGATGCGGCAGAATCGATAAGCGACGGCAGAATCTCCGACAACCGGAATCGCACGGGCGTTGCCCAGTTGCTGAAGCAGTTCGTCAATCCGGTCGCGATGGTCCGGATGCACGACCACGCGAACCACCGATTCCTCAGTCACATCCTGATAGGCCGCCTTCACGAACCCATCGACGATCTCGGCGTCCGGCACGGCATCGACGATGCGCGTGAGCGCTAAGCGAACTGCCTGCGAAAAACTGCTCTCGAAACGCGTTACCGTCTGTGCCATGAACTGGTTTGCCTCGAGCAGACGTGCCGCGCATTCGCGATCTGCACGCTGTTCGCCGGCTTCGTAGCCGGCTTTTTCGGCGACCTCGGTCGCCTCGCGCTGCTCCGCACGACGCAGTTCGGCCTCTTCCTCGACAACCCTCACGATCTCGATAGCCTGTTCAAGCTGATCGATCGCCGCGCGCTTGAGCACGCGCGATTCCACCAGGATGTCGCGCCCCTCGCGAGCGCCTATCTCACACTTAAAATACACGCGCCCTCCTTGCTTAAGTAATCGCGCATTTCGACCGACACCAGCGACGCTTCGAGCTCGCTCACGTCGTCAATGGCCAGCACCTCATGAAAACAACCGGGCCGGAAACGCAGCCGAAAACGCTGCGCGACTTCCGGGCTCAGATGCTCGTAAATCGTGCGCAACACCCGGCGATGCAGCACCGCAAGATCGGCGGGCCTGGCGATTTCGCTTCTGCCATGGCTTCCATAATTTCCATGAGCCCGGTGCACCGATCCGTCTCCCTGCCCATCGCGGGGCATGGCGAGCGCGCCGTCCATGACCGCCGTTCCCAGCACCCGCGCATTCCCGCGAGCGATCCGACCGCCCACGTTCTCGCGCAAATATCCCGAGCAGTGCCGTGCAATCCAGCATCGAATCAACTGATGGATATCGCGGGCGTTCAGGAGCGCGACGCGCTCGAACGCGGAGTGCATGACCTCCGCACGCGTGAGCGCCAGGCCATGCGTCGAAATCAGATACTGCGACTGATGATGGATGTCGCGCACCCAGGCGGCCGGCCAGCCCTGCTTGAATTGCGTCAGCCATGCCGGGTGGGCGTAACGCGCCACCTCGACATTGAAAGACCAGATCCGGCGGTCCAGGAACGCGGACAAACCGCTACTCATCGCGCCGCTCCCGAACCCGTCGCCAGAATCGCATCAGGCGCGACTCTCCGGCCTCTCCGAGCAGATTGCGCTCGATACGGGACCACCCGGCCACAATCGCGATACCCGCAAGCACAGCGAGCAGTGCCCACGGCAGGATCACCACCCACAACAAACGCGAGTAGCTCGTCGGCGACACGGCAATGCCCATGGCCTGCGTGTACTCGGTGGACGCCTGAATCGTCGCGCTCGGCGACCACGGGAATAACGACACCGTGACCGACGCGTGATCGAGGCCCTTGACCGCACCGATCACCAGGTTCTTGATCGCCAGCACGTTCTGCTGCATGTTGACCTCGGCGCGGTGCTTGATGAACACCGACGCGGTGGGCACAGAGGCGTACCGTAGCGACGTGCTTTGTTTCGGGATATTCAGATGGACGCGCGCGGTAATCACGCCGTCGATGGCCGCAACGGTGCGGCTCAATTCCTGAGAAATCGCATAGGTTTCGCGCATGTGTTCCTCGACGGGCGTGGAAACCAGGCCCTCCTTCGGGAACAGCTCGCCAATACTCTTGTAGCGCTCACGCGGCAGACCCGCGGAGTTCAGCATCTCCAGCGACAGCGAAACATCGGACGGCGCGACATGCACTCGCCAGCCGTCGGCGCTGCGTTGACTTTTCTGTGCCGCGATGCCCGCGCGCCCCAGAACGGACAGCATTTCGTTCGCATCGCTCTCGCTGATCTGGTCGAACAGGGCGGCTTGCCCACAACCGGCCAGCAACAGTGTCACGACGAGGATCCACCGGCGAAAGAGGCTGCCTTGCGTCTTCCCGCCGGCAGCGGATATTGCGTCAAGCCGCATTGAGCACCGTCCTCAACGACTGATTGAAGCTCGTCACCACGCTCGATATCACCTGGTGGGTGATCGAGTATTCCGTCACGCGCAGTTGAAGCAATGTCAGGCTGGACAGCGAGCCGCCCGTGCGCTGGACATCCTCCACAGTTCTCAGCAGGCTACGCTGGTTGAGCGTGAGATTCTGTTCCACCGAGCGCATGCCGGAGACGACGTCCAACGGACGAGCAGAAGCTGCCGGCTCAAGGGTGATTGGCTCGGCGCCTGACGCCGGCGGCATAGCGTGTGCGCGCCGCATATCCGCAGCGCCTACCGCATCAATTGATTCGATCGATTGCATATCCCTGTGTTCTCCGATCATGTATTGGAGTGAAGCCGCCCGAGCGTCGAGCTGACCGGCATCTGCTCACGCGGCTTGCCCGCGCGGTCGAACCAGGTCAATACCTCGCGGGCGATTTCATTCCCGCCGTGCGCATCTGCACACTGCGCAGCTTCCTGAAGGTAAGTTCGCCAATCGGCCTTGCCCTGCTGGAGTCGAACGATCCCCAGGCAGGCGAGTACCAGGCTGTGTTTCGGCGATAGCGCAAGCGCGCGCCGGAAAGCCGTTTCCGCGTCGGCGAACGCGCCTTGCACGGCCAATGTCAGCGCCTTGCCAAGTGCCGGGTAGACGTGATTCGGTTGGTACCTTTCAAGCGCCCGGAACACGCGCAATGCGGCGTCGCCCTTGCCCTGCTTCCTGAGAAAGTAGCCAATCTGGTTAGCAAGTTGAATGCTGGTCATTTCCATGGTCTGGCACGCCCATTCGAATCGCGTTCAGTGAAGCGTAGGGTCCGAGCCTGCCCGTATCGCGCAGGCTCGGACCACGTCCTGCTATTAGCTGCGGATCGATTCAGCAGCCTTCTGTTGCGCGCTACGGACCTGATCGAACAGACCCTGCGTGCCCGACGTCATGTTCTTGAACGTGTCGCCGGCAATTTGCAGCTGCATCATGTCTTCCTGGCTGGCCTTGTCGCCCTTGGCGTCAACTGCCTTGGCCTGGCTCAACAGACCATCGCGCTGGTTTTCGTTGATCTTGGCCATGACTTGCATGATTTCGTACAGACCGCCGTTTGCGTTGTTTTGAATTTGCATGAGAAAACTCCTAACTAATTAGTACTTCAAATAAAAGAATGTCCGGAAGGACATCCACATGCGCCAGTCCCTCAGATCGGGAGAAAGGACTTGGCGATGCCTGCTACGGACGAAATCAGGGACGTGGCCATACTGAGCCCCTTACCGATTCCGTCCATGACCATCTGGCCGATCTTCGCGAGCGATTGACCGACCGTTTCAAGGATCTTCATGAATTGACCGATCCCTTCAGCCGCATTGTTGGCTTGGCCGCCCGAAGCCTGGCCGCCAGCGGATGGCGACTGAGACGTGTCCGCCTTCGCCGAAGCGGAGGAGGATGCGCCGGTGTCAGCCGATTGCGCCTCACGTTGACCCAATTGCGCCTGGGTAGACGATGCTGCGCTCGTGTTGGCTTGCGCGGGATTTTGAGAATTCGCGGATGCCATTGCGACCGCGGGTGCCGATGCGGTGCGATCCGGCGCCACCATGGCCCCGTCATGCGCAAGCGCTTGCGGCATCGGTTGATGCGAAGGGCCGATTCCGGCTGGATTCATCATGTAACCTCCTAGTTTCCTAGTTGAGAGGCGTTTCAGCCTCTGGATTGCATAAAGCAGGTGCTCAACGATTGAAGTGACGCCCCAGCTCCGCCCTGGCACACGCAATCGCATCGACATAGGCCTGCTTCGATGCCCCTGCTGCGACGTCACTTTGGGGTGACGTTCGCACTCGTTCCTCTGCCTGCCGCAACAGCTCGATCACCGCGAGATGACCAGCGGGGCCGTCAGCTCGGGTCAGGGCTTCCTCGAACGGCGTCCGATCCTTGTTGAACAGCAATACAAAAAGATTCATGAGACTGACTCGCAATGAAGGGACGCGCCTCAGGCTTGGCACCTGAGCGTCACGACTGTTGATCGATCCGTTCCACAAAAATGGTTTTACGCCCGAGTCCATGCAACCGGATGTCTCGGGTCAGCATCGATCCGCTGAAATAACGCGCTCCATCGTTGTCGATCAGGAAAGACAGGTTGTCGACCGACACGATCGAATACGGCGCCGGCAGAAGCTCCTGCACTCGGGAAAACGCGGGGCCGTCGTAGAGGACTTCGCGCAATCCGGGGATGTCGCGCAAGAGCGCGTCAGTGAGCCACGTTCGATATTGCGGACGAAGCGGCTCGCCATGTCCAATCGCCACGGTGCCGGTGCCACTCAGCCACACGGTGGCCGACGGCAGATACTTTTTTGCGTAAAGACGGGCGTCTTGCTCGATGCGCTCGTCTGAGAAAATCCGGACGATGGGCTTGAGCCGCGTCGACGCAATCACCGCTTCGAGCCGAAGTCGTTCCGTTTCGCGAGCGACATAACCCGCCACCACGAGGTTGTGTTCTTCCACGACTTCTTTCACCGTCAACTCGCCTGCCCCCTGCGCCGTCAGCACACGCTTCAGGTCGAGCGCGCGCTCCGCCAGGGTCGGGGTCGTGATCCGCGGGAACACCCACCACTGGTGGAACGGAATGGCAACGGCAGCCAGCGCCAGTGCCAACGCCACGGACAGCACCGATGCCTTGACGAGCTTCAGATGCAGCGGCTTGGCCGACAGCCATCTCAGGCCGGCGAGCTTGGCGCGCACGAGCGGCGGCGACTTGGCGTCTTGCGGCGCCTCCTGAGCAACGAACCCTGGCTCGCCAATCCCGATGGAAACGTCGCCCAGCGCAATGATGGCGCCGTTGCGCAACATTCGGGTCTTGCCGGACGGCAGCGATTGCCCGTCGATTTCGACGGCGTCGGTCAGCGCCACCACGCTAAGCTTGTGATCGAGCACGACAAGCATCAGATGGCGGTCGGCGACGGACTTGTCGCGCAGCATGATGTCGCACGCGATATCGCGCCCGACCACGATGTGACTCTTTCCATCGAGCCTGACCGTCGCCCCCGCGTGCAAGCCACTCAGGACGGCGACCTCGAACACGTTGTTCGTCGCACTCACGATCTTTCTACCTCAAGGGCTCGAGCCGGGGCCGCGTTCACAGGCACGGCACGATCGGTTCGTGCGGTGCTTTTTGAGGGACGGAACAATGTTCCCTCGGTAACGCCAGGCATCGGCACAGATTCGGGCGCCGGGATGAGTGCAGGCACGGGTTCCGGAACGAGCGTCGTCTCACGAATGTCTGCGCGTCCGGTTTGCGAATCTGCCGGGGCCGTGCCACGCAGCACATCTTCGGCGCCGCGGGGCGTCGGCATGGGCTGCACAATGTCGGGTGCCACCTGCGTCGGCGCACGTCCGGATTGCGCGCGCACCGTCGAGGGACGGAACAACGCACCGTCGGAAACGCTCGGCGCCGGGGCAGCCGGAACAGTGGGGGTAGCCGGAACAGCCGGAACGTCGGGCGCGCCACCTTGCGATGCCGCATTAGCCCGCCATGCATTGGATTGCTGATTCAGGGTGCGAGCGACCCACGAGTCGCGGGGATTCAGCTCGCTATCGAACGCGCCGCGCTGGTCAGCATGTTCCGCGCCGGCATTGATCAAGCGCGGCGTAATCATGATGAGACGCTCCTTGCGCTCCACGTTCCCATTGCGGAACCGGAAAAGCGCGCCCATTACCGGAATATCCCCAAGCAACGGCACCTTCGATTCCGATGCCTCGTTCACATCGCGCACGTAACCGCCAATCAACAAGCTTTCGCCCTCCTTGACGATGGCTTGCGTGCTGATGGTGCTTTTCGAGGTCACCGGCAGGTCGCCGACCGATCCGCGGCCGAGATTGCCGTCTTCAATGAAGATCTGCAGACGGATATCGACACTGCCGTCGTTACGACGGATCACAATGGGCAGCACGCGCATGAGCAGGCCCACATCCACCTGGAACAACTGCGCCACACGCTCGTTACTGACGCGCGGATAGAAGGCGCTCTGGTCGCTCAGCACGGCCTCGATACCGTTGAGCGTCGCGAGCCGCGGCCGAGATTGGATTTGTGCCTTGCCCTCGGATTGCAGCGCCGTAATGCTGCTGAGAAACTTGAGCGCCGCCGAGCCGCCGAAGATCGAGATGTTGGCACCGCCGCCACGTGCCGCGTCGCCTTTCAGATCCTCGCCAATGCCCGCGCCGGTCGACGTCGACCCGATGCGAACGCTGCGGCCTTGCAGGGCCCAGTCAAAGCCGAGCTCTTTCAGCACGCCATCCCGCACATCCATGATCGATGCCTCGATCTGGATCAGCTCGGGCTCGACGTCGAGTTCGGTCACGATCTCTTCGAGCGGACCGAGCATGTCGCGCGGTGCCATGAGCACAACCGCATTCATGCGGCTATCGCCAACGATCTTGATCTGCGCGTTCGCGGCGCCCTCGGGGCCCGCCACGAGCCCCTCGCCGGCGCCAAACGGCGACAGCGGCGACATCGACGCCAGAGGGAAGCCGGCCGTCGACTCTCGGGAGGCCCCCATCAGCTCGGCGAGCATGCCGGAGGGTCGTTCGACCTGCGCAGGCAAGGGCGCGGGTTTGCGACGGGGATCGGCACCGGAGACGTTCGAGACGAGATCGCGCAACGAATTCGCCACGCCACGAATCACGGTTTCCTTGCCGCCAATCGTGTAGCGAACGTCTTCGGCCCATGCGTGCTTGAGTCGCACGACGCGAAATCCCAGGCGCGTGTCGTCGTCGTTGCGCAATGCCCCACGCTCGGCAATCGACACGGCGTCGGCAATGCGCTGCAGGTAGGCGGGAGGGCCGTTCACCTGAACGACCGATGCGCCCGGCAAAATACGGAAGCGAAAAGCGCTATCCAGATAGCCCATCTCGCGCGCAGTCCGTTCCACCGTGGCCGGCGACGTACGTGTCAACGCGTGCACTGCCTCGCGGTTTTCCGCCAGGGTCGTCACGTAGACGGTGGAGCCATCGAAGTAGCTCACCAGCCCATAAGACTTCTTGAGATTCGAGAACAGTTCCGCAGGCGGGATATTGAAGGTGCCATTGAGTGCAGGAAGGTTTCGCGCAGCGTCCGAGATTTCCACGGGACGCTGTTGCGTCGCGAAAATATCCTCGATGACACGAGCCACCGATTTACCGGTTGCGCGGTATTCGAAATCGACCGGATGCCACGGCATGTCAGCCGCCCATACGGGCGACACCGCCATCAACATCGACAACATCACGGCGCGCGAACTCATGCCGCCGTTGAACCCGTACTTGCGCACGGCGGCTGCAATCCGCTTCGATTTAAAACAAAACTCATTCACTCAATCACCCGATCTTCCTCAATTCGGACGGGGTCCTCAACTACCGTTCAGGGCTCCGTCACTTCAGGGGTAGATGCTAATTGTTTGGTCGAGGAATGAAATATGACCAGTCAGAATTTGAACCGGCGTTAGGAAGCCTCCCCAAGAAGCGCGTGATACGCCGGAAATCGGACTAGTCAGATTGATCCACCAAAAAGCGCTCGATAGGATCAGATCAAACGGATTGCCGACCGATTTCACCTGCTTATTAAAAGGAGCAACGAGATGCAGATTCAATCCAACGCACCTCAGGGGTATGGCGCGCCAGAACCGGATCAAAACCTGAAGCAGCCCCGGAACCAGCCATCGCCGCCAAACGATCCTCAAGCGTCATCACAACCCTCCTCCACATCCCCACAAACAGACGAAATGCCGACCGCATCCGGGTCGGATTCCGGTCAGTCGACACCTTCCGCGCAAGCCGAGAAGAACGCCGGCGAACACGGCACCCATGCCGCGGGCTCGACCCAATTCGCTCAGGCGCAAACGTCGGGAGCGGCAAGTTCCAAGGCGTCTGCATCGACGCAACCCTCGCCCATCGACTCGCGCTCGGCACATGTCGCCATCGGCAGTCCCACGGCAGAAACGCTCGCCACACTCCAGAAACGCAAGCGTTCGGCAGATGCGTCGAGTCCTGCCGGGGTCAATCAGGCCAAGTCGGCAGCGGCCGCGCTGGAGGAGGCCAACATGGACGTCCAGCATCGTCTGCGTGGCATGCCGAGCGACGATCTCGACTTCAGCCGCCCGGACAACTTCGGCGCTCCTGATGTCGCCGTCGATTTCTATACCGCGCGAAGTGCTGCGAACCGAACCAAGCTCAACGACTACTGGAACGAGTCGCTCACGATCAATGGCGCCACGGACACGCGAAAATCCCATGTCGCCGAGGCCGAGAAAACGCTTCTCTCAAGAAGCGCAGCACTCGGTGTCGCAGATGGCGATCTATCGCGCGAGGATCAGACACGGATCGATCGGTTGAGAACGTATCCGAAGGCCGCTGACCGAGAGGGGCAGGCCAGCATGCCCGGCGTCTATTCGATCGCCGGAAGCGGCGGCTCGGACAACACCAAGGTCGATTTCTCGGGAATGTATGTGATCACGCAGCGCCCGGCCGCGGGAGGCGAGTTGACGCCGTCGTCCGACGTCGGGACAGCAATGCTGGTCGTGCCAGGGCAACCGATCGTGAAGCGCGACTCGATGCAGGCACTGACCGACTATGTCGAATCCAGGCTGAACAACGCGTCCGAACGGAATCAGTTGCTGAATTTCGTCGACGCGGACAAACATGACGCCATGTCGAAAGGCGACGTGACGGCGAGCTTTTCGCCCATCGCGGGGAACGTATTCACGAATCGACTGGAATCGCAGATCACAAGGCAGATCGAAGACCTCGACGATCTGGCGATGGACATGTCTCTCGCCAAGGTGACGCAAGAGCAAGCGGAACTGCGTGGCCAGAAGATCGCCGATAGCGTACGCGCGAATGGCGATATGGCACCCTACGTCGCACAGTGGCAAGACCGGAAACAGAACGAACAGAACCTCGCCACATTGAAAGCGGCGTTGCCCGACTGGTTGAAAGCCCCCCCGGGCGGAGACAGTGACGCATCGTCCTTCGCCGCAACACAACGCAAGGCCGACTGGGAGAGAGAGCGCGAGAAGTATCTGGGTCTGGCCGAAAAAACGGCCGACAAACAAATCGAAGCCAGCAACGCCACTTCCGATGTGTTGTCTCTGGACGACTACACCGATGCGTATGCGAAAGGTTATCTGACCGAAAACGGATTCCCCGGTGTGAATCCGGGCGACATTCAGGTCAAGGTCACGCGGAGCGCGACCACGGTCGACCCTGTTGCCTATCAGACTTCCGCCGGCGTAACCAAGAAAACGACCGAAGATACGATGTCGCTGCCTGAATACCTGCGGCGCAACAATGATCCGACGTTCACGGGGAGCTACACCTTCGTCTCGGTCAAGGCATTTTCCGCGGATGGCCAGCCAATGGGTCTGAATGTCACACGCATGGCTTCCACGCTCGATGTCGGCGAAAACTATACGAAGTATCTGAAGGACTCGTTTTTCGCGCCTTCGAGTGCCGCGCGTCGCGACTCGATGCAGCAGGCCGATCGTGCCATGTTCGAGAAAGACATTTCTCAGGCACGACTTCAGAGGGCTATCGGCGAAACCCAGGACAAGCGAGGCACGAAGTGGGCCGAAGCGATCCTGAATCACCCTGATCCCGCGTCTCGTCCCAAGGTCGACGGCTATACCATCGAAGCCTCCAGGCTTCGCATCGGCGGTGAAGCCGTGGCCAATGTCTACGTGATCGGGCCCACAGGAAAGCAATCCATGGGCTCGGTCTTGCTCTATACACCCGACGCGCCACATGGCAAGACCCTTCGGGAGTTCAGTGACCGCGCGGAGCTGAGTCGGACACTCAAGTCGGACGCATTGCGGGACCATCTGCTCCAGCGAGTCGACCCAGGTGCCAAGGGCGCCGTGAACGCCGCGCTGTCAAGTCGGGGAGGGGCGTTCATCACTGAAAGACCGGTGACGGAGAACTTCTTTAACGCCATGTATCAAGATCGTGTCAATCGCGCGATCATCAATGCCGATCGCGCCACCACATCGAACTCCGAGGTCGGCGCCCAATCCGCGTGGAACGCTTTCAACTGGGGGCTGGACTTCTTGTCGCCGATCCCTATCGCCGGCCAGGCCGTGAATCTGGGACAAGCGGGCGTAGGTTTTATGAATAGCGCTGAAGCGGCACGCAACGGCGACGCCAAGGCCGCCAAGGAGTATCTGTTTGACGCGGTGACACGCGTCCTGAGCACGGACGCCGGCGGCATACCTCGCCGGCGTAGCGGCGGTCCGAAAGCACCCTCGCCTTCGTTGAACCCGAGTCCGTTGCCGAACGGAAAGACCGGATATCAGTTTTCCGAAAACAACGCCGAGGCGCCGAGCTGGAAAATTCCGACCACATTCGGGGTCGCGAAACCGCGCGATATTGGCGACGCCGAGCGAGGGGTTTACTCCGCCACGCGCAACGGCCAGAAGCACGAATACGTGCAGATGGACGGTCAGTTTTATGAATCCGGACAGAACGGCAAAGGACGCTACATCCAGCGCCCGGGCGCCCCGACCGAGCGCATGCAGATCGTTCGTGCCGACGACAAGTGGCAATTGACCGAGCCCCCCGCGCGTGGCCTGCTCGGCGGCGGAAACGATACCCCGGGCGATCGACTGACTTCCTTTTCGAATCGGTTGCAAACCCACGGCATCGCCAATTCGAGGGCGTTCAGTCGAGTGCAACCCGAATTGAACAGCTATCTCGCCGCAGATGCGAACCGAACGACATTTACCCGACTCGTGGATCTCGCTGCCGCAGAGGGGCGTTTGAGTCTGGAGGATCGCGCCGCAATCCGTGAGGAATCGACGCCCTATCGGCAAGCCGAGTCCTTCACGAATCGATTCCTCAGCAGGAACGGCAATGGCGCATCGAGTTTCCCCCATCTTCTGTCGCAAGCCGAACGTAATGGGCCCAGGGCCCGGTTAGCGACGACGACGATCGGCGGTGTCGCCGCGCGGGAACACGCGGAGCTGACGGCACTGGGTAATTTGGCGACGATGGATGCCGCGACGTTCGGCCGGCGTCGGCATGATATTTCTACCTCGCTGTCTCTGGGCGGCAATCACGAAACGTTCAATCGACTCGTCGATCTTGCTACCGCCGAGGGGCAACTGGGCTTAGCGGATCGCGCCGCCATCATGAGGCAGCCGAGTGCCTATGAAAGAGCCAGCGCGTTTACGAATACCTTCCTGAGTAGAAACGGTGCCAACGTTTCGAACTTCCCCGATCTTGTAACGCAGGCGCAAAGTAACGGACCGCGGGCCACTGCGGCGCCGACGACGATTCGCGGCATGATCGAGCAGGAACGTTCCCGCATGGAAGGGCTGCCGGGGCGGCTAACGGCAAGCGGCCCCTTCGATAGTGCGGGACTGACACGCCATCGCGCAGACCTCATCAACCTGTTGACCGCCGATAGCACTCGCGGCGTACAGGATCGCTTCCTGGATACTCTGGTGGCCAACGGTAGCCTGGGTGTCGCAGATCGCTATCAAATCGGCCGGATCCGGAATGACTATGAGCGAGGGTCCAGACTGTTGGACGCCGTTCACAGCCGCGTCGGCAATGCCGGTCTGGCGAGCGTTCCCGACGCCCTGCGCCAGGCCATCGCGCGCACCCCCGGCGCCACCACGGCCGACGGCCCCCTTGGCTTGCGTGCCAGTGCGGAGCGCTCGCGACTCGCGGGCTTGCCGGGACGGTTAAGCACCGAAGGCATCGCCGACACGAAGGCATTCCGCCAACTGCAACCCGAATTGGCCAGCTATCTTGCCGAAAGTGGCAACCAGACGGTATTCAACCGCCTCCTCGACCTTTCTGTTGCCGAAGGGCGGCTAGGCATGGCGGATCGAGACACGATCATGGCGCAATCCGGCGAGTATCGGAGAGCGAGCCGATTTGCCGAGCACTTCCTGAGCAGGAACGGCAACCGCGCAACGGATCTTCCCGACCTTCTGTCACAAGCCGTCAGCAACGGCCCTCGTGCGAGCTCGGCGCCGTCGGTGGTCAACAATATGATGCAACAGCAGCGTACCGCGCTGGCGGGTATGCCAACGCGTATGACGACAAACGGTTCGTTCGATAGCGCCGGAATGACACGCCATCGTAATGAACTCATCGGACTGTTGACCGCCGATAGCAATCGCGGCGTGCACGATCGCTTGCTCGATATTCTGGTCGCCGATGGGAGTCTGGGCGTTGCCGATCGGTTCCAGATTGGCCGGATCCAGAATGCATACGAACGCGGGTCTCGCCTGCTCGAGACGGTTCAGAGTCGTCTCGGCAATTCCGGGCTGGCAAGGTTTCCCGCCGCGCTCGAGCGTGCTGTCGAGTACGACCGATGGAGGCCAAGCGCGGCAGTCCCCGAGAAGAAGCCTGCCTCGGGTCAGGGCCCGGCCCCTGGCGCTTAAGGGGGCTCCCACCCGGCACCAAGGGGAGATGGACCGCCATCTGAGGCGCTCCTTGGTGACGGTGTAGCACGCCATTCGGTGCATGTCGGGTACGGGGCTTACCAAGCCCCGTACGCCGCACTCCGTATCTCATATCCCAGATCCCATATCCGGCTGGCAGCCCACAACGCCGCCCGGACAACATTCCAATCGCGATTCACGTATCGTTGCACTCGTTGCCTATCACGCCGCTTACGAGGATTGAGAATGTCGCGTCGTCAGTTACCGCCACTCCATGCTTTACGCGTTTTCGAAACGGCCGCCCGCGCCGAGAGCCTGAGCGCCGCCGCGCAGGAATTGTCGATCACGCATGGCGCCGTGAGCCGTCAGATCGCCCTGCTGGAGGATTGGCTGGGGCAGACGCTCTTCGTCAGACAAGGTCAACGCAATGTCGCGACGGACCACGCACGCGCGTTTGCCGCCGAGATCAGCGCCGCGTTCGACCGCATTGGCGACGCCGCACTGCGCTTTGGCAAGGCGCCGCAAACCCGTGTGGTACGCGTCAACGCGCAGACCACGCTCGCCATGCACTGGCTGATTGCGCGTCTGCCCGCGTTTCATGCCGCACATCCCGACGTGCAGATCGTCGTGACGACATCGAGCAGCGCCGACCCGGCCTTTCGCGGCGGATTCGACGTCGCCATCCGGCGCGATCCCCCTCCCCGCCCCGAGTGGCAGCCTTACGAGAAGTCGGTGCTGTTCACCGAGCGGGCGAGCGTCGTCGCCGCGCCCTCGCTGCTCGCGTCGCTACCGTTATCCGAATTGAAGGATCTCGCCAGACACACATTCGTCGCGACACAGACGCGCGTCGGCGCTTGGGAAGACTGGCTGAGCGCTGCCGGGGTGCCTGCGCTGCGACCCGTGCGATTTCACCGTTTCGATCACTATCACGTGAGCTTGCAGGCGGTCGTCGATGGACTGGGATTGGGCATCGGCTGCACGCCGACGCTCGATCGCGAACTGGCTGGCGGCCGTCTGGTCATGCCTTTTCCGGAGATTCAGGTGGACGGCGCAACGTACGTCACGCTCGTGCCGCGCGACGCCGACAAGTCCGCACCGCTACGCGAGTTCCTGGCGTGGGTTCACGATGGGGTCGACGCACCGGCCTCCGCCAGCGTCACGCCCCCGGCCCGACCCGCCACTTCCCGGGCGACACGCCGAACGCGCGACGGAAATAACGGGTGAAGTGCGACAGATCGTTGAAGCCTTGTGCGAGCGCAACGTCGGTCGCCGAGGCCCCTGCACGCAACGCCGGCAACGCGCGCACCAGACGCAACTGATTGCGCCACGCATGCGGGGCCAGTCCCGTCTCGCGGGAAAACAGGCGTGCTGCGTGAAAGGGAGAAAGGTCGACCGCTTCGGCCAGCGCCGTTAGCGAGAGCGACTCCGTGAGATCGGCGGACAGACGCGCCTTCATCGTCTCGACGCGCATCGCATCGCGATGCACCGCCAGCTCGGGCATACGCGCCTGCGCATGACGAATCAGCATCATCGACACCGCATCGATCAGCACGCTTTCCGCCAGGAGCGGGTCTGCGCCCGTCTGAAGCAACCGATGGGCCTCGATCAGCCGATGCATGACCTGCGCGTCGCGAATGACGTTCTCGCCAAACCACGGCATCGCGTCGTGCAGCGTCGTCAATCCGGTCAACGGGTTCGCCAGTTGGCGCTGCACGCCCTGAACGAAGCCGACCGGCAGATAGAACACGCGATAGCGCCATCCGAAGTCGGTTTCCCGCGCCCCCGTGTGCACTTCACCGGGATGGATGACCGCCACCGACCCGGCATCCGCCACGTGCTCGCCGCCCCGATAGGCATAACGCTCGGCCCCGGCCACGATGCACGCGAACGTGTACGCATCGTGCCAATGCGGCGCGAAGGTGTGGTCGTTGTATTCGGCCGTGAGCATATCGCCTCCGGGCACGAGCGACGAGCGCCAGTACAAAGGGGCGTTGCGAAACGGCTGAAAGGGCTGAAGGGGCTGGAACACGGCATCCATGGCCGCTACTTTACACCGGGCGACGCACCGCCGCCGGTGAGCTGGCCCACCCGCCTTACCCCCTACCCGCGCGCGTGATGCGACGCCGTACCCATCGCCGCCCCCAGCGGCTGTGCGAGCGGCGCAAACGCAGCGTCGTGATCGATCGAATTCAAGTGTTTCATCTGGTTTTATGCGTTATGAGATGAATGGACAAAATGGACAAAAGACGTGTCCTCGCGCCGGGGTGTGCGCGACACCGCCGGAGCGTTCGGACTGACTCGGACAACGAGGAAAAAGGCGACACGGCCGGCGTGGCGGTGTGGCTGGGCGCGCCGGTGCGGGTACTGCGAAGACCGGCGGGCCGTGTCGCTCGGGCGAACGGCGTCTAGACGGATGTCACGACGTCGTCCACGATCAGTTGCGGCAGGCCGCGCGAGCACTGCTCGACCCGGGCCTGCACGTCGAATACCCGGGCAATGGCATCGGCGGTCACGACCGCGTCGATATCGCCCGCTGCCATCACGCGCCCATCGCGCAGCATCACCGCTGCATCCGCGTGACGCATGGCAATCGACAGGTCGTGCATGACCACGACGGTGATCATCTGACGAGCCGCCGTCTCGCGTGCGATCAGTCGCATCACCTGAAACTGGTGATGCAGATCGAGCGCCGAGAGCGGTTCGTCGAGCAGCAGAATGCGCGGCGCACGAATCAGCGCCTGCGCCAGACCGACCAGTTGTCGCTGCCCACCCGAGAGCTCATCGAGAAAGCGCATCGCGAGCGCTTCGATGCCCAACTGCGTGAGCAGCGCCATGACGACAGCGGGTGTGGGCGCCATCGCGCTCACCGAGTCGCGTGCGGCTCGACGCGCCCCATGCCCCGCAGCCAGCACCGATTCGAGCACGCGCAGATGCACGCCCGCAGGCAACGCTTGCGGCAGATAGACGACATCGCGCGCCGGGGCGTGTCCGGTACAGCGGTGAAGGATGTCGCCGCCGAAGGTCACTTCGCCGCGGCCGCTGACAAGGCCAGCCAGCGTGCGCAGCAAGGTCGACTTGCCCGAGCCGTTCGGGCCGAGCAGCGCGCTCACGCTCCCGGCAGGCAGCGGTGGCAACGACACGCCGTGCAGAATGTGGCGGCGGCCGAGCGTCACGTCGATGCCCGTGGCCGACAGCACAACGCTGTCGGGTCGGTTCAGCCCATCGGCCGGTTGCTGGATCGGCAACTTCACAGCGACCTCCCGCTAGAGCGCACGACGATCACGAGGAAGAACGGAATGCCGACCAGCGCCGTCACGATTCCGACCGGGATGATGACGCCGGGCAGCAGTGTCTTCGACGCCATCGAGGCGAGCGACATGACCAGCGCGCCAACAATGACGCAGCCGGGCAGATAGAAGCGATGGTCTTCACCGAAGATGCCGCGCGCAATGTGCGGCGCGACCAGCCCGACGAAGCCGATGGTGCCCACGAACGACACGGTGAGCGCCGAGAGCAGCGACACGCGCATGAGCGTGATGAGCCGTAACCGGGCGACGCGAATGCCAAAGCTCGCCGCGCGGTCTTCGCCCAGACGCAGCGCCGTCATCGCCCACGACTGACGCCATGCGAACACCGCCATGATCGCGAGCACCGCGCCGAGCACGCGAACCTGCGTCCAGTCGCTGCGCGTGAGACTGCCCAGCGTCCAGAACACGAGGCCCTGCAAGGCGTCTTCCGTCGCCACGAATTGCATCAGCGACACGAGCGCGTGAAACACGAACACCAGCGCAATGCCCATGAGCACCACGCCCGAAGTCGGCAGACCGCGCCAGCGCGCCACGCCGTCGAGCACCAGTGCCGAGATCAGCGCAAAGATAAACGCGTTGACGGGCACGACCCACACGTCCGGCACGCCCGGCACATGCAGGTTCAGCACAATGGCGAGCGCCGCCCCGAAGGCGGCGGCCGCCGACACGCCCAGCGTGTACGGACTCGCGAGTGGGTTGTCGAGGATCGTCTGCATTTCGCCGCCCGCCAGGCCCAGTGAGCCACCAACGAGCACCGCCATGAGTGCATACGGCAGACGGATCTGCCAGACGATGACTTGCGCGTCGGGACTCGCGGTGCCGGGCGACACCAGCGTGCGCCACAGGTCGCGCCAGCCGAGCGCCGACGGTCCGTGTGTGAAGTCCATCGCCAGCGCGAACACGATCAGCGCCGCCAGCCCGATGAGCCACACGGCGCGGCGCAGATTCAACTGGCGATAGCCGTTCGCGACCCCCGCATGCAATACGTCCTCTTGTGCCAATCGTGCCGAGGACGTCGGAGAGGCCGTGGGTACGGCGGGCGCCGAGGACTCAGGCGCCGGAGACATCTCTGTGACCAGACTCACGGCTTGTCTCCGTCGACCCAGTATGTGCCGTTATCGGGCACGGCGAGAAAACGCTGGTGAATCTCGGCAAACGTGGCGTTCGCGTCGATCTGCCTGAAACGGCCCGGATAAAACCAGTTCAGCATCGCCTCGACTGCCACGATGTTGTACGGCGAGTCGTAGAAGTTGTGCCACAGACCATGCGTGTGGCCTTCTCGCACCGCCTTGATCGACGCGATGCCCGGCGACTTCACGAACGCGTCGAGCGAATCGCGAGCGTCCTTTGCCGATGTCTCGGCACCGACATGAATGCGCAACTGATTCGCGTTGCCGCGCGTGCCGGTGGCGATGTAGACGTCTGGCTGCGACGCGATCACATGTTCGATATTCAGGTCGCCGATCACGCCGGGCAACAAGTCGCGCGCGATGTTCACGCCCCCCGCCGCATCGACGAATTCGCCGATATTGCCGTTGCCGACCGTGTGGCAGCAGCCCGGCCAGACCCCCGCGAGCATCTGCACGAATACCTTCGGACGCGCATTCGCCGGGATCGTCGCCACCGCATCGCGCACAGCCTTCAGGTGCGACTCGTACAGCGAGATATAGGCGTCGGCCTGCGCCTCGCGATGCATTGCCTTGCCCATCAGACGCAGACTCGGCACCGTGTCCTCGAGCGGCTTCTGACGAAAGTCGACGAAGATCACCGGCACGCCCGCAGCGGCGAATTCCTTGACGAGGGCGTTGTGACGCCCCGGACCATGCCCGCCGATGCTGAAGATCGCGAGGTCAGGCTTGAGCGCGAGCGCCTTCTCGGCGCTGACGGTGGCCTCCGACGATTGGCCGATCTTCGGAATGGTGTCGATCTTCGGGAAGATCTTTTCGTATTGCTGCCACGTCTGCGGGTCGAGCGATTGCAACTCGCCTTGCCAGCCGACAATACGCGCGAGCGGATGCTTGCCTTCGAGCAACGCAACGGCGTAGAGCAAACGGCCCTCGCCCAGCAAAATCCGCTCGACGTGATCCGGCAGCGTGACTTGCCGCCCGGCCATATCGGTGACGGTCTCGCCTGCGTGGGCGGCGGTCGTGGGCACCAACGCGGTGAATGCCGCCGACATGGCAACCGTCACGCCGCACACCGCGCGCCTGACGATATCGGTCAACGATGCCCGAAGGACTTTGCGGCGATCCGGAGCGAGCGCCGTTCGAGAGAAAAACATCTGCATAAGATGACATCCAACATTGAATCAAGAACTATTCTCATTTCCATTAAAATGTAGCGCTGCGTTGTGTTGGCTTCGTGTTGATGGAATTTCGATATGTATTCGTTTGTATTGGCGTGTATCGGTATATGCGCGACGCGCGCGCGGTGTGCGCTCGCCGGTAGACTGCCGTTCTTTGGAATGTCCTCGTGATGTCGGCCCCCTCCTCCTCATCGGCTTCTCCCGCACGCGCGGTTGCCCGTCTGCTGGTCGTCGACGACGATCCGCAGATTCGCGACCTGCTCTCGGACTATTTGCGCGAGTCGGGCTTCGATGTCGCAACCGCCGCCGACGGCACGCAGATGTGGGCGCAACTCGCCGCGCAACCGGCCGATGCGGTCGTGCTCGATCTGATGCTTCCCGGCGAGGACGGACTCTCGCTGTGTCGTCAGTTGCACGCGCGCGGCGACGTCTCGGTCGTGATGCTCACGTCGCGCAGCACTCTGCTCGACCGCATCGTCGGCCTCGAAGTCGGTGCCGACGATTACCTGCCGAAGCCGTTCGATCCACGCGAATTGCTCGCGCGCGTGAAGGCGGTGTTGCGACGCGGCCCGCGTCTGCCGTCGAGGAGTGCGCACGCCGGGACGTTGCCCGTCTGCGCCGCGCCGCAGGGCCACGGCGTTCGGCCCGCACAGCCAACGCGCGCGTCGTCGCAGCCCACGCCGCCGTCTCAAGCCGCCTATTTCGATTTCGACGGATGGCGGCTCGATACGCTGGCGCGCCAACTGATTTCCCCGGAAGGTCGCGTGATTACCCTGGGCGGCTCCGACTACCGCACGTTGCAGGCGCTCGTCACGCATCCGCACCGGCCGCTCTCGCGCGACTTCCTGCTCGACTGCGCGTTCGGCCGTCACGGCGCGGCCAACGATCGCGCCATCGACGTCTGCGTGAGCCGCCTGCGGGCGCATCTCAATACGCGCGCGCGGCCATCGCCGCTGATTCGTACGGTGCGCAACGAGGGCTATATGCTCGCGGCCGATGTGGTGAGCTCAAGTGTCTGACGCCAATCGCGCGCCCTCGCGGCGTCAGCGCGCGAGCAGGACGGCGGCCACACGCGTGGGGCGGTTCAGTCGCTATTTCGGCTGGCCCAGCACACTTTCCGGCCGTCTTGCGCTGATTCTCGTGATCGGCATGCTCGCCACACAACTCGTCACGGGCACCGTCTGGTTCGACGCCCGCTACGGTCGCGTGGCCGAGGTGCCGGTGCGCTCGGGCGGCGCGCGCATCGCCGATGCCGTGAAACTGTTCGATGTCGTCCCGCCCGCAGAGCGTGCCGCGCTTATGCAACGCCTGCGCGCGAGCGGTGTCGAGGTACGTCCCATCGACGCCCCCGCTCGCGCACAGCGCATGTCGCACTTCTCCGATGATCTGTTCGACGGCGTGCTCACGGCGCAACTCGGCCCGGCGCATCCGTTCGTCGCGCATCCTGTCGTGCTCTATGACGACACCGGCGAGCCGCTCGCCCTCGCCACGCTGCTGCGCGCGCACGCCCCCACGGCGCATCTGGCCGCCGACGTCCGTTTGCAAGACGGGCAATGGCTCTGCGTGGCGGTCGTCGCCGGTCAGGCTGGCCTCGACTTGCGCCCCGGCGCCGCGTTTGCCGATTACTTCGTGCGCATCTACCTGATGCGGATTCTCGCGGTGGTGCTGATCGCCTTCATCGCCGTGCGCATTGCCCTGCGGCCACTCGCGCGGATGTCGGCCGCCGCCGAGCGGCTCGGACGCGATATTCATAGCCCGCCGCTCGATGAAAGCGGGCCGGTGGAAGTGCGTCGTGCGGCGCAGACGTTCAACGCCATGCAGCACCGTCTGATCGAAGCGATGCAGGCGCGTACCGCATTCCTCGCGTCGGTCTCGCATGACTTGCGCTCGCCGCTTACGCGCTTGCGACTACGCGCCGAAACGCTCGACGACCCGGTGCAACGCGAGCGTTTTCGTCAGGATCTGATGGAGATGGAAGCGATGATCGCGGCGTCGCTCGATCACGTGCGCGGCGTGCCCAGCGGCGAGCCGCTGCGCGACGTGGATATCGAAGCGCTATTGCACGCCGTGGCCGAAGACGCGCGCGAGACCGGCGGCGACGTGCTGGTGCGCGAGCACAGTGCAAGCGGCACGGTGCGCGGCTATCCGCGAACGCTGCGGCGGTGCGTGCAGAACCTCGTCGACAATGCGCTGCGATATGCGGGTGGGTGTCGCCTCTCCGCGCATCTCTCGGCTCAGGGCACGCATCTCGATATCGTCGTGGAGGATCGCGGCCCCGGCATTCCGGAAGCGGAACTGTCAGCCGTCGTCGAGCCCTTCGTTCGCACGGGCGCACCGCCGCAAACCCCGGCGCACGCGCATGCCAGCGCTGCCGGGCCGGACGGTGCCGGGCTGGGTCTCGCCATCGCGCGCACGATCGCCCAGGCGCACGACGGCTCGCTCATTCTCTCGAATCGCCCCGGCGGCGGGCTGCGCGCCGAACTGCATCTGCCGATCGACGGTCCGGATCTCGATATCGAAATACATACGAAATAATCATAAATTACAACGCAACATTCATTTCTCTTATGCTGCGCCGCGCCATACACTCCGGGTATTCCCTCATTTTCCGGGCCAAGGCGCAGCACCATGAACACCACGCAAGTCACGCAAACCCCCGCCACACCGGCCGCACGCGCGCTGCCCGTGGTTGCGTCGGTCCCCTCGACCGCACGCGAACCGGCGGGCGCCCACACGGATGACGTCCATGCCGTGCCGCTCGTCACGCTGGCCGTCGTTACGGTGCTCACGGGGATTGGCGCGGGCGTGGCGGGCACGCTGCTCGCGGCGCTGCTCCATATCGTTCAGCATCTCGCCTTTGGTTACGCCGAGGATCAGGTCTTCGGCGCGCAGAGCTTTCTGAGCGGTGTCTCGGCAGCGTCGCCCGAACGCCGCTTTGCCGTGCTCACGCTGTGCGGCGTAGTCGCGGGGCTGGGCTGGTTCGCGGTCTATCGCTACGGCGCGAAGCTCGTCTCTATCAAGGAAGCGGTCGGACACGCCCGCCCCATACCCGTCGGCAGCACGCTGGCGCACGCGTTGTTGCAGATCGTGACGGTCGCGCTCGGCTCGCCGCTCGGACGCGAAGTCGCCCCGCGCGAACTCGGTGCACTGGTGGCCGATCAGCTCGCGCGTCGCGCCGGGCTGTCGACCGAGCAATGCCGCCTGACGGTCGCCTGCGGTGCGGGGGCGGGGTTGGCTGCTGTCTACAACGTGCCGCTCGGCGGTGCGATCTTCGTACTCGAAGTGTTGCTCGGCACGTTCGCGTGGCGCGCGGTGCTGCCCGCGTTCGCTACGTCTGCCATTGCGGCAGCGCTCGCGTGGATCGGCATGGGCGCAGAGCAGCAGTACACCATTCCCGCGTTCGACGTAACGGCGCCGCTCGTGGGCTGGGCGCTCGTAGGCGGTCCGCTCCTGGGCGTGGCAGCGTGGGCGTATGCACGTCTGACGGAAAGCGCCCGGGCAAAGGCGCCGCGCGACTGGCGCGCTCCGGTCTTCGCACTGGCGAACTTCATGCTGCTGGGGCTGGTCATCGCGTGGTACCCGCAGTTGCCCGGCAACGGCAAAGGGCCGGCATCGCTGGCGTTCAACGGCGAGTTGGTGACGGGCCTCGCCTTTGTGCTGCTCGTGCTGCGCGTGTTTTTCACGTGGAGCAGCCTGCGCGCCGGAGCGGCCGGTGGTCTGCTCACGCCGGGACTGGCCAACGGTGCGTTACTTGCCGTTGTGCTGTGCGGTGTGTGGAACGGTGCGCTGCCGCAGGAGATGGAAGTGCCGCTCGGTGCGGCAGCCCTGATCGGGGCCACCGCCTTCCTCGCCGTGTCGATGCGCATGCCGATCACGGCTGTCGTGCTCGCGCTGGAATTCACTCACGTGAATCAGGATTTCCTCGCGCCCATACTGCTGGCCGTGGCCGGTGCCGCCTGCACGGCACGCTGGCTCGATCAGCGCGTGGCCACCACGAAGAGCCGCGGGAACGGCAGCAATACCGTGCCGTCGGCCAGCGCCGGGTAAGCCTTGGCGATTTCCTCGGTATAACGGCTCAGGAAAGCCTCGCGCGACGCGTCGTCGAGTTTCGCGAGGAACGGGCGCAATGCGCTGCCCTTGAACCATTCCACCACCGCCGGCGCCCCGCCCGCGAGCGGGTGGTAATACGTGGTGCGCCAGATGTCCACGCGTGAGCACGACTGGCGCAGCAGCGGGTAGTAGAACGTTGCCCCATGTCGCGCGGTGCGCTCCGTGCCTTTGAGCGTTGCGGCCCAACGCGGGTCCGCCGCCACTTCGCGCATCACCTGGTGTGCAGGCTCGTCGAGGTTGTCGGGCGTCTGCACGGCCAGCGAGCCACCGGGCGCGAGACAGTCCGCCAGACGCGGATACAGCGTGTCGTGATCCGGCAGCCATTGCAGCACCGCATTCGCAAGGATCACGTCGAACGGACCGTCTTTCCAGCGCCCGATATCGGCCACGTCGAAGTGAAACTGCGGCAGACGCTTGCGCGCCGCATCGACCATATCCTGCGAGCTATCGAGCCCGATCACTTGCGCTTGCGCATAACGTGCGGCGAGCACTTCGGTGGAGTTGCCGGGACCGCAGCCGATATCGACCACGCGCGCGGCGTCACGATCGGGAAGCGCCGGAATGGCGTCGACGAGATCGCGCACGGGACGCGTACGCTCGTCTTCGAACTTGACGTATTGGGAGGCCTGCCACGCCGGATTCGTGGGGGCCTGCGAGGTATTCGACGGCTGGTTTTGCGACATGAATCACTCCATCGGAGACGGCTGGACAATAGCCGTCACGATATCAGGTCGCCGCCTGCAATGCCTCCACAAACACACGCAGATGCGACGCTTCGGCGTCGGTAATCGCCCAGTACGTCATGCCATTGCGCCGCCAGCGCGCTATCGCGTAACCGTCTGAGCCGGTGATCGTGGGTGCCGCCGACGCCTTGTCACGCGCCGGAAACACGTAGAGATCGATCGGATGCTTATCGGTGTGGTAGACGAGTACGGACACCGTGCGACCGCCCACATAGTCCAATCGCCCGCCCGCGAGCGGAAAGCCCTTGTCCGACAGGTCGACGACCGGGGGCGCGTAATCGATGCGTCCGTTGAACCACGGTTTGACGGTGTGCTGATCGGTCGAGATCACGTCGATGGGATGTTGCGAGAGCAGCGCGCGCACGTGGCTCGCCACGATCTCCTGCGGTTGCAGACCGGTCGCCTGAACGTCTGGCTCGGGCGGCGGTGCAGGCGGGCGCGCCACCAGCAACGCCATTGCCACCGCCAGCCCGCCGAGGATCGCACCGCCCGCGCCGCCGAAAAGCCACGGCACCAGACTCGGTCCCCATGCGGCACGCGGCGGTCTGCCGGTTTTTGGGGGTGCCGCGTCGTGCTTGGGCTCGGGGGCTGCTTGCGGTGCTGTCGGTGCTGTCGGTGCTGTCGGTGCTGGCGTAGTGACGGCGTGCGTCGCCGCTGAGGGCTGAGTGGCTTGAGCAGCATGACGTTCCGCCTGCGCCAACTCGTCACGCAAACGCTCACGCAACGATTGCGGCGCGTTGTGATGCAACGAGCCATCGCGCAGCATCTTGCCCAGTGTCGTAGTGTCGCCGGCAGCCGAAGCCGTTTCGTCAGAGGTGATCGACGTTGGAGAAGTGGTGGACGTGGTGAACGCGGTGGATGTCGGGTCTTTGGGATCGTCGGGCTTATTCATCGCGTCCTCCGCGGGTGGTGCCGTCTGCCGGCAGACGGGTGAGACGAGTGACTTGCGCAGATGGCGCCTGTGGCGATGGGTTCGATGCGCCCGAGGTTCTGGCGTCTTGCGCGGCACGCACAGCCGCGGCCAGCATCTGTCTGCCGCGTGCCAGACGCGACATCACCGTGCCCGCCGGTACCCCGACAATCGTTTCGATCTCGCGGTAGCTCATATCCTCCATCTCGCGCAACACCAGCACTTCGCGAAACACGACCGGCAACGTGGCGAGCGCCTCGCGCACCAGCGCACACTCGTCGCGACGTACCGCCAGCAACTCCGGATCGCCGGGCGCGGCGTCGTCCCATCCCGGTAGACGAACTTCGTCATGCAAACCGTGTGTGGCCTCGTCGAAGGGCGTGGCGTCCGCCGCATCGGAGCGGCGACGCCATTCGGTCAGCCACGTATTGCGTACGATGGCGAGCAGCCATGCGCGTGCGTTCTCGCCACGAAAGCCGTCGAAGAATCGCAGCGCGCGAAGGAAGGCTTCCTGAACGATGTCGTCGGCGTCGCTCGCGCTACCGGAGAGCCAGCGCGCGAGGTTATACGCTGCATCGAGGTGCGGCAGCGCCAGTGCTTCGAACCGTCCTGGCGCCTTCGCGCCGGGTTTTTCAGCGTCGGTCACCGGAATCTCCCGAGAGCGGGCAACGCAGTGCCCGGGTGAGTCGAACCGGCGTTGCGCGGGCAACGCCGGTGGGCCCATTGAATCACATCTGCCTGTCGCTGCCTTCGCGAACGATCATTTCACGACGATCACCCCCGTCATATGGGGATGAATCGCGCAGTAATACGGATACGTTCCCGGTGTATCGAAGGTGAACGCGAACGTGCCGTCGGTGTCGAGCGCGCCCGACGCGAAGGCACGCGGATTGGACGAACTGGTCACCGTGTGCGGCTCGTCGTCGCGATTGGTCCACGTCACGCGTGTGCCGGATTTGACGGTGAGCGTCGCGGGCGAGAACGTGAAGTTTTCGATATGGACGGCGCTGGCGTCGGCCGCCCGCACAGGCTTGTCGAGGGTGAGCCATCCGAGCGCACCGACGGCCAGACACCCCAGCAGCACGCGGCGTTGCGCGCCATGCGGTTTCAAAAAAGGCGAGTTCATGAGGAAAGCTCCCGGGTCCGGAACGTTGAGTCGATCGTCACGACGCCAACGTGGTGTCGCGAAGCAACGGCGCGCCGTCGAGTGAGGTGAAGTCGATGCGGCGAATTCCCAGCATCTGCCGCAATTGCGACGCTTCGACTTTGAGTGGCCCCGGCCCCGGGCCCTCGCCCGGCGCGGGCTGGGGGAACGCCGTCGACATCGCTGTCTGCAAGGTCACGTTGCCTTCGACCTTTTGCAGCACCTGATGGATGTGCCCATTGAGCACCGTCACCGAACCGAACGGACGCAGCAACGCCAGCGCGCGATCGCCGTCGTCGGTGCCCCAACCCCACGCGGGGTAGACGGACCAGAGCGGCATATGGGTAAACACCACCAGCGGGGTGCTGCGGGAGCGCCCCTTGAGATCGGCGGCGAGCCAGGCGAGTTGCGTGTCGCCGAGATAGCCCATGCCGCCCGCCTTGAGATTGAGAACGTTGACGAGCGCGACGAAATGCACGCCCTGGTGGTCGAAGCTGTACCAGCCCACCCCGCGGGTGTCGGGCGCGAAGCGGGCAAAAAAGGCACGCCCGTCGTCACCGATCACGTCATGCTCGCCGGGAACGTAATGGGTCTCCAGACCGGCGCCGTTCACGATCTGCTGCGCCGTATCGAATTCTGCTGGTCGCGAGAGATGACTGACGTCGCCCGTATGCAGCATGAACGCAGGGCGCGAGGACGCCCCGCGAATGCGCTCGATGGCGGACTGGAGCGTGGCCGCGGGATCGGGATTCGGGGCCTTGTTGAAGCCGATGTGGCTGTCGCTGATCTGCACGAACGACAGCGCATTGGCGGAGGATGCTTGCGCCGCCGAGGCCGGCGTGCCCAGTGACAGACCACGTGGTACGCCCCCGTCGAGCGTCCACAAGATGCCCGCCCCGGCCCATGCCAGACACGACATCGCCCTGCGGCGCGACATCGACGGCCCCCCTTCCGGGAGCGGGCGGGCACCGGTATCGACATCGGCATCCGTGCCGCTTCCGATGTCCGCTTTGCCTTCCGTGTTACGGGTCATGACACACCTCCACGCGGTTTCACGCGATTCGTGCGCTGCCCGGGTCGTCGCCACAGTGGGACTTCGGAGCGCCCTTCACCGTAATACCGGTGCAGAGGGTCTTTTATTCCTGGACGTCGGATTTGCCGAACGCCACGGACCTGGCGGTCCGCATCGGAGCGGCGCTCAGAGCGGTGAATACTTCCATGGATCCGCAACGCCGGCTTTGTCCAGCTCCAGTTCCAGACCGGAGGGCACCGCGTCGTGCGCAGGCGAGCAATCGTTGAGCGCTTTCGTGCTCACGAGCGCGACGCGAACCGTTTGAATCAGCAAAGGCGTGGGATCCACCGCAACGCCCTGACGGCGAAGTTCGAAATGCAGATGCGGCCCCGTCGCGGTGCCCGTCATGCCGACCGAGCCGATACGCTCACCTGCCGACACCGTGTCCCCCACGCGCAATCCGGGGGTCGTGGCCGACAAATGCGCGTAGATCGTGTCGCTGCCGTAAGGATGCGAAATCGTGACGTAACGGCCATACCCTCTGCGCTCGAAGGCGATCGCTTTTACGACGCCCTGTGCGACCACATGCACCGGCGTGCCAGACGGCGCAACGAGATCGATACCGGTGTGCCAATGCTGCTTCCCTCGTACCGGGTGAATACGCCCGCCGAACGGCGACGACACACGGGAAAACGTTACAGGGACGACAAGCATCCGGGACGCGCGTATCGCGGCTTGCAACATCACCGACTGGGCGTGGCCGGTCGGCGAGACACATGCCGTGACGGGCGCAACGTGTGAGAACTCGGGCAACGGTGTCAGACGCGAGTGCGGATGCAGGGCATCGCTCGGGACTGGCGCACCGGCCATCACAGAAATCGGCATGGTGAAGCACATCAAGGCCCACAGGGTGGACCAACGCAAACTGCCAACGCCCCGCCCCGACAAACCTCGCGCCACACCATCCAGCGCAGCGCGAATGCGCCTGGCGGAAGCTGAGGAGAAAGACATCGTTCGAAAAATAAACTCGGAAACGACGCAGTCTACGGGTTGAGAAGGCGAAACTTTATGGGAAACCCCCCAAACAGGGCGCTAACAGCGGGCAAAACACCCCCATTTGGGAACATTCCCAAACGCAGTGTGCGGACAGAGGCTTCTGTTGATGTTGATCGGACGAATCAGCGCCGGGTGCCGGGGCGCGTGCGCTTGACGGCGTACATGGCCTCGTCGGCGTGGTCCATCAACTGCGTCATGTCGGTGCCGTCGTCGGGTAGCATCGCCACGCCCACGCTCACGCCCAATTCGAGCTGCTTGCCTTCGAATTCGAACGGCGCGCCCACCTCCTGAGCGAGTCGCTCGCTGTGGGCCAGGGCGTCTTCACGGGAACGGATGCCGCACAGGATCATACCGAACTCGTCGCCGCCGACACGCGCTACCGTGTCGGCGCGGCGCGCCGTGGCGTTCATGCGCTCGGCGGCGGCCCGGATCGCGGCGTCGCCCGCGCGGTGTCCGTACTTGTCGTTGATGGGCTTGAGCCCGTCCATATCGATGTTCAGAATGCCCAGCCGCGACGACGAACGCAATGCGAGATGCACCGCCTGGCGCAGACGGTCGTAGAACAACGCGCGATTGGGCAAGCCCGTGAGTGCGTCGTGCGTGGCTTGCAGATAGAGCTGACTTGTCTCGAAACGCGCGGCGTGGAACATGGCGGCCGCGATCAGCTCGCTCATGAGTTCCAGCGTGTGGACATCGGCATCGGGGAACGCCGAGGGCGTGGGCGCAAACACCTTCAATACGCCAACGGTCGTATCCAGATGTTTGAGCGGAGTGACGATCATCGAACGCAGACCGACTTTGCGACAGGCGTCGCGGTCGACGCGGGGATCGTTTTCCGAGTCGTTGCAACGCAGAATCTCGCCGGTCTTCACACATTGCCCGGAGAGCGAGCCGTCGCGCGAGAGTCGCAGGCCCAGCAGATTGGCGGCGACGCCCGAGGCCGCCCGGTACACCATGTCGTCGCCTTCCGCCAACTCGACCACGGCGCCGTTGGCTTGCGTCAAATCCTGTACTCGCTCGGTCACGAAGGTCATCACCCCGCCAAGATCCAGACCGAGTTTGGCGATTTCGGTTTGCGCCTTGACGATCTCCAAAAGCATATTTCTTTCGGGTACGACACTCGCGACGTTATGGCTCACAACCCATCCTGTTCATCAAAAAACGTGAACTCGCAATGTACCATCGCGCCCGCGGAATTTCATGTCGGGTCGACGGACAGCGTCGGGGATCACAACGCTGTGGCGGGTGTCGCTGCAGGCTGGCGGGGCAAGAAGTACCGCCGCGCCGGGGCGCTGACATGCCGGTGCAGTGCGCCGCCGATCAGCGCGCACACGATCAGCGCCGGCACGTAGACGAGGAAAGTCCAGCGCCTGTCGCCCTGTGCCAATGCGCGATACGCCGGCGTGAGCGCCAGCACAACGAACATGTGACTCAGATAGATCTCGTAGCTCCAGCGCCCCATCTGCGTGAGCCAGCCGACGCCGCGCGGCATGGCGCGCGTGGAACCATGCGCCGCCATTAGCCAGAGCGCGGCGCTCACGCACAGCAGGAGCATGACGTGGTCGTGCAAGAGCGGCCACAACACATCGCCGAAAAACACCACGCAGAGCAGACCGGCTGCGCCCAACGCGCCGAGAGCGCGTGCGGCAACGCGCGGCAGCGTCATGCGCTGCATGGCCAGTGCGCTCAGGACGCCCCAGGCAATCGCCGCCATACCCGGCAGGTACGCCTTTTCCTGCCAGATCTCGTTGCCCTGCAAGGCGGCCCGTGTCCACGGCAGCGAAATCGCCAATGCAACCAGCGCGAGCACCCGCCACGGGCCCCGCAGCACCACACAGAACAACGGGAATGCCAGGTAAAAGCACGCCTCGATGGACAGCGACCAGAGCCCATCCCATGCGCCGGGCAGCCAGTTCGTGCGGCCTTCGTACCAATTCAACGTCATGGTCAGCGCGCTCGCCAGCGCACCGGACAGCGATTGGCCCGGCTTGTTGATGACGAAGGTCGGCACGTTCAGCCAATGCATCGCGCAAAGCACAGCCAGCAACAGCAGCAATAGCGGGAAGATGCGCGCGGCGCGCTGCGCGTAGAAGTGGCGCCAGCGCAGTGCGTCGAGCGAGCCGTAACGCGCCAGCGAGCGGCGCGTGATGACGAAACCGGAAATCACGAAGAACACGAATACCGCTTCGTAGCCGTTAAAGCTCAGACCCTTGACGACGCGCTCGGGCAATAGATCCCCTAGCAGGCTAGGCCCGAGCGGCAGACGGAATTTGAGGGCGAGGTGGTGAATCACCACAAACAGAATGGACAGACCGCGCAACAGGTCGATGCCGTCGTTGCGTGCGCGCAGCGGCACTCGTTGTGCCTGCTGCGCCAAGGGTGAAACCATGAAAACTCCGGAAGCGGTGTGCGGGGGGTCACACCGCGGCCATCCTACTACGGGGCTGCCCATGCACGACACCCCTCGAGTTTCGGGGGGTATGAGGCTGTCCCTCCCGGTGAGAAGGGATGCGCAGATGCGTCGAACGCGCGCACGGCAACGCTGTCTGACGCTGTAAGACCGCACCGCCGCGTGACAATTTGTTCTTGTCGCGGCGACACGCGTAAGATAGCGCTTTCGCCCGCAGCCCCCCGCTAGCGGGCCGTCTCTCGACATTCATGTCTAACTTCTGGATCACCATTACCAATTTCGGCAGCGCCGCCGTCACGGTGCCATTAGCCGCCGCCCTCACCCTCTGGTTGCTATCGGCGCGCGCCTGGCATGCCGCCTTTGCATGGGTCGCGCTGTTCGGCGCGGGCTCGCTTGTCGTTGCCGTCTCCAAAGTCATGTTCCTCGGCTGGGGCGTTGGCGTGCGCGAGCTCGACTTCACCGGCGTGAGCGGGCACACGATGTTTGCTGCGACGGTCTACCCCGTCATCGCCTGGCTACTGCTGCGAAAACTGGCGTTGCCGTGGCGCGTGCTCGGTACGCTGGCCGCCGCCGCCGGGAGTGTGGCCGTGGGCGTCTCGCGCGTGGCCCTGTCGGCGCACTCGGTGTCGGAGTCGGTGGCCGGCTGTGTCGTCGGCTTTTCGGTATGTGCCGCCTTCGCATGGGTCACGCGGGGTGACGACGCTCCCAATCTCAAGACCTTGCCGATGGCCGCGAGTCTGTTCGTGCTCGTGATGTGGCTGCATGGCGAGCGCGTGCCGACGCAACGCTGGATCACCGAAATCGCACTCATGATGTCCGGCCGCGAGCAACCGTTCAAACGCTATAGCTGGCACGTGCGCGAGCGTGCGTCCCTGCCGGCGGTGCCCGCCCTGCCGTCCTCCGGCGGGGTGCCTTCACCCGCCCGGTAAGCGCTCAAGCGCGAACCTCCGGACGAGCGTGCGCAACTTGTCGCAGATCAGAATACTCATACGTGGTGTGCGTTATATTCATCGAAACGCACAAGATGCGTGAAACGCTTGAAACGTATGAATCGCCTCGTGCGACCGATGAAGCATTGACGTAACGGCGACGTGCCCGTGGCACCTCGCCCCTTCCGTTTTCCCTCTCATTGCCACGCGCGGCGCACTCACGCGCCTCGCGGCAAGTCAGAACGGAGTTCGCCATGCCTGCTCGCAGTGACAAGACGTCCCGCGCCTCGCCTTCCGCGCCAACCAGATCCAAGTCATCGGCGAAGACCCCGCCGCCAGTCACTACCTCCACCGCGTCACGCGCGCGCGGCGCACCCAAGACGGCCAGTCCGCCAACGCGCCGGGCGGCACCACACGAACCGCTTCCCATCGACGCCACGGACCGCGCATCGCCGTCGAAAGCGCCCGAGGCACCGCCCCCATCAGCCGCCCCCCAAACATTACCGTCCGCCTCACTCACCGATCACCTCGACCGTGTGACCATGGCCACGACGGCACGCTTCACCGGCAACGTCTCTCCCGCCGCCGTTGCCCTCGCGTGGGCCGACTGGGCCATGCATGCGGCCACGGCGCCTGGCCATCGGCTGAATGTCTTCAAGGCGTTCACGGCAATCGACAAGCCCACGGCGAACCGGGCGCCGAAAGCCAGCGAGCCACGCGACGCCGACCGCCGCTTCCGAGACCCATCATGGGACAAGCCGCCATTTTCCTGGTGGCGCGAGCGATTCCTGCGCACGCAGGATTTCGTCGACGAGATGACCGGCGAGATTCCCGGCGTCGATCCGCATCATCGTGACGTGGTGCGCTTCATGGCGCGGCAATGGCTCGACGTCTTCTCCCCGAGCAACCTGTGGTGCCTGAACCCCGAAGTGCTGGGCGCGATTCGCGACACGCAGGGCCAGAACCTCGTCCAGGGCGCTCAGCGCTGGTGGTCGGACCTGCGAGACATGGCGGGCGGGAACGCACCGGGTGCAGGCCCCGAGGCGTGCAAGGCGTTTCGGGTCGGTCACGAAATTGCGGCCACGCCCGGCAAGGTCGTCTATCGCAACGCGTATTTCGAGTTATTGCAATACGCCCCGGCGCAGGCGCAGACCTGGCGCGAGCCGGTGCTGATCGTGCCGTCGTGGCTGCTGAAGTACTACATCCTCGATCTGGAGGCGCAGCATTCGCTGGTGCGCTATCTGGTGTCGCAGGGCCACAGCGTCTTCATGATCTCGTGGCATAACCCCGGGCCACAGGATCGCGACCGTGGGCTCGACGACTATCTGGAATCGGGATTGCTGACGGCGCTGCGCGAGGTGCGGCGTCTGACGGGCAACGTGCCCGTGCATGCCTGCGGCTATTGCCTCGGCGGCACGCTGCTCGCCATCGCCGCAGCCACGCTGGCGCGACGGAACGGGCATGCCGAGGGGACAAACTCGGGAAACAAGGGAACCCAAGGAGATGCCGGAGATGACAACGCGCTCGCCAGCGTGACCCTGCTTGCGGCTCAAACGGACTTTAGCGAGCCCGGCGAACTCGGATTGTTCATCGACGCCAGTCAGGTGGCGTATCTCGAAGCGATGATGTGGCAACAGGGCTTCATCAGCGGCGCGCAACTCGCGGGCACCTTCCAGTTACTCAACTCGCGCGATCTGATCGGCTCGAGGCTCATGCACGACTATCTGCTCGGTACGCCGGCGCAGACAACCGACTTTACCGTCTGGAACGCCGACACGACACGCATTCCCGCCCGTCTTCACAGCCAGTGCCTACGCGAGTTGTACCTGAACAACGCGCTGGCCACGGGCGCCCTGAAGGTTGGCGCGCAACCGGTCGCGCTCTCGGATATTCGCGTGCCGATGTTCGTCGTTGCGACCGAGCGCGACCATATTTCGCCGTGGCGCTCCGTCTACAAGATGCATTTGCTCTGCCACGGGGATCTGACGTTCGCCCTCGTTTCAGGCGGACACAATGTGGGGGTGGTGTGCGAGCCGGGACACGCGCGCAGTCATCACCGCGTTGCCACGCGCGTGGCGGGCTCGGCGTATCGCGATCCGGACGAGTGGTTCGGCGCAACGCCCGCAATGCAAAGCTCATGGTGGCCCGCGTGGCAGGCGTGGCTGCTGACGAAAGGAACACAGGCAACGCCAGCAGCAAAGGGCGGCGGCAAAACCGTTGCCGCCCCCTGGCCGCCCGCGCAAACGCTGGGCGACGCGCCCGGAACTTACGTGCTCGAGCGCTGAGCGTGGCCGCCGCGCTTGGGCGGCACGCGGCCGTTGAGCGGCGACTGCTGCGAGACGGCTGCCTCGGTCGCCTGCGCGGCTTCCGCCGACATGCGGCGCCATGCATCCATCGTGCCTTGCGTCGCTTCGTTGAACGCCTGGAACCACTTCTGCAACGGCGCTTCGGCGGCCTGCGTCGCAACGCCCGCGGTGGTGCCCGCACCGATCAGATCGGGCAGCGTCATCGCACCGGCCATGCCGTGCTGAAACTCTTCGCCCGTCTTGCGGCAATGCTCGGCCCAGAGCATTTGATTGTTTGCGCACACCGCCAGCCACTCGCGCCAGAACTCGTTTTGCTGCGCGAGCTGGCCGTTGAGCAATTGCAGATGTGCGGTGAGCAAGCCGTTGAAATCCTTGGCGCCGCCCAGCGACTTGGCCGCTTCGGCATGCGCCTTGAGCAATTCACCGTCGCGCTCGACTTGCAACTGATGGGTTCGTTGCGCGGCTTCGAGCGCAATTCCGTAGGCGCCCAGCGCGCTCGCCGTGCCGAGCTTGACTAGCGCGAGTGCCGGATTCGTTTCCTTTGACATCGTGAATCTCCTAAGTAGGTGGTTCGCTTTCGCTGCGCGTTACTCCATGTGCATGCCGCCATTGATGGCGAGGTTGCTGCCTGTGATGAAACCTGCGTCGTCGGACACGAGAAAGGCGACGAGCGCTGCGACCTCGTCAGGGCGGCCCAGCCGACCGACCGGAATCTGCGGAAGAATGCGCGCTTCGAGCACGTCTTGCGGCACGGCCGTGACCATCTTCGTGGCGAGATACCCCGGCGAGATGGTGTTGACCGTCACCCCCGATTTGGCGACTTCAAGCGCGAGCGCCTTCGTAAAACCGTGCATGCCCGCCTTCGCCGCGGCGTAGTTCGCTTGCCCGAAGGCGCCGCGACTGCCGTTGACCGACGAAACGTTGACGATGCGTCCCCAACCGCGCGCGATCATGCCGCCAACGACCGGCCGGGTCATGTTGAAAACGCTGTCCAGATTCGTGCGCAATACCAACTGCCAGTCGTCGGCAGTCATCTTGCGCATGGTCGCGTCGCGCGTAATCCCCGCGTTGTTGATAAGAATGTCCACCGGACCGGTGTCCGATTCGACGGCTTTCGTGCACGCCTCGCAAGAGACCAAATCGGCAACGTCGACCCGATAGGCCGCAAAGTCCCGGCCTGTGGCACGCATACGCTCGACCCAGCCTTCGCAATCGTGATTATTGGGGGAACAGGTGACCGCGACGCGGTACCCGGCATCGGCAAGACGCATGCTGATCGCCTCGCCCAAACCTCCCATGCCTCCTGTCACCAACGCTGTTCGTGTTGTCATGGCTATCCGTCTCTGGTTAACGTCTGTCGTTAAACTTCGGATACATCCAGCATAGTCGCGAACGGCCGACTTGCTGCGGCATTCGACATCCCCGTGTGTGCTCCGCTTGACTTCGGTCAAGCCGCTGCGCGCACGCTGCACTGTGAGCACAAAAAAGCTTGCCGCCGGCATCGAGATTCCGATGCCGCTCGCGTTATGCACTGCCGGGTGTCTTCGCTACGATGTCGCCAGTCATTGCAACTGGCCTCAATGCGACTCGATGTGCGCGACAACGTTCCTCGGTAATGACAAATTGTCCAGGTGGATAGCCTTCGCGAAGCCGCGTTGACGTCCATTCGTCACATTGTCGATTGCATGCAATATGACGCTGCGCCGACACTGGATTCGCGTGTACGCTTGCACGTATGTGACTCAGGAATCGTACTCCAAAATAATTTGTTGGTTAGGTATTCATGCCCCCCGCCAACAATCTAATGACCTGCCCCTACCGATAGTCACAGGGCGGTATGCCGAGCGTTGCAACCCCGTTGCGAGAGGTCGTCAATCCATATATCATCGCCCGTAGATTTTTTCCGGATTGCGCGGTGGCCATTGCCTGCCGGGCCGACAAACGTGCCGCGATCCGGCTGTCGAAATCGTCACAACTCGTTGTTTTTCCTACCGGATTCCTACTTTTGTGGGTCACGAGCGCATGATGTCCTTTCTGCCCGATACCGCTCCACGCCGCCGGCTTGTGCTGGCGCTCGCCACCACCGCCATCGCTGCGGCCACATTGGCCGCGTGTTCGCGCAAGGCGCCACCGGAGACGCCGCCGCGCCCGGTCGTGGCCGTAGCGGCTCAGCTCGCCGAGCACACGCCCATTGCGTCGCTCCCCGCACAGATCGAGGCGCGTTACACCACGCCGCTGTCGTTCCGGGTGGCGGGCAAGATTGTCGAGCGCTCGGTGCGGCTTGGCGACGCCGTCAAGGCGGGTCAGGTCGTTGCCCGGCTCGACCCGGCGGATCTGTCGAAGAACGCCGCCAGCGCTCGCGCACAGCTCGACGCCGCCCAGCACCAGCTCGAATACGCGACGCAAACTGTCACCCGCGACCGCGCACAGGCGCGTGAAAACCTGATTGCGCCCGCGCAGCTCGAACAATCGGAAAACGCCTACGCGAGCGCGCTCGCGCAGCGCAATCAGGCGAGCCAGCAAGCCGCACTGGCCGGCGATCAGTTGAGTTACGGCAATCTGAAAGCCGATCGCGACGGTGTCATCACGGCCGAGCAGGCCGATACGGGACAAAACGTCAGTGCCGGTCAACCGGTCTATCAATTGGCATGGACGGGCGACGTCGACGTCATTGCGGATGTGCCCGAAGTCGCCCTCGGCGCGTTTCGCGTCGGACAGATGGCGACTGTCTCGCTCCCTGCGATGCCGGGCAAGACGTGGCAGGCGCGCGTGCGCGAAATCTCGCCGGCGGCAGACCCGCTGAGTCGCACGTACCGGGCCAAGCTCTCGCTACTTTCGCCCGGCCCTGAGGTGAAACTCGGCATGACCGCGAACGTTGCGTTCGCCCAGCCGTTGCCCGGGACGGCGGCGGCGACAGCATCAGCCCCCGCCGCGGCATCCGGCGCAGGCGCGGCAACGACCGTTGCCGACTCCCGCCCCATCACCCTGCCGTCCACCGCACTCTTCCATGATGGCAATCAACCCGCCGTGTGGGTCGTCAAACCGGACGACACGCTGGCCCTGCGCCGCGTGACGATCGTTCGCTACGGCGAGCGCACGGTCACGGTGGCCGGCGGCATTGCGCCCGGCGAGCGCATTGTCTGGCAAGGCGTGCACACCGTCACCGCGGGCGAGAAGGTTCGCGTGATTGCGCCGCTGCATCCCGAGGACTTCGCGTCATGAGCACGCAGGACGGGAAGCCGCCCGTGCCCCACGACACACCTGCCACACCAGCCGACGCCCCCAGGGATTACCGCCACGAGGAGGGACGTTTCAACCTCTCCGCGTGGGCATTGCGGCATCGGTCGCTCGTGATCTTCCTGATCGCGATGGCGACGATTTTCGGCATTCTGGCCTATTCGCGTCTCGCGCAATCGGAAGACCCCCCGTTCACGTTCCGCGTGATGGTGATCCGAACTTTCTGGCCGGGCGCGACCGCCAAGCAGGTGCAGGAACAGGTCACCGATCGCATCGCGCGCAAACTCCAGGAGATGCCCAGCATCGACTTCCAGCGCAGCTATTCGCGCCCGGGCGAGTCGCTGCTGTTCTTCTCGATGAAGGATTCGGCACCGGCCAAAGAGGTGCCCGAAGAGTGGTATCAGGTGCGCAAGAAGGTGGGCGATATCGCCTTCACGCTGCCCCCCGACGTGCAGGGCCCCTTCTTCAACGACGAATTCGGCGACGTCTACACGCACATCTTCACGCTCGAAGGCGACGGCTTCGGCCCTGCACAACTGCGCGACTACGCGGACTCGCTGCGCACCGTGTTGCTGCGCGTGCCGGGCGTGGCGAAGGTGGACTACTTCGGCGATCAGGATCAGCGCATTTACGTCGAAATCAACAACACGCAGCTCACCCGGCTCGGCATCTCGCCGAATCAGATCGCACAAGCGGTCAACGGTCAGAATGCGATCTCGCCGGCGGGCACCATCGAAGCGCCCAACGACCGCGTGGTCGTGCGCCCGAGCGGCCAGTTCCGCAATGTGGACGAGCTCGCCGACACGCTCATCCGGGTGAACAACCGGACTTTCCGTCTGGGCGACATCGCCACGATCAAGCGGGGTTACGTCGATCCGCCCGTCTCGGAGATGCGCTTCGGCGGCAAACCCGTGCTCGGCATCGGCATCACCATGCAGAAGGGGCAGGACGTCGTCCATCTTGGCAAAGCGCTGGCCAGCACGCTGGGCGAGTTGCGCGCGCAATTGCCCGCCGGCCTGAAGCTCACGGAAGTCGCGAGCATGTCGCAGTCCGTCTCGCATTCGGTCGACGACTTCCTCGAAGCCGTGGCCGAGGCCGTCGGGATCGTGCTGATCGTAAGTCTCGTCTCGCTCGGATTCCGCACCGGCATGGTGGTGGTGATTTCGATTCCGGTCGTGCTCGCCGTCACGTCGTTATTCATGTACATCTTCGACATCGGCCTGCACAAGGTCTCGCTCGGCACGCTGATTCTGGCGCTCGGCCTGCTGGTGGACGACGCCATCATCGCCGTCGAAATGATGGCCGTGAAACTCGCGCAAGGCTGGGACCGCAAGCGCGCTGCGGCCTTCGCGTATACCAGCACCGCCTTCCCGATGCTCACCGGCACGCTCGTGACCGTCTCAGGCTTCTTGCCGATCGCGCTGGCGAAGTCGAGCACCGGCGAGTACACGCGCTCGATCTTCGAGGTGTCGGCCATTGCCCTGCTCGCCTCGTGGTTCGCGGCGGTCGTGCTCATCCCGCTGCTCGGCTACAAGATGCTGCCCGAGCGCGCGCGCGAGGCGCACCATGGCGACGACCACGAACACGAGGTCTACGACACGAAGTTCTACAACCGACTGCGCGGCTGGCTGACGTGGTGCATCGAGCGCAAGTTCATCGTGCTCGCCATCACCGTGGTGCTGTTCCTCATTGCTATGGCCGGTTTCTCGCTGGTGCCGCAGCAGTTCTTCCCCAGCTCCGATCGCCCCGAACTGATGGTGGATCTGCGCTTGCAGGAAGGCGCGTCGTATCAGGCGACGCTGCGCGAGACGGAGCGTCTGGAGAAATTGCTCGAAGGCCGCAAGGAAATCGACCACACGGTGAGCTTCGTCGGTACCGGTGCGCCCCGCTTCTATCTGCCGCTCGACCAGCAATTGCCGACGCCGAACTTCGCGCAACTCGTGATTACCGCCAAGTCGGTGGAAGAACGCGAAGCGCTGGCGCAATGGCTTGAGCCGAAGCTGCGCGAGGCCATGCCGGGGGTTCGCACGCGCTTGTCGCGGCTCGAAAACGGACCGCCGGTCGGCTTCCCGGTGCAGTTCCGCGTGAGCGGCGACGACATCGGCACGGTGCGCAAGATCTCCGAGCAGGTCGCCGACGTCATGCGCGCGAACGGCGACACCATGGACGTTCAGTTCGATTGGGACGAGCCGTCGCAACGCTCTGTGCGCTTCGAAGTGGATCAGCAAAAAGCACGCGCGCTGGGGGTAAGCTCGTCGGACATCGCGAACTTCATCGCCATGACGCTCACAGGCTACGACATCAGTCAGTACCGGGAACGCGACAAACTGATCGCCATCACGCTGCGCTCGCCCAAAGCCGAGCGGGTCGATCCCGCCAGGCTCGCCACGCTCGCCATGCCGACACCGAACGGCCCCGTGCCGCTCGCAACCCTCGGACGCGTCGTCGACGAGCTCGAATACGGCGTGATCTGGGAGCGTGATCGTCAGCCGACCATCACCGTGCGCTCCGACGTGCGCCTGGGCAAGCAGGGGATCGACGTCACCGAAGCCGTCTACAAGAAGCTCGGCGACATTCGCAAGGCGTTGCCGGTCGGCTATCGCATCGAGATCGGCGGGTCGGTCGAGGAATCCGGCAAGGGCCAGTCGTCGATCAACGCGGAAATGCCGATCATGATCATTGTCGTGCTCACGCTGCTGATGATTCAGTTGCAGAGCTTCGCGCGCACCATGCTGGTGGTGCTCACCGCGCCACTCGGCATGATCGGCGTTGTTGCCACGCTGCTGCTGTTCGGCAAGCCGTTCGGCTTCGTGGCGATGCTCGGGGTGATCGCGATGTTCGGCATCATCATGCGTAACTCGGTGATTCTGGTCGATCAGATCGAGCAGGACGTCTCGGCCGGACACCCGCGCTTCGACGCCATTGTGAGCGCCACGGTGCGACGCTTCCGACCGATCACGCTGACCGCGGCGGCCGCCGTGCTCGCACTGATTCCGCTGCTGCGCAGCAACTTCTTCGGTCCGATGGCGACCGCGCTGATGGGCGGCATTACCAGCGCCACTATCCTGACCGTGTTTTTCCTGCCGGCGTTGTACGCCACGGCGTTCCGCGTACGTCACGACGAGCGCGCGTCGCACGCAGGCAACGCGCCATCCGGCAGCCCGCAAGGAGACCGCTCATGACCTCGCGTTCCACATTGCGCCCCACCTTGCGCCCCACGTCGCGCCCTACCCGGCGTTTCTTGCGCCGGTATCTGCCGCTTCTGCCGCTTCTGCCGACCCTTCCGCTCTGGCTCGGCGCCTGCTCGTTCACACCGGGCGACAAGCCGCCTGCCATGCCCTCGCCGTCGCACTACGGCGCGGCGGCCCTGCCCGAGCGGACGGTGAGCGCCCAAGGCGCCTCGCAACAGTTCGCCGTGGGCGCGGCCCCCGTCAAGGCATGGTGGCACGCCTACCAGTCGGATAAGCTCGACGCGCTCGTCGACGAGGGCCTGCGCAACAGCCCCAATCTGTCCTCGGCCGACCACGCGCTGCAAGCGGCGCGCGAACAGTTGAAGGCGCAGATCGGCTCGTCGCTGTTCCCCTCCATCGATATCGGCGGCGAAGCGGCACGCGAGCGCAACCTCGGCATTCCGAACCTCGGGCCGCCAACGGCGCTGTACAACATGTTCGTCGGCCAGATCCAGGCGCGCTATACGTTCGACTTCTTCGGCGCGTCGCGTTTCGCCAATGCGTCGCTGGCCGCGCAAGTCGATCAGCAGGCGTTTCAGCTGGAATCGGCGCGTCAGGCGCTTGCGGCCAACATCGTCTCCGGGGCCATCGGGGTGTCGGTGCTCGGCGCGCAGGTCCGCGCCACGCAACGGCTCGTCGACCTCGCGCAGGCCGACGCCACCGACATGGCACGCCGCGAAGCACTGGGCGCAGTGTCGCGCTCGGACGCGCTGGCGTCTGCGCAAAACGCCGAATCGCTTGCCGCCTCGCTGCCGGGGCTGCGTGCGCAGTGGCAGTCCACACGGCACGCGCTGGCCGTGTTGCTCGGCCGCACGCCCGATCAGGTCCCGGACGACCTGCCGCTCGGTGAGCTCAAGGTGCCGGGCACGGTGCCGGTGGTGGTGCCGTCGACGCTGCTGCAATCGCGTCCCGACATTCAGGCCGCGGAGATGGCGCTCAAGGCGGCGTCCGCCGAAGTCGGCGTGGCCACGGCGCAGCTGTTCCCGAGCCTGTCGCTGAGTGCGTCGATGGGTAAAGGCGGCTTCAACTGGACCACGGTGATGTCCAACGCTGGCTCGCTGTGGAGCGTGGCCGCGTCGATCACGCAGCCGATTTTCCATGGCGGCGCGCTGCTGGCACAGCGTCGTGCGGCGCAGGCCACCTACGAGGCCGCCGTCGACCAATACAAGCAGACGGTGCTCGCCGCGTTCAAGAACGTGGCGGACACGCTGGCGTCGCTCGAAGCGGACAACACCTCGCTGCTGCACGCCGATAACGCCAGCGCGGCGGCCGAGCAGATCTACCGGGATACGGCCGCCAGGGTGCGTCTGGGTGCGCTGCCGATCTCCTCGGCACGTGCTCGCGAGCAACAGTACTGGAACGCCTATTTGACGACGGTGCGTGCAACCGGCGCGCGTTTGTCGGATACTGCGCTACTGTTTTACGCGATGGGAGTGCCGCCCGAACCGGCGGCCGGCGCGGCAAAACCGGACGCCGGAGGCACCTCGGGCGCGCCGGCGGCGGCGAGCGGCACGGATTCTTTGGCAGCGGGCGCACCGGCCGAAGGTCGAACGCCCCCGTCGCAAGACGTTGCCCGACGATGACCACCGCCACACCCACCACTCGGGGCCGACGCCCCAAACATCTGCCCGATGGCCGCGCGGCCCTGCTGAGCGCCGCCATCGACGCTTTCTCCCATCTCGGCTACGACGGCGCCAACCTGCGCGGTATCGCCAGCGCGGCGAAGGTCGACGCGAGCCTCGTGCGCGTGCATTTCGGCTCGAAGGAGCAGCTCTGGCTCGCGTGCATCGACACGCTCGAAACTACGCTCGCCGAGCCAGTGCAATGCCTGCGCGCGATCTCGCTCGACACGACCCGCCCGGTCAGGGACCGGCTGTGCGATGCCGTTGCGCTCATCGCGACTCACGCGGTGAAGCATCCGGAACACAAGCGTTTCATCTCCCTGCACGCCTCGGAGACCGGCGAGCGTGGCGCGCTGCTCTATCGCCATCTGCTCGAACCGGTTTACAACTGCATGGAACGGCTGATCGTGGAAGGGATCGAGGCCGGTGTCATTCGCGCCGAACATCCCGCGATGTATTTCTGCATGCTGGCGCACGCCCTGCACCCGCCGCCCGGTTCTCCCGTGCTGATGCAGGTGATCGCGCCGGAAGTCGGCGGCGAGGCGTTCGGCCCGGCGCTGCTCAGGCAGGTCGAAATGGTGTTTTTCACGCCGCCGCAGACCGAAGGCTGAAGCGCGCGCTCGGGTCATGAGGTCATGAGCCAACGAGGCGCGCGCTTGCCCCGCGCTAATGCGTCATCGGCGCGCCGGGCGGCATGACACTGCTTGCCGGCACCTCCGCACCGGTGCCCAGCACCACACCTCGACGCTCGCGTCCGAAGTACACCATCACCGCAATCACCACCGCGACCGTACCCGCGACGAGCGCCATCGCCAGCCCGAAATTGCCGTCGTGCGCTTTGGCGATGCTTGCCTGAAGGTTGCCGTTGACCGACGCGAACAGATTCCCCAACTGATAGACGAGCCCAGGGAACGTCGCCCGAATCTCGTCAGGCGAGAGTTCGTTCAGGTGCGCCGGAATCACGCCCCATGCGCCTTGCACCGAGATCTGCATCAGGAACGCCCCCGCCGCGAGTAGCACGGCACCGCTGGAGAACGCCCACAGCGGCAGCACGGGTAACGCAATCAGCGCGGCGATGATGATGGCGCGGCGGCGTCCGATTTTCTCCGACATCGCGCCGAAGAACAGCCCGCCGATAATCGCACCGATGTTGTACGTGATCGCGATCCAGCTAACCGTGTGGGTATCGAACTTGTGCTGCACTTGCAGGAAGGTCGGGTACAGATCCTGCGTGCCGTGCGAGAAGAAGTTGAACGCCGTCATCAGCACGATGGCGTACAGCGCCAGTTTCCAGTTACGCGAGAGCACCTGCAGGAAGTTCGCACTCGGCGCGGCACTTGCAGCCTCCCCTTTGCGCCATGCGGGCGACTCGGGCACATGCCGCCGGATATACAGCACGAGCAGCGCCGGCAACACGCCGACGAAGAACATGCCCCGCCAGCCGATACTGTCGTAAAAGAGTCCGTAGACAATCGACGCCAGCAGATAGCCGCTCGGGTAGCCCGCTTGCAACAGTCCGGAGACGATGCCGCGCGAATGCGTCGGCACGCTTTCCATCGTGAGTGCCGCCCCCACACCCCACTCGCCGCCCATCGCAATGCCGAAGAGCGCGCGCAGGATCAGCAGTACCGTGAGACTGGGCGCGAAGCCCGAGGCCAGTTCCAGCAACGCATAGAGAAGCACGCTGGCCATCATGGCGGGACGCCGCCCGAACTTGTCTCCCAATCGTCCGAAGATGAAGGCGCCGACCGGACGCATCGCCAACGTGAGCAACAGCGCGAACGCCACGCTGCCAAGCTCGGTATGGAACTCCTTCGCGATGTCCTTGAGCACGAACACCATCAGAAAGAAATCGAACGCGTCGAGCGTCCACCCAAGATAACTTGCCGTTACCACATGCTTCTGTTCTTTAGTCCAGGCCATGGTGTCTCCTCCATCGGCGGCAATGTTGCGCGACGAAATCACTCTACGCCTGAATTCGCGCAACCATGCAATCTTGGGCGAAACCGGCTGGCAACCCGCATGAATACTGAAGGACCACCCGATGACGAGGGTTTTGTCTGACCAAACGGCCCACGAAAGCACGGCTTGCGGGGCCATGCCACGACGGGCGCGATCGCGCCAAATGACAGCGCGCAAGCGCCATTCGCGGGTGTCCGGGACGCTGCCATTTCGCTGGGGGAATGCCGATGCATTACACTGGCGGCCGATTTCACTCGCTTCTTTGGCTCTCCCTCCTATGTCCGAAGCTACTACCACCGTCATTCTCGGCGCCGGTCAGGCCGGCGGCGAAACCGCCCTCGCGCTGCGTCAACTCGGCTACACCGGCCGCATCGTGCTCGCCGGCAGCGAAACCCATCTGCCGTATCGCCGCCCGCCGCTCTCGAAGGCATTTCTGGCCGGTCAGGCCGACGAAGCCAGCCTGCTGATCCGTCCGGCCGACGCCTGGGAGAAGGCCGAAATCGACGTGCGCCTCGGCGTGACGGCCACCACCATCGACCGCGCCGCTCGCACCGTCTCGTTCGACGACGGCCAGACGCTGCGCTACGACCATCTCGTGCTCGCCCTCGGCGGTCGCGTGCGTCCCCTGCCGATTCCCGGCGGCGACGCCGCCAACGTCTACTACCTGCGCAATATCGCCGACGCCCAGCGTCTGCGCGACGCCCTCACGCCGGGCAAGCGCGTCGTGGTGATCGGCGGGGGTTATATCGGTCTGGAAGTGGCGGCCAGCGCTGTCAAGGCCGGCACATCGGTGACGGTGCTCGAAGCCGCGCCGCGTCTGCTGGCGCGTGTCGCCGAGGCCGATCTGGCCGGATTCTTCGCCACGCTGCATCGCGAGAACGGCGTGGACGTGCAAGTCGGCGTCGGTGTCACGGCGCTGGAGCAAGACGCCACCGGTCAGGTCGTAGCGGTGGTGGCCGGTGACAAGCGTCTGCCGGCGGACGTGGTCGTTGTCGGTATCGGTCTGATCCCGAACGCCGAACTCGCGCAAGCCGCCGGTCTCGCGGTCGATAACGGCATCGTCGTGGACGAATTCGCCCGCACGAGCGATCCCGCCATTCTGGCCGTGGGCGATTGCGCACATCACGAGCACCCGGCGCTGGGCCGTCGTATTCGTCTGGAGTCGGTGCCGAGCGCCAGCGAAATGGCCAAAGTGGCGGCGAGCGTGGTGCATGGCGACGCCCCGAAGGCCGTCGCCACCGCCCCGTGGTTCTGGTCGGATCAGTTCAACGCCAAGCTGCAGATGGTCGGCATGACGCAAGGCCACGACACCGTGGTCGAACGCCGTCTGCCGGACGCCCAGGGCGCTGCCGTGTTTATGCTCTTCTATCTGCGCGACGGTGCCGTCGTGGCAGCCGCGAGCATCAACCGCGCCCAGGAGTTCATGGCCGCCCGCGAACTCGTGGGCCGCCGCGCAGTGGTCGATCCGGCGCGTCTGGCCGATGCCGCCACGCCGCTCAAGACACTGCTCGCCGAGTTGGCCTGAGGCGTCTGGCGCACACCGGGCGCGCCCGCCCCGATGTGCGCCACGAGCCTGCGCAGCCCGTCAGACCAACGGGGCGTGCGCAGGCAGCAGCAGTACCGGACGGCCCGCGTGACGGGCCGTATCTTCCGCCACGCTACCCAGCGTGAAGCGTCTGTACCCACGCCGGCCGTGCGTGCCGAGCACGATCACGTCGACATCGGCATCCTTGCCCGCGGCGATGATCTGATCGGCAACCCCTTCGCCTACCGGCTGAATCTCCCGCATCTCGATTTCGCCCGGCACTTCCGCTTCCTTGAGTCGTTTCACCGCCCAGCTTCGGACTTGTTCGCCCACGGCACGTACCGCGTCGAGCAGCGGCTCCGGGTCGAAGCCTGCAAGGAACGGCCCCGGCAAATCGAGCACGTGCACCACGCGCATCGACGCCCCGTGCGTGCGCGCGAGCGATAACGCGTATTCGAAGGCGAGGCGCGACGTCTCGCTGTTGTCGAGCGCGACGAGAATACGTTCGTAATGCCCGCCGGAGCGCAGCGGCAAATGCGGACGGGCCTCGCCCGCCACGAGCATCACCGGCACTTCCGCGCAGCGCAGAATCTGTTCGGCGACGCTGCCCAGCATGACGCGACGCACGCCGCTGCGGCCATGCGTGCCGACGATGATGATGTCGGCGCCCCACTCGTCGGCCTCGCGCGTCATGGCCTCGGGGACCGTCTCCCCGGTGGTGCGCAAATCGAGCAGATGCGCCTGCGCGTCGAACCCTTCCTCACGCAGATAGAGCACCGCCCGCGCGAGATGCTCTTCGCCCTCGCGCTGCATGTCGCGGCGTATCTGTTCCAGATCCACGAGCTTGCCGAACGCCGCCGTCAGCAGATTGACGGGATCTTCCACGGTGTGAATGACGCGGATCGCGTCGCCATTGCGCGCAAAGGCGGCGGCCTCGCGCAACGCCCGGCGAGACGACTCGCTACCGTCGGTCGCCAACAGAATGCGTTTTGTCATGAGCAGCCTCGCGTCGGAAGTCGAAGGAATGCCATGCGCGTGTTCGGCCACCGCGATGTTTCATCTGACGAACCAGGCACGACGATGCCACTATACCGCCCGAGGGTGGACGAAGGCCACCCTTCGCGTGCTGGGGTAGCGCCCGGAAGGCGCGTGTTTGATGCAGCGCAAAAAACCACAGGCCCGGCATAGCGGGCCTGTGGCGTAGCGCTTCGCGACGACAATGGGGCTTAACGCGCGGCGTCGCCCCAGCGATAGGCGTGCGACGCCTCGTCAAGCTTCCCCTTGAGTTCCGGCGCCAGCGTGTAGTCGATGGTGCCGAGCGTCTCGTCGAGCTGCTCGACGCGGCTCGCGCCGATGATCGCCGACGTCACGGCCGGATTGGCGAGCACCCAGGCGAGCGACAGACGCGTGAGCGATTCACCGGCGTCCTTCGCAATCGCCTTGAGCGCTTCGATCGTCTCGAACTCGCGCTCGTGCCAGTAGCGCTGCTGATACATCGCTCCCGCCTTGCCGACCGTCGCCGCCGTGAAGCGGCCTTCGGCCGGTGCGGCGTCGTGACGGTACTTGCCCGTAAGCAACCCGCCTGCGAGCGGGTTGTAGGGGATCACGGCCAGCCCCTCTTCGCTCGCCAGCGGCAGCAGTTCGCGCTCGATCTGACGGAACAGCAGGTTGTAGCGCGGCTGGACCGACACGAAACGCGCCACACGCAGCACGTCCGAGCGGCCCAGGGCACGCGCGAGGCGATAGGCGAGATAGTTCGACACGCCGACGTAACGCGCCTTGCCCGACGTCACAATGGTGTCGAGCGCTTCGAGCGTCTCGTCGAGCGGCGTCTCGGCATCGTCCCAATGGAGTTGATAGAGATCGACGTAGTCCGTGCCGAGGCGGTTCAGCGACGCGTCGATCGCGCTCAGCAAGTGCTTGCGCGAGGCGCCCTTGTCCCACGGCGAAGGCCCCATCTCGCCGCATGCCTTGGTCGCCACGATGAACTTGTCGCGACGGCCCTTGAGCCAGCGGCCGACAACCTCTTCGGTGCGCCCGACAAGCGACGTGTCGGCGCCAAGCGGATAAACGTCGGCGATATCGATGAAATTGACGCCCGCGTGCGCCGTGCGATCGAGAATGGCATGGCTGGCGGCCTCATCGGTTTGGAGACCGAACGTCATGGTGCCGAGGCACAAGCGAGAAACAGTCAGGCCGGTGCGGCCGAATTTCGTGTATTGCACGGTAACTCCCGGAAGTTTCGGATCAGGCAAGCATCTGGAGAGACGCGACGTCGCAAGACGGCGCTGCCCGCTCTCGCGGGCACGTCGCACAGTATGCGCGATTCCGGAAGACCGTGTGCAGAGCCCTTGCGCCTGGCCCCTCGCGCGATTCGGGCGATTAGGGCTATTCGAGCGATTTCAGATCGAGCCAGACGCCGTCCGCCCCGCGAATCAGCATCTTGCTGCCGTACTTCATGACGGTCGTCTGCTCGTTGGCCGACACGAAAGCCGTCTGCGGCAGATCGTTCGCGTATTGCGCCAGATCCGGCGTGCCCGCAAACGGATTGTTGGCGACCAAATGCGAGACGAGCGTCATCAGTGCCAGATAGCTCGTGGGCGTGGAAATCGTCACCGGCGTGCCGTGCGGCGCGCTCGCCCCGTCACCGAAGCCGACGAGCTTGACCGCGACCGGCACATGCGTGATCTCCGGCACCGGAATTTCGCGCATCCCCGAAATCTGCAACTTGCTTCCGCGCAGCGCCGCCCCATGCTCCGGCACGAACACCACCACGGCTTTGCGTCCCGAGCTGGCGATGGTGTCGATGAACTGGCCAAAGTCGTCGAACAGCGTCTTCGCGCGCACGGGATAGCTCTGCACGCTGGTGAGTTTGGAGCCTTCGAGACGATTGCCGTCGTGCAGCGAGATCGTGTTGTAGTAGAGCGCGACACGCTTGTCCGGCATGGCGTTGCGCTGCTTCCACCACGCTTGCAGCACCTCGCCGTCGGCGCGGATCGGTGTTTCGTCGAACGCGCGCATGGACACGCGGGTATGCGTGTTGTCGAACGGCGCGACACCCGGCACGTTGAAGTTCTGCCGCACTTCCTGCATGAAGTTGTCGAAATGCCCGTCGTGATTCATGGCGAGCGACGGCGTGAAGCCAAGGGTCTTGAGGTTGCTCATCACGTAGCATTGCGGGCCGGCCGGGTCGTACAGCGACCGGTGCGCCGGCTGTCCGCACCCGGCCCGCAGCACGCGAATGGCCGCCGGACCGCTGTAGCTCGCCGCCGAATTGAAGTTCTTGAAGACGAAATCGAATTTCGAGAGCAATGGCAGATTGTCGAGGTTATCGACGTCGAGATCGTCCTGCGCGAGCGAGCAGACATGCAGGAAGATGATGTCGAAGTCGGGCCCTGCGCCCGCCTGCGCAGGCAACGAAACGGCGCGTGAGAGTTCGCGCGAATAGAAACTGTCGAGCGCCGCGTTCGGGTTCGCGCCCGGCAGTACCTCCCCGTCGGCCGCCAGGAACTCGCCTGCGCCACCGGCCGATGCCGCGGCACCTGTACCACCTGCACCGCCTGCGCCCGGCGCCGCGCCACCCGCTACCGCCGTGGTATCGCCCTGCGCCGCGATCACCGGCGACACCGAGACCAGCGTCCCCACACGCAGCACGCCCGGCACGATCAGCAGCGCCAGCAGCACGAACGTCGTCACGCGCACCCAGCGGTTCACGATCCAGTAGGCGAGCACCATGATCGCGAGCAGCAGCCAGTCGCGCGCCGAAACGAAGCGGCCGAGCAACTCGATGAGGTACGAGAAACGGAACTGCATCAACGCAGGCAACTGCTCGATGAAGCGCGCGAACGGCGGCAGGTTCGAATCGTAGTAAAGCAGCGCCGCGCCCAGCACGATAGCGATCACCTGGCGTGTCACGCGCGCCCAGCGCGGGCGCAGCCGGACCGCCAGAAACAGCGCGAAGACGAAGTTCGGCAACACGTGAAAGCCGATGATGCCCGTCCACAGCAGCAACAGCTTCAGAATGAAATAGAGGTTCCAGATGCCCATCGTCTCGTTCCCTTGGTGCCGGTGACCTCCGGCTCACGTTCCGCTTGATCCTCGCTCAGGGCGTTCGATGCTGGCCGCCCGAGCCGTCTACGTCCCCCCGAATCGCCTCACGTCTGTCGTGCGCCGCGCAGACGATTCTGCCAACTCGTCACCAATTTGCTCAGCAGGTAATTCGCGAGCACCTGATAACCGCGCAGGCCCATGGCCAGCATTTCGAACAGCGCCTTGATCGGTTCGTCGCGCATGCGCTCGGCATCCCAGTCGCGCCATGCGTCGGCGCGCCCGAACGTGAATTGCACGAGATGCTTGTCCTGCTCGGCCGTCAGCGGCATGAACGCGAGGAACAAGTCCTGTGCGCGTGTGCCGACCACGCTCACCGGGAAGCCGTACTCGGTCGCGCCTCGCAAGAGCGCCACCTGCGCCTCGGTCCCCACGCCCAGATCGAGGGCCACCGGCAGTGAGAGCGCGAGCCCGCCACCGGAGAAGTCGCGCGTGTGGCACGCCATCGTACGTCCATCCGGCAGATACAGCGTGGCGGGCATGCGCATCGATACGCGGTGCGTGCGACGCACCTGCTTCACCTCGGTCGCCACCGCGACCGCGGCGCCCAGCACCGCCAGGTTGAACATCACCCACAACAGATTGAAGATCAGCGCGCCCTCTTCGTGTACCGGGCCGTAGAAGTAGCGCACCACGCCCGCGCAAAAGCCCGCCACGTTGAACCCGAGCAACACCAGATACGGTTTCGAGATGCTCCAGTCGAAGAAGCTCTGCTCGATCAGGCCGCCCTTGGCCGTCACATTGAACTTGCCGTAACGCGGGTTGATGAACGCCACCGTTGTCGGCAGCGCAACATACCAGGCGAGCACCGCTTCATAGACGTCAGACCAGAACGAGTGCCGGTATTTGCCCTGAATGCGCGAGTTGGCAATGTTCGCGTGAGCGATGTGCGGCAGCACGTAGGCGCAGATACTGAGCGCCGCCGCCTGCACGATATGCAAGCCGAAGAACAGGTAGCAGATCGGCGCGAGGAGGAAGATCATGCGCGGAATGCCGTAGAAGAAATGGAGCATGCCGTTCGCGTAGCAAATGCGCTGACCGAACTTCAACCCGCGCCCGAACAGCGGGTTATCGACGCGGAAGATCTGCGCCATGCCGCGCGCCCAGCGAATGCGCTGCCCCACGTGGCCCGAGAGCGACTCGGTCGCCAGGCCCGCGGCCTGCACGACTTTCAGGTACACCGTATTCCAGCCGCGACGGTGCATCTTGAGCGCCGTATGCGCGTCCTCGGTCACGGTCTCGACGGCTACCCCGCCGACTTCGTCGAGCGCTGTGCGACGCAACACCGCGCACGAGCCGCAGAAGAACGACGCGTTCCAGAAGTCGTTGCCGTCCTGCACGACACCATAGAACAAACGCCCTTCGTTGGGCACCGCGCCGCGCGTGGCGAGGTTGCGCTCGAACGGATCGTCGGAGAAGAAATGGTGCGGCGTCTGAACGAGCGAGCAGCGCGGATCCTTGAGGAACGACCCCATCGTCGTTTGCAGGAAAGAGCGCACCGGAATGTGATCACAGTCGAAGATCGCGATGAACTCGCCCTGCGTCTTGCCTAGCGCGTGATTGATGTTGCCAGCCTTCGCATGACGATTGTCGGGACGCGTGACGTAATGCACGCCCGCGAGTGCGGCGAAGTCGCGCATTTCGTCGCGACGTCCGTCGTCGAGCAGATAGATGTTGAGCTTCTCGCGCGGCCAGTCGATGCCGCAGGCGGCATACACGGTCGGGCGTACCACGTCGAGCCCTTCGTTGTAGGTCGGGATATAGATGTCGACGCTCGGCCATTCGCGCGTGTCCGGCGGCAACGGCGTGATACGGCGTTGTAACGGCCAGACCGTCTGGATGTAGCCGAACAGCAGAATCATCCACGTGTACATTTCGGCGGCCACCAGCGTGTAGCCCGCGGCCGCTTCCCCCACGGTGTCGAACGCCAGCGACTGCGTGAGACGCCACCACACGTAGCGGACCGTCGAGGTGAGCGACAAGCCGATCAATACCAGCACCGAGTACTGGCTGTCCAGGCGGCGGAACACCAGCGCCAGCGTGAGCGTGCAGATGGAGAACAGCAATTGCGAGAAGGGATCGAACGGGGTCGTCACGATCCAGAACACACCGAAAAGGCCGAGCAGCGCCACGACGGTCGACGTCACCCGCCACTGCATCACCTGTTCGAGCTTTCTGTCGAACCGATGCGCGAGTTCGGCCGGGGTGTCGGGGGGAATGCCGAAGAGCGTTTGCACCAGCCACAGACGCAAGCGCTCGTTGTTCTCCCGGAATAGCAACCACGCGGTGTAGGGCGGGAACGCCGGGCGCCGGTCGGCCCGACGCCAGAGCATGGCGCGCACAACCTGCCAGAAGCCCGCGTCGGCGGGCACGTCGAAGCGTTGCGTCATGCGTTCGTTGAGCCGTGACAGCGCGCGGCCCGGATAGTCGGGACGTCCGGTGCGAGCGGGCTGGAACACCATGCGCAGCCACCAGTCGCGCCATTGATCGAGTTGACGAACGTCGAGCCGCATCGCCAGACGCGCCACGAGATGATCGCCCGCTTGCGAGACCCACCGCCGCTGACGTGGCGAGCGCAAGGTCGCGGCGAGCACCCATTGCGTGACGCCCGGCGGGCGCCCGTCCGGGCGATGCGGCACGACCAGACGCATCGCGAGAAGCTCGCGCCCGAGCCGGTAGAGGGAATGCAGCGCGTCGCCGATCATTTGCCGGCCCTCGCGCGTACATTGGCGGTCGCAGCCGCGGTCCCAGCGCCGTCGTCCGGCGCCGTCGCACGCTGCAACCACGATTCGAGGTGAACGATATCGAGGGCGGCCTGCGAGCCTTGAGCTGCGCGCACCAGCGACTGACCGTTCGCGGCAGCCATGCCGACGGCGTCGTCACGATGAATCCGCACGGGCACGATGGCATCGCCGCCGCGCGCCCGAATCAGATGCAGAAGATCGTTGTTGAGGGACGAGTTCGACGCCGTCAGATTCGGCACCATCTGCGCCCGGCCCGCGCAAGCCGTCATCAGATCCGCCTGCGTGACGTAGCCGGTCGTCGTCACCGGCACCACGCCAAGCACCAGATCGGCGGCAGCGGCGGCCGCCTGCGCAATGACGTCCGGCAGTCGTTGCGTGTCGACCAGCACCCGGGTGCCCGCAGGCAGGCCGAGGGCATCGAGCTGACGACGCAAGCCGCCGGTATCCTGACGCAACCACTGACCGAAGGACGCCACGCTGGGCGCATCGGTGCGCCCCGCGGGCAGAAGCGGCACGCCCTCGGGTGTCTCCCGCAGCACGGCACGCCATCCGTCCGGCGCAACGCCGGGCGTCAACACGCCCGTCTTACACGTCTCGCGCAAGCCGAGCAATGCGCCGATGCTGTTCTGTGCGTCGAGTTCGAGCACGGCCACGGGGTATGCCCCGTGAGCGAGCTGTGCAGCGAGATGCGCCGTTACGGTGCTGCGCCCCGCGCCGCCTGCGCTGGAGACGACGGTGATGAGCGTCAGCATACGCCCTCCCCGGCCGCTGGCGCGTTTCTACCGACATATCGCACGACACGCCCGGCAACGTCGGCGGTCACGAATTCGGAGTCGTTGCGAGCGCTCATATGTCAGTAACTCCAGATAGGACGCACCGGCGAAGGCGGCATCGGCACGTCACCGCGACGGGCGTCGAAGTGATAACGCATGTAGACGAGGAAGCGATTCGGCGCGTAGTAATCGGAGCGTTCGAACTGCACCTGCCCGCCGATCACCCAATGCCGGTTGACCCAGTATTCCGCCCGGCCCGCCACTGAGAAGCCCACGCCGAAACCGCCGCCCGAGCCGTAGGTCAGATTGCCGCTCGCAGCCTGCAACGCGTCACTCGTCGGGAAGTACGGCATCGACTTTTCCTGGCTTTGCGAGAACGACACCGAGCCGCGCAGGTAATACGACCAGCGTTGCGTGCGTCCGTACCATTCCAGCGGCAATGTCAGCGACACATACGTTTGCGGGCTGTAGTAGCCGCCGTGTCCGTATGTGTAATAGCGCTCGTTCTGCGCAAAGCTGTCGAAGAACAGCGTGAGGCCGGTGTTCAGGCGCATGTCGCGCCTGTAGATGAGCGGCAGGTCGACACCGGCGCGCGCCGACACCTCCGAGTTGTTCAGCACGTTCTCGCCTGTGAGACGTGCCACGCTCGCTTCCCCGAAGATGCCCCACTTCGCAAAATCGCGCGACGCGTGGAACGTGATCGCATCGCGCCGCACACCGCCCCATTTGCCGTCGCCGAACACCTCCGGCAGCGGCAGATACGCCCCGGCATACGACACCATGCTGCCGGTCATCGGGCGGCGCGACGCGTCGACCCAGTAGTGATAACGGCCGAGATTGCCGAACAGACGCACCCCGCCCGTCACATAGGAGATGGGGAAGCCGATAGGCGTGTGGCCAATGTCGGCACGGATCCAGTCGTTCTCGTAGCCGAGCATGAGCGCCTGCCCGTACGCCTTTTGGCGCTTCGTGCCGTAGTTGCTCTGCACGCCGGGGAAGGCGGCGCGCAAGGCCGGCACGTTCAGGAACGGCAAGGTGCCGAACTCGGACGTCCCGTTCAGCGGCAGATCGCCGGAGTCGGCACTGACGTAGTCCGTCTGCGCAAACACGTGGCCGTCGTACCCCACGGCGTATTGGCCGTACACGGGCACGGCGCGGGCATTGAACATCGAGATGCCGCCGTCGCCCTTCTTCTGGTCGATTTCGTAGCCCGCCGCCACATAGCTGTTGCGACGCGATTCCAACGAGTCGATGGCCGACTCGGCGGAGGTCATGCCGTCGTAGCCCGGTAGCGCGCCCTGCACGATCTCCTCCTTGCGCGCCTGGTCGTACCATCCCTTCGCTTCGTTGTAGTGACGCTGCGACTGCGCAATACGTCCGCGCTGCACGGTGACGGCCGAGGTATCGGGGAACTGCGTGCGCAGCCGGTCGTTCAGGGCAATCGCTTCTTCGTAACGCTCCATGGCCGTGAGACGGCGCACGGCGGCGAGTTGCGTCCAGACGTCGTCTGGCGACGCCTCGGCCAGCGCGCGGTCGAGCTCGCGGTTGGCGGCCTCGTCGTCCTGCATTTCGTAGAGCACGCGCACGAGCGACAGACGGGCGTCCTGATCCGTCGGGTCTTGTGCAATCTGATCTTGCGCGATCTTGCGGGCGTCGTCGAAACGGCGTTCGTCGAAATAGATGTCGCCGAGCGTCGACAGCGCGCGCTTGTCGGGCGGCGCGCGCGAAAGCAACGGCTCGAGCTTTTCCTGCGCGCTCCGGAAGTCGCCCAACGCACGGGCGCGGTCGGCCTGACGCAATGCAAGACGATCCTGCAAGTCCTGCCATTCGTCGCGCTGATCGGCGCCGAGGGTGGACGGGTCCATGCCCGCGAGGAAGGTGCCGAGTTCGGCGTCGCGCTCAGCCGTATTGAGCAGTTCGGCGTAGCGCAGTTGGGCGTCCGGCTGTGGCTTGCCGGCATGGGACGCGAGCCAGTCGCGCATGAGCGTCAGCCCCTGCGCCGGTTGTCCCGCCGACACGCGGGCACGGGCCACTTCGCCGATCAGTTCGGGATCGTCGCCGGCCATCGCCAGCGCTTCGCCATAGCGGCGCTCGCTCTCGTCGTCGTTGCCGGCGGCATGCGCTTCACGCGCCAGACGCGCCGAGTCGCGGATCGCGAGCGTCGTCTGCATGCGCCGGATCGACGGCGTGACGTTGGCCGCGGCAATCTGGGCGAGCGACGCGCGTGCGCCCGCTTCGTCGTCGATCACATTGAGGTAAATAGCCTGCGCGTAGAGCATTTGCGCGCGGTCGTCCGGCGCAAGCGGCTGGCGTATGCCTTCCGCCATGACGTCGCGGCCGATCTGCGGCAGGCGAAGTTTGCGGTAAAGGCTGGCGAGGGAGTAGCGCGTCCAGGCGTTCCCCGGATCGAGCGCCACGGCACGCTCCAGCGCCGCGAGCGCCGGACCATTGTGGCCTTCGGCGATGGCACGCTCGGCATCGTCGGACAAGGCAGCGGCCTCGGCCTTGTCGAAGCGCGCCCTGTCCTGCGGGAAGCGCCGGCGCAGATCGCCCAGCAGGTTCGCGAGTTCCGTGCGGCGTTGCTGGCGCGAGTAGAGCGTAATCATGCCGCGCAACGCCGTGTCGTTATCCGGCTCGATCTTCAGCGCCTGCTGGAAGAGCCGCTCGGCGTCGTCATCGCGCTTGTCTTGCAGCGCAATGTCACCGAGCAGCGCCAGTCCGTCGGGATTGTTCGGATCGCTGGCAAGCGCGCTGCGCACGAGTCGATCGGCGTCGGCCAGACGCCCCGCATCGCGGGCGTCGCGCGCGTCGGACATCGCGCCCCAGAATTGCGCCGTCCTGAGCAGGCCGCGCCATTTGCCCGCGTTATTCGGATCGCGACGCATAGCCTGCGCGAACAGTTCCTGCGCGCCCTTGTGATCGCCCTGACGCATCTTCACCAGCCCCAGCGAGCCGAGCAGTTCGCCGTCGTTGGGACGCTTGGCGCGCGCCGCATCGAGCGACTTCTCCGCCTCGTTCAGACGCCCCTGATCGAGCGCCTTGATACCCGCCTGCCGGGCCTTGTACGCGGGATCGTTGAGCATGCGCGCACGGGCGGCCTGCTGCGCGCCCAGCGTGTCGTAGGCCGCACGGATGTCGGCGTCGTTCGGCGCGAGGGCGAGATAGCGCTGGTAGAGCGGCAACCAGTCGAGGCTGCCGTCGGCCTTGGAGAGTCCCTTTTTCCAGAGCGGCAGCAAGGCGTTCAGATCGGCGTTCGGACGCGCGGCGAGTTCCGCCACCATGCGTGTGCCCGCCAGTCGGCTCGCGGGACGGTCGATCGTCAGTTCGGCGAGCGACTGCGACGCGCGCGTGTCCTCGGGCGACATCTTCGCCAAATTCGTCAGCCCCTGTTGCGCCGCGGGCCAGCCGTTGGTGGCATTGGCCTGCGCGCGGTAGTACTCCACCCCGAGTTCGCCCGTGGGCGCACCGTCGGGAAAAAGCGCCTTGTATTCGGCGAAGGCGGCATCGGCCTGTCCGCTGCGCTGGAGCAGACGCGCGCGGGCAATGCGGGACTTGTCGACGGTGTTGATGCGAATCACGTCGGCAAGCGCTTTCGTCGCGAGCGAATTCGGATAGCGCGAACGCAAGGTCTGCAACGCCTTGTTCGCCTGCTGCGGCTGGTTTTCTTCGATGTCGATCTGACCGAGCAGCGAGAGTACGTCCGGCTGGTCCGGCTGCACGAGCAACGCCTTTTCCAGCGCGGCACGCGCGAGATCGTTGCGGTGACGGGAACGCCAGAGCGCCGCGCTCGACAGCAAGTTGCTCACGTCGCGATTGATGGCAGGGGCGGCCGGGGCGGCGGGCGCAGGGGCGGCTGCGTTCGGCGCGGGGGCGGCACGCACTTGCCCCCCGCCCGCGGCCATCAGCAGGCACGTCATGCAGGCGGAGCGGATCAGCGTGTCGCGCACACTGCCTCCCATGGCACTTGCAGCGTGCCGTCGGCCGCAAAACGAAACCGCCCGTCCTGCCAGCCCAGACCGAACAGCGAGAGCACCGAACTGTAGTAGCCCGGTGGCGACTGGGCATCGAGCGAACGGGCGCGCTCGACCTGCCCTTGCGCGAGCGCCGTGTTGCCGGTGGATTGCAGCAGCGGAACGAGTGCCGCCGAAAAGCCGGCACCGCCGTCCTGCTTCGCGGTGCCATCGCGGGTGTTGACCCGCTCGGGCGGTGCGCCATGCGTCGCCACATACTTCAGCATGCCGCCGAACGTGTGCATCAAGGCGCGGAAATCGTCGCTACCCTGCGCGAGCATGCCGGCCCACAGATAAACGCGGATGGCGTTATAGCTCCCCTCGCCCTGCGTCTCCGGATCGATCTCGAAGCCCCGCCCCGCGTGATACATCGCCCATTCCGGCGCGAAGCCCAGTGGCGGCGCCGTCAACGTGATCTGCTTGAGCGACGCTCCGACGAGCGGCGCCCAGCCGCTGTCCGGAAAGCGTCCCGCGAGATACCGCACCACTTGCATCGGCACATAGCTGGGGTTGAGGCGCCACAAGTCCTTGGCGGGATGAAAGCCGACGGGCGCGGGCAACAACGTACGCCCGAGCCCGGGGACAAAATCGGTCTCCTCCGACGCAATGCGCCGCGCAACGAGCGCGCCGAGCGCGGTGTAACGCCGCACATTCCACAGCCGGCCGGCTTCACCGAGCGCGTAGGCAATCCACATGTCGGCGTCGCTCGCCGGGTTGCTGTCGAGCACCGCCCACTGACCGTCGTCCTTCTTGCCCCACAGCCACGCGGGCAGATGCGCCGTGAGGTCGCCCTGAGCAAGATTGTTGACGGTCCAGTCGAGCACCTTGTCAAAGGCCGCGCGGTCGTTGGCGATAACAGCAAACGTCAACGCATACGCCTGCCCTTCGGACACCGTGCGCAGATCGCTCGTGCTGTGATCGATTACACGGCCGTCGTCGCTCAGAAACCCGGCCTTGAAGCGGGTCCACTCGGGCCAGTCGACCGGCGGGCACGACCGTGCGGCGGAGGTCGGTGAGGTGGACGGGTTGGCAGCAGGCGGCGCAGCCGCACCCGGCCCCTTCGCTGGCGCACCATGCGCGGGTGGTGTCAGACTGGCGAGCATCGGCCCCGCGCCGCAGACGGCAAGCGCCTGCAGCACGGTCCGACGGCGCCGATCGCTGACATCGGCGCGTGCCATCTACTTCTGCAGCCGACGCGTCGCGCGGCGCTGCAACCAGCCGAAACACTTGAGCGCAATCGCGAACGCCGCCAGCAACGCAACGAGGCCGACCAGAATCGGATGACTCGAGAGGTGGTAACGAATGCGTGTCCACCAGTTCACGTCGCCCACGAAGTACGTCTGCCCCAGCCGGTACGAATCGGTACGCTCGCCGTTGACGACAGCCAGATCGCCGTGGATGGCGGCGCGCCGGATGTTGTCGTCCATGGCGTCGACCACGCTGAGCAACGCATCGCCGCTCGACGCATTGATCGCCACCACCGAGCGCGAACGGCTTACCGGCGACTCGAAGCCGACCAGCGCCGCGAGCGTCCCGCTGGACTGCGCATCCATGCGCGCCGGGCCGATGTTGCTCGCCGCCAGCGCCGAGCCCATGACGCCGTCGCCCCGATATGCTTGCGGCGCCGACGTCATGACACGACGCGTCTGATCGATGACGAGCGGCAAGTTCTTGCCCCACCTGGTCAGCAGACCCGCCGCCTCGTTCGTGCCGACAACCAGCAAGTCACGATCCTTGAAACGATCGGTCTGCGTCGTGTCGACCACCTCGAAGCGATCGGCATAGACGCCGGTCGAGCGGCCGAATTGGCCGAGCGCCGAGAATACCGTCTCCAGTTCGGCCTTGTCCGGCGACTTCGACACGACGACGGTCGTCTGCGAAAGATCGGCGTACTTCGTAAATGGAAAGCCGCTGCCGACGAAAAAACTCAGATTCGGCATTTCGGCGTAATGCGGCAGACCGCTGAAGTCGATGGTCGAGTCGGCATCGATGGCCGAGCGTGCGGCGTTGGTGATCGTCTGGCTGCACAAGCCTTCCTTGTGCGGCTCCATCGCGAACTGAAACGACAGCGAGTTGCGCGCGGCCACCTGGAACGCCGGAATGCGCACCTCCTTGCGGTCGGCCATCGTGCCGTCGGAGAGAAGCTCGACGAGCATATGGCTCTTGTCGGTGCTCGCCCCCGCCGGACGCAGACGATAGGCGCGCACGAACTGATCGTTGATCGCCACGCTCATCGACGAGTCGTCGGGCTTGACCGGCGGCGTATAGCGATACCTCAGATCCATCGGCACGCCCGTGTTTTCCCACGTCAGCAGGTCGGCCGGCAGATTGAGCTGGATGCGGATCGGCCACGGCATATAGCCGTTCGCTTGCAGATCGCTCGGATTGTCGATCAACTCGCCCAGTTTCACGGGACGGTCGGTGCGCACCCAGCGCGGTGCATCGTAGGCCGGGCGCGGTGGCAGCGGCGCGAGCGCCTCGATGCGTGTCGCATCGCCCGAGAGGGCGGCCCGGCCCGAGACCAGGGCGAGCGCAGCCGTCTCCAGATCCTTCGCGTCGCGCCCCTGCACGACAAGCAGCTTGAGCGACGGATCGTTCGGGTTCGAGACCATGCGCAGCGTGGGCGCCTCGACCTTCGGCACGTCGAGCCCGGGCACCATCGTATCGTTCGTGACGAACACAATGGCGTGCTTCGACGGCAGCGTATTCACACTGACCGGGAAGCGCGTGCGACGATAGTCGCCGATGGCACCTGCCCACGTCGCCACCACACCGGCCGCATGCACCACGTCAAGCGAGGGCTGCGCGCCGAACACGAACGGAATCGTCTGATCGCGGTTGTCGTGGCGGTCGAAGAACGGTGCGGGCAACGTCGACAGATCGTTGCGCAGCGCGAGCGGCTGGGTGCTCGTGACGATCTCGCTCAGCGGGCTGATGTCCATCCACAGACTGGAGTGCATCGGGTCTTCGCACTCCATCGTGTAATGACCGATGAGCACGAGCCGAACGCGATTGAAGCCCGAGAGCATGCGTGGATCGAGAGGAATCTCGCGAACGAGATTCTTGCCGCCGTCCTGCTTGTTGAACGGCAGCGTCGCGATCAATTCCTCGTTCAAATATATCTTGAGTTGCGAGAGATCCGGGATGAGCGCGGGCGAATAGGTGTAGCGCAGCCGGAGCAAGGCCGATGCCACGGACTGATCGAGGCGGATGCCGAAGTTGACGTCTGCGGTGCCCTCGGTGCCACGCAATCGAAGGCCGTCCGTCTGGCCCAACTGGGCAAACGTGACGGTCCGCTGACTGGTGCCCGGCGCGGCCGGGAGCGTGGCGACCGTGGTGCTGCTCGTGTCTGGGGAGACGGTGGCGCCGGAGGCTGGCTGAGGTGCCGTGGCAGTATCGGCTGGCGCCGGGGCCTTGCCTGTGCGGCTCGCCGTTGGCGCAGCGCCCGCGCGCATGACACCGCCGGGATCCATCGCTGCGGCAACCAGCAGGCAGAGAGTTGTGACCTTCGTGTAACGCGACCAAGACGCTCGAAGCTGCATATAAGATGCCTCATCTGTTCTTGCGCTGCATTCTCGCCACGTCGACACGAACGACGTCCCATTGCCCCGAAATCTCATCACGTCGTCATGCAATCCTAAGATTACCAAGGCCCGGCGGGACAGCGTTGTTCGTGTGTCTGGAAATGGCACGTTGCGCCATGCTAGCTTGCATCGATGCCAGTGAGCAAGTGAACTGTCGCCATCAGGTGTCGTGCAACAGGTAGATTGGCCGACCAGTTGACAGAGCAATTGCCCTGTGTGCGAAGCACCGTATAGAATGCCCGACATGAGCCAGAACGATTCCTCGTCAATCCTTGCCGGCCTGTCCGCCGAACAGGCGGGTGAGCATGCCGCCGCGCAAGCCGCCGACATGATGATCGAGCGTCGATACCCCTCGGACATCGACCGCTTGCGCGAAGCCGTCGGCACCGACGTGCTGCCGTTCTACCGGGACGAGCAGGCTATCGTCGCCAGCCAGCAGGCAAGCGAGCGCTGGCCGCATCTGGTAGCGGTCGCGAATTCGCGCGGCGCGCCTTCGATGCCCTCGACTTACTCTGCGTATTCGTCAAATGCTGCGCATGCGTCACGTTCGTCGAGTTCATCGTCTTCGACGCACTCGGCGCCTACGTCACCTTCTGTGCGTACAAACTGATTTGGCATGCGAGACGCCTCCATCGTCGCCGCCTTCGATTTCGACGGGACCCTTTCCACCACCGACAGCCTGCGCGTCTTCGTGCGCAGCACCGTTGGCACAGCGCGCTTCGTTGCGGGCGCAGTGATCGCGTCCCCGTGGCTGATCGGCGCGGCACTGCACCTCGTCGACCGGGGCAACGCCAAGGCGGCGTTCCTGCGCGCGACCTTGGGGGACCGCTCACGCGCTCAGCTCGAAGACGACGCCCAACGCTTCATCGCACAACGCCTGCCCGATCTGCTTCGCCCCGAGATGCTTGCGCGCGTGCGCCAGCACCGGGCGATGGGACATCGCATCGTGCTCGTAAGTGCGTCGCCCAGCCTGTATCTGCGACCCTGGGCGGCATCCGTCGGCTTCGAAGCCGTGCTCAGTACCGAGTTGGCCTTCGATGCGCAGGATCGTTTCCACGGCGAATTCGCCCAGCCGAATTGCTGGGGCCCGGAGAAAGTGAGACGTCTCGAAGCCTGGTGGGGCAATACGCCGCCACGGGTGCTCTTCGCCTATGGCGACAGTCGCGGCGACAAAGAGATGGCCGAGCGCGCCGATCATGCGTGGATTCGCGGCCAGGGCAAGCTCATGCCGCTGATGGACGCCGAAGCGCCTGAGCGTCTGTCGTGACCCGACCTGCGGCCCGGCGGCCATGACGACAACGCCTGAACCCAGCCGACGCGTTGCGTGGATGACGCGGCTCGCACGTCTGGAGCCCGTCGCGTTCTCCCGCTGGGACGCCATCCATGCAACGCTCAGCGTCGCCGTGCCCACCGCCATCGGTGCGGCCATCGGTTACGGCGCCGACGCCTCCCTCATCGCCCTTGGCGCACTGCCGGCCGTCACCGGTGACCGCACCGGCCCTTACCGCGCCCGTGCCCTCTCCATTCTGCTCACCATTGCCACAGGCGTGCTGGGCTTCCACGCAGGCATGCTGATTCAGGACGTCGGCGCAACGCACCCGTGGCTCGCCCACGTGCTGCTGCAAGTCGCGATTCTGTTGTTCAGCTTCATAGGGACGTTCGGCAACGTGGCGTCCGCCGCCACCTTGCAGGGCGCGGTCTACCTGATCGTCGGCTGGGGCCTCGCACTGCCGCCGCCGGAATGGCGCGCCCCGCTGCTGCTGGCCGCGGGCGGCGTCTTCAGCATGCTGCTCATGGCGGTGCACTGGCTGCGTCACCCCGGCGCAGCCGAGCGTGACGCCGTCGCCGCCATCTACCAGCAACTCGCCAACGTGCTCGACGCGAGCGGCACGCCGCGGGTGCGCCTCGCGCGACGCTCGCTGGAAAACGCGATTGCGTCGGCTTACGACACCCTATTGACGGCGCGCGCGAGCACGACCAGCGGCTGGGCGGTGCTGGAGCGCCGGGCGGCGCAGATTCTTGCGGCGGAGCCCATCACCTCGGCCGTCATCGGTCTGGCGCACGGCGGACAACCGGTGCCGGGCGCGTTGGGCAAAGCCCTGTACGGCGTGGCCCGCAGCATCGAGCGAGATCGGCCCGTCGACATCGAGGCGGCCGCGACGGCGGCCAAAGACAATCAGGCGCCCACGCTTGCAGCCGCCCTGCATCGTGCCGCGCCGCTGCTGAGCGGGACCGTGCATGCGGCAGAAGCACCGCTGATCGCGCTGGCGCGCCATCAGGCCCGCGCGAGCACCCATCCGCGCTGGATGCCGAAGTGGCCATGGCCCGACGTCTGGCGCTATCTCGTGCGCATCGGCTTGTGTCTGCTCGTCGCGCAAATCTTCATCGCCGTCACCGCGTTGCCTCGTTCGTATTGGGTGCCGCTGATCGTCGTAGTCATCTTCAAGCCGAACTACGGCTCCGTGTTCGCGCGCGCCTTGCAGAGTGGCGTGGGCAGTATCGTGGGCGTGGCCGTCTCGGCGGCGGTCGTCGCCATCGACCGTAACGGCTGGTTCAATCTCCTCACGCTGATCCCGCTGGCGGCCTGCCTGCCGTGGGCCTTGCGGCGGAACTACGGGCTGTTCAGTGCCCTGCTGTTGCCGATCCTGATGTTGGTGATGGGCGCATTGCAGCCGGGCAATCAGGACATCGCACTGGCGCGCTTCGTCGACGCCGTGGCGGCATGCGCCATCGTGTTGCTGGTGGGCTATCTGCCGTGGGCGAAGTGGGAGCGGCGTCAACTGGACGAGCGTGTCGCCAATGCTGTTGATGCCCTGGGCCGCTACGCAGCCCTGGCCGACACACACGACAGCGATGCCGCGTTTGCAGCGCGGCGTGCGGCGTACAAAGCCTTGGACGATACCCGGATCGCGTTGCAGCGCGCACTGTCCGAGCCTCCGCTGGTGAGTCGCCGGGCGGCGCGTTGGTGGCCTGCGCTGGTCTCGCTGGAGCGTGTGGCGAATGCCATCACGGATACCGTCCCGCATGGCGACGACCATGACGCGCCGGTGCACCCCGGTGCCGCCATTCTGACGCACATGGCGGCGGCACTTCGGCACGGCGGTCCCGTGCCGGTGTTGCCCGAGGGGCCGGTGGCAGGCGTCGATCCGGTACTCGATGGCGCGTTACGCGAGGCCATCGGCATGCTCTTCAGCACGCCAGGCAAAACGGTCTGAGAGCGGTCTGAACAGGGCCTAATCGGCTCCTAAGTGACTCCCAAGCAGCTCCCAAGCGGGGCGATTACGGCCGAAGACCCGCCAACGCAGGCATAATGCGGGCTTACGGTGCACCGTACAGGCAGTGAAGACGACGGACCGGGCCCCCTTTCCGAATCGACTCGGGTTGATGTCCGAGAGCGGAAAGGGGCCTCGGTCCGTCTCGTCTTGGCCTCCCGGCAAGACTTTCAGGTGCACCGCCACGCCATTCAGAAGACAAAGCATGAACACTACCCCGACGCTAGCCTGGACCGAAGACGGTCGCCCCGTCACCGCCCGCTGGCGCTCAGAAGCAGGCGTCGCCGCGCCGCGGCGCGTTGAAGTCGTCGACGACACCGTCACGGCGGACGAGGCCTATCACCTCGCCTGCGGCGGCACCGCCCTGCTCTACCGTGGCGACTACCAGAATGCCCGCCAGTTGATGCAAGCGATGGCGCGCCGCGTCGATCGCCCGCCGCATCGTCCGCGTCGCAAGCCGACGGCCAAGGATGCGCCAGCACCGAGCCCGGCAGACGCCTTCCATAAGCACCGCATGGCGCAGGCACAACGTGCGCGCATTCTCGGCATGGTGCTGATCCCGCTTGACGCCGACTACGGCATTGCGCTGCGTCGCGCACCGAACGTGCGCGACGCCTGCTCGGAAGCCTGGGGCGCGCCGGACGATGTCGCATCCGTCGCCTCGCTGCGTGAAATCCTCGGTCTGATCGGCGCGCATGAATGGCGCAAGAAAGGGGTAATCGTCCCGGCGCTCAGCGCATCCATTCACCCGTGGTACGGCGTGTTCTCGCCGGTGCGCGGCGAGTATCTGCAACTCATCGATCAGGCGCCGCTGCCCGCCACCTCCCTGGCATTCGATGTCGGTACGGGCACGGGTGTGATCGCCGCGCTGCTCGCCCGTCGAGGCGTGCAGCAAGTCGTTGGCACAGAGCGGGACGCCCGTGCGCTGGCGTGCGCGCGCGAGAACATCGCGCGTCTCGGTTACGAGCGCGCCGTGAAAATCGTCGACGCCGATCTGTTCCCCGAAGGCCGTGCACCGCTGATCGTGTGCAACCCGCCGTGGCTGCCGGCGAAGGCCAACGCGCCCATCGAGCACGCGATCTACGATCCGGACAGCCAGATGCTCAAGGGCTTCCTGAACGGACTGGCAGCGCACCTGAGCCCTGGCGGCGAAGGCTGGCTGATTCTGTCGGATCTGGCCGAGCACCTCGGCCTGCGCACGCGCGAGACGCTGCTGTCGTGGATTCACGGCGCGGGACTGGTCGTGCTGGCGCGTCACGATGTGCGTCCGAACCACCCGAAGGCCGGCGACGCCAACGATCCGTTGCACGTCGCGCGTCGCGCCGAAGTGACGTCGCTCTGGCGTCTGGGTGTTCGTCCGGCGTAAGGTGGGGGCGGTTGATCCGCCGCCCAAGTCAGCGCTGAAATCAGCACAGAAGTGAGAAGTGAGTGACGTCCGACGGCTCTGCGCCGTCGGATGATGCCGCGTCGGCGGCATCGATTCGGTTCAGCCCAGCGCCCGCAGATAAGCCGCGACGCCATCGCCCGCCACGCATGCGCTGGCCAAGCAAGCGGTGAGCAGATACCCGCCCGTTGGCGCCTCCCAGTCGAGCATCTCCCCCGCACAGAACACGCCGGGCAACACCTTCACCATCAGGTGCGCATCGAGCGCCTCAAGCGACACTCCGCCCGCACTGCTGATCACCTCCGCAATCGGACGCGTGCGCAGCAACGTCAACGGCAAGCGCTTGATCCCGGCCGCGAGCGCCGCCGGATCGTCGAACGTTTCGCGCGGCAGACACTCGCGCAACAGCGCCGCCTTCACGCCAGCAATCCCCAGACGGCTTTGCAGATGGCTCGCCATCGAGCGCGAACCGCGCGGACGTGCCACTTCCGCCACTACGCGCTCCGGCGCCCAGTCCGGCAGCAGATCGAGATAGACCTGCGTGCAGTTGTTCGCACGGATCGCGTCGCGGATCGGCGCGCACATGGCGTACACGAGACTGCCTTCGATGCCGTGCTCGGAAATCACAAACTCGCCCTGCCGCGTGGTGCCGTCCGGCAATGTCATCGTGACCGGCTTCACCGGATGGCCCGCGAACCGCTCCCGCATGTGCGGCGTCCAGTCCGTCTCGAATCCCGCGTTCGCGGGCAGCAGCGGCGCGACACTCACCCCATGCTCACGCAGCGACGGCACCCACGCCGCGTCGGAACCGAGTTGCGGCCAACTGGCGCCGCCCAGCGTCAGCACCACCGCTTTCGCCTGTACCTGGCGCTCGCCAGCCGGCGTCGCGAAGCGCAGATTGCCCGGGCTCGCCGGCATGTCGTCGTCCCACCCCAACCAGCGATGCCGCACATGCAGACGTACCCCCGAGGCACGTAGCCGCGAGAGCCACGCACGCAGCAATGGCGCAGCCTTCATGTCGACAGGAAAGACACGGCCGGAGGTGCCCACGAACGTATCGACGCCCAGCCGATGCGCCCACGAGCGCACGTCGTCGGCGCTGAAGCGGCGCAGCCACTGGCCCACTGCGTCCGCCCGCTCGCCGTAGCGAGCCACGAACGGCGCGGCCGGTTCGCTGTGCGTGAGGTTCATACCGCCCTTGCCCGCCATCAGGAACTTGCGTCCGACGGACGGCATGGCGTCGTACACGTCGACACGCCAGCCCGCGCCGGACAACACTTCCGCCGCCATCAGACCGGCAGGCCCCGCCCCGATCACGGCGACATCGATGAGGTCGGCCGGCGCGGAGCTCGGGTTTGGGTCGTCAGACGGAAAATGTGTGGCGCTCGATGAGGTCATGCTGGGAGGCAATGTCGCGAAATAACGATGGCCGCTCAACACCCGCCGAACCCCTCGGTACGGAGGCTGACGCGCGTTGACTAGCGCTAACCGGGGCTGATCGGTGCTTGCAAGCGGCGAAGGCCGTCATTGTCCCACATCGGTGGCAGGCAGACACTCGATTCTCCCAGGGACCAGGCCGGGGGATGGCGCACGGTACGTTGTCCACCATCGTAGACAAATCCGGGGCGCTTCCGGCGCTTTGGCGTAACTTCGGCGTAACTTTGGCGTTACAATCGCTCCCCCGCATTTTTCATCCGCCCTTGCGCCATCGTTGTCGCTTGGGCCGTCATCCTGGAGTCGCGCATGTCGTCAACCGAACCAGCGTCGATGGGACGCACCGCCTACGCAAGTTTCGCCGAACGCTACGCCGAGATTGCCGTCACCAAGCCGCACAACGCGCTTTACGAGCGACCTGCCACGCGCCAATTGTTGGGGGACGTTGCCGGTCTGCACGTGCTCGACGCGGGTTGCGGTCCGGGTATCAATAGTGCGTGGCTCGTCGAGCAAGGCGCGACGGTGCAAGGCATCGACGTCACGCCCGAGATGATCGCGCTCGCGCGGCAGCGCTGCCACGGCATGAACGCCGCGTTCGACGTACAGGATCTCGGCACCTCGTTCGTCACGCTGGCCGACGACCGTTTCGATGCCATCGTCAGCGCCCTGGCCCTCGATTACGTGGAAGATCTCGGGCCGACGTTTCGCGAGTTCGCTCGCGTGGCCAAGCCCGGCGCGACGCTCGTCTGGTCGATGGGCCACCCGATGCGCGACTGGCTGGACGAGCGCACCCGGCGCAACCGGACTTACTTCGAGATCACGCGCTTCGGCATGTACTGGAGCGGCTTCGGCGAGCCCAAGCCGTATGTGGAGTCGTACCGCCGCCCGCTCGCGGGCATTCTGAATGCCGCCGCCGACGCGGGCTGGCAACTCGAACAGATGGTCGAGCCGCTGCCGTTACCGGAAATGAAGGCCGTCAGCCCGCGGCTTTACGACGAATTGTCCCAGGCGCCCGCCTTCATGTGCCTGCGGGCGCGACTGAACAAGTCTGCGCGCTGAACGCGATACGCGACGTGCCGGGCCTCGGGCCGCAACTTACGGCGCGAACACAGCGCTGGCCAGGGCTCGATCAAGCCCCCATCACAACGCGCTCACGACTCGTCGCGCGCCCCCCACGGGATAAGCATGGTGGCCGTGCAGGTTGCGCCGAGCAGCACGGCGGCCACGCCGTAGCGCGACACCTCCGGCAGGTTGAACAGCAGACCGTGAATGGTGGCGAAAATGCCTCCCAACATCACGAACGCGGCGATGGAGGCAATGAAGACGCGGCTATCGGAACACATACGTCACCTCACAACGAGACCACGCCCGTTGCGAAGCGAATGATGGGATCGAGAGAATCGACGAGGCTCGCGGCGCGTTCACGCCGGGCCGCGCGATCTTCGGATAGCTTCGACGGCGTCCCTCGATTTCAGTGTAGGACGCCCTGCGCCAAAGGGTTAGCCGCTAACGAAGGGGCCGGAGGCGTTCGGAACCACCGATGTCACGACTTGGTTTTGGTATCGGCCGCCTCATCTCGCGGCCATGGCGTCAGCATCACGACGATGAACAAGATACCGAACAGCACCGTGACCACGCCGCCGTGCATGACGTGCGATTGGTCGTACAGCAGACCGTGGATAGTGGCGAATGCCCCGCCCAACGTCATGAAGGCCGCGATCGAGGCGATAACGACGCGAAATTCCGAGCCCATGGCGACTCCTTATAGTTATCGGCAATGATGCCGCTGGCGTAACTTCTTTAGCGGCAACACCAGTGTACGCCGATCCCTACAGCTCGCCTATTGAGTCGTATGCCTAACCATCCAGACGTTGACCCGCATCAATAGCAGTGCAATATCCACCCCATCAGGACCCTGCCAGCGCCGTCTGAAAACGCACGCCTAGGGGCAGCCGCCGATCAACGGCGGGCCTCATGGCGCTGCGCCCAGCGGAAGTGCCCGCTGCGCAGCAGCACCGGGCCCGGCAAGCCCATCGACAGATATTCGCGCGTCAGCGCCTCGATACGGCTGCGACCGTGCTCGAAAGCGTGCAGCAGGTCGTCTGCCTCGGCCGAGTGCGCGTGGAAATGCGATTCCAGTGCTTCGGCCGATACGGCGCAATCGATCGGCCGGCCATTGACGACAACCGCGAACTCGATCGTCAGCTCTTCATAATTGAACATGGGACGGTGATCCGGAAACTCGATTTGCATGGCGGCACCCCCGGGTTGACGAAAGGACACGATCGACGTGTCGACCGACACGTTCCATCCAGCATAGTGCATCGCCGGAGATTCCGTGAATCGCGTCACATATCGGTTCGTCAACCTTGATTGGGGAAGGTTCCGATCACCTCCCAAGCAATAAACCACATTAAAAAATCATCACAACCCAATGATTTATAAAAATTTATATCAACCATCTCGCTTGCATTCGTTCAGAAACGCGACGAAGCCTGCGACAAAATCCGCCAGTTGCTGGCGCACGGCGTCGTCCTGAAGGTTTCCATCGGCATCAATGACCTTGTTGGCACGAGAAACCATCAGGCGGCCCTGCCACCACGGGGTCGTTTGCAAGGTGTGCAGCACCGGCAGCCACGCGTTCTGACTGAGAATCGTGCCGAAGCCACCGGGCGATGCGCCCATGATCGCCACCGGCTTGCCTCGGAAGACCCGTGCGCTATCTGCGGGTGGACGCGATAGCCAATCGATCGCATTCTTGAAGACGCCCGGCATGCCGTTGTTGTACTCCGGGGTGGCCAGCAACAGGCCGTCGGCCTGGGCGATGGCGTCCTTCAATGAGGTGACGGCTGCGGGAATGCCGTCGCTCGCCTCCACGTCGCCGTCGTATAGCGGAATGCCGTGCAGCGTCCGCAAATCGAGTGTGACGCCTGCGGGCGCCACCGCCTTCGCCGCCGTCAGTAACGCCGTGTTGTAAGAGCCCTTGCGCAGGCTGCCGGACAAACCAATGATCGTCGTCATCGAATCGACTCCTTCCGTTTCGGTTCATGTTGCTGCGGCTGCTTCTGATCGAACATCGCGACGGCGCGGCTATTGCACGTCGCGCTGGAACGGGTAAAGGCTGCCCAGTCCGAGCAACCGGGTGAGCTCGTCGAGGGCGGCACGGCACTCGTCGAGCAATGCCGGGTCCGCCAGATCGCCAACCGCCAGTTGGTCGCGATAGTGACGCTTCACCCAATCGGTCAACGTGGCGTAACGCGCGTCGTCGATCCACACGCCGGCATGGGTCGCCTCGCGCTCTTCGGGCGTGAGCACCACGCGCAGACGCAGGCACGCCGGGCCGCCGCCGTTACGCATGCTCTCGCGCAAATCGAACACATGCAGCTCGCGAATCGGTCCGCCGCTGGCCACCAGCGACTCCAGATAGCGCCACACGGCCGGACGCTCCCGGCACTCCTGCGGCACGACCAGCCGCATGCCCCCGCCCGCCTCCGCCGCACGCGACAGCAACTGACTGTTGAAGAGGTAACTGCCGACGGTGTCCTCAATCGAAACGTCGTCGGGCGAGACTTCGACGACGTCAAGTTGCGTTCCTCTGGCCGCCAGCCGCTCGCGCAAGGTCGATAGCACCGCCGCCTGATCGACGAACGCCTGTGCGTGGCAGAACAGTACGTTGCCGTTACCTACGGCGATGACGTCGTTGTGGAAGACACCGGCATCGATGGCGTCCGGATGTTGCTGCGCAAATACGACGTCGGCGTCGCTCAGTCCGTGGCGCCGCGCAATCGCCTGACTCGCCTGCAACGTCTGACGGGCCGGGAAGCGGCGCGGCGCCGGCGCGCTCGCGAGATCGTCTCGTCCGTAGACAAAAAACTCGACCCCTCGCTCACCGTATGCCCCACAAAGCCGCGTGTGGTTGGCCGCGCCCTCGTCGCCCAGCGACGGCCAGCCCGGCAAGGCGTCGTGATGCGCAAAGCGTGCCTCGTCCGCAAACACCGTGCGCAGCACGCGCGAGGTCGTTTCGTGCTCGATAGCGCGATGCAACTTGCTGCAAAGATTCGCCGCCGTGAAATGCACCCGCCCGTCGCGCGTGTCTGCCGACGGGCTGACGGTCGCGGCATTGGCCGTCCACATGCTCGCCGCAGAAGACGCGGTACCGAGCAGTTCCGGGGCCATACGCGCGGCCTCGCGAATGACGGTCCGGTCGTCTCCCGAAAAACCGAGCGTGCGCAACAACGCAACCGACGGACGCTCCTGCGGCGGCAATACGCCCTGAGCGTAGCCGAGATCGGCCAGCGCCTTCATCTTCGCCAGACCTTGCAACGCCGCCTCACGCGGGTTCGATACGCGGTTGGCGTTATTCGCCGAGGCGACGTTACCGAACGACAACCCTGCGTAGTTGTGCGTGGGGCCGACCAATCCGTCGAAGTTGGCTTCGAAGGCAAAGCGCGTCATGTCAATTCCTGAAAAAAGCAAAAAACCAGTGTGAAAAACGGAAATTCTGCGAGCCGCGATGTGCGGCCTTCTGCTGCGATCAAGCCGTGCCGAAGTCCAATCCGGGACCGAGGCGCTCGGGCATCACCACGCGCGCCGCCTCCATCGACGCTATCGGGTAGGCGCAGTAGTCCGCGGCGTACCAGGCGCTGGGACGGTGGTTGCCGGACTCGCCCACGCCACCGAACGGCGCCGCCCCGGCCGCGCCCGTCGTCGGTCGATTCCAATTGACGACGCCCGCACGAATGCCGGCAAGAAACTGTTCGTAGCGCGCCGGATCGTCGGACAGCAGCCCGGCGGCCAATCCGTAGCGGGTTCGATTCGCGAGTTCGATGGCCTCGTCGAACGTGTCGTAACGAAGCACTTGCAGCAATGGGCCGAAGTACTCCTCGTCGGGCAAGACGCCGCGCGCGGCGAGTGCCGTCACATCGATCAAGCCGGGCGTGAGCAACGCCGAGCGACCATCCGGTTGCGACAACGCCAGGATCATGCGAGCGCCGAGCGCCATCAGATCGGCCTGCGCAGCCGTCATGCGACGCGCCGCCTGCAAGGACACGACAGCACCCATGAACGGTTGTGGCTCGGCGTCGTAGCGCCCGACGCTGATGCGTTGTGTGACGTAGGTCAGGCGCGCGATGAACGCGTCGCCCTGTGGGCCTTGCGGCACCAGCAGACGCCGGGCGCAGGTGCAGCGCTGGCCGGCAGACAGGAACGCGGACTGGACGGCCACGTGAACGGCGGCGTCGACGTCCGAGGGCGCGTCGACGATCAGCGGATTGTTGCCGCCCATCTCGAGCGCGAGGATCTTGTCCGGCCTTCCGGCAAATTGTTGATGCAGCGCGCGGCCCGTGGCGGAACTGCCGGTGAAGCACACGCCGTCGATGTCCTCATGCGCGGCGAGGGCTGCGCCGGTATCGCGTGCGCCTTGCACCAGATTGAGCACGCCCGGCGGCAAGCCGGCGTCGATCCAGCATTGCAGCGTGCGCTCGGCCACGCCGGGGGCAAGTTCGCTCGGTTTGAAAACGACGGTATTGCCCGCGAGCAACGCCGGCACAATGTGCCCGTTGGGGAGGTGCCCCGGAAAGTTGTACGGGCCGAAGACAGCCATCACGCCATGCGCGCGATGACGCACCACGCTCTGGCCGTCCGCGACAGGACTGCGCCGCTCGCCGGTGCGCTCCTGATAAGCCTTCGCCGAGTTGAAGACCTTGGCAGACATGGTCGCCACTTCGGTGCGCGCTTCCCACAGCGGTTTGCCGGTCTCGCGGCCGATGGCGTCGGCCAGCGTCTCGGTTTTCGCGCTGACGATGGCCGCAAAACGCTGCAAGACGGCAAGACGTTCGTCGAACGCGAGCCGCGCCCAGTCGCGTTGCGCGCGCCGCGCCGCCTGAACGGCCGCGGCGACTTCGCCGGCGTTGGCCGCACGGCCATGCCAGACGACATCGCCCGACATGGGATCGAGAGAGCGGAATTGCGCCCCGTTGGCGGTACGCCAGGCACCTTCGATGTACAGATCGGTCATGGACGGCTATCCCGGGGGCCACGCCCGATAAAGCGGCGTGCGATGCGGATCATGATGACACGGATTCGACAGCCGGAACAATGCGCGCACGTTGATCGCCCCCGCAAACCCTTGTCAACCGGGGGTCTGCGACGTCATATGACTGTCATGACGCGCGCACGCATAGAATACGAAATCGATTCTCCTGAGATTGCTTATCATGACCGAGGCCCATCGTTCGGCCCTGCGCCACTGGCTTAGCGACGTACGCGAAGCGCGTGACTACATTCACGGCGAAGGCATCGACCCCTGCGGCGTACGCTGGAAACGGCACGCAGAAGGCGTGCTTGAACTGACACCCGCAGACATGACCGATGGCGCGAGCAATGCCCTCGACGCAAAAGCGGCACAGCCGGGCCATCGCTTCGACGCCATCCTCTCGTGCGGTGTTCACGGCGACGAGACAGCCCCCATCGAAATCGTCGACGGCATTTTGCGTGACATCGCCGACGGCCGTCTGACGCTGCGAGAGCGCGTGCTCGTCGTGCTCGGCAACCCGGACGCCGTGCGTGCCGGCAAACGCTATCTCGAGTACGACCTGAACCGGCTGTTCCAGGGCGCGCACGCCAAGCGCGCCGAATCGCCTGCCGTGCAACGCGCTCGCGAGCTCGAAGTGATCGTGGCGCAGTTCTTTGCGGGCGTGGATGGCATACGTCGTCAGCGTCGTCACATCGACATGCACACGGCCATCCGCGCGTCGCTCTTCACGCGATTTGCGGTCGTTCCCGGCACGACGCAGCATCCTCCCGGCAACACGTGGTACGAGGCGCTCGCCGCCGCCGATATCGAAGCGATCATGCGCACCGAGCAACCCTCCGTCACGTTCTCTTATTACACGTGCGCGCGGTTCGGCGCCGAGAGTTGCACGCTCGAACTCGGCAAGGTCGCGCCGTTTGGCGAAAACCATCTCACGGATTTTGCGGGGATCGACGCCGCACTGCGCCGCTGGCTGTCGGGCGGCGAGATGAGCGCGCGCGAGGACGGGCAGGTGCTGCACGCAAAGCGCTTTCGCGTGGCCGCAGAGATCGTACGCCGCACCGACGCCTTCGTTCTGGATGTGAGTGCCGATACGCCCAATTTCACGCCGTACGCAGCGGGCACCGTGCTGGCGCGCGACGGCGAGAATACGTACACGGTGTCGCATCCGGAAGAACGCATCGTGTTCCCGAATCCGAATGTCGCCAACGGCTTGCGGGCAGGGGTCATGGTCGTGCCGGAATGATGACGTCGGCATGCTCGATGCTCATGATGCGTATCGCTGCAGTCGCGTGATTGCCGCGGCGGTTCGCCGGCAGCGCTACCACTACGCAAATTCGCGAATGAACGTCTTTAAACGCCTGTCCGAGCGTCGTCGCACCGCGGGGATGCGCGTAGCATCCCCCACTTCATTTCTCCCATGAAATGGCGGCAAGCGGTGCGGGCAAGGGGAATTGCGCGTGTCCAGCCGACCATCGACGACATGCCTCCGTTTTTTTCCCCGTCAAGACAAGTCTGTGCGCATACCACGAGTTTCACCGTAGAACGCCCGACGTCACTGCCGCTTGCTCAGTCGGACAGCAATATCGAAGACGATTTGGCACGGGCACAGCAAGCCGCCGTCTCGTTGGGCAGCTCCCGCGATACGCAACATGCCGCTGTCGCGCATCCACGCTGGCGTGAGTCGCACAGCGAACTCGCCCTCGTTGTGCGACGCGCCACCAACCTGCCCCCGACGGACCGTGCGCCGGGCATGACGCACTTCCGGCTCGGCGCGTACGATGCGAGCAACACCGCCGAGTCCATCTATCTGGCGCTGCGCGACGAGGTCGCGACACCGGCACTGCGCCGCTTCGCGCGCGCCGACAGCGGCGCCCCGGCGGGTCGAAAATCCGGCGCGCACGCGTCGCGCAGCTCGGCGCGCACGCACACCATGGCAGGCGAGCCCCCCTTGTTCGATGACTTGCGCTCGCATCTGCGGGTGGAGGCCCACGTTCTCGCGCAACGTGGGCTGGACGTCGCCAAAGTGAGACGGCGCCTCGACGCCCTCTTCCGTCACGAACACCCCAGCCTGTCATGGCGCTCGCTTCGCATCGGTCTGGCGCGCGACGCGCTGCCCTTCGCCTTCGGCGCTACGCTGCTTTCGTCGTTCGCCGATCTTGTGGATCCGAGGCGCACCCAATCCCTGATGTGGCCCCCGGTCGAAGCGCTGGGGGTCGTGATGGTCAACCTTATCGGGATGGCCCGCTTCAACGCCGCGCATCCGGCATTGCGCAGCCGTCTCACCCACGTCACGCCGTCGCAGGCGCTCGAAGCGCTCCAAACCATGTTGCGTAACCCGGTGCGGGACGTCGCCGGGCATATCGTCGGCTTCGTGTTTTGCTACGGCGTTCTGCGCAATCTGGCGCGGCTGGCGGTCGAGCTGGGGATATCGGCCGCCGCACCGGGCATCATGTCGCATCGCTTCGCCAATACGATCCACTCGTGTCTTGAGATTCTGCTCGCCCCGATCCCCGGCGCCCTTCTCTTGCCAATTGTCGATCGCATTGCCATCTCCCCGGAGAACGCCCGGCTCGAACTGCTGCTGCAAGACCGCTTCGCGGATCTGATCTGCGAATTCAGCGACGACGTCCCTGCGTCAGCCGACGCGCCGTTCTGGCCTGCGTTCTGGGCGGAGCTCACAGGGTCGTTACGCACCGGAGCGCCAAAGGCCATCTGGCTTACGTTGACGCTCGGGTTCTATTTCCTCTCGACGTTCCACGCTCAGGCAGGCGCACCGGACGACGACGAGGCAGCCTTCGACGCCGCCCTGGCCCTCGACGGTAACTCATCGACTACGCTCCCACCCGTCGACGAACACAGCGACGGCGTGGACTGGCACACGCAGATGGTGCTCAGTGTGCTCTACAGCCTGATCGCCACGGCCATCTCCCTGCAGGGTATTGCGACGCGGCATGACGCACTTTGCACGGCTTACACCCGGCGTCGCGGCCGCCCGAAGGTCAGCACGATCACCGTGACGTCGCAGGGCGACTCCGGCCGCTCGTCTGTCGGTTCGCACTCGGATGCGTCCCCAAGTCCTGCCAGTCCGCATGACGATGCGTTCGGGGGGATGGGAGGACGACACACCGATCCGGGCGACACCTCGGGAGACGAGTCGGTCTTCTTGCCGATGGACGACGCACATAACGGATGGCCGCCCGACACGCTGGAGACGGCAAGTACCGTGGCGAAGAGGGATAAGGCGGCTACGCCCATAACGGCAGGCACCACGCGCGTAGCACGGGCGCCCGTCGCAGCGCGCACGGCAAAGACACCGCACACGCCACACACGCGCAAGCAGGGCACATCCGTCGCACCCTCCGGCGTTGCCCGTCATACAGCGCCCCCGAACGCCGAGGATGACGACGATGACGAGGATCGCCACACGGCTTTGTGACGAAGTGTTGCAGCGCACTTGCCGTCGTTGGCCCGGCATGGCATCGTGCTCCCGAAGCGCGCTCATTGCGCGTGACCCTGAGCCGGACGCACCGCACGACGCGTTCCCCCCCTGCCCGCCGGAGCGCCTATGTTTTCCACAACCCCGAGCGAACTCGCCCGTAACCTGCTGGTCATCCTGGTCCTCAGCCTGCTGATGGTCGGTACCCTTTGGGTGCTGTTGCCGTTTCTGCCGGCGTTTATCTGGGCGGTGACGATCGTCGCGTCCACCTGGCCGTTACTCATCGGTTTGCAGCGCCGGCTATGGGGCAAACGGTGGCTCGCCACGACCGTCATGATCATCGGCATGCTGGTGATCGTTGTCGCCCCCTTGTCCGCAGCCATCGGCACGCTGATCGGCCATGCCTCGGACATCAGCGATCAGGTGCACTCCATCGGCCAGCGCGGCCTGCCGATGCCCCCCGACTGGCTGGCGCGCATTCCCGTGGTCGGCCAGCGCGCAAGCGACGAGTGGCAGGCGCTCGCGGTCGCGGGCCCGGGCGGCCTCGTCGCCAAGGTGCAGCCTTACGCCGTCAAGGCGGCTTCGTGGGGATTCTCCAAACTGGGATCGGTCGGACTGCTGGTGGTCCACCTCGGCCTCACGCTGATCATCTCCGGCATTCTCTTCATGCAGGGTGAACGGGCGGCGCGCGCATTGATTCGTATGGCGAGACGTCTGGGCGGGGATCGCGGCGAGGAGTCGGTGCGGCTGGCCGGGATGTCGATTCGCGCCGTGGCGCTCGGAATCGTAGTCACGGCGGTGACGCAGTCGCTGCTCGGCGGCATCGGGCTATGGCTCACGGGCGTGCCGTTGCCGGGCTTTCTGACCGCGCTGATGCTCGTGCTGTGTATCGCGCAGATCGGGCCGTTCCCCGTGCTGCTCTCGAGCGTAGCATGGCTCTACTGGCAAGACAGCCCGACGCTCGCCACGCTGCTCCTCGTGCTCTCGGTGATCATCGGCATGCTCGATAACGTGATGCGTCCGATGCTCATTCGCCGGGGCGCCGATCTGCCGATGACGCTGATTCTGGCCGGTGTGCTCGGGGGCATGCTGACGTTCGGGATCGTCGGTCTGTTTGTCGGCCCGGTGATTCTGGCGGTGACTTACACGCTGCTGACCGCGTGGATCAACGAAGGCCTGAATCGCCCGGTCACCGCACCCAGCGGCGCGCCAATGACGGGGACAGACGGCGAGACGCCGGTGCCCGTAGAAGCGGCTGACGCACCGCCGACGTCGAAGAAGGTCGCGAAGCCCTCGCCCGCCCCGGCACACGACAAAAAGCCCGGCTAATCGCGCCCCCGCGAGAAAGTACGCGGGGCGCGTTCGTCACGCGCCCCGTACCTATTTTTCGGATTGCTTCACCTGTCGCGCACCGCCGCGACGTGGCTAAATGTTTCCCGTCCTCACACGTTTTCGGGAGATACCGAATGCCACACCGCTCATCCACCAGCCAGACCACGCCAAGCGCGCGGCGTTCGCTGCGAGTACCTCGCCGCGCTCGCCTCGGCGATCCGCCGCTGTTGCGACGCGTAGGTAACGAACTGGCCTACATGCCGACGCGTTGCCGTGTCACCGCGAGCCTGCTCACCGCACGCGTCAACCCGTGGTGGCAACGTCTGCCGTCGGCGGGCGGCGCCGAAGCGGGCCTGCACGACGCATCGACCGATCCGCCAAAAGCAAACGCGCCGGCCGGATGACCGGCACGGCGCGTCGCGCATATCAGACGGGAGCGGCCTGTCGCGCTCGGTGAGCTCGGCGGCCCTAGCGAGCTTAGCGAGCCGACCAACGACCTTCTCGACCTTGTTGAGCCAAGGGAGCTCGTTGAGCTTACCGGGCTTTCGCAGGAAGGATCTTGCCCGACACCTCGCCGAAGCCGACGCGATAACCATCGCCCTGACACCAGCCGGCCATCACAACGGTGTCTCCGTCTTCGATGAACGTGCGCTTCACACCGCTGGCAAGCGTGATCGGATTCTTGCCGTTCCACGTCAGTTCGAGCAGGCTGCCGAACGAGTCAGGCGTCGGGCCGCTGATCGTGCCGGAGCCCATCAGATCGCCAACACGCACGTTGCAACCCGATACCGTGTGATGCGCGAACTGCTGCGCCATGCTCCAGTACATATGGCGGAAGTTGGTGCGGCAGATGGACGTCGCCTCGGCGTCGTCTTCGGCTTGAAGCAGCACTTCGAGCTCGATGTTGAACGCGTGCTGGCCTTGCTGTTGCAGGTAGGAGAGCGGCTCGGGCGTCTGCTCCGGGCCGGCAACGCGGAACGGTTCGAGCGCTTCCATCGTCACCACCCAGGGCGAGATGGACGTGCCGAAGGTCTTCGCGTTGAACGGGCCAAGCGGCACGTATTCCCACTGTTGCAGGTCGCGCGCGGACCAGTCGTTGAGCACCACCATGCCGAAGATGGCGGCCTGCGCCGCTTCCACGCTCAGGGATTCGCCCAAGGCCGTGTCGCGACCGACGATGAAGCCGGTTTCGAGTTCGAAGTCGAGCTTGCGGCAGCCATCGAAGATCGGACGCGACTGATCCGGCAACTTGATCTGGCCGCTCGGACGATGAATCGCGGTGCCGCTCACCACCACCGAGCTCGCGCGACCGTTGTAGCCGATGGGGATCTCGAGCCAGTTCGGCAGAAGGGCGTTGGCCGGATCGCGGAACATGGTGCCCACGTTGGTTGCATGCTCTTTCGACGAGTAGAAGTCCGTGTAGCCCGGCACTTGCACCGGCAGATGCAACGTCGCGTTCGCAAGCGGCACAAGCGCTTGCGCCTTGAGCGCAGCGTTCTCGCGCAGGGCCGCGTCGCCGTCGAGTGCCAGCAACGACGTCAGGCGTGCGCGCGTAGCGCGCCATGTTGCGCTACCGAGCGCCACGAAGGCATTGATGGACGGCTGGGCGAAGACCGGCGTGTCGCCCGCCTTAAGGACGCCGGCCGCTTCGAGAGCGGCCAGATCGAGCACTTGATCGCCGATGGCGACGCCCACACGCGGCGTCGGTTGGGCCTGAGTGCTAAACACGCCATAGGGCAGGTTTTGCAGCGGAAAGTCCGTCACGCCGGTGTTGGCGGAGGCGACCCAGCTTTGCAGGAGAGCAGACATGTGGAATTCCTTGTTCGAGGTAACGCGTCGGCCAGCCGCGCGCAACGCATGCGTCGGGCCGGCCGTCTTGATGTTGAAGGGGGTCGTGGCGCGATGCCGCTTACTTCTGGTTCGGATTGAAGTGCTTCTTCAGACCTTGCCAGCAGGTGTAGTAGTTGTCCTGCAACTGTTTGGTCTCCAGCGCGAAACGCGTTGGGCGAATGACCGCGGGCGTCTCGAACATGAAAGCCATCGTGGCCTCGACCTTATGCGGCTTACTCGTGTCGGCCGCGGAGGCCTTCTCGAACGTATCCGCATCGGGGCCGTGGCCCGACATGCAGTTGTGCAGACTCGCGCCGCCGGGCACGAAACCTTCGGCCTTGGCGTCGTACACGCCTTGGATGAGGCCCATGAACTCGCTCGCGATGTTGCGATGGAACCAAGGCGGACGGAACGAGTTTTCCATCGCCAGCCAGCGCGGCGGGAAAATCACGAAGTCGATGTCGTCGACACCCGGCGCATTGCTTTGCGACTGGAGCACCAAAAAGATCGACGGATCCGGATGATCGTAGCTGATCGAGCCAATGGTATTGAAGTGGCGCAGGTCGTACTTGTACGGCGCGTAGTTGCCGTGCCAGGCCACGACGTCCAGCGGTGAGTGACCGATGTCGGCACGCCACAGCGCGCCACCGAACTTGGCGACCAGTTCGAAGTCGCCTTCGATGTCTTCGTAGGCGGCAACCGGCGTCAGGAAATCGCGCGGATTGGCCAGACCGTTCGAGCCAATCGGGCCCAGATCCGGCAGACGGAACAACGCCCCGTAGTTCTCGCATACGTAGCCGCGCGCACGGCCGTCCGGCAGCGTCACACGGAAGCGCACGCCGCGTGGCAGCACGGCAATTTCATACGGCTCGACTTCGAGCACGCCGAACTCGGTCGCGATGCGCAGGCGTCCTTCTTGCGGCACCACCAGCATTTCGCCGTCGGCGTTGTAGAAGAAACGGCCGTCCATCGACTGATTGGCCGCGTACAGATGAATGCCGCAGCCGCGCCCCGCATCCGGGCCGCCATTGCCGGCCATCGTCACCATGCCGTCGATGAAATCGGTCGGCGTGCCGGGCATCGGTAACGGATCCCAGCGCATCTGGTTGGGCGGCGTGGGAACCTCGTCGAAACGGCTCAGCCAGCGCGAGTTTTCGATTGCGAAGAATGGTTTGTGCATCGCCGCGGGACGGATGCGATAGACCCACGAGCGGCGGTTATGACCGCGCGGCGCCGTGAATGCCGTACCGGAAAGTTGTTCCGCGTAGAGGCCGTACGGCGCACGTTGCGGCGAGTTCTGCCCAATGGGCAACGCGCCGGGCAATGCCTCGGTCGCGAACTCGTTGGCAAAACCGGACAGATAGCCCAGCTCCCCCTGGATTTGGTCTGCTTGGCGCATGAATGGCCTCGTCTCCTGATTCGAATGCAATCATTGTCCGACAAGCGACCACATTTTGCGATATAAATAGACAAATCCACTATATTCACAATGCGAATAATCTTGCATCCACTTCCACGGCGATTCGCGCCGTTCATCGCACCATGATCTCCTTACGCGACGTCGACTTGAACCTGCTGGTCGTCTTTCACGCAGTGCTCACCCATCGCAGCATTTCTCAGGCGGCTCGCGAGTTGGGTTTGTCCCAACCCGCCGTCAGCAATGGCCTGGCGCGCCTGCGGCAAACGTTTGAAGACGAACTCTTCACGCGAACTGGCGCGGGCATGCAACCCACGCCGTTTGCCGAAGCGCTGGCCGAGCCCGTTTCTGCCGCCCTCGCGGGCATTTCACGGGCAATCAATCACCGGGAGGCGTTCGACCCGGCGAGCAGTCAGCGGGAATTTACGTTGGCAATGACCGATGTTGGCGAGGTGTATTTCATGCCGGCGCTGATCGATCTGTGCTCCCAGTTGGCACCGGGGGTGCGCATCAGGACGGTGCGGGCGTCGTTGCCCGAATTGAAGGAGGAGATGGCGGCCGGACGCATCGATCTCGCCGTTGGCGCATTCGACGATCTGACGGGACCGTTCTTCCAGCGACGGTTGTTTCGTCAGCAATACGTGAGCCTGTTTCGCATCGGGCACCCGCTCGACACGCCCGACGCAGGATTGGCGGAATTCAAGGCCGCGCGCCATCTGTTCGTTGCAACGGGCGACAACCCCTACGCGCGCGTCAATCAGCTTCTGGCGCAGGCCGGCTTCGGTTGCGACGCCAATTTCTGGGTCCCCCACTTCATCGCCGTGCCGTACGTCGTCAGCGCTAACGATCTGGTTGTGACGGTGCCGCAAAAATTCGCCGAACGCGCTGCCGCGCCGTTCGGCCTGCGCTTCGTCAAACCGCCGCTTCGGTTGCCCGCGCTGCAAACGAACGTGTTCTGGCACCGGCGCTACCACCAGGACGCCGGGAACCAGTGGCTACGTCAGTTGATTTCGGAACACTTCGTTGAGTAGCGAGGCGGGCGCAACCCGCCTCGACCAGAAAACAACGGAGAACGCCACGCAGCAATATCAGACGTCGCTGGCAATGGCATGCCCTTGCGCGCGCAGCCAGTCGTTCCATGCGGTATCGAGCACGTCGAGCGCGGCGCCCATCTGCCCGGCCGAGGCCTGCGGTGCCAGATGCTCGACCTGCGCCGCAAGCGTTGCCAGCGAACTCAGGCCGAACGCCATGAAACCGCCTCGCAACCGGTGGGCAGAATGACGAAGCGTTTCGCGCGACATCTCGGCCAGCGCCGCCCGGCAGTTCGCGATGTCCTGATCCGCGATCGTAACGAACGTATCGAGCATGTCCGACAGGGGCAAACGCCAGTCCTTCGGCGATGCCGTTTCCGGCACTGGCTTGGGAACGTTCTCGATCAGGCGCGATGACGCTGGCAGCGGCGCGATTTCGACGCAAAGCGACGGATAGCGCGAGCGCACCAGTTCAATGACACGCAGCAACGAACGTGCATCCACCGGTTTGTAGACAACGGCATCGAACGGTGAATTTGTTTCACGATCATTGCGAAGTGTGACGTCGGCGGTGGCGACCACCACGGGCACCATCGGCGCACGCGCCTTGATCTCCGTGGCGAGCGCATGTCCGGAGAGGTGCGGCATGTTGGCATCCGTGATCACCAGCATGTGCGACTCGGCGTCGAAGGCATCGAGCGCCTCACGCGGATCGTGATAGCAATCGACCATGGCGCCAAGGCCTTCCAACTGACGCGACAGCAGCATGCCGCTGATCGGATGATCGTCCGCCACCAGCACGTACCAACCGGCCAACGGCTTCACGCGCGTCTGAGCGTTCGCGGAGCCCGGTATCGGCAAGTCCGCACTTGTCACAAGCCCCGGACGCGGCGACGTGCTCAGCGCCTCCCACAGTTCGGCCTGCTGGAACAGCGCAATATCTCGCGGCCATGCCGGTGCGCTACCTGCCGGACGATCCACAGGCGTCGAGCGCAGCAGATAAACCTCCGCGCCCGCCATCCCCCGCACCGGCCACTCGTCGGCGAACATCAGCAACCCGGCGTCCTGCTCACGGCCACTGCCAGTGGACCACAACACCGCGTCGTCGTACCGCACCGGTTCGTAACCGGCACGGCGAATGAGCGCGTCGAGATACCAATGACGGCGCGCCAGCACACTGACATATGCAAACGTCTGCCCCGCGCCTGCGACGCGCGGCGCCTCGGTGTCAGGGGCCCAACGCAGATGCAGCGTGAAACGCATGGTCGTGCCCTCACCTTGCGCACTGTCGACCTGCAACACGCCGCCGAGCATACCGACGAACTGATGCGAAATCGCCAGCCCCAGCCCGGTGCCGTGATGCATGCCCGCCTCGGCCGTGCTTTTGCCGAACGGCCGGAACAGATCGCCCAGATCCGCGGCGGCAATGCCTACCCCGCTATCGCTGACCGTGAAGGCCACATCACAGCCCTGCGCGTCCGAGCGCGTCACCATGGCACTGAATGCCACGTGTCCTTTTTCGGTGAACTTGACGGCGTTACCGACGAGATTCGTCACCACCTGGCCAAGCCGCAAGGCATCGGTATGCACGGCCCGCGAGAGCTGCGGATCGATCATCCAGTCCAGCGTGAGCCCCTGCAGGCGAGCACGCCCCGTGAACGACAAACCAACCGCCTCCAATTCCTTGAGCAGCGAACAGTCGCGCGAATTCAGTTCGAAGCGACCGACCTGGATGCGCGAGTAATCGAGAAGATCGTTGATGAGATCGAGCAGGTTTCGCGTCGAACTCTCCATCACGTCGACGTAATAGCGATGGTCGTCACCCAGATGCTGTGCGCTCAACAGCTCGAGCGACGCGAGCGTGCCATACAGCGGCGTACGCATCTCATGACTGACGGTGGTGAGGAAAACGTCCTTGGCACGATTGGCGCTCTCGGCCGCAAGCCGCGCCTTGCGTTGCTCCAACTCGAAGCGGCGCTGCTCGGTGACGTCGGACAACGTGCCGATCAATACCGGTTGCTCACGAAAGACCGTATCGACGAAGCTCACGGCGTAGTGACGCTCCCCCGCATCGTCGTTCGCGCTCAACAGGCGACGCACCGGACGTGCGACCACCCCGCTGTTCAGTTGCCGGTACATGCGCATCAGTTCGCCGTCGCCGAGTTGCCGAAGCAGATCGACGGTGCCTGCGTATGCCGGATTGCTCATCACGACAGCCGGCTCGAAGGGATCGATGATCGCCATGCCGACCGGCGCCGTCTCGATAAGCGTTTGCGTAAAGGCGTCGCGCTCAAGGAGTGCCGTGGTACGTTGGCGCGCCGGTTCGATGATGCGCTGACGCATGTAGCGCGTCGCGGCATAGACACACGCGGTGTATATGCATAGCAGCAATGTGGCAATGAGCAAGAGCGGCGCGCCCTGGCGCAACATATCGAGCGGGCGAACGGCGTAGCGCACATAGGAGGGCGTGGAAGCCAGATGGCGCTCGAAGACGAGACGATGGCCGTCGTAGCGCACTTTCATTTCCGCGTCGCCGAACAGCGGCAATCGTGCCAGCGTACGCAGTTGTCCCAGGGTGGAGAGCGGCGCCCCGGCGCTCGCAATGACGAAACCGTCCGGCGAGACCAATTGAAGGGATTCACTCGTGTGCGCCAACGTGCGCAGGCGCTCGGGCACGATTGCGTCCGGCGCCATGCTTGTGCCCACGTAAGCCAGGAGGTTGCCATCCAGATCGCGGATTGGCACGAAGCTGGAAACGACCGTCGTACGCGTAAGGGGATCTTGGTACTGATACGTCCAGAACGGAACGTCGCCCGTGGGGCTTGCGTCCGCCGTATAACGTTTGACCTTGTTGATTTCCCCGAGCACCGCCCGTGTATCCCGCGTGAGGTCTGCGGCACTCAAGGATTGGAAATCGACCGTCGTACGATGTGCCGCATAAGCCCCATCGGCGGAAATGATGAAGGTCTCGTCCTGAGTCCCGAGCGCGCTCCAGAAGTTGGCGTCGAGAATCATGAGGCGGACGGTGAGTCGCGATAGCAACTCGGCGCGCTCAGGCGAGATGTCTGCCAGCTTGACGACCTGGAATTCGCCCTCCCACCCTACGCCGGCAATGCGCCTCGCCGTGCCAACCGGCATCTCGAGCAAAGGCGTCGCAATTCGACTGTTGAGCGAAGAGGTCACCCCACCGGAACGTACGGGGCTCGCCAACGTGGCCCGCGCCATTGCGCTGGCCTGCTCGTTGAAAATCTCGATGTCACGAATTTCGTGCCCGACCGTGGCAAAGAAAGCCGCCGTTTTCTGCGCGCCTTGCCAGACCATGCCGAACAACGCATAGGAAACTGCCGCAGCCCAAACCGACAGACCGAAAAGAAGTGCAAGCAGGCCACCAATACTGAGCAGGCGGCCGGCGATCGCGATGTCTCGCGTCATCGTTCTGGCAGGCATAGACTCCAACGTTTGTGGTCAAAGCGGGCTCAGGCAGCACTCGGGGTTTCAGCGTCACCATCAAGTTCCGATATATCCCACGTCATGAACAGCTTGAACAGCTCCATGTCGGTGCGACACCCCAACTTGCACATCGCCATACGTTTCTGATTGTTGATCGTCTTGGACGAGCGCTTAAGCGCCGTGGCGATTTGCGTCACGTTCATGCCGTCCAAATACATGCGCAACACTTCCATCTCCTTCGGCGAGAGCGGACGCCGCGCGGTCGGCTTGCGGCGCATCTGCTCGTCGAGAATCTGCTCGGCGCGCCCGCCCCGATAACTCATGCCACGACGGCAACGCTCCACGCACACCGTAATTTCCCGCAAATCGTCCGATTTTGTCATCACACCCAGCACGCCGCAGCTATCGAGCGCATGAATGATGGCTGGCTGTTCAATCGACGTGAAAACGATGATCTTGACGTCGGGATATTTGCGACGCACGCGGTTGATCATGGCGAGGCCATCGCCAAATGCACCGCCCGGCATGCAGTAATCGGTAATCAGCACGTCGACGGAATTCGTCTCGAGGGCCTTGAACAACTCAGTCGAATTAGAAACGGGCGGCAGGACGTGAAATCCCGGGTCCGGGGAAAGCATTTCACGCAGTGTGGAGGCGACGATCGGATGATCGTCGGCAATCAGAATCTTAACCATCATGTGCGGGATCCTTTTAAAAGAAGTCAGCCGTGGGCGCGCGCGATCCTTCGCCGTGTCTACGCGTCATGGCTTCCCAAAAGAGGAATGTGCGTCTTTCCGACGCACTCGTTGGTCACAAAGGTGTGACCGCATTGCTGCCAGGCGACGATTGCGGGACGCTGCGCACCAGCGCATCAACCACTCATGGTTCTCCCACACGCTGCCTGCGTTATCCGGTGGTATCGTTCGATTTCGGGCCGTCGACGGTCGTCCACGCCGAACAGGTCTTGTGCCCTGTCAACCGGGATGTGCCCTCGCCGATGACCGGCTTGACACAGTAACGAATGCGAACGCCGCGCAAGCCTGCCGACGGCATCATGTCTTTCGCGCGTCCGACAACACGAATACGTGTCGGTCCCGACGCCGCTTCCCACAGATGCACGCTATCGGTCTCAGGCCAATCCGCCATCCATCGATACGAACCACGCACGACGACGCCCACTTGCGGCGTCGCGCTCAACTTCACTGCCGCAGCCACCGGCCGCATCCGCGTCTCGACCTCTCGCGACGCCACCCCCAGCGGCTCTGCCTGCGACAGCGATGCCCCCTCGCTCTCGGATTCGAGCGTGGAACCCGACACGCCCGCTGTCGACGCTTTGTATTCACTACATCCCGCGAACAGCGCCATCACCATGGCGCCGCTTACGCTTATGAGTGTCGTCACAGCGCGCCGCCCCGCCGTCTGAACGGCGTTCAAACGAAGGGACGAGCAAGACATGGAAGAGTCAACGTAGGTTCTTGTCATCGGGCCGATGCCGATCGCCCCGCCGCGTGACACTTGAACGTTACGCGCCGATTTTACGACCAGCGGAAATATAGGATAAATCTACAAAATCCAGCCGATTTGGGACTGTTTATAGGAAATATCCTAGTCCAAATTAGGAGGATTACCGTGAGCGAAGTGCGTGCTCCACGCATCGTGTGGCGCTTCAATGCGGGAATAACTCAAATGACGTAGCACGCACGCTCATGCCACGTTTTGATGGACAAGCGGGTGACGAAAAGATTCATTTGAAAGGCCGTCGAAACATGAACCACTGTCCCGACGCGGTGTGACAGGCAGATTCACCGAGCGACGAATTTCACTCGAAAAGCGTTGAAAACCTCACGAGATTTGCACAAGCCGCGAGACGGCCGAGATGCGCGAATGGCGCGGCGGCGGGATCAACCGCCGAAGGCTTTGACGAACATGCCGAGGGCGACGACGGCCATCAATGCCGAGAAAATCTGCTGAAGCCGTGATGCCGCGAGACGTGGTGCAAGCGCGCGCCCGAGCAACATGCCCACGATGGCGCCGGCCACGAACGTCCAGCCCTGTGCGCCTGGATGCATACCGTGCCACCAGGCATTGGCAACTGTCCCGGCGGAAATCAGCGCGATGACAAACAGGGATGTAGCGACGACACCATGCACCGTGATGTCGGTAAAACGCCGGAGCGCGGGCACGATGACGAACCCGCCGCCAACGCCCAGCAATCCCGATGCAAAGCCCGATACCACCCCAATCGCGCCGAGCGTACCGGCGACACGCCGCGTCCAGTGCAGGCGTCCCGTCGACGGATCGAGACGGCACGGTGGCAGCGGCGCACACGGTGCCGCCGCCCCATGCTCATGCTGCTTGCCCGCGCCGCCACGCGACGCGCGGTACATGCGAGCAGCCACGATCAGCATGGCCAGGGCAAAGAGCCCGACAAGCCAGTGCTCGGGCAGCCGATGCGCCATCCACGTACCCAGCGGCGCTACGCCAATACCGATCCCCGCCATGAGGATGGCGGCGCGATATCGCACGATCCCGGCACGCAAACCCTGCGCGCTACCGACCGCAGCGCTCGCGCCAACCGCAAGTAGCGCCACCGGCCCGGCCTGCGGCACGCCCCATCCAAGTCCGAAAACCAAGGCGGGAACGGCAAAAATCCCGCCACCCGCACCGGTCAGCCCCAATACGAGACCCACGCCGGCACCCAGCAACGCGGCCACAGGGGAAGCACTCAAAAGGTCGGGGAACATGGACGAAATCCGGCGCAAAGTGACCCGGCGCAAGCCAAATCACTATTTGTCATATGTTTATGACGCAAGATTATATAGATATGCGTCGTGATGGAAAAGCCCGGCCGGACGGCCAGTCAGGCCAATCCACCTCCCTTCCACAACGCGTTGCAGGGAGATACCGCGGCGCAGAACAAGCACCGACGGCAAAAAAAAGGCACTGCGAGAGTGCCGTCAGACTGAAAACGAGGGAACCAATGAAACGTGTCTAAACCTGCGGCGTGCCCCGATGCGCGACGTTCGGCCCTTCACCGGCATCGAGCTCCGCGAGGATGTCTCCGGTATGCGCCCCTGGTGCGGGCGGATCGAGCCGCGAGATGGGGCTCTTCCCGTTCATTCGGACCGGGGAGACGATCGTGTGCGTGGTCTCGCCGCTGGGCAGCACCATCGGACGCACCCAGCCCATATGCGCCACCTGCGGATCTGCGAGCACACGCGAGTACGTACTAATGGCCGTGCACGGCACACTGACGGCCACGAGCCGCGCGAGCCAGACATCGCGATCCTCCAGCGCGAAGACCGCTTCGAGCACATCGCGCAAGGCAGCCTGATGACGTGCGCGCTCGCGGGCACCGGCAAAACGCGAATCGTCGAGCAAATCGACCCGGTGAATCAGTGCACAGATCGCCTGCCAATGGGCCTGTCCGTCGAGATCCATCCCGAAGTAGCCATCGCGGGCACGGAACGTGGGCCACGGTGCGGACGGCCCCCCGAAACGCTCCTCATCGCCGGCCTCATGGCTTGCCCCGTCCGTCACCAACGGTGCGGCCAGCGGCGACGCCTTGCCTTGCCCCTCAGCTTCTGCCAGCGCTCGCCGTTGGTGGGCCACAGCAGACACGTCACCGCCCGCTACGCCGCCCGTGTTGCCCATTGCCGCCGCAGGCACGAGACCGGCACGAAGCGCCGCCTCGGCCCCTTCGTCGCCCCCGCGCAACGCCGCGATCGCCAGCGTCGCCCCGAGCATCGGCACGTCGATGTGCACGCCAACACCTCTCTTCACGGCCGCGACCAGCGCCGCCGACACGGAGAACGCGGCGTACAGGCCCGCCGCCAGATCCGCCACCGGCAGATCGCGCGGCGGCTCCATCCCGGTCGACGCGGCGCCCAGCATGCCCCTTAACGCCTCGAGCGCGGGCACACCGGACTGCGGCGCGCTGCGCGGGCCGTCCTGACCGAAGGCGGAAATCGAAACGTAGATGAGATGCGGTTGCGCCGCCGCCAGCATGTCGTAACCGAGCCCGGCACGCGCCAACGTGCCCGGCGGCAGCGATTCGATGACGACATCCGCCCCGCGCACGAGCGTGTGAGCGAGGCTGCGGCCTTCGAGCGTGAGCAGGTCCAGCGCGACGGAGCGTTTGTTGCGGCGCAAACCGACCTGCGCGGATTCCCCGAGCGAGCTCTGGCTATCGTTGGAAATTTCGTCGACGAGATCGTCGACCAGAATGACATCTGCGCCCATGTCGGCCAACAGCATGCCGCAATAGGCTCCCGCCGCGCCCTGGCAGAACTCAATGACGCGGATCCCCTTGAGTGGTGCGTTCAATATCTGACCCCCAAATTGCCTGGCGGACTATTGTAGTTTTCAACCTTTTGGCAACCGTCTGACGCGGTATTGACGCATACTAGAACAATTATTCGACGCCAGTCACTGCGGAAAAACAAGGGGTGCACCGCCCGTCGCAAAGCGGCAACAGGGCGGCCCGGAGCCACCGTCGAGACACGCGCCCGACATGAAAACCGGGAAGGACGTGAGACAGGGCAACGCCCCGCTCACGCGCTTCCCGTCAAAGCCATCCCGCCTTGCGGAATTTCAGGAACAGCAACAGATCGATGACGATCATGACGACGATGCACACCGGGTAGCCGTACTGAAACTTCAGCTCGGGGATGTCGGCGAAGTTCATCCCGTAGATCCCTGCAATCATCGTCGGCACGGCGAACAGCGCCGCGAACGACCCCAAACGCTTCGTCGTTTCGTTTTCGGTCAGCGAAATCATGCCGAGATTGACGGAGAGCGCCGTCGTGACCATTTCGCGCAGCAGATCGATGTTTTTCGTAATGCGCTGGAGATGGTCGAACACGTCGCGGAAATACTCCTGCATGCCGCCGCAGAGCTTGGGCGCCATGGCGCCGAACAGCTTGCTGACGGCCTCCATGAGCGGCACGCAGGCGTGTTGCAGCGTAATCAGCCGGCGCTTGAGCTGGTAGAGATCCTCGATGATCGCGCGGCCCTTCGCGGGCTCGTTCGGCGTGAAGATCTGCGCTTCGATGGTTTCGAGCTGCGCTTCGAGGTCGTCCAGCACGGGGAAATAACTGTCGACGATGGCGTCCATCAACGCGTAGAGCACGAAGATCGACCCCTGCCGCAGCAGATGCGGCTCCTTCTCCGCCCGCGCGCGCACCGCACCGAGTCCCTGCGTCGCGTTCGAGCGCACAGACAGCACGTAGTTGTGCCCGGCGAAGATAGCCACTTCGCCGATGGAAAAATCCCCTTCGGCGTCTTTGTTGAGCACGTGAAGCACGGCGAAGAGCGAGTCGCCGTACTGTTCGATCTTGGGGCGCTGGTGACCGTGCTGCGCGTCTTCGACGGCAAGGTCGTGCAGGCCGAACTCGTGCTGCATCTGCGCCAGTTCTCCCGGGCCGGGATCCTTGAGCGCCACCCAGACAAAACAGTGCGGACGTTCGAGATAGTCCGAAATTTCATCGGGATGCAGATCGGCAATCTTGCGGCCATCCTCATAGGCCACGCAATTCACTAGCATTCGTCTTCCTGGAAGAGGCGGCCGCCCTGCCCCCGGCACGGGCACCGGGCACTGCGCGCGTGGCGGCCACGACCGTCGTGAGCGTCACCCGTTGCGAGTCTCCCGCGCCTTTGCCGGCTGTTGCAGCGGCAGCCGGATATGAAGAATGCCCGCTTCCATTTCCTTGTCTTCGACAAAGCCGAGATGACGGGCGAGTGTCAGCATACGCGTATTTGCGCGCAGTACATAGCCGATGAGCTCCCCTGTGCCTCGCTTGCGGCTGTAGTCGACAATGTGCTCCATGAGTGCGCGGCCCAGCCCCCGTCCCTGGGCGGCGGGACTCACCGTCACGGCGAACTCGGCCACGGTGTTGTCCGGATCGGCCAGCGCCTGCACCACGCCGAGCAGACGCGTATTGCCTGCCTCGTCCTGCTCCGTGGCGACGAACGTCATTGCCCGGTCGTAGTCAATCTGGGTGACGCGCGCCATCTGCGAGTGCGACAGCGCCTTGATCAGTCCGAAGTAGCGGAACTGCACGTCCTGCGGCGTGAGCGTGTGGAAGAACGCGTTGTACGCGGGCTCGTCTTCCGGCCGGATCGGACGCACCCGCACCGGCTTGCCGCCCGCATCGATTGTGCTCTCGAGCTCTTGCGGGTACGGCGCAATCGACAGACGCCCATGCCCCGGCAACGCGGGCTTGCGCGCCACGATGCGCGCATCGAGTGCGAGCACGCCGTGCGCATCGGCAAAGAGCGGATTGATGTCGAGCTCGGCGATCTCCGGCACGTCGCATACGAGTTGCGAGAGCTTCACAAGCGTGAGGTAGATGGCCTCATGATCGGCGGCAGGCCGGCTGCGATAGCCGGCAAGCAGTTTCGACACGCGCGCACGCGCCACCATGTCGCGCGCCAGATTCAGGTTCAGTGGCGGCAGACCGATGGTGCGGTCCGCAATCACTTCGACGGCCGTGCCCCCTTGCCCGAACAGCAGCACCGGCCCGAACACGTTATCGGTCGCCACGCCGACGATCAGCTCGAACGCCTCGGCCCCATTGGCCATGCGCTGCACCGAGTAGCCGGTCACGCGCGCATCGGGCTTCGCCGCCAGCGCACGCTTGTGGATCTGACGCGCCGCCTCGCTCGCCTGCTCCGCCGTCTCGATATTGAGCACGACACCGCCAACATCCGATTTATGCGTGATATCGGGGGAAATCAGTTTGACGGCGACGGGAAAGCCGATCCCTTTCGCCACCTCGCCCGCGAGCTCCGGGGTCTGCGCGACAATCGTCTCGACCACCGGAATGCCGTACGCCGCCAGCACGCCCTTGGCTTCGGGCTCGGTCAGCAATTCGCGTCCCTCGCGCATTGCGCTGTCGACGATGGCGCGCACACGTGCGACATCCGGCGCGAAGCCCGGCGGAATCGACGGCGGTGTTTCCATCAGCAACGCCTGGTTGCGACGATAGTTGACGGCTTCGAGAAACGCCCTCGCCGCGTTCTCGGGCGTGTCGTAAGTCGGCAGGCCGGCCTCGCGGCAAACGCGCCGGGCGCGCTCGGCCGTCTCGCCCCCGAGCCAGCAGGTGAACACGTTTTTCGACGGCCTCGGCAATGCCGCAATCGCGTTCGCGACATCCAGACTCGGCATTACCGCCGTGGGCGCCTGAATGAAAAGCACCGCGGCCGTCTCCGGGTCTTCGCACAACGCGGTGAGCGTGGCGGTGTAGCGCGCGAGATCCGCATCTCCGCCGATGTCCACCGGGTTGACCCGGCCGAGTGTCTTCGGCAGCACCGTGTCGAGCACGTTGCGAGTCGCGTCGCTCAGATGGGCGAGCTTGCCGCCATCGAGCACGAGCGCGTCGGTCGCCATCACGCCGGCACCGCCGCCGTTGGTCATGATCGAGAGCTTGTCGCCGGTGAATGGACGCAGACGCGCCACCGTCTCCACCGCCGCGAACAACTCGTCGGTCGTATTCACGCGCAGCATGCCCGCGCGACGGATCGCGGCGTCGTAGACATCGTCAGAACCGGCCAATGCCCCCGTGTGCGACGCCGCGGCCTGCGCACCTTCCGGCACGCGCCCCGATTTGATGACGACCACCGGCTTGTTGCGCGCGGCGGCCCGCGCGGCGGACATGAACTTGCGCGCGTCGCGGATCGATTCCATGTACATCAGAATGGCATCCGTGCCGGGGTCGCTCGCGAGATAGTCGAGCATGTCGCCGAAGTCCACGTCGGCACTGTCGCCCATCGAGACGAAATGCGAGAAACCGATTTCACGGGCATCCGCCCAGTCGAGCACCGCAGTCGTGAGCGCGCCCGATTGGGAAACGAACGCGAGCTTGCCCGCACGTGCGCCCATGTGCGCAAAGCTGGCGTTCAGCCCGATGCCGGGACTCAGCAAACCAATGCAATTCGGGCCAAGAATGCGCAGCACGTGCGGCTTCGCGTTCCTGAGCATGCGCTCCTGCAACGTCACGCCGTGGCGGTCCTTCTCTCGCGCGAGTCCCGAGGTGAGCACGACCACCGCACGCGTGCCGCGCTCGCCGAGTTCGCGAATGAGATCGGGTACCGTCGACGGCGGCGTACAGATCACGGCCAGATCGGGCGCCTGCGGCAAGTCGCCGACATCGCGATAGCACGTGAGACCGGCCAACGTCGAATACTTCGGATTGACGGGATAGATGTCGCCCGCGAAGCCCCCGTCGATGACGTTCTTCAGCACGGTCGTCCCCACACGTCGCTCGCGATTGGACGCGCCGATCACGGCGACCGATTTCGGCTGGAACATCTGGCTCAGATTGCGGGTGGTCATAACGGCTCCGGGGGAGGTTGAGCAAGGCGACGCAAACGCGCGCACCGGCAGACTCCGGTGTGCGCGCTCATCGTCGTTTAAAGAGAGGAACTACGCGCGATGCGAAGACAAGCGGAGCAGGCACCCGCCGGGGTGCCGCCGCAGTGCGCTCGTTACTCGCCGCGCAGGTGCGCTTCGACCTTCCACAGATGGTCGTCCACGCCGCGGGAGATTTCCGTGAAGACATCCGACGTGGTGGCGTCGCCAATCTTGGCCGAGGCGTCGATCAGGCCGCGAATGATCTCGCCGTAGGCTGCAAGCGCTTCGGCCAGCGCGGCCGCGTGATCGAGACCCCGCTTGAACTCGTTCTTGTAGACCGGGAGTTCGGTCTTCTCGTCGACGGTCTGCACGCGGCCATCGGCCACGCCGCCCAGCGCCACGAGACGCTCGGCACACAGATCCGCCCACTCGATGGCGGCGTTGTAGACGGTGTCGAACAGCAAGTGAAGCTCGATGAAGCCCGGCCCATGCACGTTCCAGTGCGCCTGCTTCGCCTGACGCTGCACATCAATGCCGTTGACCAGCCCGCGATTGAGCAGGTTGACCGATTCGATACGGATCTTTTCACCGAGGGTGTTACGCGTATGATTCAAAGCCATTAGAGACTCCTGACGTCTGGCAACCCGCAGGCTACCGGGGGGGGAAGCCGTCGGCATGGGGCTGCACAGCACGCCCATGCGGACGAAGGAAACGGACAATATGCCGAACCGCGCTGTGTGCAATGGGCGCGGTCCGCGCATTCGAACCTATGACCTAAGATGTTCCGCGGGCGCCTGCGAAATGCCGTGACCGGCGCCCCGCAACCGGAACCCCGCCATCACCAGCAGCACACCCCAGATGATGGCCCACGAGCCGATGGCCCAGATGAGTGCCAGCGCGCCTGCGCCCGGCTGCCACATGATGAAGATGGCAAACAGGATGCTGAACACACCGGAGAGAATGACCCACATTTCGCCCTTGACCTCGCGACGCAGCGCGATGCCGGCGGCCACCTGCAAGACACCGGTGACGAAACTCCAGGCCACGATATAGATAAGCAACGCAACGGCGGTCAACGCCGGGTTGAGATAAGTTAGGACTCCGATGACAATGCCCGCGACGCCTTGCAGCAACGGCAGCCACCAATCGGCATGCTCCTGACGCGCACTCCATGCGGCGCCAAGCGAGAAGACACCGTCCACGAACGAAAACGCGCCGAAACACAGCACCAGCACCGCAATCGTTACGCCGGGTAACGCAAAGGCTGCAACTCCGAAAATCACGGCCAATACACCGCGCAGCACAAGCAACCACCAGTATTTCGACAGAAGTCTGAGCATGGCATCCCTCTCGTGAAATATCCGCAGGTAGCGAATACGGGCGCCAGACGGCTTATCACACGTTTGATGTGAATAGCGCCCGATGCGTGTGAAGAAGTCATTCTAGAGACGGCTTGCACGTGAGATCAAGTGAAATATGTGCGAATGCTTGTGCCATCGGCACACGCTTTGATGGACATCATCTCGCGTAACTTTTGCTGCGCCGCATTCCGGCAGCACTTCCGGTGCCGACTCCCTCGTTTGCCCCGTCAGCACTGCGGCATTGCGCCGCAGTCCACCCCATCACCTCATCGTCGTTGCCACGAATCGAGGCCCGCGTGCGCACTGCGTCATGCAAAAACATGCGCTGTGCGCGTATCTCCCGGATACCTGACGAGCGGTATGCCGCCCCAGAGATAGGATGTTTCCGAAAGTCACACCAGTGTTCCTATTTCAGGGAAATGCCCTCATAAGCTACGTAAAAAGCGTCTGAAACGCAGGGCGTGAACGGACGTGATTCGAACGCTTTTTACGTAGTCCCCGCAACTCAACATGGCATCTCGACTAGGACTCCAAAGGAGAATCATCATGAACCGATCATTGCTTTGTCTGGTCTTCTGCGGAATTGCCGGTGCGCTGGGGCAAGTCGCACCGGCAAACGCCGCCGTCTACTCCAACGGTTCGGCGACTGCGCAAATGCGCGTGCAGTTGACGATCCTCCCCGGCTGCACCATTGCCGCCACGCCGATGACGTTCAATGCCGTGCAGGGCTCGGCGACCGGCCCGGTGGCGAGCACGTCGTCGCTCACCGTGATCTGCACGGCGTCCACGGGGTACAACATCGGCCTGAATGCCGGTACCGTGCCGAACTCCACCGAGACGAACCGTCTGCTCGCGGGCACCCTCACGGGCAACACCACGACGATTCCGTTCGGGCTGTATCAGGACGCCGCTTACGCCACGCCGTGGGGCAACACGCAGGGGTCGAACACGCTCAGCGACTCGGGCACCGGCGTGGTGAAGACCTACACGGTCTATGGGCAGGCCACACTCGCGGCCACGATGCCCGAACCGGACATCTACACGTCGACGGTCACGGCGACTGTCTACTTCTGAGGCGCCGGATCGATCATGACTCCCTCGAGACCTGTCGTTCGCCGGCCCACGGCTTATGCCTGCGGCGGCGCATTCGTCGCCATGCTGACGCTTTGCGTGACCGACGGTAACGGCGCGACGCTGCAAGTCTCGCCGGTCATCGTCAACATCCTGCCAACGCAGCCCGCCACCACGCTCACGCTGGGCAATACCGGCGATCTGCCGATTCACGGACAGTTGCGGCTCTACGCCTGGACACAGCGCAACGGCGACAACGTGCTCACCCCCACCGACGCGCTCATCGCGAGTCCGCCCATCGTGCGCATCGAGCCCGGCGAGCGGCAGATCGTGCGGCTCGTGCACGTGGCGCAGAAGCCCGAGGGCAACGAGCAGAGCTATCGGCTGCTGGTCGACGAACTGCCGTCGCTCGACAGCAAACCGTCCGAAGGTGTCTCCATTCGGCTGCGTTACTCGTTGCCAGTGTTCGTGCAGGCGAGCCAGGCGCGCGCGCCGTCGCTACGCTTCGATGTGCGTCTGATGCAGGGTGAGCTGGAAGTGCGTAACGACGGCGAGCGTCACGCGCAACTCGGCGCCACGCGCGTGCTCGATGCGTCCGGGCGAAGCGTCGAACTCACGCGAGGGCTGCTCGGCTACGTACTCGCGGGACAAACGCGCCGCTTCGCCGTGCGCTGGCCAGCCGGGGCGCCGCCCGTCGGTCCGTTCACGGTGGAGTCGCGCGTCGACGCGGTGCCGATGCGCTTTGCCGCCGACGTCGCGCCGGATGGCGGGCGCTAGCCGTGCGCGCGCGCGCCGCGTCGCCACGTGCGTCGCACCGCCATGGGCCCGCGCGGCATCCGGTGCGATGGCAACGACTGTCGTCACGTCCATGACACTCGGCTTCGCGGTGTTTGCAGCCTTCGGCCGAGCAGGCGACGTGTGCGCATCGGAGGCCATCTACGCGAGCGAGACGGCCGTCGATCTGACGAGCCGTGCAGCCCGCGTTGCCGAGCCCGTGATGCAAGACGCTACCGGCATGGCCCTCTTCGACGACGCCACGCTCGCCGCCGCGCACACCGTTGAGGACTTCGCCATCGGTGCAGGCGGCGGCAGCGCAGGCCCCTACCGGCTCGACGGACCTTATGTGCTCGAAGTCGTCATCAACGGCGAATCGACCGGACAAATCGCACCGTTCATGCGACGCCAGGGCCGCTGGTTCATCCGCGCCGGCGATCTGCGCGCAATGGGACTGACGTCGGATGCGCTGCCGGAAAGCGACGCGACCGAGGTCGCGCTCGATTCACTGCATGGCATCCGCGCCACTTACGACGCCTCGAATCAGACACTCGCCCTGCAAGCCGGCGACGCGTGGCTCGCGCCCTACCAGCTCGGCAGCCCGCCCCCGGCGGTCGTCGCCGCGACGGTCGACCCCGGCATGCTCATCAACTACGACGGCTATATCCAGCGCGACCGGTTCACGCGCGCGTCCGTCTGGAGCGAGGTGCGCGGCTTCTGGTCGGGTGGCACCCTGCAACAGACGGGCCTCGCCGAGCACTCCCGCTGGCGGCATGGCTATCGACGCTACGACACGTGGTGGCAGCACGACGACCCCTCGCGCCTCACGAGCTGGATCGCGGGCGATCTCATCACCGGCTCGTTATCGTGGACTCGTTCGCTGCGCATCGCGGGCCTGCAATGGCGACGCAACTTCGCGCTGCGCCCGGATCTCGTGACCTTTCCGGTTCCGGCATTGCATGGCAGCGCCGTCGTGCCCTCCTCCGTCGACCTGTATCTCGACGGGGTACGGCGCATGAGCGGACGCGTACCCCCGGGGCCTTTCGTCATTCAGGAGACGCCGGGCCTCACGGGCGATCTGCAAGCAAGCGTGGTCACGCGCGACGCCCTCGGCCGCGAGCAGATCACCACCGTGCCGCTTTACCTCGACCCGCGGCTGCTCGCGCGCGGCCTGTCGAGCTTCTCCGTGGAAGCGGGTCTGCCTCGCGACGACTACGGCGTGCGTTCGTTCTCGTACCGGCACCACCCTGTCGCATCGATCGCCGCGCGCTACGGCGCCACCGACACCGTGACCGTCGAAGCGCAGGCGCAGGCCGGGCGTCGGCTCGCGCTGACGGGGGCCGGGGCGTTGGTCGCACTTGGGGGCGCAGGCGTGGTGAGCGCGTCGACCGCACTCTCGGCCGGACGCGGCACCGGCAGCCAATGGAGCGCCGGTTATCAGTATCTGTCGCGCCGTCTCAGCATCGACGCACAAATGATTCGGACTGCCGGACGTTACCGGGACATCGCGTCGCTCGATGGGGTGCCCGCGCCACGCGCGAGCGACCGCGTGACGGTCTCGCTACCCATCGCACGCGGCAGCACCGCCTCGCTGGCGTGGTTCGCCCAGCGCGCATCGCGTCAGCCCGCCACGCGTGTGCTGTCGGCGAGCCTGACACTGCCCGCAGGCTCGCGCGGCATGCTCTCGATGGGCGGCTTTCGCGACTTCGCCAGGCGACGCTCGCACGGCGTGTTCGCCATGCTGAGCATGCTGCTGGGCGGCGGCGCGCTGGGCAGTGCGTCGTTCAATCAGCAAGACGGGCAGACGCAGGCGTGGGCGGGCGCGAGCCGCACACCGGATTACGGCGGCGGGTGGGGATGGCAAGTGCTGGGCGGTCACGCGTTTTCGCAACGTACGGTGCAAGGCGAATTGCAATACCTCGGACGGCACGGGCAGGTCTCGGCGCTCGCGCAACAAGTCGGGCACCAAAGCGGCGCCGCGCTCGGCATGAGCGGCGCGCTGGTCGTCATGGACAACAGCGTGCATGCCACGCGACGCACGTACGATGCCTTCGCGCTCGTGAGCACCGATGCTCAGGCCAACGTGCCGGTGCTGCGCGAGTCGGTACCCGTCGGCCACACCGATTCGCGCGGCTACTTCCTCGTACCGGATCTGAGCGGCTTCGAAGCGGCGCGCATCGGCATCGATCCCATGCACTTGCCCGCCGATCTCGAGGTCACGACGACCGAGCGCCGCGTCGCACCGCAGGCACGCAGCGGCGTGCTCGTGCATTTCCCTGTGCGACGCTATCGCGCGGCGCTCGTCACGCTCGTCGACACCGCGGGCAAGCCGTTGCCCCCGGGCACGTCGGTGCGCCACGTGCAGAGCGGCATCGTGACCGTGGTCGGGTACGACGGCGAGGTGTTCATCGACGCGCTCGGTCCGCGCAACACACTCGAATCGCGCGACGGGCGGCAACGCTGCCGCGTGTCCTTCGACTGGACCGCGCCGCCGGAAGGCCGCATTGCCCGCGTCGGCCCGCTGGCGTGCGTGGCGTTCGGCACACTCGCCGAGGAACGGGCGCCGCCCGAATCTTCAGTGACGGCGCCCGGCGCCGCGCCAGCACCGTCCGCACAGGAGAACCGCTCATGAGGCGAACGCGCGCAACGCCGCGGATCGGGTGGCACTACGCGATCGCCGCGGCACTCCTCGCACAGAACGCCAACGCACTGGCGCAGACCTGCTCGCTCGGCACTCCCACGCTCGCGTTCGCCGCATTCAGCCCGATCTCCGGCATGGCCCTCTCGGCCACGGGAACGATTCCCGTGTCGTGCACATGGCCCCTGCTCGGCGGCAATCCGAACGTCAAACTCTGCCTCGCACTGAATGCCAGCCAGCCGCTCACGCTCACCAATGCAGGGAATGCCATCAATTTCGGACTCTTCACAGACCCGGCGTTTTCCAACGCGTGGGGCAGCGGCACGAGCAGCGTGATCTCGCTCACGATGGCGCGCAATATTCTGGGCGGGACGGTGACACAGAACGTGAATTTTTACGGACGGATCGCGTCGGCACAGACCACGGTGCCGACGTCGGGCAGCAGCAACACGGTCTATACGCGGGCCTTTGCGTCGGCGGACACGACGCTGCAATACGCCTCTTACGCGGCACTCGCGCCCGCGCCCGCGTGCGGCACGGCCATGACCGCCGTGCCGGGCACGCCGTTCGCGTCCAATGTGACGGTCATCAACAATTGCACCGTCGCTGCGACCAACATCACGTTTGCCACGCAATCGGCGCTCGCCAGCCCGGTTACCAGTAGCGGCCAGCTCACGGTGCAATGCACGAACAACGACGCGTTTCGCATCAGCCTGTCCGGTGGATTGCTGGGCACGGTCGCGTCGCGCACGATGGCGGGCCCCACCGCCAGCGTCAGCTATCAGTTATATCTGGATAGCGGTTACGCCACGATCTGGGGGGATGGCACGTCGGGAACGTCGCAACTGACCGGCGTGGGCACCGGTCTGGTTCAGGTGATTCCGATCTACGCTCTCGTGCCATCGCAATCGACGCCGGCCCCCGGCGTCTATACGGACACGGTGACGGCGACCATCCAGTTCTGACGAGGCTCAGACGGCGTCGGCGCGTGGCGGCTTGAGCGGCAGAACCTGAACCCGGTCGCCCTGCCGGACCCCCAGCGCCTTCGCGGCAAGCGGGCTGAGCGTAAAGGCGCGGCGCTCGGGACGCCCCGTCACCAGCGTGGCGCGAAAGCCCTCGAGACCGAGGCATGCCACGAGATAGGGTTCAGCGTTGGGCATCGCCGGGGCCGGGCGCTCGTCCTCGTCGGCGTGCGTGGCAATATTCACCGCCAGATAGCGGCTGTCGCGTGCCGCGCGCAAATCGGCCACTCGCGCTTCGAGTACCGGCCCGCTGTCGAAGATGTCGACGTGCGCACCGGAGCGCATCCCCTCCTGCTCCAGCAAACGCCGCGCAGGCAGCGTATCGCGATGCGTCACGCCGATGGCGGCCTGCGCCTGCGGCGAAAGAAAGTCGACGTAGATCGGATACTTCGGCATCAACTCGGCCACGAACGATTTCTTGCCGATGGAGGTGAGGTAGTCCGCCTGATCGAAATCGATCTGGAAAAAGCGCTGCCCCAGCGATTGCCAGAATGGGCTGTGCCCTTCGTCGTCGAAGAAGCCGCGCAGCTCGGCGCACACTTGCGGACCGAAGCGCTCGGGGAACTGCGCCATGAACAGAAAGCGCGCCTTGGACAACAACGCCCCGTTGCCGTGTCCGCGCCATTTCGGGTCGAGCAACAAGGAGCACAGCTCGCTGTAGCCGGTGAGATCGTTCGTGAGCGAGAGCGTCAGCATGCGCGACCAGACGTTCAACTCGCGGCTCGCATGGACGATCGTATCTTTACGATACGTATAGAACGGCTGCTCCAGCCCGACGGCCGCTTCCAGCCCGCACACGCCTGCGATCTCGCCGCTGTCGACGTCCTCCATCACGAACAGATAGCCTTGCTCGGCAGTGGGCGCGAGCCCTTCGAGCGTGGCCGCCACGCGCGCCAGACGCGCTTCGAGCGCCACCTGATCGGGCTTGAACGACGTCATGCCGGGGCCCGCCAGCGCCGCCAGTTTCATCAGTGCGGGCAGATCGCCGGGACGCGCGAGACGCACTACGCGCAGCGAGTTCGTCACGCCTTCGTCCTCTGAGGCCGGGGCGGCGCAGACGTTGGGGCTCGCCGGCACTTTCGATTGACGCGTCATGGGCACATTCCGTGAAGTCGATGAAACAAGGGCCGGAGCGACGTCATCCGTCGATCCGGCCCGCTGTCCTGTGCCTCGTGGCTCAGGTCGTGTTGCTCAGTCGCGCGCTCAGGCGGCCTTCGCCGTGGCGGCCACCGCAGCGACCGCCTTCTCGAGCGAAGCCAGACCGGCGTCGATATCGGCGAACGGAATGTTCAGCGACGGCGCGAAACGCACCACGTCGCCGCCCGCCACCAGCAGCATCAGACCGTTCTTCTCGGCTTCGACCACGATATCCTTCGCACGGCCTGCGAAGGCCGGCTTGAGCACCGCGCCGATCAGCAGCCCCATGCCGCGCACCTGATCGAATACGCCATGACGTGCGTTGATCGCTTCGATGCCCTTGAGGAAGTGCTCGTGACGCGCTTTTACGCCGTTGAGCGTCTCGGCCGTGTTGATCAATTCCAGCACGCGTCCGGCGATGGCCGTTGCGAGCGGATTGCCGCCGTAGGTGCAACCGTGCGTACCCGGCGAGAAGCTCGCCGCGATCTTGCTCGTGGTGAGAATGCCGCCGATCGGATAACCATTGCCCAGCGCCTTGGCGGTGGTCAGGATGTCCGGCGTCACGCCGTATTGCTCGTAGGCATACAACGTGCCGGTACGGCCGACGCCCGTCTGCACTTCGTCGAAAATCAGCAGCGCACCGTGCTTGTCGCACAGCTCGCGCAGGCCCTTGAGGAACGCCGGATCGGCCGGCAGCACGCCGCCTTCGCCCTGCACAGGCTCGACGATGACAGCTGCGGTGGCCTCCGAAATCGTCGCTTCGACGGTCTTCAGGTCGTTGTACGGTAGGTGCATGATGCCTGCCGGGATCGGACCGAAGCCTTCGGTGTATTTGGCCTGACCGCCGACGCTCACGGTAAACAGCGAGCGGCCGTGGAACGCGTTGTAGAACGAAATGATCTCGCTCTTTTCCTTGCCGCCCCGCTCGGCGGCGTGGTCGTAAGCGTAGCGACGCGCCAGCTTGAGCGCCGCTTCGTTGGCTTCGAGGCCCGAATTGCAGAAGAAGGCCTTGTCGGCGAACGTGGCGTCGGTGAGTGCCTTGGCCAGACGCAGCACCGGCTCATTGGTGTAACCGTTGCCGATGTGCCAGACCTTGCGCGCCTGCTCTTCGATGACCTTCACCAGCTCCGGGTTGGCATGGCCGAGCGCGTTGACCGCGATACCGCCGGTGAAATCGACATACTCGCGACCTTGCTGATCCCACATGCGCGAGCCTTCGCCGCGCACGGGCACCATCTGGGCAGGAGCGTAATTGGGCACCATCACGTCGTCGAACGTCTGGCGGGTCACAGCGATTGGCTGGCTCATGACTACCTCGTGAAATCGGAGTGCAATCTGCGATTGCTGGGGCAGGCCCGGACAAAGGTCACTGCCCTGTGAAAAAACCTGGCTGGGTGCTCAGGGTGCCTGCGACGCGCCGATGCAATCCGTCACGCGGCGCGCGTACCCTCGCATTGTAATCAGATGCGGCGCGCGGATACACCTTTGCGCGCGCCGCAATCGTGAGAATTACAGGACTTTGCGCAAGAATTCGCGCGTGCGCTCGTGCTTGGGCGCCGTGAAGATCTGCTCGGGCTGGCCTTCTTCCATGATCACGCCCTGATCGATGAAGAGGACGCGGTCGGCGACTTCCCGTGCGAAACCCATTTCATGGGTCACGACGACCATCGTCATCCCTTCGAGAGCGAGCGACTTCATGACTTCGAGCACTTCGCCCACGAGTTCCGGGTCGAGCGCCGAGGTCGGCTCATCGAAGAGCATGACCTTGGGCTGCATGGCGAGCGCTCGGGCAATGGCCACGCGCTGCTGCTGACCGCCGGAGAGCTGGTTCGGGAAAGCGTCGATCTTGTCGATCAGGCCGACCTTTTTCAGAAGTTGCTCGGCAATGCTCACCGCTTCGTCGCGCTTGATACCGCCCACCTGCATCGGCGCGAGAATCAGGTTCTCGAGCACCGACATATGCGGGAACAGGTTGAAGCGCTGAAACACCATGCCGACGCTCGCACGCATGGCGTTCATGTCCGTCTTCGGGTCTTCCACATGGAAGCCGTTCACGAGCACTTCGCCACCGCTCACGTCTTCGAGGCCATTCAGGCAGCGCAGGAACGTGCTCTTGCCCGAGCCCGACGGCCCGATCACGCAGACCACTTCCTTCTCTTCGATGCGGCAGGAAATGCCGCGCAGTACGTGCGCATCGCCGTACTGCTTTTGCAGGTTATTGACGACGATCACCTTTGCCGTACCTCGTTTCAAGATGTTGAACAAATGCCGACAGCACCAGCGTGATCGCCCAGTAGATGAGCGAAATCGTCAGATACGGCTCCCAGTAGCGCGCGTAGGCGCCCGACACGGTACGTGCGGCGTACGCCAGTTCCGCCAGGCCGATGGCCGACGCGAGCGACGAGTCCTTCACGATGGCGATGGCGTTGTTGCCCAGCGGCGGCAGCATGCGGCGAAACGCCTGCGGCAGCACCACCTTGCGCAGCGTCTGCATGTAGGTCATGCCGAGCGAACGGGCGGCTTCGGCCTGGCCCCGGTCGATCGACTGAATGCCTGCGCGGAAGATTTCCGACACGTACGCCCCGGCGTTCAGCGAGATCGCCAGCACGGCGGACATGAACGCGCCGTATTGCGAACGGATTTCGCGGGCGAAATCACCGCTGATCAGCAGCCCCCCCGACGGGTTGATCAGCAACGGCATCAGCGCAAAGTGAATCAGCAGGATCTGCACGAACAACGGCGTGCCGCGGAAGAAGCTGACGTAGAAGCGCACAGGATATTGCACCGCGTAGCGCAGGAAATACTTATAGAAGCCGTGACGCGCTTCGGCCAGACGGCCGACGCCAAGCACCAGCCCAAGTAACGTGCCGGCGATCACACAGATCACCGTGCACTTGAGCGTCATCAGCGTGCCCTCGACAAACAGAGGCATGTATTCGCTGATGATGTTCCACTGGAACCCACCCATGAAGCACCTTTCTCACAAAATGAAACGGACCGGCTGCCCGGTAGAAAAACGCTCGCGGCCCGGGGGTTGATGTCGAAGGTCGACGATCAGCTCACGGGCCGCGAGTGGCCAGAATCTCTGGCGCGCGTGGCGCGAATCTTACACGCGTTGCTTACTGTTGGGGCAGCGTCGGCACGTCGGCGTCGAACCACTGCTTGTAGATCTTGGCGTAGGTGCCGTCAGCCACGATCTTCTTCAGACCGGTGTTGATCTTGTCGAGCGCGACCTTGTTGCCCTTCTTCACGGCGATGCCGAAGTACTGGCGCTTGAACTTGTTGTCGTAGACCAGCTTGAACGGCTTTTCCGGATGGCTCTTGATGTAGAACTTGATCACGCCCACGTCGCCCACGGCAGCGTCCACGCCACCGCGATACAGCTCTTCGAGCATGAGCGGGGTGTTGTCGAAACGGCGAATCGCGGTGCTGGCCTTGCCCAGCTCGTCCGAGACGGCAATGTCACCGGTGCTCGAGTTGACCACGCCCACTTGCAGCTTCTTCAGATCGGCCAGACCGGCAACCTTGGCGCCGGGCGAGGTGATGATGACCTGATCGGCCGGGAAGTACGGGGTCGAGAAGTCGACCATTTCACGGCGCTTGTCGGTAATGGTGATGCCGGAAATGATGATGTCGCGATCGCCCTGGTCGAGCGTGGCGAAGATACCTTCCCACGGCGTGCTGACCAGCTTGACGTTGAACCCGCCGGCCTTGCCGATCGCCTTGATGACGTCGATATCGAAGCCGACCAGTTCCTTCTGCGGGGTTTCGAACTCGAACGGACGATACGTACCGCCGGCACCCACGGTGTACGTGGGATCGGCGGCCTGCGCTGCGGGCACCGCGGCGAAGGTCGTCAGAATACAGGCGGCGGCCAGCATCAGGCGCTTCGTCAACATATTGATTTCCTTGGCGAGAATTCTTGAAAGAGCGCAATGATACTCCTCGCTGCCCCGGAAACGAAAAAAACCCGCCGAAGCGGGTTCTCTCGTTGCGATCTCGCGACGTACGGGGCGATTCTCAGCCTGTGGCAATGCGCCCGGGGGCACGACGACCGGACGACCTGAGCATCGTCGCCCCCGTGCTCGCCCCTGCCCCCGGTTACGACGGCACCATCAGAAGGCGCCCGCCGCGATGGGACCGGCAGCCTGGCCCGGGCCGAAGACCACGTCGCGATACGTCTTGCCTGCGGGGATCATCGGATAGACATCGTCTTCGCGGGCCACGAGCACGTCCAGCAGATACGGCTCGCTCGGATCTTCGAGCATGCGCGCCAGCGCGGCGGGCAAGTCCTCGGCGCGCGTGACGCGCTCCCCCGTCACCCCATACCCGGCGGCAATCGTCACGAAATCCGGGTACGGCCGGCCGTTGTCGGCGCCGTCGGGCTGGTTCGGGTCGCCCAGCGACGACTTCACGCGGTTGCGTGCGTAGATCATGTCTTGCCACTGGCGGACCATGCCCAGCCACTGGTTGTTGATGACCAGCACCTTGACACCGATCCCGTAACGGCGGCAAGTCGAGAGTTCGTTGACGGACATGTTCAGGCTGCCGTCGCCGTCGATATCGATGACCGGCACATCGGGCCGCGCCACTTTGGCGCCGATCGCCGCCGGCAGACCGAACCCCATCGTGCCGAACCCGGCGCTCGACAAGAAGGTACGCGGTGCGCGAAGACGCAAATGCTGCATCGCCCACATCTGATGCTGCCCCACACCGGTGGTCACCACCGCTTCCGGCGGCAGCAGCGCCGCCAGCGCCGTAATCACGTCGACACCGCTCAGCACGCCCGCGTCTCCCGAGCTCGCCTGCGGCGCGACCGATGCACGTAGCGGATGCGCTTCGCGACGCTCACGAAGATACGCGTGCCATGCCGGAACATCGCGGCGCTTGGCCACCGCCAGCAGACCGGTGAACGCGTCGCGCAAATCCGCGTGCACGCCGAGCGTGACCGGCTTGTTCTTGCCGATTTCGGCGGCATCCACGTCGATATGCACGATGGTCGCGTGACGGGCAAACGACGTCGGATCGCCGATCACTCGGTCGTCGAAACGCACGCCGAGCGCCAGCACGAGGTCAGCTTCATTGATGGCGACGTTCGCGACATAAGCCCCATGCATGCCGAGCGGGCCCAGCAGCAGGCGATGATCGTCGGGCACCGCGCCCAGTCCCATCATCGTGAGCGCGACGGGACAATCGAGCGCCTCGGCCAGCGCAACGAGTTGCCCGCCCGTTCCCGACGCGATCACGCCGCCCCCCGCGTAGATCACCGGCCGCTCGCTTTGCGCGAGCAACGCCGCAATCCGTTGCGCCGTCTCGTCGCTCATTCCCGCGGGCACGGGCGACGTGAAGCGCTTGTCGGTCGGCTGATCGGGGCGTGCCTGCTGGATATCCTTCGGAAAATCGAGCAATACCGGTCCCGGCCGGCCCGCCAGCGCGCACGTAGCCGCTTCGCGCAGGGCGGCCGGAATGTCGCGCGGCTCGCGCACTTGCCGGGCGAGCTTCGTGACCGGCTTGGTGATGGCGACGATATCGACTTCCTGGAACGCATTCTTGCCGAGCCAATGCGTGGCGACATTGCCCGTGATGGCGAGAACCGGCACGGAATCGCTGGCGGCATCGGCAATGCCGGTCACCAGATTCGTCGCGCCGGGACCCGACGTGGCCAGGCATACACCCAGCTTGCCGGTGGCGCGTGCGTAACCTTGCGCACCGAAGACCGAGCCCTGCTCGTGCTCGGTGCGCACCAGTTTGATCGAGACGCGCGAGAGCGCGTCGAGCATTTCGAGATTGGCGCCCCCCGGATAGCAGAACACCGTGTCGACGCCAATATCGACCAGCGTGCGCGCAATCAGGTCTGCGCCTTTGGCAGACAACGGGGCGACAGGCTGGGCGACGGCACCGGTCGCGGGTTCGGCAGCGGGGAGAGTCAAATCAAGTTTCATGGTGTTTTCCGGCAGATTCAGTCGAGCGTGCGGGGATTGTTGCGACGAATATCACTAATAAAGATGAAGTCTACGGGCATCGCGCCGTAAATGCTTCGCGTATCGTTGACAAAATTACATCAATTTCACATGATTAATTCAAATTTAACGATGTGGATGAATAAATCATGCAAATTGACGAATTCGATGAAAAAATTCTCGCACTCCTGCAAGAAGACGCCTCGCTCTCAGCCGTACAGATCGGCGAGCGTATCGGCCTGTCGCAGTCGCAATGCTGGCGTCGCATCGAACGGCTCGACAAGGAGAAGGTCATCGAGCGGCGCGTCGCCCTCATCGACCGCAAGAAAGTCGGACTGAACGTGATGCTCTTCGCGCACGTGAAGCTGGCCGGGCACAACCGTAATGCGCTGCCCGAGTTCTCGGAGGCGATTCAGGCCTTTCCCGAAGTGCTCGAATGCCACGTGCTCATGGGAAATGTGGATTTTCTGCTTCGCATCGTGACGCGCGACGTCGATGCCTACGAGCGCTTCTTCTTCGAGCGACTTTCCCAATTACCGATGGTGCAGGAGGTCAACTCGATGATTGCGCTCTCGCAGATCAAGTCCACCACCGTCCTGCCGATCGGCAGCGGCAATCCGGGTGCGCAGGGCACGTCGGCTTCCGGCGCTTGATGACAAAACGCTGACCGAATGATGTCACGAAACCGGCGGTAGACTGTCACTCGCCCGAACGACGCAAAGCCGCATGGCGAGCGCCGTTCAACGAGATCGGCATGCGTTGGACAGCGCCATCGCAAGCCTCTATCCTTAAGCATTCACTACGGGAGCGTTGCATGAAACGTTGGTTTGGAATGACTGCTGCTGCCACCATCATCGGCGTGACGGCCTGGTGCATGATCCCCGCCCATGCGGCGTTGCAGAACGGCGCCGCGGCGCCGGACTTCAAAGCGCAGGCATCGCTCGGCGGCAAGGTCTTCACCTTCTCGCTCGCCGACGCCCTCAAGAAGGGCCCGGTCGTGCTGTACTTCTACCCTGCGGCGTTCACCACCGGTTGTACGATCGAGGCGCATGACTTTGCCGAAGCGACGGACAAGTTCAAGGAGATGGGCGCGACCGTGATCGGTGTTTCGCACGACAACATCGATACGCTCAACAAGTTCTCCGTGTCCGAGTGCCGCAGCAAGTTCGCCGTGGCCGCCGACACCGACCAGAAGATCATGAAAGCGTATGACGCCGTGCTGGCGCTCAAACCGGACATCGCCAATCGCATCTCGTACGTCATCTCGCCCGACGGCAAGGTGATTTACAGCTACGTGAGCATGAATCCGGACAAGCACGTGCAGAACACGATGGCCGCCGTTCGCAAGTGGCACGACGCACATCATTGACATCATTAACGAGACACTGACGAAATACCAACGAGGACGGCATGACCACGGCTCAACCCACCGCCAAGGCGATCGCGCGCGCTCAGACCCGCAGCGAAGAAGTCGCCAACAGCGTCAGTCACGGCCTCGCGTGCCTGGCGGCCCTCGCAGCGATTCCCTTCCTTTTCAGGGCAGTCCGCCCGCCCCTGCCGAGTACGGTGCAACAGATCGGCATCGGCGTGTTTGCCGTCACGATGGTCGTGGTCTATCTGTCGTCCGCGCTGTATCACGGCCTGCCTGACGGCCGCGCAAAGCGGGTGTTCATGCGCGTGGACCATTGCGCCATCTTTCTCTTCATTGCCGGGACTTACACGCCCTTCACTGTCAAGATCCTGCACGATCCGTGGGGCTGGCCACTGCTCACCGGCGTGTGGGCGATGGCCATTGCCGGGCTGATCGCCAAATCGCTCGGCCTGCTCGACCGACCGCTCGTCTCCACCCTGCTCTACATTGGCCTGGGCTGGATGGCCGTACTCGTAGCCGGACCGGTGCTCGCCGCCATTCCCGGCCCCGGCGCGGGCTGGCTGTACGCCGGGGGCGCCGCCTACACCGTCGGCGCGATCTTCTACTCGCTCGATGGACATATCAAGTTCGGGCATCTCGTCTGGCATCTGTTCGCCATCGGCGGCACCGTCTGCCACTACCTCGCCGTCTGGCGTTATGTCTGATCGTTCCGGGCACGCTGGCGCACCAGTGCCATCCGGCATTGCGCCAGCCTGTCGGCGAGCCGGTCGCAGCGTGCGGTCAAGACCGGGTCGCCGAACATCCGGCACGCCCCGCGCATGCGGTGCAGGAGCCGTTGCGCTGCGTCGATATCTTCGGGGCGCGCCCCGACCATCAGACGCCGGAAACGCGCGAGATCCTTCGCCATTTCCTCCCGCATCATCCGGCGCGCACGGGGGTCGTCTTTGAGAGGTGGCCGCAACGGCGCGGGCCGCTCGCCTGCACCACGCGCATCCGGTACCTCACGTGCCTTGTGCGGCGCGTGCGCTGCATGCCCCTCCTGCACGTCATGCCCTTCTAACGCCTCAAGCGCCTCGTCCTGACAGGGCCAGCGCACGGCCAGCGTCTGTGATAACCGCTGGCGCGAAACCGGCTTCGTCAGTACGCCATCGATACCCGCCTCTCGCGCAGTGCGCGCTTCGACCACCGACCCCGTCACGGCGAATACCACGGGTGCCCGCCGCCCTAGCGCCGGGGCAAGCGCGCGAAGCGTTTTCGCCAGCGTCAGGCCGCACTCGCCGCCGAGCTGTATATCCGTGAGCACGACATCGATATCCAGCACGACCCACTGCACCAGTGCTTCGGTCAGATCCGCCGCGCCGATCGCATGACATCCCAGCGACGCCAACTGATCGGTGAGGATCGTCCGATTCATGACGTGATCGTCCACAACCAGCGCCTGCAACCCGGGACGCACCGTCACATCCGCCACCGGCACTTGCACCACCGGCGGCGGATGTGACAGCGCTGGTCGCGTTGATCGCGCCGATCGTACGGACAATGCGGATGGCGCCGACGATGAAGACAAGCTCCCTATATCCGCATCGCATTGCGCATCCGCCAATGGCATATTCCGCGAGCGTGATATTTCCCCCGGCATGGAGAACGGCATCGACAGCCGAAAACGCGCCCCGGCAGCCGACGGCTCCACATGAAGCGCGCCGCCCATGCGCTGCGCCCACCGCTGCGCGATCCACAGCCCCAACCCGGTGCCGGGCACCGAGGGGTCGGCGCGAGCAAACGCCGCAAAAACCGCATTCTCCATGCCCGCCGGAATCCCCGGCCCGGTATCGGTGACGTGAATCGTCAGGCACCCTGCACCGTCTTCGTGCTGACGCGCCATGGGCACCGCCTCGCCGTCGCAATCCTCGCCATGCGCTTCGCCGGCTTGGTTCGTCCATGACACTCGCACCGCAACGCCACCACATGCTGTGTACTTCAAAGCATTGTCGAGCAGCGTTCGCAAGATCTGACGCAACCGGGTCGCGTCGCCCCACAGGACGACGGGCACGTCATCGGCAATGTCGCACGCTAGATCGAGCCCCTTGGCGTGCGCCCTTGCGGCGAAGGCATCGACCTCGGCGTCCAGACATTCGCGCACCTCGAACGCCGTCTCGCGCAACGGCAGATGCGCGATCTCTCCCCGCCCCAGACGAAGCACGTCGTCCACGGCCCCCGAGAGTACGTCGAGCATGCTTCGCATGGTGCCCAGCCGTTTGCGCGGCCCGAGCGTAGGCGCCGCGTCGCCGGCATCGTCCCACAGCGCATCGAGATGACCTTGCAGCACCTGAAGCGGGGCACGCAACTCGTGCACGAGTGCCATCCGAAACGTCTCTGCGTCTCCAAGGCCGTTCCTTACGCATCCTTCCAGCAAGCTGTCATCACTGAGTTCGTGTCGGGCGGCATCGAGGCTGCCGCGCCGGAATTTGAATTTGTCGAGATTCATCGCGTCATTGACGCCTCATCACGATTCACGCGCTTCGGCGTACTGAAGAAAGGGAAAAAGGCCTTTCAGTCTGGCCTTTTGCGCGACTTTTGCGACTGCGCAAATTCCGATCTTTTTTCGATGACGTTGTACTTTCGGAATCGCCCGAGTCCGAATGGCTCAAGTTCCGTGTCTCATCTGCCGATAATCCCTATGCCCCGTCTTGCACTCTCCGATGGACGGGGAGGTCGTGCAACCTCCTGGTACGGCCTGGGCATTCAATCCATCGATCCATATGTATAAGAACATTACGATTCGGGCCAGTCTGACCCTGGTTCTAGGTTTGCTTGGTGCACTACTCGTCCTCGTCAGCGTGCTGGGCCTGCAAGCGCTCAGCTCCAGCAATGAGTCCCTCAGCAAGATGGCCACGGAAGACACCCCCGCCCTGGCCGAACTCAAAGGGACCGGCGAGCAAATTCTGCGGACCCGTCTGTCGCTGGCGACTTATGCGTCGTATGTCAGTCTCGGTGCCAACCCCGAAGAATCCGAAAAAGTTCTCAAGCGGGGTACCCAGTACATCGCGACTTCAGACGCGCTTTGGAAGGATTATCTGAAACGTCCCAAGGAAGATGCGCACGAAGCGGAGGTGGCCAAGGCTGCCGACGAAAAACGTCGTGCCTTTTTCGATAAGGTGTTCACGCCCGCCCTCGACGCGCTCAAGCAAGGCGATATCGCAGGCTTCCACCTGATTCAGGCACGCGTCGCGCCGTCCGCTTACAACGGCGTTGAAGCGCTCATGCGCGAACTTCAGGACATTCAGGTCGCGCGTCAGAAAGCCCGCTTCGAAGCAGCGCAGCAGCGCTACAACATGATGCGCATCGCCATGGGTGCGACCCTCGCCGTCGCCCTGCTGCTCGCGCTCTGGGGCCGCGCCATGCTCGCGCGCGCCGTGCTGCGCCCGATCCGCGAAGTGATCGCGTATTTCGAACGGATGGCCGCGGGCGACCTGAGCCAGCGCATCGAACAACGTACCCGTAACGAGATGGGGCAGTTGTTCGGCGCCCTGGGCCGTATGCGCGACGGCCTCGCCAACACGGTCGGCACCGTTCGCGAGAGCACGGAAGCCATTCACGGCAGCGCCCGGGAAATCGCCGACGGTAATGCCAATCTGTCGCGTCGCACCGAATCGCAGGCCTCGTCGCTAGAGCAAACGGCGGCGAGCATGGAAGAGCTCACCGCCGTCGTCAAACAAAACGCCGAGAACGCCCGTGCCGCGAGCCAGTTGGCGGTCACGGCGTCGGAGACCGCGTCGCGCGGAGGAGATGTCGTGCAGGAAGTCGTGACGACGATGCGCGATATCGCGGAAGCCTCGCAAAAGGTCACCGACATTCTGACGGTCATCGACGGCATCGCCTTCCAGACGAACATTCTGGCCCTGAACGCCGCGGTCGAAGCCGCGCGCGCGGGCGAGCAAGGCCGCGGCTTTGCCGTGGTCGCCGGCGAAGTCCGCACGCTGGCGCAACGCAGCGCGTCGGCGGCCAAGGAAATCAAGGGACTGATCGAAGCGTCGGGCAACCGCGTCGAGATCGGCACCCGTCTGGTCGAGCGGGCTGGCGCAACGATGTCGGAAGTCGTGCACTCGGTCAAACGCGTGACCGACATCATGGGTGAAATCTCGGCCGCCAGCGTCGAGCAGTCGAGCGGCATCGAGCAGGTCAATATGGCCGTCACGCAGATGGACGAGATGACGCAGCAGAATGCGGCGCTCGTGGAAGAAGCCTCGGCCGCCGCTGCCGCGCTCGAGACACAGGCCGCACGCCTGCGTGAGTCGGTGGCGCTGTTCCGTCTGTCGGCGCACGAAGCGGCACATACGCATGTGCTCGGTTCGGGCAACGCATCGACCGCCGCTGCCCCCGGTTCGCTGGCGCTTGCCGCCTGATAGATTCAACGCACAGCATCAACCCGCCAACAGTTTGGGGGGATGACGCCGATGCATCACCCGGCGATTATCCGACGAATACCCGACGAATACCCGGCGATCATGCCGCATTTTCCGCTGGGGTCCGGTCCACACGACGGCCCCTCCCCACCCGATGCCGGGCTCGCCCTCAGCGCTCGGCATCGGCGCCTTGCCCCGATCTTTCAAATGCTTGCGCGCTGCTCGAACCCCTTGAGCGGCGACTCGGCCACCCACGCCTTGTCGACGTCACACGACGACACCTGCGCGCCTCGCGGTCCCCTGCGCATCCATTCGCACAGCGCCAACAACTGCGCCGCGTCGCCCTGCGCAATGGCCTCGACCGTGCCGTCGCGACGGTTGCGCACCCAGCCGTTGAGCCCGAGTCTGCGCGCCTCGACCACGCACGCCGCCCGATAGCCCACCCCCTGCACCAGTCCGTGCACTACGATCTGCCACGTTGCCGTCATTACCCCTCCTGCGGTGCCCGATGGACGCGCGAATGCGTCGGATGATGGAAAAAGGGCCCGATCGATGTCGAGCCCTGTCGTTACGTTAGCACACCACCAGTACACGTCTAATAGATGTCGCGGCAATAACGCCCCTGCGCCGAGAGATCGAGCAGGACGTCTGCACCGATCGCGTCCGCGAGCGCGGCATCGACGGCAGGCGCCATGCCCGCCAGGCTGCCGCACACGTAGATCGATGCGCCGTCGGCCACCCATTGCGCGATGTCTTGCGCGGCCTCGCGCACATAGTTCTGTACGTAAATGCGCTCGGCCTGATCGCGCGAGTACACGCGATCGAGACGGGCGATACCGCCCTGCGCCTGCCACTCGCGCAGCGTGGCGTCGTGAAACGCGTCATGGCTGGCCTGACGCTCACCGAAGATCAGCCAATTGCGAACGTGTCCCCGAGCGATGCGCTCCGACAGATGCGCACGCAGTCCGGCGAGTCCTGTGCCGTTGCCGATCAGAATCATGCCGCGCGCGTCTGCCGGCCCCTGGAAGCCGGGGTTCGGACGCACGCGCATGGTCACGCGCTCGCCCAGCGTCGCGCCATCGGTCAGCCAGCCGGAGCCCAGTCCCAGCGTGCCGTCCGGATTGCGCGTCTGACGCACGAGCAGCATCAGCTTGCCCTCTTGCGGCGTCGAAGCAATCGAGTATTCGCGCTCGGGCAGCGGTGCCAGACGTTCGAGCCAATCCTGCAAGTCGACGCCCGCCGGCGGCGCCGCGTCGGGCAACACACGCTCGCGCAACACCTCGCCCAGCATGGCCTCGCGGCCGGCCACCGTTACTCGCACGTCGGCCGCCCATACGCTCCCCGCGAGGAACGCGTCGATGCGCGCAGCAGTATGGCGCGGCAGCACCTCGACCAGATCGCCCGCGACCCACATTGCGCCCTGCGGCGGCGTGAACGCCAGGTGATAGGCAGGCAAACCGGTGCTGCCGGGGTTGAGCACTTCGCGCTCCGCCAGCGTCCATGTCTGGAAGTGCGGCCCGTCGTCCGTTTTCGACGACACGAGCGGCCGACCAAGCCATTCGCCAAGGCGCTCCTGCCAACTCGCCCACGCCCCCGGATCGCCCCGGTCGACTTCGATCGGCTCGAACGCGGCTACACCGCCCTGCGCACGCAGCCAGCCGTCGAGCTTGCGGCCAAAGCCGCAGAACCGGTCGTAGTGACTGTCGCCCAGCGAGAGCATGGCGAATCGCAACGCCGGCAGCGCCATGGCCTGGTTCATCAGTTGCTGCGAGAAACGGCGGGCGCTGTCGGGCGGCTCGCCGTCGCCGAACGTGCTGACGATGAACAGCGCCCGCTTGGCCGCGCCAAGCTGCGCCTGACCGATGCGCGCGAGCGGCTGGATCTGCGCGGGCACACCCGCGCCCTGCAACATTCCCGCCGTCTGCCAGGCGAGCCCCTCGGCCACGCCGCTCTGGCTCGCGTAACCGATCAGCACACCCTCTTCAGCCAATGAGCCGACCACCGGCGCGTTTTTGGGTGCCGCCGGCGCCGGGCGCGACGCCGCCAGTGCGCGCTTCTTCTTGCGCCGGTCGAGATACAGCATCCAGCCCGTGACGAAGAACACCGGCATCATCAGGCTCGAGAGCAGCATGACGATGATGCCCGCCTGCCCGAAGAAGCTACCGCGATGCAATGCGTAGATGCTCGTCATCAACTGCCCGCCGGTCGTCTTCTGCGCGTAACGATCTTCGTTGCGAATCGCGCCCGACGCCGGGTCGATGTCCATACGGCTGAACGCCCGCTCGTGCGGCACCGACTTGTCGAGCCACGTCATCTGGAGCTGACCGCCCGCTGTCTGCGAGGGACGCAGGTAAACCTTGGTGTAATCGGGCACGCGCGCCGTAAAGCTGTCCCAGACCGTGCTCATCTCGTCGACGGGCGTCGAGGCGAGGTCCGGCAATGCCTTCTTGCCCTCCCCCTTCGCACCGGCGTCACCCTTCCTGGCCATCTTCGGCTGCGCAGGCGCCTTGTTGCGCACCGGCTGCGGCACGCCCGCCATCGAAAACAGCATGCCGCGCCACCAGTCGTAGGACCAATACAGACCCGTTGTGGCCGACAGCAGATAGGGCACGAGCACCACGGTGCCGATCACGGCATGCAGATTCCACAGGAACGGCCGGCCGCGCTTCTTGAAATCGATATGAAACCACGCGCGCCAGTTGCCGATGCGGCGCGGCCAGCGCAGATACAAGCCGCTTAGCGCGAGCAGGAACAGCAACAGCGTGGCGGCGCCTGTGATCTGCCTGCCGGGGCCTTCCACCGTCAGAAAGCGGTGGATGTCCATGATGAAACGGAAAACGACGTCGGCTTGCGAGCGGCCGAGCATCTGCCCCGTATACGGATCGACGAAGTACGTCTCGCCACGCGTGCCGTCGCCCACCGACAAACGAACACCGACCGCATCGTCGGGCGCGCGCATCACCGTCATGAGCAGAATGCGGCGATCGGGCACCGCTTCGTGCACGCGCGCAACCAGTTCGGGAATGGGCAGCGGCGCCGTGTCGCGCACGGCCACGGTCATGACACCAGGGCTGAAGGCACGGGTGAGTTCTTCGTAATACGAGAGCAGCGCGCCGGTCAGGCCGACCACTGCCAGCACCAGTCCGGCCGTAATGCCGAAAAACCAGTGCAACTGAAACCACAGTCTTTTCATCATTGTTGTCGTCCGACGCACGTCCGTGCGCCGGTGGTGGCGCGTGCGTGGCAGGTGTGCCGTGCCGCAATCGATCCCGATGGACCACTTTGCGGCAATTGTCGAATGTTATTGCAAACGATTCTCATATTCAATACCTACTTAACTTTCTCGGCGTTGTAGGCGCCATCCGACAGGAATTTCATACATCGGACGACCCCTTGTTGCTTTTTGAGGGGTTAGGATGAATTATTCCGCGCGGATGTCCGCGCTCCCGCCCATCAAATCGCCGCACGCCCCGCCTCGTCTGCCCACTCCCTAGCCCTGCTGGCCCTGGAATGACCTGTCGACCTGCGGCACGTCAGCGACGGAGTGCCATGGAACCCACAGCGTCTTGCCCGCCCGCCTTGACGGCGGCCACCAAGCCGGTCGTGCCCGTCACGACCACGCCGGCCGACACTTGTGTCGTCGACATTACCAAGGTGGCATTCTTCTTCGATCTGGATGGCACGTTGGCGCCGCTGGCGCCGCGCCCGGACGCCGTCACCCTGCCGCGTGACACGGCCCGCGTGCTGGCCGGCTTGTTCGAGCGCACGCACGGCGCGGTGGCGGTCGTCTCGGGGCGGACGATCGACTGCATCGACGGCCTGCTGGCGCCGCTGCGAATGCCTGCGGCCGGCCTGCATGGCGCGGAAATCCGTCATGCGGATGGGAAACTCGCCCGCGCCGAAGGGCATGGCACCGACACCGAGCACATCGCGGCGATGGCCGCCCCCTTGCAAGCCCTGGTCGCGCAACATGCCGGGCTATTACTCGAAAACAAGGGCTGCGCGCTCGCGCTGCACTACCGCGGGGCCCCCGAATTGGCCGGCGTGGCACGCGACACCATGCGAGCGCTGGCCGCCTTGCATCCCGAGCGCTTCGCGCTCCAACCGGGCAAGCTCGTCTTCGAACTGCGGCCTCGCCATGTCAGCAAGGGCCGCGCCATCACAACACTACTGAACGAGGTCCCGTTTGCCGGTCGAACGCCGCTCTTCGCGGGTGACGACTTGACCGACGAGGCCGGCTTCGCCGACGTGAATGCGCTGGGTGGCATCACGATCAAGATTGGTGACGGAGAGACTTGTGCACGTCATCGTCTGCCGTCGCCCGAAGCGCTCACGGCCTGGTTGCTGACGCTGCGCCACCCGCGCTCGCCCGGCCCGGCCAACCCATCACAGGAGACAGACGTATGAGTCGCTTAGTCATCGTGTCGAACCGGGTCGCCCCGATTACCGAAGGCAAACCTACCGCAGGCGGATTGGCGATCGGTGTGTTCGACGCGCTCAAAGACACCGGAGGCATGTGGTTCGGCTGGAACGGCGAAATCGATGCGCAACCGGCCACGGCGCCGGACATCGCCCATCGCAACAACGTCACCTTTGCCACCGTGCCGCTCACGCGCCGCGACTACAACACGTACTATCGCGGCTTCTCGAACGCCACCCTGTGGCCCACGTTTCACTATCGCGACGATCTCACGCGCTACCAGCGCGAGGATTACAACGGCTATCGTCACGTGAACGCGCGTTTCGCCGCATTGCTCGCGCCGCTGCTCAAGCACGACGATCTCGTCTGGGTGCATGACTACCATCTGCTGCCCTTCGCGCAGGCCTGCCGTCAAATCGGATTGCAGCAGCGCCTAGGCTTCTTTCTGCACATTCCGTTCCCGTCGCCGCAAGTGCTCATGACCGTGCCGCCGCACGAAGCGCTCGTGCGCGCCATGTGCGAGTACGACCTCGTCGGCTTTCAGACGGAGACGGACCGCACGGCGTTTACCGACTATCTGATGCGGCACGCGGGGGCGTCATTGAGCAGCGACGGTACGGTCACGGCGTATGGACGCACGCTGCGCACGGGCGTCTATCCGATCGGCGTCTATCCGGACGAGATTCAGGAACAGGCGACCGCTCGCGCGACGGTCAAACACATTCTCGATCTGAAGCAGGGCTTGCAGGAGCGCAAGCTCATCATGAGCGTCGATCGTCTCGACTACTCGAAGGGGATGCTGGAACGCTTTCGTGCATTCGAGCGGCTGCTTGAACTCTGGCCGAACCAGCAAGGCACCGTGAGTTTCGTCCAGGTGGCACCGCCGAGCCGCTCCGATGTCACCGGCTACGGCGAGATCCGTCGTCAGTTGGAAACCGAGGCGGGACATATCAACGGCCGGTTCTCGGATCTGGCCTGGACGCCGCTGCGCTACATCAACAAGCGCTACGATCACGAGGTGCTGATGTCGTTCTTTCGCGCGTCGCAGGTCGGCTACGTCACGCCGCTGCGCGACGGCATGAATCTCGTTGCGAAAGAATACGTCGCGTCGCAAGACTCGGCGGACCCGGGCGTGCTGGTGCTCTCGTGCTTCGCGGGCGCGGCGCAGGAGCTGGACGGCGCCCTCATCGTGAATCCCCACGACATCGACGGCATGGCCGAGGCGCTGCGCTCGGCGTTGAACATGTCATTGTCCGAGCGTCAATCGCGTCACGAGAGCATGATGGCCGCCCTGCGCGGCCACGATCTGTCGAGATGGCGCGACCGTTTCATTACCGACCTGCGCGCGCCAGCGGCAACGCCGGCCCTGCTGCGCTGTGCGCCAGCCGCAGCATGAGGCGGCCGTGCGCCAGACGCCCCCTCCCCCTTCCTCCGCCCGACACCCTGATTGCACGGGCGTCTGACGACGAAGCAGGAAGGCCACGAACGAAGTCCTCTGGAGACATGCCATGAGCGAACGTTCCCACCCTGCGGCCAGTCCGTGCGTCGAAGTCGAGACCGACGGGCCGGTGACCATCGTCACGCTTGCCCGCGCGTCGCGGCGCAACGCTGTCGACCGCGAAATGGCGGCGGCCTTGCGTGACGCACTACTGGCCTTTGAGCGCGACGAGAGCGCCAGCGTCGCGGTGCTCTGCGGCAAAGGCGCCTCGTTCTGCTCAGGCGCCGACCTTTCTGCGTTCGACGATCCCGAACGTCGCAACGTTGTGACACGCGACGGTAGTGGCGACGGCCCGATGGGACTGACGCGGCGTCATCTGGACAAGCCGGTGATCGCCGCCGTCAGCGGTCACGCGGTGGCAGGCGGGCTGGAGCTGGCATTGTGGTGCGACTTGCGCGTGGCGGACGATTCCGCCACGTTCGGCGTCTTCTGCCGGCGCTTCGGCGTACCACTCATCGACGGCGGCACGGTGCGCCTGCCCCGCCTGATCGGCATGAGCCGCGCCCTTGACATGATCCTCACCGGACGCGCTGTCGGCGCTCAGGAAGCGTTCGAAATCGGTCTGGTGAATCGGTTGGTGCCGGAGGGTATGGCACGTCAAGGCGCGCTCGCACTCGCGCAGCAACTGGCTGCGCTACCGCAAGGCGCGTTGCGCGCCGACCGACGGGCGGCCTACGCGCAATGGGATCTGTCGCTGGAAGCGGCGCTGCGCCAGGAAGGCGCGGCCGGGCATGACGTGGTGTACTCGGAGGGCGTTGCCGGGGCCCGCGCCTTTCTCGGCGGCGCCGGCCGCCATGGCGCGCCGCGCGACACTCCGTAACCGCAGGTGTCGCGGCGGCGATTTGCCTGATGACTTATCGTCGACTTACTTGCCGGCCGGCAGCGGCGGCAGTTGCGCCAGGCGCTTGCTCAAACCGTCGGCGATTTCCTTCTGATTCGACTGCTTGGCAAAGTCGATGGCCGTCATCTTGAGCTGGTTCTTCAGACGAACATCGGCACCGCCGTCGAGCAGCACCTTGCATGTGGTGATGTGGCCGCCGCGCGCTGCCATCATGAGCGGCGTGGTGCCATTGGGCGACTCGGCATCGACGTAGGCCGAGGCGTCGAGCAACATCTGCACGATGTCGTCGTGACCGTTCGTCGCCGCGTAATGCAGCGGCGTCCAACCCTTCTTGTTGACTTCCGCCTCCTTGTCGATGAGCAGCTTCACCATCGGTGTCAGGCCCTGGAGCGACGCGAGCATCATCGCGTTCTCGCCAGCCCGATTGGTCGCATCCAGATCGGTACGCTTGTCATCGATCAACAGCCTGGCGACGTCTACGGACTTCTCGCGCATCGCAATCACCAGCAGCGGATCGCCCTTCTCGTCCGTCGTGTTCGGATCGACGCCCGCCTTGAGCGCCTGCGCGACCGCCTTGGTGTCGTTGAAGGTGACCGCCTTGATCAGGGCGGTGTTGGAGGTGGCCGCAGTGGCACACGCCGTCAGCGAAAGCACGCCGAGCAGCATCCAGACTCGGATCATCGAAAATTTGCGCATCGGAGGCTCCTGTCGGTAGTTCCGGGGGATTGAGCTAAAAAACGAGCAAAAACGTGGAATCGCAGGGTGACGCGGTTGACTGTCGAACCATGCGCTAGGAGCACGCGAACTCAATGCTTCGCCGTTGCGAAAAGGCGGAAGAAGTTCTCCGTCGTCGCATCGGCAATCTTTTGCAGCGGCTCACCGCGCAAATCGGCGATGAACTCCGCGACATGGCGCACATAGCCCGGCTGATTGAGCTTGCCGCGATACGGCACAGGGGCGAGATACGGCGAATCCGTTTCGATCAGCATGCGCTCGAGCGGAACGCGACGTGCGACGTCCTGCAAATCGCGGGCACTCTTGAACGTGACGATGCCCGAAAACGAGATATAGAAGTTCTGATCGAGCGCACCTTGGGCTACGTCCCAACTCTCGGTGAAGCAATGCATCACGCCGGCGGGCTCGCCTGCCTGCTCTTCGCGCATGATGCGAAGCGTGTCGTCGGCGGCCGAGCGCGTGTGGATGATGAGCGGCTTGCCCGTCGCGCGTGCGGCACGAATGTGCGTGCGAAAACGCTCGCGCTGCCACGCCATCTCTTCGATGCTGCGCCCCTCGAGCCGATAGTAATCGAGCCCGGTTTCGCCAATGGCGACGACCTTCGGCGTTGCCGCAAGACGAACGAGATCGTCGACGCTCGGCTCGGGCGTGTCCTCGTAATCGGGATGCACGCCCACGGAAGCATAGACATTCTCGTGCCGGGCTGCGATCTCCAGCACCTGCGGCAGCGTCGGCAGATCGACCGAGACGCACAGGGCGTGGCTGACCTTGTTCTCACGCATGCGCGCGAGCAAGTCCGGCATCTGTTCGGCCAGTTCCGGGAAATTGATATGACAGTGCGAATCGATGAACATGATGTGCGATCGGTTGCCAGTGCCCTGCATCAAAGCGACGCCGGTCCACCGAACAACTGTTTGTATTGCAGGAAAAGCGCCTCGAGCAGCACGCGCGTGTTGAGCGGGTGATTCTGCACCTGACGCTGTTGCGCGAGCTCGCGCAGGAAACCCAGCAAACGGACGTCGTCGGTCGCGTCACCGCAACGGCGAAGCGCCTGCGCCTGTCCCGGGAAGAAACGAACGGTGCCCGCCATGCGCTCGGCGAGAACGTCGAAACACCAGCGTTGCAACGTCTCAAGAACGCCCGGCAGGCTGCCTTTGTGCAGTTGCTCGGCGCAGGCGAACACGTCGATGGCGCCGCCCTGAGCGAGTTGCCCCACCAGCCAGTCCCGCCAGCCACGCTCTTCCGGCGATGCCAGGGAGCGCGCCGCGAGCGGTGCCCCGCCCGCTTCGGCAAGCGTGGCGGCGGCCGTCGCGGCGTCGAGTCCGGCCTCGCCCATGAGCCATTGCGTGGCCTGAGCGCCGTCCGGACGGGTGAGCACCAGGCGACGGCAGCGCGACAGAATCGTCGGCAACAGCCGATCGGGTTGCGTCGTCACCAGCAGAAAAACCACGCCCTCCGGCGGCTCTTCGAGCGTCTTGAGCAAAGCGTTCGCCGCATGCACGTTGAGCGCTTCGGCGGGATACAGCAGCACGACACGGCGTCCCTGACGATGCGAGCCGAGGCTGGCGAAGTCGATCACCTCGCGCACCTGCTCGATCTTGATTTCCTTGCTCGGGGTCTTCGGCTTCTTGTCGCCGTCGGCATCGGCGCGCGCTTCGGCCCCCGGCAGGCTCTCGGCGAGCGCCTCCGGGCAAATCGCGCGAAAGTCCGGGTGATTGCCGCTGACGAACCACTGACAAGCGGCACAGGTGCCGCACGGCAGATGGTTGTCGCGGGGCGATTCGCACAACAGGCCCTGCGCGAACGTGCGCGCCAGGGCGAGCTCGCCAATGCCCGGCACCGCCTGCAACAGTAGCGCGTGCGGCATCTGGGCGCGCAGGTCGTTAAGGCGTGTCCAGTCCTGTGACTGCCACGGATACAGCATGTGGGCTCCTTGGCCGGATGTTGCAGATGATGCGTCGGCGGGACTGCGATTTTCCGTACGTGTCCCGGTCTTCGACGCCATTACCGGATTATGCGCGCGTCGGCGAGACCGCGCGGCTTGTATCCCTTCAGTTCCTTCTGTCCGTTGCCTCTCTTGTCGGCGCCCCTGAGGGGGACGCCAACCAGCGCCTCAATGCCCGGGCAAACCCAAGCGAGCGAAGACACCTGCGAGTTGCTCGGCAATCGCGTCGATACTTTGCGCGGCATCGATCAGGACGATGCGCCCTTGCGACGTCTCGGCACGGCGCAGATATTCTTGGCGTACGCGCGTGAAGAACGCGGCCGATTCGCGCTCGAACTTGTCCGGCGCGCGCGCGCTAGCAAGGCGTGCTGCGGCAATGGCCGGATCGAGATCGAACAGAATCGTCAGATCGGGTTGACGCGAGCCCTGCACCCACTGCTCCAGAATCGACAGCTTGTCGCGCGACAGGCCCCGTCCGCCGCCCTGATACGCGAAGGTTGCATCCGTAAACCGGTCGGAGACGACCCAGTCGCCCCGCGCCAGCGCCGGTTCAATCACCTTCACCAGATGTTCCCGGCGTCCGGCGAACATCAGCAGCGCTTCGGTTTCGATATCCATCGGCTCGTCGAGCACGAGCTTGCGCAGCGCCTCGCCCAGCGGCGTGCCGCCCGGCTCACGTGTGGCGACAACATTGCGCCCTACACTGACGAGTCCCTGGCGCAGCGCGTCGACAAAGGCGTCGACGTGCGTGCTCTTGCCCGCCCCATCGATACCTTCGAACGTGACGAACTTGCCCGGCACTGCGGCCGTTGCCTCGGGGGAATGCGTCATTGCTCACCTCGCTGATATTTGTCCACGGCGCGATTGTGTTCCTGGAGATTCGTCGAGAAATGGCTCGTACCGTCGCCGCGCGCCACGAAGTACAGGGCGTCGGTCGGCGCAGGATTGAGCGCCGCCGCCAGCGACGCCACCCCCGGCAGCGCGATCGGCGTCGGGGGCAATCCCGCGCGCGTGTAGGTGTTGTACGGCGTATCCGTCTGCAAATCGCGCTTGCGCAGGCGTCCCGTGTACAGATCGCCCATGCCGTAGATGACTGTCGGGTCCGTCTGCAACAGCATGCGCTTGCGCAGCCGGTTGACGAACACCGCCGCCACCTGCCCGCGCTCCGCGGACTGCCCCGTTTCCTTCTCGACAAGCGAGGCCATGATAAGCGCCTCGTACGGCGTGTTGTACGGCAATCCCGGTGCGCGCGACGCCCACGCCTCGTCCAGACGCTTCTGCATCAAACGATAGGCGCGCTTGTAGATGTCGATGTCGCTCGTGCCTTTCGGAAAAAGGTAGGTGTCGGGGAAGAACATGCCCTCGGCTTCGGCGCGATCTGCGCCCACGAGCTGCATCAGGTCGGCGTCGGGCAGCCCGGCGGTGTCGTGACGCAGCGCCGGGTTGGTATCGATCTCCGAGCGCATCTTCTTGAACGTCCAGCCCTCGATGATCGTCACCACGTACTGATTGACGTCACCGCGCGCGAGCTTGTCCATCACTTCCATGGGCGTGATGCCCGTCGCGAATTCGTAATTGCCCGACTTGAGTTTGGTGCCCACGTCCATGACGCGCGCGAGCAGATTGAACAGCAGCGGGTGCACCGGCACGCCGCCCGTGCGCAACTGCGTCGCCACGCTGCGCACCGAACTGTAGGGCTTGATCGTGACGTCGAGTGTCGGCTTGCCCAGTTGCAGCGGGGCCTGGGCCCAATAATAGAAAGCGCCGCCCGCGGCCAGCGCCGCGACAATCAACAGGACAAACAGGCGTTTGATGAAAGACATGAATTGCAGGATAAGTCGCGTGAGGACGGCAGCGGGTTCGGGGAGCCTCAGTCAACCAGGGCGTGTGTGTCGATGACGGCGTCGAGAGGCGCGTTTTGCGCGTCGAACCGGGCTCGCACGTCCGGGCGGAAGACCCAATATAATACTTTGACTTGCCGAACCCTCACAGATTGACAGGCACTTTCGTTTATGACCTCCCAATGGCGTGACCTCCTGCCGCAAGCGGCAGCCGCTTCTTCCTCCCATATTTCGCCCGACGCACGCGCCGCACAGTTCGATGCGCTTCGCACGGGCAGCTTTGTCTCGCTGGCGAGCGACACCGGCCTCATCGCCGTGAACGGCGCCGACGCCGCCGCGTTTCTGCATGGCCAACTGACCAATGACGTCGAACGGCTCTCGCCGGCGCAGGCGCGTCTGGCCGGCTACTGCTCGGCCAAGGGACGCCTGCTCGCCACGTTCCTGATGTGGCGCGACGCGGCCCCTGACGCCACGATCTATCTCGCCGGCGACGCCACCGTGCAAGCCGCCGTGCAAAAGCGTCTGTCGATGTTCGTGCTGCGCGCGAAAGCCAAGCTGACCGACGCGACTGCCACGCACGTGTTGCTGCAAGTGGGCGGCCCGGCGGCCGAAGCGGTACTTGCCGCGACGTTCGCATCGCTGCCCGCTGCTGCGCTGGCCGCGACACACGCCGCGATGGACGACGCGCCCACCAGCCTGATCCGTCTGCCAGAAGCCGGTACCGCCCGCTCGCTCTCGCGCTTCCTGTGGAGCGTGCCGGTTGCGCAAGCCGCAGACGCCTGGCATTCGTTGACACAAGCCGAAGGCGTTCTCGCCGTCGACCCCGCCCTTGCCGCGTGGCTCGACGTGCACAGCGGCGTGGCCCGCGTCACGACCGCGACGCAGGAGCAGTTCGTGCCGCAAATGATCAACTGGGAAGTCGTGGGCGGCGTGAACTTCCGCAAGGGCTGCTACCCGGGACAGGAAGTTGTCGCCCGCAGTCAGTATCGCGGCACGATCAAGCGCCGGTTGCATCTGGCGCACGTCAACGGTGCGCAACCGCTGCCGGGGCAGGAACTCGTCGAGACGAGCGATCCGGACCAACCGTGCGGCATGGTCGTGCAGGCCGCGCCCGCGCCGAATGGTGGCTACGACGTCCTCGTCGAAGTGAAGCTGGCCGCGCGCGAAACCGATGACGTTCGCCTCGGCGCCGCCGACGGTCCCGCACTGGCATTCGCCGAACTGCCGTACGCGATCATCGACCCGACGGAGACGCCCGCATCGTCAGCGGCGGCGTCCTGATGCAGCCGCCCTGCGACTGACGATGGACTGTTACGTCTATTACCGTGTCTCGTCCCGCCACGCCGACGCCGCCCGCGCAGCCGTCACGCAACTCTTTGCGTTGACGGCCGCGCGCTTCGGCGTGGCGGGCCACATCCAATGGCGTGCCGACGCCTCGGCCAACGACATCGCCAACGGCTCGACGACCTGGATGGAGCGCTACGACGACGTCGATCCCGCCTTCGTCGCAGCGCTCGCGTCAATGGCCGCAGAGTGCGGACTTGCGGCGCTGCTTGAGGGGGAGCGGCACGTCGAGTGCTTTGTCGACATTCCTACGCCGCCAACGCCACCCACCCCATGTGCCTGATCGTCTTCTCCTGGCAGCCCGGCACTGACACACCGCTGGTCGTACTCGCCAATCGCGACGAATTCTTCGAACGCCCGGCCGAACCGATGCACTGGTGGCAGGACCGCCCCGACGTTCTGGCCGGCCGTGATCTACGCGGCGGGGGGACGTGGATGGGCGTCAATCGCGCAGGACGCTTCGCAGCCCTGACCAACTTCCGCGACGGCCGCGCGCCGATGACACCGAAGGACTCGCCATCGCGTGGCCTGCTGGTTTGCGCCATGCTCGACGCCACACCATTCGACGACGATCTGGCACGTATCGAGAAGCACGCCCATGAGTACGCAGGCTTCAATCTCCTCGCAGGGGATTTGCCTCTGGGCAAGTTGTACTGGCTGGGCAATCGCGAGACGAACGCCAACGGTGAGCACGTCTGGCTGCCTGTCGCTCACGCGATTTCGCCGGGCGTGCACGGGCTTTCGAATGCACTGCTCGACACGCCATGGCCGAAACTGGTGAGCCGTCGCAACGCCCTTCGCCACGCGCTAAGTCACGCCGCCGACGACAGGACGCTGCTCGAACTCATGCGCGAGGCCACCGAGGCGACCGACGACACGCTTCCCGAAACGGGCGTTGCCCCCGCGTGGGAGAAAAAACTCTCGGCGGCATTCATCGCGTCTCCCGCTTACGGCACGCGATGCACGACGTTGCTGCGCTATCACCGCGACGGCACCTTCGAACTCACCGAATCGACCGTCACGCCCGAGCAACCTGCGCGCGAACTTCGCGAGCTTCGGCACTTCCGCTTCCACATCGACATCGAACGCACCTGAGTCGAAAGCCAACGCCCTGGTGACGGCGCGTTGTCAGATGCCTTCGGGCAAACGCACCGTCAGAACAATCGCACGATCTGCTTACCGAAATTCTCGCCCTTGAGCATGCCGAGGAATGCGGCGGGTGCGTTTTCGATACCTCGCGCTATCGTCTCGCGATATCGAATCTGATCGGCGACGATGGCGTCCGTCAGCTCCTTGAGCGCTTGCGGCCAGACGTCCAGAAGCTGCGTGATGATAAACCCCTCCAGCCGTACACGATTCATCAGCAACAACGCGGGAAACTTCATCGGAATGGGCTCGTCGTTGTACCCGGAAATCATGCCGCACAGCGCGATGCGTGAATGGGGGTTGAGATTGGTCATGACCGCGTCGAGCACCGCGCCACCGACATTCTCGAAGTAGCCATCGATACCGTCCGGCACCGCCTCTCGCAATGCCGCTTGAAAGTTGGCCGCCTTGTAGTCCACACACGCATCGAAGCCGAGCGCGTCCACGACATACGCGCACTTCTGCTCGCCGCCTGCAATGCCCACGACCCGACACCCGGCGCGCTTGGCGAGTTGCCCCACCACGCCGCCCACCGCGCCTGAAGCCGCGCTGACCGCGATCGTCTCCCCCGCCTTCGGTCCGATGATCCGGTTCAGTCCATACCATGCCGCCACACCCGGCATGCCGGCCGCGCCAAGATAGGCGCTCCTCGGCACCCGCGCATCGTGCAAACGGCGCAGATTGCTGCCATCGGAGATCCCATACTCCTGCCACCCGAACATGGCGGCCACCGCGTCGCCCGGCTGCCAGTCGGGGTGACGCGACTCGATCACCTCGCCAACGGTTGCCCCAACCATTACCGTGTCGAGCGGCCACGGCGGCGCATAAGACTTCCGGTCGTTCATGCGGCCACGCATGTACGGATCGAGGGAAAGATAGTTGTTACGCACCAGCACCTGCCCATCGCCGAGTTCCGGTAATTCAGGGGCAGCGAGATGAAAGTTATCGAGCGAGGCCTCTCCCTTCGGGCGCGAGACCAGCAGAATCTGGCGATTGATCGTCATGAGATTCCCTCCGCAATAGCGATGTACGCCGACAGTTGGCGAAATTGGCAAACCAGCAAGACGTCGAGTGCTTGTCGTCCCGCAACGACGAGGTAGCGCGCGACAGGTCGCCTCGCCGGATATCAGTCCCCGCTCGGCTCGCCGGGACGGCGCTGTTCGTGGACTGCGCGCCCGACCGCCAGGCGGCGCAGGTACTTGAACGTGCCCATCGCCTTGGCAACGAGCTTGCCGTTGGCGTCGCGCACCTCGCCCTCGCAATAGGCCATTGTCGTCGAGCGATGCAGCAGGCGCCCGAACGCACGCATCTCGCCCTCGCCGGGTTGCATGAAGCTCGTCTTCATCTCGATGGTCACTACGCCCGTGCCCTGCGGCGCGACGCTGCGGCTTGCCGTACTCAGCGCCACATCGAGCAACGCCATCGTGACGCCACCGTGCATGACCTCCCAGCTATTGAGATGCTGAGCGGACAGCGCGAGACGCAGCTCCGATTCACCGTTTTCGGCACGCAAGAGTTCGATGCCGAGATGATCGATAAAACCCGAACGAATCGTGAGCGCACTCATCGGGGACTCCGGCCATACCGGCAAAAATGGCAAAACTTGTCCATCGTCATCTCTTTCACTGAAGACGCAACGCATCACGCGTAGCGCCTGTTCTTCCATCCATCATGAAATCTGTTGCGGGAGAGGCTCGCGCGTCCGGTTGACCGGTTACCCAGCGCCTCGACTACTCCCGTGAAACGCCTGCAGCCGCCAGCGACGCCCACGCCTTGTCCAGCGAACCGTCGAGGTCGATGGCGCGACAGGCATGCTCGATCACACAGACATCGAAGCCCGCCGCCTTGGCATCGAGTGCGCTCCACGCGACGCAAAAATCCGTCGCCAGGCCCACGCAGTGCACGCGCCTTACGCCTTTCTCGCGCAGGTATCCGGTCAGGCCTGTCGGCGTTCTGCGATCCGCCTCCAGAAACGCCGAATAACTGTCGACATCGGCGTGATATCCCTTGCGGATCAACGCCTGCGCGTGCGGGATATGCAGGTCCGCGTGCAATGCCGCACCGTGCGTATCCTGCACGCAATGCGTGGGCCACAACACTTGTTCACCATACGGCAACGATATCGTCTCAAACGGGTGACACCCCTTGTGATTCTCGGCAAACGAGATATGTCCCACCGGGTGCCAGTCCTGTGTCAACACCACATGGGCAAATTGACTCGCCAGCGTATTGATTGCCGACACCACTTCGTCCCCGCGCGGCACAGCGAGCGCGCCACCCGGCATGAAGTCGTTCTGCACGTCGATCACGAGCAGCACTTCGTCCATCGGTTTCATATCATTGCCCCTCATCACTTACCGTCCGAGCGCCCGACCGTTCAATCGATTAGCCGATCAACGATCAACCGTTAAAACGCTTCCCTGCCTCAGCCAGCTCGACGAGCCGGGCAGCAGGCGTCCAGTCTTCGCCGTGCTCGCCCTTCTCGAAGGCTTGCACTCGCGCCAGCACGTGGTCGAGACCGACCGTGTCGGCATAAAGCATCGGCCCGCCACGCCACAACGGGAAGCCATAGCCGTTCAGGTAGACCATGTCGACGTCGGAGGCACGCGCCGCCGTTCCATCGGCCAGCACCTTTGCGCCCTCGTTGACCAGCGCATAGACGAGGCGATCGACGATTTCGTCGTCAGAAAATTCACGGGGAGCGATGCCATGCTTCCGGCGATAGTCTTCAAGCATCTGCGCGACCTTGGCAGACTCGCGAGGCGTGCGATCACCTTCGGCGTAGTCGTACCAGCCGGCATGCGTCTTCTGGCCGTAACGCCCGGCTTCGCAAAGCACGTCGGCGATCTTCGGATACACGATACCGGGCTGCTCGGCATGACGACGCTTGCGAATCGCCCAGCTCACGTCGTTGCCCGCCAGATCGCTCGTACGGAACGGTCCCATCGCGAAGCCGAAGCGCTCGATAGCGGCGTCGACCTGCGCGGGTGTCGCCCCCTGTTCGACCATCCATTGCGACTGCTTGAAGTACGGCTCGAGCATGCGATTGCCGATAAAACCGTCGCATACGCGCGCTACCACGGCAAGCTTGCCGATGCGCTTGGCAAGCTTCATTACGGTGGCGAGCACGTCTTTGCCCGTATGAGCCCCGCGCACGACTTCGAGCAAGCGCATGACGTTCGCCGGACTGAAGAAGTGCATGCCGATGACGTCTTGCGCGCGCGACGTGGTCTCGGCCAGCGCATCGAGATTGAGCGTGGAGGTATTCGACGCCAGAATCGCACCGCGCTTGGCCACCTTGTCGAGCTCGCGGAACACGACCTGCTTGATCGCCATGTCCTCGAACACAGCTTCAACGATCAGATCGGCATCAGCCACCGCCTCGAAGTCGGTACTGCCATGAATACGTGCCAGACGCGTTTGCGCTTCCTCCGCAGAGAGCTTGCCACGCGTGACGGCGCGGCCGTAGTTGCTGCGCATCGCCTCGACGCCACGGGCCAGCGCCGCTTCGGTCGTATCGACCAGCGTCACGGGGATACCGGCGTGGGCGAAGGTCATGGCGATGCCGCTGCCCATCGTTCCGGCGCCGATCACAGCCACCCGTTCGATGGTGCGCACCGGCGTGTCGTCCGGCACATCGGCAATCTTGGCCGCCGCGCGCTCCCCCAGAAAGGCGTGACGCAGCGCCTTAGACTCGGGCGAGCTGACCAGCGCAACGAAACACTCGCGCTCGAACTTCACCCCCTCGTCGAACGGACGTTGTAATGCCGCCTCGACAGACGCCACACACTTATGCGGCGCGGGGAAATGCGGCTGCTCGCGCTGTACCTTCTCGCGCGCGGCATCGATGGCCGTTTGGCCCGAGCCGTCCGAGTCGTCGATGGCGATGTCGCGCAATCGCGGCAAGGCCGCGCCTTTCGCAGCAATGTCGTTGGCAAAGGCAATGGCGCCCGTCAGCAGATCGTCGTGACTGCCTTCGAGGATTGCCGAGAAGAGCGAGCCGGCAAGCATTTCGGACTTGATCACACGCCCCGTGACCACCATGTCGAGCGCTCGCGCGATACCGATGGCGCGCGGCAGACGCTGCGTGCCGCCCGCCCCAGGCAACAAGCCCAGCTTGACCTCGGGCAACGCAATCTGCGCACCCGGCAACGCCACGCGGTAATGACAGGCGAGCGCCAGCTCCAGTCCACCGCCCATCGCGACCGCATGGACCGCCGCGACAACAGGTTTGGCACAGGCGTCGAGCGCGTTGATAACGTCGACCAGCAGCGGGCTCTGCGTCGCTTTCGGCGTGTTGAATTCGCGGATGTCCGCACCACCGGAAAAGGCTTTTCCCCCGCCGATCAGCACAATGGCTCGCACCTGCGTGTCGGCCTGCGCTTGCGCGAGTCCCTGCGCAATGCCGGCTCGCGTGGCGTGTCCCAGACCGTTGACCGGGGGATTTTCCAGTGTGATGACGGCCACGCCGTCACGAACCTCATAAGCCGTGCTCATCCTTGTCTCTGTCCTTATAGTGTTTGCGTCATTGGGGGCGCCGCGAGCCCGCGAGTTGCGGCAAGACGATCGTTCGATTCTAGCGCAGCGCTACACCTCAAGCCATTCGCGGCGGATCTCCGGCGCAGCCGCCAGATCGCCAGGGGTGCCCTCGAAAACCAACACCCCTCGCCCCATGACGGCAACGCGCTGCGCGCAACTGAGCGCAAGCGACAGCTTCTGCTCGATAAGCAGGATCGCCACGCCCGTTGCACGCAGATCGGTCAGAATCCGGCCGATGCGCGCCACGACGCGCGGGGCAAGTCCTTCCGTCGGCTCGTCGACGATCAACAGTTCCGGACCGGCCATCATCGCGCGGCACAGCGAGAGCAGTTGCTGCTCGCCACCGGAAAGGGACGCGGCCGGCGCGTCGCGACGTGGCGCCAGTTCCTCGAAGCGCGCAAAGGCTTCCGCCAGCGTCATCGCCCGATCGTCATTCGGTGTCCGCGAACGCGCGTTCGCCACACGTTGGCCCAGTTGCAGGTTCTGCGAGACCGTGAGCGGCCCAAAGACATCGCGCGTCTCCGGCACATAACCGATACCCAACCGCGCGATCTGATGCGACGCCAGCGAGGTCAGCGACTGGCCATGCCAGCAAATCTCGCCTTCACGCGGCAACTGCCCCATGATCGCGCGAGCCAGCGTGGAACGCCCCGCGCCATTGCGTCCGAGAACGGCCACGATCTCACCCGGCGCCACGCGCATCGTCACGCCATGCAGCACGCGGCTGCCACCGTACCCGGCCTTGACGTCGGTCAGTTCAAGCATCGCGACGCTCCCCCGTGCCCGCAGAATCGAGCCGGTCGGCGTACTCGCCGAGATACGCCATGCGCACGTCGGGATGCACGCGAATCCGCTCCGGCGTATCGCACGCGATGATCGCACCGCGCGCCAGCACGGCAATCCGATCCGCCAGCGAAAAAACCACGTGCATGTCGTGCTCGATCATGAGCAGCGAGCGCCCCCGGCTAAGCTCGGCAATCAGTGCCACCATGCGTGCGGACTCGGACTGGCTCATGCCAGCCGTCGGTTCGTCGAGCAACATGACATTGCCCGCAGACGCCGCGCACAAGCCGATCTCCAGCACGCGCTGCTCTGCATAACTGAGCGCACCGGCTGGCACATCGCGCCGCGCTGCGAGCCCGAGACGCGCCAGCCAGTCCTCGCTGCGCCGGGTGACGTCATCGAGACCGCGCATGCGCCGCCAGAACGTATAACGATGCCCGCTCGGCCAGAGTCCTGCGCAACGCAGATGGTCGATCACACTCATCTGCGCGAACAATTGCGAGGTCTGAAAGCTGCGAGACAAGCCGAGCCGGCTGATGACGTGCGGTGCCCGGCCGGTGACATCGCGCTCGCTCATCAGCACGCGTCCGCTGTCCGGCCGCGCTCTGCCCGTGATGACGTCGAACAGCGTGCTCTTCCCTGCGCCATTCGGGCCGATAATTGCGAGCCGTTCACCCGGCGCAAGCGTCAGGTCGACGCCATTCAGCACCTGCGTTCGACCGAACGACTTGCGCACGCCTCGCACGCTGAGCGCCTGCCCCGATCCCCCCGCGCGCCTCGCTAGCAGATTCATCGCTGCGGCTCCTCTGTGAAGCCAACGCTCGCGGCGTCGCGCCTGAGTCGACGCACGGCAACCATCGCAATCGCCAGCCCGGCAACGGCGGTCGCCGCGGCCAGCCCCCAGGCGCCCGCGCCCGTCCGGCCGCTCAAGCCCCCCGACACTTGCCCTGCATCGATCGACAGCCGTGCGCCGTAGGTCATTTCGACCATGGCGATCGACCCGCAGGCGGCCAGCGCCAACCCGGCGCATGCCATCAGGTAAGGCTTCCACAGCACTCGCGCCCTGCCATTGCGCCACGCCTGCACATGCATCGCGATCCATCCGGCGATGCCGCCCGGCGCAAACACGACGACCGCAAGAAATCCCAAGCCCAGATAGAGTTGCCAGGCACGCGTGTAGGTCGCGAGCACGACCGTGGCGAACACACCGACGACCGCACCCAGCATCGGGCCGGCAAAATAGGCCGTACCGCCCAGCACCGTGAAGACGAGCACCGCGCCGGAGCGCTCGAGACTGAACGTGTCCGCACTGACCAATTCGAAATTGAGCGCCCCAAGCGCACCGGCCACGCCGGCAAAGGCTGCCGAGACGATCTGCATGCGATACCGCACGGCGGCAGGCGATTGCCCCAGAAACGCCACCCGCACCGCATTGTCGCGAACGGCTCGCGCGAGAAACCCCAACGGCGTGCGAGTGACGCCGTACATCATTGCCGTGCAGACAAACAACCACATCGCCACAAGCCCATAGATTTCGCGCTGCGTTGCGAAGGTGATGCCCAGCCAGGGCGCCCCCAACGTGCGATCGGTCGGAATGCCGCGCTCGCCGCCGAACCACTCGGGCAACATCGCCGCGATGACCCAGACCAGTTCTGCGACACCGAGCGTGATCATCGCGAACGTCATGCCCGAGCGACGTGTCGTGACATAGCCCAGCGTGGCGCCCGCCGCACCACCGGCGAGCGCGCCGGCGAACGGCACGAGCGCCATCGACACCGGCAACCCGTGCGCCCCGATGCGATTCATGCACCACACCCCCGCGTAAGCGCCGATGCCGGCATACGTCGCGTGGCAAAAGCTCAACAGGCCAGTCGAGCCAAGAAGCAGGTTGAAGGACAGCGCAAGGATGGCCGCCGTGCCCATTTGTGTCATCAGGGTCAAGGCGGCATCGGAAGGAAAGCACCAGGGCGCGAGGCCGAGGACCGCCGCAAAACCCAACCACGCGGCAACCCGGCAACGCCACGACACCGGCACGGCATGCGGCGCACCGACAATCACGTCTTGCATCACCCCTCCCTCACGCCAAAGAGTCCGCGCGGGCGCCACAGCAGCACGGCCACCATCAGCAGATAAGGCACCGCCGGTGCGAGTTGTGCCACACTCAGATGCAAGACCGGCGAGATAACGGCCCCGAGGCCGCCCGCCACACCTTGCATGCCATCGGGCCACCATGGGTCGAGACTGGCATCGCTCGTTACCGCCCAGGTTTGCAGCAGGCCGATGAGCAGCGACGCCACGAACGCGCCGCCCAGCGAGCCGAGCCCGCCCACGACCACCACCACGAAGACCACGCTGCCGACCGTCGCCGCCATGCCCGGCTCCGTGACCAGCACATTGCCCCCCGCCGCGCCCGCCAGCGCCGCCAACGCCGCGCCGCATGCGAATACGCCGGTATAGAGGGACGGCACGTCATAGCCGAGCGCCTGCGTCATCGCAGGTTGCGACAACGCCGCCTGCAAGACCAGCCCCGCGCGCGTCAGGCGGAACGCCGCCCACACGAGCAGGGCAATCGCGCACGCCAATCCCATCAGAAACAATCGGTATGCAGGCACCGCAATGCCCGCCACGTGCACGAGAACGCCCTCGAAGACCGCGGGCACCTCGTAGTCGACCGGCCCGCGCCCCCAGGCGAGTTGCACAAGCTCCACCACGATATAGGCCAGTCCGAACGTCGCCAGCAGTTCCGCCAGCGCGCCGCGCGCGCGCAGACGTCGCAACACGCCACGCTCGAACACCGCCCCCAGCCCGCCGACGATCAGCGGCGCCACGACCAGCGCGGGCCAGAAACCGATCGCCGCCGACAGCGCATAGGCAAAGTACGCCCCCAGCATGTAGAAGCTGGCGTGCGCGAAATTCAGCACGCCCAGCATGCTGAAAATCAGCGTGAGTCCGCTCGACAGCATGAACAGCAGCAAGCCATAGCTCACGCCGTTCACGAGCACGAGGCCGGCGGTGGCACTCAGCAGATGCACTGCGTCTCCTTCGGGAAGCCAATGAAAGGCACGGCAACAACGACCGCGCCGGGCAAATTCAGGCTGACATTATAGAGGGGACGTAGCGTCGAGACGGCTTGAGATCGCCCGAAAAACGGCGTCAATGCTGGATTTCAGACAACATCCGTCGGGGGATCGGAAGTTTCCGAAAGGGTTCCCGGCGGATGCCGCAACGACGACGGAAGACTTACGACGCCGGCACGTAATCGCGGAATTTCTCCCGCAGTTTGAGTTTGAGCATCTTCCCCGTCGCCGTATGGGGAATCTCGTCGACGAACACCACGTCATCGGGAATCCACCATTTGACGACACGCCCTTGATAGAACGCCAGCACGTCCTCGCGGGTGAGCGTCGAGCCGGCCTTGCGTACGACCACCAGCAACGGCCGCTCCTCCCATTTCGGATGATGAATGGCGATGCACGCCGCTTCATGGATATCCGGATGCGCCATCGCCACGTTCTCGACGTCGATGGAGCTGATCCACTCGCCGCCCGACTTGATCACGTCCTTGCTGCGATCCGTGATCTGCACGTACCCCTCGGGATCGATCGTGGCCACGTCCCCGGTCGGAAACCAGCCGTCGACCAGCGGCGACACGTCCGAGCGGAAGTAGCGGTCGAGCACCCACGGCCCGCGCGCGTAGAGATCGCCGAACGCTTTGCCGTCCCACGGCAGCGCTTCGCCGTCGGGGCCCACGATTTTCAGGTCGACGCCATAGATCGCCGTGCCCTGCTTCTCCAGAATGTGCTGCTGCGCCTGCTCGGGCAGGTCGCGATGATGCTTGCGCAAGTGGCACAGCGTGCCGAGCGGCGACATCTCGCTCATGCCCCACGCGTGGATCACGCGCACACCGTAGTCCTTTTCGAACGCTCGCAGCATGGCCGGCGGGCAGGCCGACCCGCCAATCACCGTGCGCTCCAGCGTCGAGAAGCGTGCCCCGATGGATTTCACATACGTGAGCAGCCCCAGCCAGACGGTGGGCACGCCCGCGGAAAACGTCACGCCCTCCGCTTCGAAGAGTTCATAGAGCGACTTGCCGTCGAGATCCTTGCCGGGGAAGACGAGCTTCGCCCCGGTGAGTGCGCTGGAATATGGCAGCCCCCAGGCGTTCACATGGAACATGGGCACCACCGGCAGAACGGCGTCGCGCGCGGACATATTCATGGCGTCCGGCAGCGACGCCCCGAAAGCATGCAGCACCGTCGAGCGATGGCTGTAGAGCACCCCCTTTGGATTGCCCGTCGTGCCGGACGTGTAGCAAAGCCCGGACGCCACGTTTTCGTCCATCGACGGCCATTCGAAATCACCGTCCTCGGCGGCAAGCAGGTCTTCGTAGCAGAGCAGCGGCAGCGTCGACGCCGGCAGATGCGCCCGGTCGGTCATGGCGATCCAGCCTTGCACGTCCGGGCATTGCGGCGCGATGGTCTCGATTAGCGGCAGGAAATTGATGTCGAACGCCACGTAGCGGTCTTCGGCGTGATTGACGATGTATGCCACCTGCTCGGGGAACAGCCGCGGGTTCACGGTGTGCACCACGCTGCCCATGCCCGAAACCGCGTAGTAAAGCTCAAGATGGCGATACCCGTTCCATGCCAGCGTGCCCACACGCTCGCCATCGCTCACGCCCAGGCGGCGCAATGCCTGGGCCAGCCGGCGCGCGCGCTGCTCGGCGTCGCGCCATGTATAGCGATGAATGTCGCCTTCGACACGACGTGACACGATCTCGGTGTCGCCGTGATGACGGGCGGCATGCGTGAGCAGCGAAGAAATCAGGAGCGGCGCGGCCATCATCTGGCCGAGGAGCGGTGTTGCCATGCGTCGAATCTCCAGAAAAGTCGGAAAAACCGGAATTACGGGGATACGTCGGGAACAGCCTTCGGGAAGGTCAGAAATTCGTGCTTCGCGTTTTTCTCTTGGGATGCGTTGGCACACGTGATGCGTGCACCGGTACTCGCTGCGGAGAATCATTCTTGACGCGCCCGCGCGCCGGGTCAATGTCCATCGCTTGTGCGGCGCAGCAGATACGCGGCTTTGCCAGTGTACGCAACCTGGCAGCGCGCAACGGACACCTCAAGTAGAATGTTTGTTCACCATCAGGAACGTCCCCCAATGCCGGCCACAGACCGCCCCGCCCCTGTTCCCGCCTCGCTCAAGCCGTTCGGACCGCTACCTTTGGCGAACCGTTTTGCGACGCTCGGCCCCGACTTCTACACGCGCCTCGCGCCTCAGCCGTTGCCCGCGCCTTATCTCGTCGGCTTTTCTGCCGACGCGGCTCGCCTGCTCGGCTGGTCGAGCGAAGCCACCCGAGACCCGGAATTCCTTGCCACCTTCGCGGGCAATGCGCCGCTCACGGGGGGCGACCCGCTCGCCAGCGTCTACTCGGGCCATCAGTTCGGCGTGTGGGCCGGTCAGTTGGGCGACGGACGCGCGCTGCTGCTCGGCGAGGCCGACGGGCCCGGCGGACGCTGGGAGATTCAGCTCAAGGGCGGCGGACTCACGCCCTATTCGCGCATGGGCGACGGACGCGCCGTACTGCGCTCGTCGATTCGCGAATTCCTCGGCTCCGAGGCCATGTTCCATCTCGGCGTGCCGACTACGCGCGCGCTGTGCGTCGTCGGCTCCGACGCCCCCGTGCGACGCGAAACCATCGAGACGGCCGCCGTTGTCACGCGTCTGTCGCCAAGTTTCATCCGCTTCGGCCATTTCGAACACTTCTGGGCGGGCGATCAATACGAGGCGCTGCGTCAACTCGCCGACTTCACGATCGACCACCACTACCCGCACTGCCGCGACGAGGCCAATCCCTATCTCGCACTGCTGAGCGCCGTGTGCGATGCGACGGCCGAGATGGTCGCGCATTGGCAGGCCGTGGGCTTCTGCCACGGGGTGATGAACACCGACAACATGTCGATCCTCGGGCTGACGATCGATTACGGCCCGTTCGGCTTTCTCGACGGCTTCAACGCGCACCACGTCTGCAACCATTCCGATACGCAGGGACGTTACGCCTATCAGGCCCAACCGAATGTCGCCTACTGGAACCTGTTCTGTCTGGCGCAATCGCTGCTACCGCTGTTCGGCGAAGGCGAGGCGGCCATCGAGCAGGCGCAGTCGGTGTTGCCCGTGTTCAAGACCCGATTCGCCGAGGAGATCGACCTGCGCATGCGCGCCAAGCTCGGCCTGCGCGAGTCGCATGCCGACGACGAGGTGCTCATCAACCGTCTGTTCAAGCTCATGCACGAGGGACGCGTCGACTTCACGCACCTGTTCCGCACGCTTGCCACGCTTGAACTCGAAAACCCCGATGCCGACGCCCCGCTGCGCGACATGTTCATCGACCGCCCCGGCTTCGACGCCTGGGCCGTGGATTACCGTGCTCGCCTGCGTTACGAGGCAAGCACCGACGTCAAGCGCGCCGTGGCGATGCGACTCGTCAACCCGAAGTACATCTTGCGTAATCATCTGGCAGAAATTGCCATCCGGCGTGCCAACGAGAAGGATTTCTCGGAAGTCGACACGCTGCTCAAGGTGCTCTCGCATCCGTACGACGCACAACCCGAATTCGAGCGCTACGCCGAGTTGCCGCCCGACTGGGCCACCCAACTCGAAGTCAGTTGCTCGTCTTGATCGCCCCGCCCACGGGGACGGGCTAAGCGGCGTGCATGCCGTTGCAAAACCGCGCCTTGCCCTCATCTTTGCCTCGTGCGGTGCCCTCTGACCCGATGCCCGATACCCGATACCCTTAATACCCGATCGACGTGCGGCGGCACCTTCAGGGCCGCCGTCTCTCAGGAGACTCTCATGAGCAAAGTGGAAAAAACCGACGCCGAATGGCGTGCCCAACTCGACGACGTCGAGTATCAGATCACGCGCCATGCCGCGACCGAACGCGCCTTCACGGGCCGTTACTGGGATCACTGGAAAGACGGCACGTACCGCTGCGTGTGTTGCGGCGAGCCGCTGTTCGAATCGACCGAAAAGTTCGACGCCGGCTGCGGCTGGCCGAGCTACTCCAAGCCGATCGACGGTGCAGGCATCGACGAAGTGACGGATTACAGTCATGGTATGGTTCGCGTGGAAGTCCGCTGCCACAACTGCGACGCGCACCTCGGACACGTGTTCGAAGACGGCCCGCAACCGACCGGCCTGCGTTATTGCATCAACTCCGCGTCGCTCAACTTCGAGGACAAGGAAGGCCAGTCGGACAAACCGAAGGACGATTGACCGGCCCTGGCGATTCGGACGGCCGCCCCCGACAACCCTGACGGTCCGGCGGCCCGCATCACACGGAACGCCTTCGGGCGTTCATCCTGGCAATACGGCATCACGACACTGAATCCCAGTGAAATGTCGTGAAATCGGCGCACTTCCTCCGGAAGCGGCATTTATTGCCGCTAGGCTTGCGGTCACCCAAGTTGTTCAACTCTATTAAGGGAACCCATCTCATGTCCAAGCAATCCGATCGCCGTCTCATTCTGGCCACCGCCGCTTCGCTGATCGTTGGCGGCCTCGCTTTCACCGCTTCGACACAAGCGCAGATCAACGTTCCTCAAGCCACGGGCAGCGGCATCGTGGCCGTGCCGGCCGTCATGCCCCGTGCCCTGAGCGTCGACCAAGCGCTCAAAGCGTCCAAGGACACCGATGTCGCCATCGAGGGTCGTATCATCAACAAGCTCAAGCACGAGCACTACACCTTCCAGGACGCGTCGAACCAGACCATCGAGATCGAACTCGATGACAAATATCTGCCGACGGGGCGTCAGATCACCGAAAAGACGCTGATTCGCATCATCGGCGTGGTCGACACGCATCGTATGAAGCCGAACGATATCGACGTCAAGCGCGTTGAATTCGTGGAGTAAATCGCTATCGGGTCGCCTGCTGCCCAATAGGCTGGCAGGCGCCTCACGCACCCTTGTCCCGGCTTTCGGAGGTCGGCCCATTCGCGGGCCGGGCCTTTGAAATATAATGCGGGTTTGCCTCCTGACACATCGTGTCCGGGCGCGCAGACCCCGAAGCCCCCAAGCCGAGACTTCATGAAATTTCTCTTCGACCTGTTACCGGTCATCCTGTTTTTCGTCGCCTTCAAGTTCGCCGGCATCTATGTGGCCACCGGCATTGCGATCGTCACGACGATTGTCCAGGTCATCTGGATGTGGCTTCGCCACCGTAAGGTCGAGCCCATGCAATGGGTGAGTCTGGCGATCATCGTGGTATTCGGCGGCGCGACCATGCTGCTGCACGACGAAACCTTCATCAAATGGAAGCCCACGGCGCTGTACTGGCTCTTCGGTATTACGCTGTTCGTCGCCGAACTGGTCTTCGACAAGAACCTCATTCGCGCGATGATGGAAAAGCAGATGGCGCTGCCCGAGAATCTCTGGCGTGCCGTGAACTTCAGCTGGGCGCTGTTCTTCCTCGCGATGGGCGCGCTCAATCTGGTCATCGCCTACCACTTTTCCACCGACACGTGGGTCGACTTCAAGCTCTTCGGCGGCATGGGCCTGATGGTCGTGTTCATCGTCGTGCAGAGCCTGTGGCTCGCGAAGTACATCAAGCAAGACGAGTAACGTCGTCTGTCAGGAAGCCACTGCCATGACCATGGAACAGCAAATCGAAGCGCGGCTCACGGCTGCGCTCTCCCCGCTCGAATTCGCGCTCGAGAACGACAGTGCGCGACATGCCGGCCACGCCGGTGCGTCCTCGGGCGGTCACTACAACGTACGTATCGTATCTGCGGCATTTACCGGACGTAACCGCGTGGCGCGGCATCGCCTGGTGTATGATGCGCTAGCCGATTTGATGCAGAACGGCATTCACGCCCTCGCCATCGTCGCGCTCGCCCCAGGCGAAGCGTGACACGCATGCGACGCGTCCCCCGTCGATTAACCTTGCCTTCGTCATTCGTTAGGAAAAACAGCATGGCATTGAAACTCGCCCGCACGGCTCTGGCGCTCGGCGCCGCCGTGTCGCTGACCGCCGTCTCCCTCCCCGCCCTTGCCCAGAACGTTGCCGTCGTGAACGGTACGCCGGTGCCTGTGGCACGCGCCGACGCCATGGTGCGCGAAATGGTCCGTCAGGGTCAGCCGAACTCGCCGCAACTGCAACAGCAGGTTCGCGAAGAGTTGGTCAAGCGCGAAGTCCTCGCGCAGGCAGCCATCAGCAAGGGACTGGCTACGCAACCGGACGTCAAGCAGCAGCTCAAGCTCGCGGAACAAGGCGTGCTCATCCGCGCGCTGATTGCCGACTTCCAGAAGACGTCGCCGGTCACCGACACCGAATTGCAGGCTCGCTACGACCAGTTGAAGAAGCAGTTCGGCGACAAGGAATATCACGCACGTCACATCCTGGTGCCGAGCGAAGATACGGCCAAGGACATCATCGCGAAGCTCAAGGCGGGCGCGAAGTTTGCCGACCTCGCCAAGCAGTACTCGAAGGATCCGGGTTCGGCGCAAAACGGTGGCGATCTCGACTGGTCGCCGGCCAACGCCTACGTGCCCGAGTTCGCCGACGCGCTGCAAAAGCTGCAAAAGGGCCAGTACTCGCAAACGCCGGTCAAGACGCAGTTCGGCTACCACGTGCTTGAACTGGACGACGTGCGCGACGCGCAAATCCCGCCGCTGTCGGACGTCAAGCCGCAGTTGCTGCAACAGATGCAGGAAGAAAAGCTGCAAGGCTTTATCGAAGGTCTGGAGAAGAAGGCCAAGATCCAGTAAGCGATGTTGCCCTGATCTCGCACTGATTCGAAACGAGAATCCCGCCTTTCGGCGGGATTTTTGTTTTTCCGACCTTGCTGCGTCCGCCGTTCGCGTCTGGACATCCCTTGGCTCGCTGATTTGACAGCCGTCTGCTCGGTTGCTTGGCCCATTCGCTAATTCGCCGTCCCTTGATCGACTGGCGTATAGGAAAACGGCGCCTGCGGGCTGCCGCCAACATCGACCCTGATGATCGGCAGGAATCGCCCCGTCTGATTGAAGTAGTCACGCTGGATGTACTGCGCCCCCGTGCGGAAAGCCGCGGACTCCGTCGTGTACATGACCGCTTCGAGCGGAAGCTGCGAAGGAACATTCTGTGGCCATGGCGCGATGATGAGCTCGTTCCACAGCTCGTGCCACTCCCCCGGCACCGGGAACGTTCCGCGCGCCGCCAAACTGAGATTGAATGCCGCCGTGTCGACCCCTAACGCGCATTGCTGGCTCCATCCCGTCTGGTCAAAATTGGCTCGCCAGGCGGCCAATGTCGTGATGCCGAGTTGTGCGCACGGCACACTCAGCGGGCTCGTGTAGCTGCCGCATACATCGCTTCGATATCCCGTACCAGCGTCCGCCGGATAAATGCAACGCGCGACCAGAGGTAACTGCACAGGCGCGCCAAACGGGGCAAATATCAATCCCTCGCCGCCCTCAAATGCAAGAGCCCTCACCTTTGCGTCCGATCGCAGATAGCTGGCCGACACCCCTTTACGGTTAATGGCGCCCGGACTCGGATTCCACGAATGGAAATCGGCGCCATATCCCGTGACCCGGACGATCACGCCATTGCACAGATACGGCGACACACCGCCCGGACATGCGGACGTATCCGCAAACCGCGCGTTCAGGTGTTGCGCGAGTGCAATGCCGTAGTCGAGTTGATCGCGCTCGTCGAAGCCGAATGCTGTCGACACCCCGCTTGCCATCGCCATGCGCAGGATGGGCAGCCACTGCCCGGTCGCATCGAAGTATTGCCTCTGGTAGCGTTGTGCCTGCGTGAGTTGCCCGCCATTGGCGACGTCGTAATAAAACGCCTGCAACGGAATCGTCTCGGGCCTCGCAGGATCCCAGGCCGCGAGGAG